>NZ_CP018076.1:1280069-1920104 GCF_001886735.1 Sulfitobacter alexandrii
AGGGCGGCGGTGACGTTCCGGACGCCGACCTGATCCGCGAGCCGGACAGCGATGCCGTGCGCACCGTATTTCGCCTTGACCAGCATTCCGAGGCATTCCGCCGTCTGGCCTGCGATCATCGTCTGGCTGGCGTGGCCGAGTTCCTTCTCGGCGACCGGGTGTACCTGCACCAGTCGCGCCTGAACTACAAACCGGGCTTTGCCGGCAAGGAGTTCTACTGGCACTCGGATTTCGAGACATGGCACGCCGAGGACGGGATGCCGCGGATGCGCGCCGTATCGGCTTCGGTGCTGCTGACGCCGAACGGTCCGCACAACGGGCCGCTGCTGCTGGTGCCCGGATCGCAGGGCGTTTTCATCAGCTGTGCCGGCGAGACGCCGAAGGACAACCACGAGACCTCGCTGAAGGAACAGAAGGTCGGGGTGCCGCAGCCCGGTACGATCGACCGGCTGGCGCGCGACGCAGGTGGTATCGCCTCGGCCGAGGGGGACACCGGCACGGTGATCTTCTTCGAGTGCAACACCCTGCACGGGTCCAACGGCAACATCACGCCCGATCCCCGCGCGAATGCGTTTTTCGTCTACAACGCGATGTCCAACGCCGTGACCGCGCCCTTCGCGGCATCGGCGCCGCGCCCGGATTTCCTCGCCAACCGCGAGACGCCGGAAGCGATCCGGCCGATTTCGGGTAGATTGGTCGACTGAACGCGATCCGGTGGGTGCAGAACGCTTCCCACCGGATCGAACTGCTGCTATACTGATCCGAACGCCCCCGGCAAAAGAGGGGCAAGAGGCAGTCTGAGGCAGTGTATCCATGACAGAGATGGTCTATGGCGCGGTTCCCGTTCGGGAAGGCGAGCCGATTGTTCCGAAATGGTGGCGTACCGTCGATCGCTGGGCATTGTCCTGCGTCCTGATGCTGTTCGCCGTCGGCATGTTGCTGGGCCTTGCCGCGTCACCGCCGCTGGCGGCCAAGAACGGCTTTGATCCTTTCCACTACGTTCAGCGTCAGGCGTTCTTCGGCGGGCTCGCGATCGTCGCGATGGTGGTGACCTCCATGATGTCGCCCGTCGTGGTGCGGCGTCTCGCCGTCATCGGTTTCATCGGCGCCTTCGTGGCACTTGCCCTGCTGCCCTTTCTCGGCACCGATTTCGGCAAGGGTGCTACGCGGTGGTATTCGCTGGGCTTCGCCAGTGTGCAGCCGTCCGAGTTCCTCAAGCCCGGTTTCATCGTGGTGACGGCGTGGCTGATGGCGGCGAGCGTGGAAATCAACGGTCCGCCGGGCAAGGCGTGGTCCTTTGCGCTGTGCATGTCGATCGTGCTGATGCTGGCGCTGCAGCCGGACTTCGGGCAGGCCTGCCTCGTGCTTTTCGGCTGGGGCGTAATGTATTTCGTCGCCGGGGCCCCGATGACCCTGCTGGTGGGCATGGCGGGGCTGGTGGTGATGGCCGGCAGTTTCGCCTATTCCAACTCCGAGCACTTCGCGCGGCGGATCGACGGGTTCCTGAGCCCGGACGTCGATCCGACCACGCAGCTTGGCTATGCCACCAACGCCATCATCGAGGGCGGGTTCTTTGGCGTCGGCGTGGGTGAGGGCGAGGTGAAGTGGTCGCTTCCCGACGCCCATACCGATTTCATCATCGCGGTGGCGGCCGAGGAATACGGGCTGGTGCTGGTGCTGTGCATCATCGCGCTTTACACCGGAATTGTCGTGCGGTCGCTCCTGCGTCTCGTGCGGGAACGCGACCCCTTCATCCGGCTCGCTGGGACGGGCCTTGCCTGTATCTTCGGCGTTCAGGCCATGATAAACATGGGGGTGGCGGTACGGCTGCTGCCGGCCAAGGGGATGACGCTGCCTTTCGTCAGCTACGGCGGGTCGTCGGTGATCGCCTCGGGCATCGCCGTGGGCATGCTGCTGGCCTTTACCCGCAGCCGTCCGCAGGGCGAGATTTCCGACATTCTTGGCCGGGGCCGGGGCCGCTAGCCCCGCGCCGCCGGACGGAGGACACCATGACCGCACCCTTGTTGATCATCGCAGCCGGCGGCACCGGGGGGCACATGTTCCCCGCGCAGGCGCTGGCGGAGGTGATGCTGGCGCGCGGCTGGCGGGTGCGCCTGTCCACCGACGCGCGGGGTGCGCGCTATACCAGCGGATTCCCGTCCGAGGTCGACATCCAGCAGGTCAGTTCGGCCACTTTCGCGCGGGGCGGCCCGCTGGCCAAGGCCATGGTGCCGCTGCGGATCGGGGCAGGGGCGCTGGGTGCGGCGGTGCGGATGATGCGCGACCGGCCCGCGGTGGTCGTCGGCTTCGGCGGCTATCCGAGCATTCCGGCGCTCTCGGCGGCGACGCTGCTGCGCGTGCCGCGCATGATACATGAACAGAACGGCGTGCTGGGGCGGGTCAACACGCTTTTCGCGCGCCGGGTGGATGCGATGGCCTGCGGCACGTGGCCGACCGACCTGCCCGACGGGGTCGAGGGCGTGCACGTGGGCAATCCCGTGCGCAGCGCGGTGCTGGACCGGGCGGGGGCGGGTTACATCCCGCCGGGCGACTATCCGATGGAGATCCTCGTGATGGGCGGCTCGCAGGGCGCGCGGATCCTCAGCGACGTGGTGCCTGCCGCGCTCGCGGCGTTGCCGCTTGCCATGCTCAGGAACATCCGCGTGAGCCATCAGGCCCGCGAGGAGGACGGCCAGCGGGTCGCGGACTTCTACGCCGAGAACGCCATCGCGGCGGATGTGCAGCCTTTCTTCGACGACGTGCCACGCCGGATGTCGGAGGCGCAACTGGTCATCAGCCGATCCGGCGCGTCCTCGGTCGCGGACATCTCGGTGATCGGCCGGCCGTCGATCCTGATCCCCTTTGCCGCCGCGACGGGCGACCACCAGACCGCCAACGCGCGGGGACTGGTGGAGGCGGGCGCGGCGGTCATGATCCCCGAAAGCAAGCTCAGCACCGACGCCCTTGCCGAGCAGATCCAAAGCATTCTCGAACAGCCCGACGCGGCCTTGCAGATGTCGCGGGCGGCCCATGCCGTGGGCAAGCCCGAGGCAGCGGAGGCGCTGGCGCAGATGGTCGAAACCCTGGCGCAGGAAGGAAAACGCAGATGAACGCAGCAGCAGCCACCAAACTGCCCACGGATGTGGGCCCGATCCATTTCGTCGGCATCGGCGGTATCGGCATGTCTGGCATCGCGGAAGTGCTGATCAACCACGGCTACCGCGTTCAGGGCTCCGACCTGAAGGCGAGCAAGATCACCGACCGGCTGGCCGATTTTGGCGCCACGATCTTTGAAGGGCAGCGTGCCGAGAACATCGAGGGCGCCGAGGTCGTCGTCATTTCCTCGGCGATCAAGAAGGGCAACGCGGAACTGGACGCCGCACGGCTCAAGGGGCTGCCCATCGTCCGGCGGGCCGAGATGCTGGGCGAACTGATGCGGCTGAAGTCCAATATCGCGGTCGCGGGCACCCACGGCAAGACGACGACGACTACGATGGTCGCGGAACTGCTGGTCAAGGGCGGGATCGATCCCACGGTTGTGAACGGCGGGATCATCCACGCCTACGGCTCCAACGCGCGGATGGGGCAGGGCGAATGGATGGTGGTCGAGGCGGACGAGAGCGACGGGACGTTCAACCGCCTGCCCGCCACCATCGCCATCGTGACCAACATCGACCCCGAGCACATGGAGCACTGGGGCGATTTCGACCGGTTGCGGCAGGGCTTCCTCGACTTCGTGTCGAACATCCCCTTCTACGGGCTGGCGGTCTGCTGCACCGACCACGACGAGGTGCAGAAGCTGGTGGGCAAGATCACCGACCGCCGGGTCGTCACCTATGGCTTCAACGCGCAGGCGGACGTCCGGGCGCGCAACCTGACCTACAAGGCGGGGATCGCGCATTTCGACATCCACCTTCAGGCCGAGGACACGGTGATCGAAGGCTGCGAACTGCCGATGCCGGGTGACCACAACGTGTCCAACGCGCTGAGCGCGGTGGCGGTGGCCCGGCATCTGGGGATGAAGCGGGACGAGATCCGCGCGGCGCTGAAGAGCTTCGGCGGCGTGAACCGGCGCTTCACCAAGGTGGGCGAAGTGGACGGGGTGACCATCATCGACGACTACGGCCACCACCCGGTCGAGATCGCGGCGGTCCTGAAGGCCGCGCGGCAGGCGACCGAGGGGCGGGTGATCGCCGTGCACCAGCCGCACCGCTACACCCGGCTGAGCCATCACTTCGACGAGTTCTGCGCCTGCTTCAACGATGCCGACGTGGTGGGGATCGCCGATGTCTATGCCGCGGGAGAAGACCCGATCGAGGGGGCGGACCGCGACGGGCTGGTGGCGGGCCTGATCCGGCACGGCCATCGCCACGCCCGCGCGGTACAGGGCGAGGACGACCTGCTGCGGCTGGTGCGCGAACAGGCGGGACCGGGCGACATGGTGGTCTGCCTTGGCGCCGGGACCATCAGCGCCTGGGCCAATGCGCTGCCCGATAAGCTGCAGGCGCTCAAGGGCGCCGCGGCCTGAAACGGGCGCCGGGGCCATAATTCTGCCGCGCCGGCGTGGTTCAACCCGCCCGCCGGCTGATCGGAACGCCCCGACAAGCGGGCGACGACACGAGGAAGAGGAAGGAGCAGCGGGCATGACGCTATTATGGGTTTCCGTTCTTTGGGTGCTGGCTTCGGCTGCGGTGGCGATGCTGCCCATGCGGCAGCAGTACGTGCCGGGTGTGGCGCTGCTGATGGCGGCGCCGGTGCTGATCGTGGCGATCGTCGCGCACGTGGGCTGGTTCATGGGCATGCTGGCGCTGGCCGCCTTCGTCTCGATGTACCGCAACCCGCTGCGGTATCTGGTGGCGCGCCTGCGCGGGCAGGAATTCGAGGTTCCCCGGTGACCCCATCGCTGGTCCTTGCCTGCCTGTGGGCGCTGGCCGCCAACGTGATCGCGATGACCCCCAGCCGGGATCACCACTGGCGCAATGCCTACATCCTGATCGCCATCGGCATCCCGATCCTCGGCTACGTCACCATGCAGCATGGTCCCTGGGTCGGGTTGCTGGTGCTGGCGGGCGGATGTTCGGTGCTGCGCTGGCCGGTGATCTACCTGATGCGCTGGTTGCGCCGCGGCGGGCGGGACATGGATGTGAGGGGGCCTGCCGAATGACCGGGACCATCGCCGTGCTCGTGGCGATTCTCGCGGCGTGGATGCTGGCCTGCGCCGTGCAGGGCTACCGCGTCAGGCTGCTGGGTTTTGCCGGCGTTCTGGTGCTGGGGCTGGCGTTGAACATGCTCTGGATGACGCTGCATCTGGACGCGCGGCCGCTGGAGGGCAACGCGCTGATAGCGCAGGCGGCGCTGACGCTCTACGGGCTTTGCGCCTTCGGCGCGGGATGGCTCGTCGGCCGGGTGGTGCGGCAGTTCCGGGCCAGCCGGGTGGACGACAGCACCGTCTGACCCCGCGTGCGGGCCGTTTGACGGCTGCGGACATTGCGGCTACTCCGATGCCATGAGCAAAACCGACCTTCCGGCCGTGCGCGGCAAGCTGACGGCGCAACGCGCGCTGCGAGACCTGACCTGGCTGCGCGTCGGTGGTCCGGCGGATCACCTGTTCCAGCCAGCCGACCTCGACGATCTGCGCGACTTCCTCGCGGCGCTGCCCGACGACGCGACGGTGTTCCCCATGGGTGTCGGATCCAACCTGATCGTCCGGGACGGTGGCCTGCGCGCGGTGGTGATCCGGCTCGGGCGGGGGTTCAACGCGATCGAGATCAGCGGCGACCACGTGATCGCCGGCGCCGCCGCGCTGGACGCCCACGTGGCCCGCAAGGCGGCGGACGCGGGGTTCGACCTGACGTTCCTGCGCACCATTCCGGGCAGTATCGGCGGTGCGGTGCGGATGAATGCGGGCTGCTATGGCAGCTACACGGCGGATCATTTCGTCAGCGCGCAGGCGGTGACGCGACGGGGCGAGATCGTCACCCTCACGGCGGAAGACCTGAATTTCCGCTACCGGCAGAGCGACCTCGACGAGGGCGCGGTGATCGTCGGCGCCGTCTTTGCGCCGCCACGGGGCGTTCCGGAAGAACTGCACGCGCGCATGGAGAAGCAGCTCGCCCGGCGGGACGAGACCCAACCGACCAAAGACCGGTCCGCAGGGAGCACCTTCCGCAACCCGGCGGGCTTTTCCAGCACCGGGCAGGCGGACGACACGCACGAGCTGAAGGCCTGGAAGGTCATCGACGATGCCGGAATGCGCGGTGCCCGGCTGGGCGGGGCACAGATGAGCCCGAAGCATTCCAACTTTCTCATCAACGCGCAGGACGCGAGCGCCGCCGACCTCGAAAACCTTGGCGAACAGGTGCGAAAAAAGGTTTACGATTCCAGCGGGATCACGCTAGAATGGGAAATCATGCGGGTCGGTGATTTCGTGGACGGGCCGGACGCAGAGGCATAAGCCGAAAACGGCGAACACCATAATAACAATGGGCCGAAAATGGCCCGGGACAAAGGCACTTCAGTGGGTATGTCGAGCAGGACAAACCCGACAGTGGCGGTACTATTGGGCGGACTCTCGGCCGAGCGCGAGGTGTCGCTTTCATCGGGGCGCGCTTGCGCCGCTGCACTGCGGGAACATGGCGGATACAAGGTGGTCGAGGTCGACGCGGGCCGCGACCTGTGTGCCGTGCTGGCCGATCTCTCTCCCGATGCCGTTCTGAATTGCCTGCATGGTCGCTGGGGCGAAGACGGCTGCGTGCAGGGCCTGCTCGAATGGATGGGCATTCCCTACAGCCATTCCGGCGTGCTGTCCTCCGCGCTGGCCATGGACAAGCAGCGCAGCAAGGATGTCTATCGCCGCGTCGGGCTGCCGGTGGTCGACAGCTTCATCCGCTGCAAGGCCGAGGTGATGGCGCACCATGTCATGGCGCCGCCCTACGTGGTAAAGCCGAACAACGAGGGATCGTCGGTGGGCGTCTACCTCGTGAACGAGGAGAACAACGGTCCGCCGCAGTTGGACGACGCCATGCCCGAGCACGTGATGGTCGAGACCTACGCGCCGGGGCGCGAGCTGACCACCACGGTCATGGGCGACCGGGCGCTGACCGTCACCGACATCATCACCACCGGCTGGTACGATTACGACGCCAAGTACAAGG
Organism: Sulfitobacter alexandrii; assembly: GCF_001886735.1. Taxonomy (NCBI): domain Bacteria; kingdom Pseudomonadati; phylum Pseudomonadota; class Alphaproteobacteria; order Rhodobacterales; family Roseobacteraceae; genus Sulfitobacter; species Sulfitobacter alexandrii. Next base: position 1,287,224 of record NZ_CP018076.1, read on the forward strand.
CGGGCGGATCGACCCACGTGGTGCCCGCCGACATTCCTTCCGACATATTCGACCTGTGCCTCGACTACGCGCTGCGCGCGCACGCGGCGCTGGGGTGCCGGGGCATCAGCCGGACGGACTTCCGCTGGGACGAGGCGCGCGGCGCCGACGGGCTGATCCTGCTGGAGACGAACACCCAGCCGGGCATGACCGCCACCTCGCTGTCGCCCGAGCAGGCCCAGTCCTGCGGCATATCCTTTCCCGAGCTTTGCGCGTGGATGGTGGAGGACGCCTCATGCGATCGCTGATCCGTCGCAACAGGCAGACGGCGGTCAAGGCCGATCCCGCGCCGTCCCGCTGGGCATGGCGTATTCAGCGCCTCATGCTGACGCCCGGCTTCCGGCTGATGCTGCGCGCGGGCGTGCCGTTCTGCCTGACCCTGATGGCCGGCACGATCTACCTCGCGGATGATGCCCGGCGCACCCAGATCGTCGAGGCGGTCGCGGATGCCCGCCGTGCGATCGAGGAACGCCCCGAATTCATGGTCAAGCTGATGGCCATCGACGGTGCCGAGGACGCGCTGTCCGCCGAGATCCGCGCCGCCGTGCCGATCGAGTTCCCGCTCAGTTCCTTCGATCTGGATCTCGAGCAGGTGCGCGACACGATCAAGGGTCTGAACAGTGTCAAGAACGCCAGCGTGCGGATTAAGCCGGGCGGCGTTCTGCAGGTGGTGGTGATGCCGCGCGTGCCGGTGGCGGTCTGGCGCAACGCGGAAGGGCTGACACTGGTGGACGAGGGCGGCGCGCCGGTCGCGCGCATCGCCGGCCGGGCCGAGCGCCCGGACCTTCCGCTGATCGCGGGCGAGGGTGCTGCGCGCCACGTGCCCGAGGCGCTGACCCTCATCAAGGCGACCGAGCCGATCGCCGGACGGGTGCGCGGGCTGGTGCGGATGGGGGCCCGTCGCTGGGACGTGGTGCTGGACCGGGATCAGCGCATCCTTCTGCCCGAGTACGACGCCCTGCCGGCGCTGGAGCGCGTGATCGCGTTGCAAGGCGCGCAGGAGGTGCTGACCCGCGACGTGTCCCGCGTGGACATGCGGCTGTCGGAGCGCCCCACGGTCAGGCTGACAGAAGAAGCCACCGAAGCGTGGTGGAACATAAAACAGAGCACGGGACGCTAGAGCCCGGCCATATCACAAGGCAGTGACACGATGATGGACCTTTACGACAGTCAACGCTCGATGCGGAACATGCGCCGGATCGCGATGCAGAGGGGGGTCGTGGCCATTCTCGACGTGGGCACGTCGAAGATCGCCTGCCTCGTGCTGCGGTTCGACGGCAGCGGCGAACTGGGTGACGAGGGCGAGATCGGCTCTCTCGCGGGGCAGTCGGGCTTCCGCGTCATCGGGGCGGCGACGACGCGGTCGCGCGGGGTCAGGTTCGGCGAGATCTGCGTCATGAGCGAGACGGAGCGGGCGATCCGCACCGCGCTTCAGGCGGCGCAGAAGATGGCGGGCATCCGCGTCGATCACGTGATCGCCTGTTTCTCGGGCGCCGAGCCCCGCAGTTACGGGCTCGACGCGCAGATCGAACTCGACGGCCAGTCCGTCACGGAGCAGGACGTGGCGCAGGTGCTGGCGAACTGTGACGTTCCGGAATACGGCGAGGATCGCGAGGTGCTGCACGCGCAGCCCGTGAACTTTGCGCTCGACCACCGGTCGGGCCTGATCGACCCGCGCGGACAGCTGGGCAACACGCTGTCGGTGGACATGCACATGCTGACGGTGGATGCCGCCGCCGTGCAGCACCTTGCGCATTGCATCAAGCGCTGTGACCTCGAACTCGCGGGGATCGCGAACTCCGCCTACGTGTCGGGCATCTCGTCGCTGGTTGAGGACGAACAGGAGCTTGGTGCCGCCTGCATCGACATGGGCGGCGGATCGACCGGGGTGTCGATCTTTATCAAGAAGCACATGATCTATGCCGATTCCGTACGGATGGGCGGCGATCACGTGACATCGGACATTTCCATGGGGCTTCAGGTGCCCACCGCGAACGCGGAACGCATCAAGACCTTCTACGGCGGGGTGCATGCCACCGGGATGGACGACCGCGAGATGATCGAGATCGGCGGCGAGACCGGCGATTACGAACACGACCGGCGCACCGCCAGCCGGGCGGAGCTGATCGGCATCATGCGGCCTCGGGTGGAAGAGATCCTCGAGGAGGTCCGGGTGCGGCTGGACGCGGCCGGGTTCGATCACCTGCCCAGCCAGCAGATCGTGCTGACCGGCGGGGGCAGCCAGATCCCCGGACTCGACGGGCTGGCGTCCAAGATCCTTGGCCAGCAGGTGCGCCTGGGGCGTCCGCTGCGTGTCCATGGCCTGCCGCAGGCCGCCACCGGCCCCGGCTTTGCCAGCGCGGTGGGCCTGTCCCTGTTCGCGGCGCATCCGCAGGACGAATGGTGGGACTTCGACATTCCGGCCGATCGCTACCCGGCGCGGTCGCTGAAACGCGCCGTGAAATGGTTCAGGGACAACTGGTGATCGCAATATGGAGTGGGGTCACCGACATGCGGGCAAAATCAGCAAGAATCTGCCCATATATTGCGTAATTATGGTGTTTTGTAGGTGACGATGCGGCAGCAAACCGTTAAGCTTTCCTGAAATCTCGACGACGAAGCGCTCATGGGACGTGGGCTAAAAAACAGGCGGACAGCACATGACACTGAACCTTTCATTGCCCGGACAGGACGATCTGAAACCCCGTATCACCGTCTTTGGTGTGGGCGGCGCCGGTGGTAACGCGGTCAATAATATGATCGAAAAACAACTGGATGGCGTCGATTTCGTCGTGGCCAACACCGACGCGCAGGCGTTGCAGCAGGCCCGTGCGGAGAACAAGGTTCAGCTGGGAATCAAGGTGACCGAAGGGCTGGGCGCGGGTGCGCGGGCCTCTGTCGGTGCCGCGGCGGCCGAAGAATCAATCGAACAGATCGTCGATCACCTCGCCGGTGCGCACATGTGCTTCATCACCGCAGGCATGGGCGGCGGCACCGGCACGGGCGCGGCCCCGATCATCGCCCAGGCCGCGCGTGAGCTGGGCGTGCTAACCGTGGGCGTCGTGACCAAGCCGTTCCAGTTCGAGGGCGCCAAGCGGATGCGCCAGGCCGAGGACGGCGTCGAGGCGCTGCAGAAGGTCGTCGATACGCTCATCATTATCCCGAACCAGAACCTGTTCCGGCTCGCGAACGAGAAGACGACCTTCACCGAGGCATTTTCGATGGCCGATGACGTTCTGTACCAGGGCGTCAAGGGCGTGACCGACCTGATGGTGCGTCCGGGTCTCATCAACCTCGACTTCGCCGACGTGCGCGCCGTGATGGACGAGATGGGCAAGGCGATGATGGGCACCGGCGAGGCCGAGGGCGAAGATCGCGCCATCCAGGCCGCCGAGAAGGCCATCGCCAACCCGCTGCTGGACGAGATCAGCCTGCGCGGTGCGAAGGGCGTTCTCATCAACATCACCGGCGGTGCCGACCTGACCCTCTTCGAACTGGACGAGGCCGCCAACCGCATCCGCGAGGAAGTGGACCCGGAAGCCAACATCATCGTCGGCTCGACCATGGACGAGGGCATGGGCGGCGTGATGCGCGTGAGCGTGGTGGCCACCGGCATCGACGCGACCGACGTGAACACCGACATCCCGGTGCCGCGCCGGTCCATGAGCCAGCCGCTCAAGCCGCAGACCGTGACCGAGGAAGCGCCGGCGCCCGCCGCGGCAGCCGTCGCCGCCTCCACGCAGCAGGACAGCCAGAAGCCTCTGTTCGAGGACATGGACGTGCAGCGTGCCGCCGCCGAGGAGCAGGCAGAGGACATCTTTGCCGAGGACACTGCGCAGGAGACGGACGATCTGCCGCCGCCCGCGTACCAGCCGCAGGTCGCCGCCTTCGAGCCGCGTCAGGAAGACGACAGCATCGAGGCCGAAGTGGAGCCGGAAGCCTACGTGGCGCCCCGCGCGCCCGCACCGGGCACGCCGTCTCCCGAGGCGCTGGCACGTCTGCGCGCCGCAGCGCAGAAGGCCAATCCCGAACAGGCGCGTCCGGCAGCGCAGCAGGCGCGTCCGCAGCACGCCGCGCAGGGCGGTCAGGACAAACCGCGCTTTGGCATCAATTCGCTGATCAACCGCATGACCGGCCATGGCGAAAGCGACAGCCAGGCGCAGCCGCAGCACCGCCCGGTGCGCCAGCAGCCGCCCGTCCAGCACACGCCGCAGCGCAGCGCATCTGCCGCGCCGCAGCCCTCGCAGGAGGCCGATCCGGACCAGGAACGCATCGAAATTCCCGCGTTCCTGCGCCGTCAGGCAAACTGAGACCTCACATATTCGAACGGGAAAGGCCGCCTTTGGGCGGCCTTTTTCATTTGTGAACAGGGAGTTGCGGCCGGTCGGGCGCGATCGTGCGCATTTGTGACAGACATGTTTCAGTCGGTTGCAAAGATTGAGTTGAGTGAAACGAACCCCGCCCTTAACTCTGGGTTCAACTTAGACAACGATCTATGAACCCTGAGGACGAGCCCGTGCAAACCACCATCAAATCCCCGATTTCCTTCGGCGGTCATGGCCTGCATTCCGGTGCGCCGGCCACGGTTACCGTGAATCCCGCCAGCGCGCATCATGGCATCTGGTTCAAAAGGACGGACATCTCTCTGGGTGACCGGCTGATCCCGGCGCGGTGGGATGCGGTGAACCGCTCTCCGCTGTGCACCAAGCTGGAAAACGCCGCCGGTCTGCATGTGTCGACCGTTGAACATGTCATGGCCGCCCTGGCGGGCTGTGGCATCCACAACGCGCTGATCGAGATTGATGGCCCCGAAGTGCCGATCCTCGACGGGTCGGCGGTGCAGTTCGTGCGCGGCTTCATGCAGCGCGGCATCCGCGTGCTGGCCGCGCCGGTAATGGCCTTTGAAGTGCTCAAGGAAGTGACGGTCACCGACGGCGAAGCGCGGGCGACCCTCGCACCGTCCGACACGCTGCGGATCGATTTCGAGATCGATTTTCAGGATGCCGCCATCGGCCACCAGAAGAAAACCCTTGTCATGAACAACGGATCCTTCGCCCGCGAGCTGTGCGACAGCCGGACATTCTGCCGTCGCGCGGACGTCGAGGCCATGCGCGCCAACGGTCTGGCCCTGGGCGGCACCGCGGAGAACGCGGTTGTCGTGGACGGGGACACCATCCTGACGCCGGGCGGCCTGCGCCATGCGGACGAGCCGGTGCGGCACAAGATGCTGGACGCGCTGGGAGACCTCGCCCTCGCGGGGGCGCCGCTGCTGGGCCATTACACCGGCTACCGCGCGGGCCATTCGCTGACCAACACGCTGCTGCGCGCGCTTTTCGCGACGCCGGATGCCGTTCGGCTGGTCAAATGCGACCCACTGATGACCGCGCGTCTGCCCGGTTCGGGCCTTGTCTGGGACGAGATCCCGCAGGTCGCCTGAGCGGGCGCGGCGGTATCGCTTTACACCCATTGAAACACGCCGCAAGGCGCTGTATTCCCGATGCAAAGCCATCTGGCGCGGTCGCGTTCACGCATTCGGACGTCACCATGCTACAAAGCGCGTAATGCAAGTTTTGCCGCGCAAAATATTGTGGTAGTCAGAGGCTCAACAGGGGTCGCAAGGCCATGGGCAGGACCGGACGAAGGGGGAAACGCATGTCTCGGACGATATCGCGCAAGCGGATGATCGGAACGGTCCTTGTCGTCGCTGCCCTCGGGGCGTGTGGCAACCAGGACACCGGACGGTTCACCAAGAACTTCTTCAACCCGCAGGAAATCCCGCTCGAAACCTATTCGGCGGAGCAGATCTTCGAGCGGGGCGAGTTCGAACTGAACCGCCGGCAACCGCAGGAAGCGGCGTTCTATTTCGCCGAGATCGAGCGGCTTTATCCCTATTCCGAATGGGCGAAGCGCGCGCTGATCATGCAGGCGTTTTCCTATCACCAGGACCAAGACTATCCCAACAGCCGGTCCGCCGCGCAGCGGTTCATCGATTTCTACCCCGATGACGACGACGCGGCCTATGCCCAGTATCTGCTGGCACTCAGCTACTATGACCAGATCGACGAAGTCGGTCGCGACCAGGGGCTGACCTTTCAGGCGCTTCAGTCCCTTCGTGATGTCATCGAACGTTATCCCGACAGCGAATATGCCAAGGCGTCGATCCTGAAATTCGACCTTGCCTTCGATCACCTTGCCGGCAAGGAAATGGAGATCGGCCGCTACTACCTGCGGCGCAACCACTATACGGCGGCGATCAACCGGTTCCGCGTCGTGGTCGAGGACTTCCAGACCACCACCCATACCGCCGAGGCCCTTCATCGCCTCGTGGAGGCCTATCTGTCGCTGGGCCTGACGCGGGAAGCGCAGACCGCGGGCGCGATCCTCGGTCACAACTTCCAGGGCAGCGAGTGGTACGAGGACAGCTACAAGCTTCTGACCGGGCAGGGCCTGCAGCCGGCGTTCTACAAGAACAACTGGCTGGGTGCGATCTACCGCCAGACGATCAAGGGCGAGTGGTTGTAAGCGGGGCGGGCTGAGGCCCGGCCCATCGGAAAGCTGTCATGCTGCGCGGACTCGACATTTCTGACATGCTGATCATCGATCGGCTGGAGCTCGGCTTTCAGCCGGGTCTGAACGTGCTGACGGGCGAAACCGGGGCGGGCAAGTCGATCCTGCTGGACAGTCTGGGTTTCGTGCTGGGCTGGCGCGGGCGTGCGGACCTCGTCCGGCAAGGGGCGGAGCAGGGCGAAGTGACCGCATGGTTCGACCTGCCGCCCGGCCACCCGGCCCACCGCGTGCTGGAAGAAGCGGGATTGCCCGGCGGGGACGAGCTGATCCTGCGGCGGATCAACACCTCGGACGGGCGCAAGACATCATGGGTGAACGACCGCCGCTGTTCGGGCGAGGTGCTGCGCGCCCTGTCGGACACGCTGGTCGAGCTGCATGGCCAGCACGACGACCGGGGCCTGCTGAACCCGCGGGGTCACCGGGCGATCCTTGACGATTTCGCGGGCAACGCGGCGGCGCTGGCCCGGACCCGCAGCGCGTGGGCCGCGCTGTCGGCGGCGCGCAAGGCGGCGGAGCGGGCGGCGCGGGAGCGGGCGGAGATCGCGGCGGAAGAGGAATTCCTGCGCCACGCGGTCACAGAGCTGGACAAGCTGGACCCGCAGGAGGGCGAGGAAGCGGCGCTGGACACCCGCCGGCGCCTGATGCAAAGCGCCGAGAAGATCCGAGCGGACGTGGTGAACGCCTACGAGATCATGGGCCAGAACGGGGCGGAGCGGGCACTGGGCGACGCCTTGCGCTGGCTGGACGGGGCGGCGGCACGGGCCGAGGGGGCGCTGGAAGCGCCGATGGCCGCGCTCAACCGCGCGATGGTCGAACTGGACGAGGCGATGTCGGGCGTGGCGGATGCGATCGACGGCATGTCCTTCAACCCGCTGGAACTGGAAGAAACGGAAGAGCGGCTGTTCGCGATCCGGGCGCTGGCGCGCAAGCACGACGTGGCGCCCGACGATCTGGCAGGCTTCGCGGAAACCCTGCGCGCGAAGCTGGACGCGCTGGACGCGGGGGAGGCGGCCCAGGCGGACCTGGAAAAAGCGGTGCGCGATGCGGAGGCGGCCTATGCCGCCGCGGCGGAGGCGTTGAGCGCCGCACGGGCCACCGCGGCGCGCAAGCTGGACAAGGCGGTCACCGCGGAACTCGCCCCGCTCAAGATGGAGCGGGCGGTCTTCGAGACCCGGATCGAGCCCGAAGACCCCGGCCCCGAGGGGCACGACGCGGTGTCCTTTACCGTGGCGACCAATCCCGGCGCCCCGGCGGGCCCTCTGGGCAAGATCGCCTCCGGGGGCGAGCTCAGCCGGTTCCTGCTGGCCTTGAAGGTGTGCCTGACGCAGGGCCAGTCCGGACTGACGCTGATCTTCGACGAGATCGACCGAGGGGTCGGCGGGGCGACGGCCGATGCCGTGGGCCGGCGGCTGTCGGCGCTCGCGGCGGACGGGCAGGTGCTGGTGGTGACCCATTCGCCGCAGGTGGCGGCCCTCGGCGCGCATCACTGGCGCGTCGCCAAGGCGGTGAACAAGGGCATGACCACATCAACCGTCGTGCCGCTGAGCCCGCCGGAGCGGGTGGACGAGGTGGCGCGGATGCTGTCGGGCGACCAGGTGACCGATGCGGCCCGTGCGGCGGCAGAGGCCCTGCTGGCGGGATGAGGCTGTCGCGTGGCACCCTGACGCCGCGGGGGCGGCGCACCGCCGCCCGGAGCCGGACAAGGGGAATGGCGCGGGGGCGGCGGACCCGATGAGCGAAGCGGACAGATCCTTTGTCGCCGGGCAGATCAGCGATGCCACCGACGCCTGTCGTCAGGGATGGCGGGTGCTCAAGTCGCAGGGGCCGGGCAAGATCCAGTTCTGGTTCATCGCGCTGGTGATCGGCATCGCGGCGGGGTTCGCGGCGCTGTTCTTCCGCAAGGGCATCAACTGGCTGCAATCCACCCTTTACGGGACCGACGACGTGAACACGCTGCACAGCTTCCTGTCGGGGCTGGAGTGGTACTGGGTCGTGATGATCCCGGCCATCGGCGGCCTGATCGTGGGGATCATCCTGCACCATTTCACGCATGACGCGCGGGCGCGGTCTGTGGCGGACGTGATCGTCGGGTCCGCGCTGCACGAGGGGCGGGTGGAGACACGCGCCGGAATCGCCTCGGCCGTCGCGTCGTGGATCACTCTCAGCACCGGGGGGTCGTCCGGGCGGGAAGGGCCGGTGGTGCATCTGGCGGCGGTGATCTCGACCAAGATCAGCCGGTTGATCCATGCCGACGGCGTCAACGGCCGCGACCTGTTGGGTTGCGCGGTCGCGGCGGCGGTCTCGGCCAGTTTCAACGCCCCGATCGCCGGTGCCCTGTTCGCGCTCGAAGTGGTGCTGCGCCATTTCGCCGTCCATGCCTTTGCCCCGATCGTCATCGCCTCGGCGGCGGGCACGGTGATCAACCGGCTGGAGTTCGGCGGCGTGACGGAATTCGCCCTGCCGACCTACGGCGATCTGCAATTCTATGTCGAACTGCCCGCCTTCCTGCTGCTGGGGCTGACCTGCGGGCTGGTGGCGGTGGCGCTGATGCGCAGCATCTTCTGGGCGGAGGATTTCGGCAACTACCTGCAGGCCCGCACCCGGTTGCCCCGGTGGCTGCGCCCGATGGTGGCGGGCGGGCTGCTGGGCGTGATCGCCCTGTGGTTTCCGCATATCATCGGCGTGGGGTACGAGACCACGTCGCGGGCGCTGACCGGGTCGCTGGTGCTGAACGAGGTGATCGTCTTTACCATGCTCAAGGTGGCGGCGGTGGCGATCACGCTGGGCGGGCGCATGGGCGGCGGGGTGTTTTCGCCCTCGCTGATGATCGGGGCGCTGACCGGTCTGGGGTTCGGGCTCATCGCCACGGGGGTGTTTCCGGATGTATCCGGATCCTCGACGCTTTACGCGCTGGCGGGCATGGGGGCGGTCGCGGCGGCCGTGCTGGGCGCACCGATCTCGACCACGCTGATCGTGTTCGAGATGACGGGCGACTGGCAGACCGGTCTTGCCGTGATGGTGGCGGTGAGCATGTCGACCGCGCTGGGAAGCCGTCTGGTGGACCGCAGTTTCTTCCTGACCCAGATCGAACGGCGGGGCATCCATCTGGCGGCGGGGCCGCAGGCCTATCTTCTGTCCATGTTCACGGCGGCACGGGTCATGCGGCGACCTGACGACACCCATGCCGCGAGCGCCGAAGAGTGCTGGCAGCTCATCGACGAGGGGACCTACATCGACGCGACGGCGACGCTCGAATCGGCGCTGCCGATCTTCGAGAACACGGGCGTGCGGTTCATCCCGGTTGTAACGCTATCCGCCGGTACCAACGCCGAGTTGCTGGGGGCGCTTTTTCACGTCGATGCGCTGAAAGCGTACAATCGGGCGCTGGCGGCCACGGCGGCCGAAGAACACAGCTAAGCGTTTCATCTTGCAGGACAGTTACGGCAAAGGCGGCGCGACTGTTTCCGAATCGGCGCAAATATCCGGCCGCGCCGGCATTTTTTGACTTCCTCAATTCGTTAATAAATTCCTAATCTCGGAAATATGTCAAATTTAAGGAGCGGTCTGCCATGCTCGCCTATTTCCTTCTTCCCCTTATTGGTTTGGGGCTCATCGGGGCCATTATCAACGACAACAACGACGATGATCCGGTGACCGAGACACCGGAAACCCCGCAGGAGCCGGAGACGCCGCAGGAGCCTGACCTTCCGGTGACCGAAGGCACGTCGGGCGACGACGTCTATATCGGCACGGGCGGGGACGACCTGTTTCGTGCGGGCGCCGGCGATGACGTCCTGAACGGCTATGGCGGCGACGACACGCTGGACGGGTCCGCCGGGGACGACAGCATCAACGCGGGCGGTGGTGACGACGTGATCGACGGGCGGCAGGGCAATGACACCCTGAGGGGCCGCGAGGAGAACGACACCATCAATGGCGGCTTCGGAGCGGATTCGATCTTTGGCGACGGCGGCGACGACAGCCTGACCGGCGGCGGACAGGGCGACACCATCTTTGGCGGCCGCGGCGACGATTTCATCGCCGGACAGTTGGGCAACGACCTGCTGGAAGGCGGGCTGGGTGCGGATACGATCCTCGGCGGCGCGGGGCAGGACACGCTCATCGGCTACCGGACGCCCACCAACGGCACCGAGATTCCCGGCCTCACGGACGAGGCGCCGGACGTGCTGGACGGCGGCAACAACAACGACCTGATCCGCGCCAACGACGGCGACATCGTCACCGGCGGCGCCGGGGCCGACATCATCGAGGCGCTCGGGTTCGATCAGCCCGGCGAGGCGGCGGTCGTGGTCACCGATTTCGACCCGGAGGAGGACGTGCTGGTCCTGGCCGAAAGCCAGGGTGACCCGCTGAGCATCGAGGCCGACGACAGCCGTCTCGACATCCGCGCGGCGGCCAACGGCACCGACACCGAGGTGGTCTTTGACGGCGTGGTCTGCGCGATATTGCAGAACACGAATGCCTCGGCGCTGGCGTCGAACACGAACTGGCTGGCGAATGTCATGCAGGTCTCCGACCCGCTGCCGTTGCCCACGCCGCCGAACGTTCCCGCCGCGCCGGTTCCGCCCGCGGCCTGAGCGGCGATCACCTGACAAAGGCAGAACGGCGCGGGACATCCCGCGCCGTTCGTCGTCATGCAGGGACCGGTGCCGGGGCTTTAGGCGGCACTGGCCAGTTCATCCGCGCCGGCAGCGTCTCGCGCCGTCCAGGTGCCGCCCCGGTACCGGCGCCCCAGTCCACCCGTGCCGTCCATCGTGAACAGGGCCAGCCAGCCGTTGTCGAACAGCGCGCGGACCTGCGGCTGCCGGTCGAGCACACCCGAGATCATCTCTTCGGGGGCATCGACGACGACGATCAGGCGGCTGGGCAGGTGGCGCGGCGCGTCGCCGTCGTTGACCGACTGCCATGGCAGCCCGGCCCGCAGCGGCCCGCCGTTGCCTTCGAGGACACCGATGCCCCCGACCACGTTGTGCAGCAGCTTGTTGCCGGCGCCGAACATCTCGGGCGCGACGGTCGCGCCGTGGTACTGCAACGCGATCCAGCTCGCCACGACTACCGGCGCGGTCAGGATCAGGTCGAGCGTTGCGGCGTCCTTGTCCTGCGTCCAGTCGTAGTCATGCAGGAACACCTGCCCGCCGAGATCATGGCCAAGGGTGCGGGCGCGGGGTGCGGCGATGAAACCGCGACACCCGGCCAGACCCCATTCCGGGCGCACCTCGGACCAGTCGTGGCCCCGGCGGGCGAGCGACGCGGGCGTTCCCCGCGGGATCGTGCCCGCGCGCTCGGTCCGCGCCACCAGTCCGGCCCTCGCGAGGGCCGTCTCGAGCCGGCGCAGTGACGCCAGGTGGCTCTCCGGCACGGTGTCTGCATAAAGGTGTACCGCGTCGGACACCGTATCGTGCAGACCGGCGACGAACTGCGTATCCTCGGGCACCGCGATCTGCCGGTCGGCGAGCCCCTGACGCACCTGCCGGTCGTTCAGGAGGGCCGCCAGAAGCCGCGCGTTCACGTCGCCCGCGTGACCGCCGCAGGCGCCGCACTGCAGGGCGCTGGCATGGGGCGCGTTGGTGACCGTCGCCCCGTGCCCGCACAGCAGCACCAGCGGCGCTAAATCCCGCGTCAGGGACATGGCGCGCAGGATGTTCTCGGCTGCCGCGACCCGTTCCGACAACGGAAGATCGAGCGTCGGGGCGGGCGCATGGGCCGCCCGGCCCGCGATCCCCAGCGCATCGCGCAACAGCTTCCCGACGTAGAGCGGCCCGGCGGCCTCCACGAAGGCGAAGGCGGAAACCGCCGCGCGCTTGAACCGGCCCCAGGCCCGCACGGCGCGCAGCCGCACCCTTTCGGCGGTCTCTGCCGGGTCGCCGGCGCCGCCACGGGTTTCGATGCCGGGGTTCAGCAGGATCGGCGCCCGCGCCTCGACGATGTCCGAGGCATAGGCCCGGTGCGCCACCGGCAGGCCGAAGAAGCCCGCGAAGCCGATGGTCCGGATGCCGTGGTCGGCGGCTTCCAACGCGCGCCTCAGCCGCTCCGACCGGACGTCGATGCAGAAGGCCGCCTGGATCTCGGACCGGGTGTCCGGCTGGGGAAGGGCGGATGTCGACAGCGTTTCCGCAAGCTCGCGTTCCGCGCTGCGGTCGACGGCGTCCTGAAGCGCCGCGTCGATCAGCGTGTCTTCATCGGCGTGCACGGGCTGGGCATAGCGCGTCTTTGCCGCCTGCCATGCCGCGGTGCCCGACGGGCCCAACCGGGCGTGCAGCGCGGCCTCCCACGCGAGGCGAATGGTCAGAAGCTCGAAGAGCGTCGCATCGCGCGTGCCGTCCCGTTCCGCGATCCAGGACAGGTGCCGGGCGTATTGGCTCCATCCCGGCAGTGTCATCAGCAGCCGGTGAAAGTAGAGCGGCGCCGCTTCGGCGGGGAGGTCCAGCGTCTCGCAGGCCTCGGCAAAGGCGGTACGGGCGTCCGTGGGCAGCGCCTGCACCTCCTGCGCAAAGCCCGCGAAACCGGCGATGGCGGGCGTGAGGTCGCGACTTGCCTGCGCCTGCCATGACGCCCAGGCGCCGACGCGGGGCGCGGGCCAGAAGGCCTGGCCCTGGTCGAAATGCGCCCCGGCCCAGTGGCTGATGCGGTCTTCGACCAGCGCGGGCCAGTCGATGCCCGTGTCGTTCGCCGCGATCCCGGCCACGGTGGGCAGGGGGCGCGCAGTGTCGCCTGCCCGGTCCAGCGCGTCGCGCAGGGATTGCGCCGCGATCCCGTGTGCGGTGGCGGCCTCCTGCAGGTCCATGTCGGTGATCCGGCCTGATTTCAGGCGCTCCGACACCGTCTCCCGCGCGAGGAACATGTTCCCGCCGCCGACCAGCTTCATCCTTGCCGCGGCAATGGTCCGGTCTTCGCGCGTCTGACCCAGCCACGGATTGACCGCCACGGTGGCTTCGAGCGGAAAGGCGGGGGGCAACTGTTGCATGGCGTCTTCCGCCGCTGCGAAGAAGCGAAGGGTCTGGCCCGGCCAGGTGATGTGGGTCTTCATTGCATTTCTCCGGTCTTGAGGGTCCACCGGCCGGAAATCCGGTCCGACATTGCGTTGAGATAGAGGCCGTTCATCAGATGGACCCGCAGGCCCATGGCCGCGGGATGATCGGCCCAAAGGGGGAAGGTCGACTGCGCCACCGCGGCGACCGCGAAGCTGACCACGGCCAGCGTGATCGCCGCCCAGACCAGTCCGTCGGGCGCGGGCGGGGGCGGCAGGGTGCCGGCTGCGGCGAGGCTCGCCATTTCCTGCAGGGCGAAGTAGGCGACGGTCGCCGCGATCGACAGGCCGACCGTGCGCCACGCCAGCGCGCGAGGGGCGAGACCGGCCATGCCCTGGGCGATCAGGTAGACGACGCCGAAGATCAGGATCGCCCCGAGCGCCGCGGCCTGCGGCGATTTGGAGGGCAGGCCGAAGGCGAGACCGACGACCACGTACAAGGCCAGCGCGATGCCGAAGGCGCGGGCCACGGCCCCGAGATGCGGCACCGCGATCGGCCCCGGACGGCGGATCGACGACACTTCGCCCACCGCCCCGCCAGAGGCGAGGAAGGCGTGGGCCTTGTAGAGCGAATGGGCGACGATGTGCAGCAGGGCCAGCGGAAACAGGGCCAGCCCGCACTGGAGCACCATGAAACCCATCTGTGCGCAGGTGGACCAGGCAAGCGCGGTCTTGACCGCCGGTTGGGTCAGCGCCACCGAAGCGCCGAGGAGCGCGCTGAAACCGCCGACCAGCGCCAGGGCCGCCAGCACGCCGGGCGCGGCCAGAAGCACGTCGGCGAACCGAATCAGAAGGAAGCCGCCCGCGTTCACGACGCCGGCGTGCAGCAGGGCCGAGACGGGCGTGGGGGCTTCCATGACTTCGGTGAGCCACCCGTGGGTCGGGATCAGCGCAGATTTGAAGATCGCCGCAATGGCCAGCAGCAGCGCCGCTGCCCAGAGCAGATCCGCACCTGACCCTGCGCGGGCCTGCGCGTTGAGTGCGGCGATGTCACCGGTGCCGGCGCAGGCGATCAGCACCCCGCAGGCGAGGACCAGCGCGACGCTGGCGACGATGGCGCTCCGCGCCTTCTTGCGGGCTGCCCGTTGGGCGCGCACGCGGTCGGGGTAGTGCAGGAGCAGCCTGTGCAGGGTCGTCCCGGTGGCGACCCAGCCGATGGCGAGCTGGACGAGGTTGCCGGCACCGACCAGCAGCAGGACGCAGCCGACGGTCGCGGCCATCCAGCCTAGGAACGCGGGCTGGCGCGCTTCGCCGTCGAGGGCGACGCGGGAGAACCGGAGCACGATCCACCCGACGAAGGCGACGGTCAGCGTCATCGCCACGCTGACGATGTCGATCCGCTGCGAGAGACCGAAGGTGCCGACGCCGATGAGCGCGCCGGTCGACGGGCCGAGGATCGCGAGGCGCAGGGCCCCCAGCAGACCGACGAGAAGCGCCGCGAGCGCGGCAAGCTCGGGCAGGCGCAGGCGCCAGTGGCCGCGCGGCGGTGGCGCAAGATGCATCGCAAGGGCCGAGACGGCCATGAGAAGCGGGGCGAGAAGGGGCAGGAACGTCATCGAAATCCTCCGAGGCTGGAACTCCGGACGATCTAGAAGACGTGTGTCATGAAGAAAAATACATTGTTATGAACATTTCGTTCATATAAACAGAACGATATGCGCCTGAACTATCACCACCTGCGGTACTTCTACGAGGTCGCCCTCGAAGGGAACCTGACCCGCGCGGCGGAGCGGCTGAACCTGTCGCAATCGGCGCTGTCCACGCAGATACGGACACTGGAGGACCGGCTGGGGCACGCCCTGTTCGACCGCGGGGGGCGCAGCATGACCCTGACCGAAGCGGGGCGCATCGCGCTGGATCACGCGGAGCGCATCTTCGATGTGGGCGACGATCTGGTCGGCACCCTGATCGGAGCAGGCGCGACCGGCGCGCCGCTCAGGGTCGGTGCGCTGTCGACGTTGTCACGCAATTTCCAACTGCGGTTCCTGCAGCCGGCGCTGTCGGAGGGGGCCGAACTGGTCCTGTCGTCCGGCGGCAGCGGGACGCTGTTGCGCGCGCTGGAAGACCTCGCGCTGGACGTTGTGCTGCTGACCGATCCGCCGCCGCGTGACAGTTTCCCCGACCTCGTGGCGCATCGGATCGCGGAACAGCCGGTGGGGCTGCACGGCACGGCCGCGCGCGTGGCCCATGACACCTTGGCGGACCTGCTGAGCACCGAGCCGGTCATCGTGCCCACCGAAAGCTCGATCCGGACCGGATTCGACAGCCTCGTGTCGCGCCTGGGGGTCACGCCCCGGATCGCGGCGACGGTGGACGACATGGCGATGGTTCGTCTGCTGGCGCGCAACGACGTGGGGCTGGCCATCACGCCCGCCGTGGTGCTGGCGGACGAACTGGCGCAGGGCATGCTGTTCAGCGCGCCCTTTCCGCTTGATATCGTGGAAAGTTTCTACGCGGTGACCGCCCCGCGCAGTTTTCCCCATCCCCTGATCGAAAGGCTGCTGGCCCCGCGCCCGGAACCGTCCGGGCGCGCCGCATCGACGGTCGGCTGACGCCGGTCAGATCCGTTCGACGGTGATTTCATCCAGCGGATAGAAGGCAAGGTGATCCTTGATCTCGGCCACGTCCTGCTTGGGATCCTCGTAGGACCAGACCGCGTTTTCCAGTGTACGGCTCTTGGTCACGACGGAATAATAGGCCGCATCGCCCTTGTGGGGGCAGTG
This sequence comes from Sulfitobacter alexandrii, assembly GCF_001886735.1. Classification (NCBI taxonomy): domain Bacteria; kingdom Pseudomonadati; phylum Pseudomonadota; class Alphaproteobacteria; order Rhodobacterales; family Roseobacteraceae; genus Sulfitobacter; species Sulfitobacter alexandrii. The sequence continues at coordinate 1,303,601 of NZ_CP018076.1, forward strand.
GGAGCTATGGTCCGTCCGGTCGAGGAAGGCCATCGCGATGTCCTCGCGCGGGAAGTAGATCACGGGATCGTAGTCGCCTTCGGCCAGTTCAAGGGCATTGTTGCTCTCGCCCAGCACGGCGCCGCCCGCCCGAACGCTCCAGGTGCCTTCTGCCTTGGTGATCTTGATATGGTCTGCCATGCTCTCCCCCTTGCTCGACGGCCGTCACAGCGGCGCGGTGGCGGCATCCAACCACAGTTTTGTTTCAGGCGATACCCGCGACCCGATTTTTTCCGCGACGTCCGCATGATACCGGTTGAGCCAGTCGATATGGGCGGGTTCCAGCATGTCGGGCAGGATCAGCCGCCGGTCGATGGGGGCGAAGCTGAGCGTTTCCCAGTGCAGCATCGCGCGGTGGTCGTCCCCGCCGGGCAGGGAAGGGGCCTCGCGCACCACCATCAGATTCTCGATCCGGATGCCGAAGGCGCCTTCGCGGTAGTATCCCGGTTCGTTGCTGAGGATCATGCCCGGGCGCAGCGGCGTCGTGCTGATCCGGCTCAGACGCTGGGGGCCTTCGTGAACGCTGAGATAGGCGCCGACGCCATGGCCCAGCCCATGGTCGAAATCCTGCCCCGCGAGCCAGAGCGGCATGCGGCCCACGGCCTCGATATGGCTGCCGGCAAGGCCTGCGGGCCACCGCAGCCGGCTCATGGCGATCATCCCGGCGAGCACGCGGGTAAAGGCGGCGCGCGCGTCCTCGGGCGGGGTGCCGATGGCGATGGTCCGGGTGATGTCGGTGGTCCCGTCGAGGTACTGGCCGCCGGAATCGATCACGATCAGGTGGCCGTCCTCGAGGGTGCTGTCGGTCTCCTCGGTCACGCGGTAATGCATGATCGCCCCATTGGGCCCGGTGCCCGCGATGGTGTCGAAGCTGATCTCCTGCAGGGCGTTGTCCCGGCGTCGGAAGGCTTCCAGTTTCGCGACGACGTCGGTTTCCGTCACCTTGCCCGCCGGTTGCGCATCGAGCCAGGCGAGCAGTTCGCACAGCGCGGCACCGTCGCGCAGGTGGGCGGCGGCGGAGCCGGCGATCTCGGCGTCGTTCTTGCAGGCCTTCGGCAGCGCGCAGGGGTCATCCGCCCAGGCGGCGCGGTCGCCGAGCGCATTGGCCACGGCCAGCGGGACGGACTGCTTGTCCAGCCGCACCGGGCCTTCGAGCGTCGCCAGCCGGTCGAGCAGATCTCCGGGAGGCGAGACATGCACATCGGGGCCGAGGTGGTCGGCCATGCCGTCCAGCTTGGCGGGTGCCATGAACAGATCCACCGAACCGGTGTCGTGCAGAATGGCAAAGCCGTGCGCGACCGGGTTGTGCGCGATGTCCGACCCGCGGATGTTCAGCAGCCAGTTGTGGCTGTCGGGCAGTGTGATGACGGCGGCACGGTGGCCCGCGTCCTGCAATTCCCGCGCGAGGCGGGCCCGCTTGGACGCGTGGCTTTCCCCGGCAAAGTCGATCGGATGCACCTTGGCCGGCCCCATCGGCGGCGCGGGCTGGTCGGGCCAGACCCGGTCCACGAGGTTGTCGCAGGCGCGCAGCTCGATGCGGCTGCCTGCGAGGGCCTCCTCGATCTGGTCGATCTGGCCCGGCGTGTGCAGCCACGGATCGAAGCCCACGACGCCGCCGTCCGGCAGGTGGTCCTTCAGCCAGCTGCCCAGCTGTACCTCGGGCCAGGGCACCGGCGTGAAGTCGGACGCGACCTGCGCCTTGACCTGCGTGCGGTAGCGGCCGTCCACGAAGACTCCGGCGACATCGGGCAGCACGGCACAGAACCCGGCGGAGCCGGTGAATCCCGTCAGCCATGCCAGCCGGTCGTCCCGCGGGGCCACGTATTCGCCCTGGTGGGCATCCGCACGGGGTACGATGAACCCCGCCAGCCCCTCGGCAGCGATCTCGGTACGCAGCGCCCGCAGCCGGGGCGGTCCCTGTTCCGGCCGCGCGGTGACCTCGAAACTCTGGAACATGCCCGCTCCTTCATTGTTCTTCAAATACACAAATACCCGGCGTCAACCGGCGCGGCGCATGCCCATGACGCGCGCCCGCGCCCTCGGGTCCTTGTCGAAGAGCGCAGCGAGCTGTTCGGTCATCGCACCGGCGAGCTGGTCGACATCGGTGATCGTCACCGCCCGGTCGTAGTAGCGCGTCACGTCGTGGCCGATCCCGATGGCGAGCAGTTCGACCTGCTTCTTGCGCTCCACCATGGCGATCACGTCGCGCAGGTGCTTCTCGAGATAGTTCGCCGGGTTCACGCTGAGCGTGGAATCGTCAACCGGGGCCCCGTCCGAGATCACCATGAGGATCTTGCGTGCCTCGTGGCGTGCCGTCATCCGGCGGTGGGCCCATTCCAGCGCCTCGCCGTCGATGTTCTCCTTCAGAAGCCCTTCCTTCATCATCAGTCCGAGGTTCGCGCGCGTCCGTCTCCACGGGGCGTCGGCGGACTTGTAGATGATGTGGCGCAGGTCGTTGAGGCGGCCCGGCTGGGTCGGCCGGCCGTCGTTCAGCCAGGCTTCGCGGGCCTGTCCGCCCTTCCACGCACGGGTGGTGAAGCCGAGGATTTCGACCTTGACGTTGCAGCGTTCCAGCGTCCGCGCAAGCACGTCGGCGCAGATGGCGGCGATGGAGATCGGCCGCCCCCGCATCGACCCGGAGTTGTCGAGCAGCAGGGTCACGCAGGTGTCGCGGAATTCGGTGTCTTTCTCCACCTTGAAGGACAGCGGCGTGGTCGGGTTGGCCACCACCCGCGCGAGGCGCCCCGCGTCCAGCGTGCCTTCCTCGAGGTCGAATTCCCACGACCGGTTCTGCTGCGCCTGCAGGCGGCGCTGAAGCTTGTTGGCCAGACGGCTGACCGCGCCCTTGAGCGGATCGAGCTGCTGGTCGAGGTACGCGCGCAGGCGTTCGAGTTCCACCGGCTCGGCCAGGTCCTCGGCCCCGATCACCTCGTCATGGGTGTCGAGGTAGACGAGGTAGTTGGGGTCGGCGTCCGAGACCGGCTGCGGCGCGGGCGGCTCCATGGGGGCGTCGCCCTCGGGCATCTCGGCTTCCTCGCCCAGCTCCTGGTCGGCCATGTCGTCCATGCTGACCTGCGCCTCGGAGGCATCCTGCTGCTCTTCCTGGGACTGCTCGGCGCTGCCTTCTGTGTCGTCCTCTTCCTGGTCGTCCTGTCCGGTGCTGTCGGGATCCTGTTCTTCTTCGGCCCCTTCCTCGGCGTCGTCCTCCTGGTCGTCGTCCATCTGGTCGGGATCGTCGCCAAGCTGGTCGCCGTAGCCGAGGTCGGAGATCATCTTGCGCGCGAATTTCGCGAAGGCGGACTGATCGTGCAGCACGTCGCCCAGCGTGTCGAGCGATCCGCCCGCCTGTTCCTCGATGAAGCCGCGCCAGAGGTTCATGGCATTTTCCGCGCCGGCAGGCAGGTCCCGCCCGGTCGCGAGGTGCCGCACGAGGTATCCCGCGGCGGTGGCCAGCGGCACGTCGCCGGGCTGCTTGGCCTGATCGTAGCCGCGGCGCAGCGCGTCATGCTTGATCTTGACGTCGATGTTGCCCGCGGTGCCCGGCATGTCGCGCGCGCCCATCGCCTCGCAGCGGGCGGTTTCCATCGCCTCGTAGAGATCGCGGGCCATTTCCCCCTGCGGCTGGTAGCGCGCGTGGGTCTGGCCGTTGTGGTACCGGCGGTTCAGGGCGAGGGCATCGGCGGTGCCGCGCGCCAGCAGCACTTCGTCGCGGGTCATCCGGCGGCTGACCTGTGGCAGCCGCATGGCGTCGCCCGACAGCCCGGAAGGATCGACCGAGTAGCTGACGCTCAGGTCGGGATCGTTCGCCATGACCTTGGATGCCTCGGCCAGCGCCTTCTTGAACGCATCTGCTGGGTTGTCGGATTTGGTCATCGGGGCACTCATGCAATGGTCTGGTCTGTGCCGCAACCTAGGCCGTTCACACTGGAATGACCAGCGGCGCGGAGGGCTTTCAGCGGATCAGATCATCGCATTCGCGCAATTCCAGCGACAGCCGTTCACGCGCGCGATCCCGGCGGCCAGCGTCGGGCGAGAATTCCGCGTCGTTGCGCAGGTAGGCATGGCTGCGCCACGCGTGGAACTTGGCGTTATGGGCGACCGAAGGCGGCATCCCGTAGGCCACCGCCGCGGGCAGGGCGGCCTCCGTCAGGGTGTCGAAGATGGCACTGTCCCGCGGGCCGGTAGCATTGCGACCCCAGAAGGTTTCCTGCGCCGACAGGCGGCCCGCGCAGGCCGCGAACAGCGTGGCCCGGTCCGAAGGGGAGACGGGCAGCGCCTGGGCGGCGCCGGCAGTGACGACAAGGGCGGTCGTGATTCGTATGAGGTGCGCAGGGGTCATGTAACGAGTTTATGACACTTTCCGAAAAAGTCCTGGCATGGGTGAGATTTTTTCGCCGCACGGGCGGTAACCGGGGGTCGCACGCACCGGTCGACAGCGCCGACCCCCAAAGCGCGTCGTCAACGACTTTCGGCGCGGGCGGAAAGCCGCGCGCGGCAAGGAACGCGGTCTAACCGCTTATCCCGATTGGAGTTTCGCCCCGCGCGACCATCCGTGCCCCGCCTGCCATGGGCCAAATTCCGCCGGTTCCGATCTGCTCGCCGGGAACCGGACACGGGGTTGGCGGATTTGCTGCTCAGAACGGCGGGAGCGGCGATGCAACAAGGCGCTGTCGGCCCCGTCAGCAACCAAGTGAGGAGAAAGACCATGACCAATCTGAAGCAACATGCGAGCACCTTGGCACTGATCGCCACCCTGACTGCGACACCCGCCATTCTTGCGGCCCAGACGGCCACAGCGCCCGCCGACGACACGGCAACCGAACAGCCGATGGCGCAGGACAACGCGGAAGCGCCCGCCGATGAAACCACTCCGGAAGCGTCCGACACGGCTGATGCAGAGATGCCTGCCGACGATGCGGCCAGCGACACGGCAGAGGCACCCGCGGATGACGCGATGACGTCCGACACCGCAGAGGCCCCGGCGGATGACACCATGTCCTCCGACACGGCGGAAGCGCCTGCGGACAACACGATGTCCTCCGACACCGCGGAAGCACCGGCTGACGACACCATGGCAACTGACGGCACCGACACCGCTGCCGTGCCCGCCGATGACGGGATGACCGCCGAGGGCGCCGAAGCGACCGAAATGGCCGCCGACGAGCCGGCCAAGGAAGTCGAGGGCCAGATCCGCATGCAGGGCGAGAACACCATCCTTGCAGATGATCTGATCGGCACGAATGTCTATTCGACTGCCGGCGAGAACATCGGTGAGATCGACGACCTGATCGTGAACCTCGACGGATCGGTCGAAGGTGCCGTGATCGGCGTCGGTGGCTTCCTCGGGATCGGCGAGAAGTGGGTCGCCGTCGCCATGGACAGCCTGTCCACACAGCAGGACGAGAACGGCAACGTGACGCTGACCAGCTCCGCCACCAAGGCCGACCTCGAAGCGGCCGAGCCCTTTGTGACGGCACGCGACCTTGCCGCCGCCCAGCGGTCGGTTGAATCCGCGCCGGCCGACGGTGGGGTGCAGACCCAGCCGGTGGAATAAGTCCGGCAAAACGGGATCGGTCTGACTGATCCGACAAGCCACCGACGTGATCGCGTCGGTGGCTTTTTCGTGCGTGGTGCCGGGTGCGGTACGGGATGTTCTGCGAGCATGTGCGTCGTCGCGCAAGTTCAAGGCGCCAGGGCTTCACGAAGAAAAACAATTAGGTGAACAGCAAAATTGCGTTCTGCGGGAACCAGTTCCGTGCGGGGTCGTTATCTATTCAGCAAATCAAAGGATAACGGTGCGCTGATGCACACCGCCAATGAAAGGAATGAACATGACCTTGAAGAACAACGCCGCCCGTATCGCTCTTGCAGCAATGCTGACCGCTTCGCCCGTCGCCCTGATGGCGCAGCAGGCCGACACCGGTTCCCCCGCACAGTCCGTCGCGTCGGACCCCGATGAGAACGTCGGCGGCGAGACCGCCGCGGCGGGCTCCATGGAGCAGACGTCGAAGTCGCTGGAAGACACCGGCGCCTACAGCGATGACGCGCGGGCGGATGCAGAGACCGAAGGGTCGCTGATCAAGACCGACCCGGAAGACACCGAAGGATCGCAACTGCTGACCGAGTGATCCAGACCGGATCATGAATGGCCCTGCCGATCGGCGGGGCCATTTTTCGTTCAACGCTGCAATGAAAAGGGGCGCCCCGACGGGACGCCCCTTTTTCCTTACACGATCCGCAGGATCAGCCCAGGCTGACGCTGGCGGCGCTTTCGGGCAGTTCCTCGTCGAACAGGCGCTGGTAGAATTCCGCAACCGTCTGACGCTCCAGTTCGTCGCACTTGTTGAGGAACGACAGCCGGAAGGCATAGCCGATGTTGCGGAAGATCTCGGCGTTCTGTGCCCAGGCGATCACCGTCCGCGGGGACATGACGGTGGACAGTTCCCCGTTCATGAAGGCGGTGCGCGTCAGGTCCGCGACGGTGACCATCTGGCGGACGGTCTTGCGCCCTTCGGCATTGTTGTAATGCGGGTTCTTGGCCAGCACGATCGCGCTTTCGGCGTCGATGCTGAGATAGTTCAGCGTGGCCACCAGCGACCAGCGGTCCATCTGGCCCTGGTTGATCTGCTGGGTGCCGTGGTAGAGGCCGGTCGTATCGCCCAAGCCCACCGTGTTCGCGGTGGCGAAGATGCGGAAGTAGGGATGCGGTTCGATCACCTGGTTCTGGTCCAGCAGGGTCAGCTTGCCGTCGACTTCGAGCACGCGCTGGATCACGAACATCACGTCGGCGCGGCCCGCGTCGTATTCGTCAAAGACGATGGCGGTCGGGTTGCGCAGCGCCCAGGGCAGGATGCCTTCCTGAAAGTCGGTGACCTGTTTGCCGTCGCGCAGCTTGATCGCGTCCTTGCCGATCAGGTCGATCCGGCTGATGTGGCTGTCGAGGTTGACGCGCACGGCAGGCCAGTTCAGCCGCGCGGCGACCTGTTCGATGTGCGTGGACTTGCCGGTGCCGTGGTAGCCCTGGATCATGACGCGGCGGTTGTGGTTGAAACCGGCGAGGATCGCCAGGGTCGTGTCGGGATCGAACTTGTAGGTGCTGTCGAACTCCGGCACGCGGTCCGTCCGGTCCGCGAAACCTTTGACCATCATATCCGTGTCGATGCCGAAAACGTCGCGGACGCTGATGTCTTCTGTCGGTTTCATGTTGATGTCCAGCTCGGCGTCAGCCATGTGTCCTCGTCCTTTTCGGTCTGGTCCCGCTCGGGGAGATATCGGCCCGCCTCTGGTGCAACATATCTAGAGCACGCGCAAGGGTCGGGCCGCGGGTTTGTACCGGCCCGCGCCCCGTTAACTGGCGCGTGCCGCGTCGATGGCAACCTGCGCGCATCCGCAGGCGGCTTTCACCGGGTGGTCGGCGCGCGCTTCGGCGAGGTCGAGCCGCAGCTTGACGTGCGGCGCCTCGTCGCTGTCGCCCCGGGCGATCAGGCAATCGTAGAGGCCGCGCAGCGCCCAGACATTGTCGGGATGCACGCAGGCGCGCGGCAGGCCGGGTACGAGGCCCAGATCCTGACGGAACACCTGTTCTGCCTCTGCCAAGTGACCCTGTTCGAACAGCAGCGCCCCGAGGGCGTGCCGCGTGGGCTGCATCCATCCCCAAGGCTCGTCGTAGGGCAGCGCGTCGTCCAGCGCGACCGCGCGGCGCAGGTGGGTAAAGGCGACGTCGTAATCGCCCTTGCGGTAGGCCAGTTCCCCTTCCAGCATGGCGGTCGCGACTTCCAGCAGGTCAACGCCACGCACGTTGTGCAGCAGGCGGGTTTCGGGCACCCGCGCCTTGACCGCGAGAAAGGTGTCGAGCTGTGCATCGGCGTCCTCGATATGCCCCAGCGCGGAATAGGCCAGTCCCTTGGCATACTCGATGAAGGCGGTGCACATCACGTAGGTTTCCGTATCCTCGGGCAGCTCCAGCTTGAGGATCTCCTCCCACATGCCGAAACGGATCAGGACGTGCGGCTCCATCCCCAGGATCGTCTCGAAGAAATCGGCCATCGGCGGTGACTTGATCTGCAGCAGCGCGTCTGGCGTCGTCTCGCGCATGCCGCGGACGGCCCGCATCGCCGGTTCGAACTGCCCCATGTAGAGCGCGCCGCTGATGACGAAGTGATAGTTGTGCTGGCGGTATCCGGTGTAGATGTTGAACGGGCCTTCGGCTTCGTAGTATTTCAGATCGGCTTCGATCGCGCGTTCGTTCCATCGCACGACGTTCTCGTAGGCGCCGCACAGCACGTCGATGTGCGTGGGCATGTGCACAAGGTGGCCCGCGTCGGGCACAAGGGTGCGCAGCACGTCGGCGGCGCGCAACGCCTTCTCCGGGTAGGGCGACATTTCCATCAGGTGGACGTAGAGGTGCAGGATGCCGGGATGCGCCATGCCGCCGGGCAGGGCCATCTGGGTTTCCAGCACCGCCTGCGCCTCCAGCGTCTCGGCGTCCGGCGCCACGGCGCCCTGCGCGATGTCCCACATCTGCCAGGGCGTCAGGTTCATCAGCGCATCGACAAAGACGGTCGCCACGTCGGCGTCGGTGGGGTGCTCCTTGTGCAGCGCGCGCATCGCGTCGGCAAAGGCGCGGTCCCACGGCGCCATGTCCTCCACCGGGTCGCGCTGCGGATAGCGGGCGGTGAGGGCCTGTATCAGCGCCGCTTCGACCGGGCTTGCGCCGTCGGCGACCGCCAGCGCGGCCTGCGTCGCGTCATAGGCTTCGGCCAGTGCCTCGGCGCGGCCCTTGCTGTCGAACAGGACCCACGGCAGGTTGTAGTTCGGCCCGGCGGCATAGGCGTGGCCCCAGTGTGCCATGGCGCAGCCCGGATCGGCCTCGGCCGCCCTGCGGTAACAGGCGATCGCCTCCTTGTGGTTGAAGCCGTAGGCCCAGTTCAGCCCCCGGTCGAACCATGTCTGTGCCTGCGCCGACGCAGTAGTGACGGGGCGGGTGTAGGCCCCGAGGTCGTATTGATAGTCCATCCTGACGCTCCTGCAATCGGGCGGAGCATGCCAAGTCCTGCCGCGATTGCCCAGAGCCATGGGCCGCTGAATTCCGCAAAACCTGCACGATCACACGGCGGTGCCCTGCACGCGGCTAACTTAGCAAGGGGTTACATCACAAGGAGACAATGAGATGCGCAAGATGACAGTGGACCAGCGATTTCCCATCGCGCTGGTGATCGGGTCGGCGGGGGCTGCCGTGGCCCTGGCCATTCAGGCCACAACGGGCACCTTTTCCGGCGAGGCGGGGTTTGTGCGGGTTGCGGGCGCGGGGGCGTTGCTGGGCGGCCTCGCCCTGGCTGACGGGTTCGGACGACCGGGCTGGGCCGGGCTGATCCGGTCGGTCCTGAGCTTTGCCGGGGCCACCGTCTTCGGGGCGATGATGGCGGTCGTGTTGCTGCCCCTCGACCAGTTCCTGTCGGATATCGACCCCTTCGGTCCGCTGCGCGATGCCGTGTCGGCGGCGGTCGTGGGGCCGTTGTTCGTGCTTGGCAGTATCCTCGAAGAGGCTGCCGTGCTGGCGGTCTGGTCGGTGGGGGCGGGCGCGGCGCACCTGTTGCGCCGGACCCTCTGAAGCGGCGATCAGTCCTTGAAGCTGCGGCTGCCCTTGATCTGGTCCCAGGCCCACATGACCTGCTGAAGCTGGTCTTCCTGAGACCGGTCGCCGCCGTTCATGTCAGGGTGCAGCACCTTGATCAGCAGCTTGTAGGCCTTGCGGATCTCGGGCTTGGTCATCGTATCCTTGACCTCGAGAATCTCGACCGCCCGGCGTTCGGTCGGGGGCAGGCGGCGGCCGGTCTGGCCGGTCCGGCCCGGGTTCTGGGTGGCGTTCTTGCCCAGCACCTGATGCGGGTCTTCGATGCCCAGCCGGGCCCAGGCCCGTGCCTCGGGGTCGCCCAGCGGCTTGGTCTTGCGTTCCCAGACCTTGTCCTCGCTCATCTGGGCATTCAGCTCGGCCTCGGTGGTGCCGTCGAAGAAGTTCCATTTCAGGTTGTACTCGCGCACGTGCTGCTGGCAGAACCAGTAGTAGTCGTCCAGAACGTCGGGCGCCTTGGGCGCGCGGTACTTGCCGGGCTCTTCGCAGCCTTCGTGATCGCAGATCCGTGTCGAAGTCTCGGAGGCCCCTGACATGCCGCGACGGCCGCGGGGGTTCTTCTTTTTCGAGGACGACACGGACATGTCGAACCCGAAGGGATCTGGTTTGGACATAGCGATAGACCTTTTCGACTCGGAGAGATGAGTTTAGACCTTCCGGGGCAAGATTGAAGGGGCTTGACAAAAAAATGGCGGGAAAATTGTCGAAGACGGAAGAGATCAGAACGGCCCTGGAATCCGCTTTCGATCCTCGCGAACTGGAGGTGGTGGACGACAGCGAAAGCCATCGGGGTCACGCCGGCTTTCGCGAGGGGGGCGAAACGCACTACAACGTGCGCATCCGGTCCACCGCTTTCAAGGGTCAGTCACGCGTCGCGCGCCACCGCGCGGTGCACGCGGCGCTGGGGCCGGAGCTGATCGGCCGCATCCACGCGCTGGCGCTTGATCTCGACGTTTAAGAGCGGCCGCTAATCGTCTGAAACCGGAAGATTCTTGAACTGTGCGCGCTTGCCGAGAGAGGTGCCGACCTTCTTGACGTCGCCGGTGTCTTCGACGCCGTTGTCGTCATCGTTCTTGGTGTCTGCCGGCGTGTCGTCGGTCTTGGGCGCGTCGCTGTCCGTTTCCGCAGCCGCCGCCGGGGCGTCGGACTCGTCGGAGGACGGGGCCGCTTCGGCTTCGTCATCAGCAGGGCCGGGCAGAAGCTCGGGTGCGAAATCCGCCGTGTCGTCCTCGCGCAGGCGGCGGAAAACCAGAACGTTGCGCCATTCGGTCGTCGTCGATGTCAGCCCCGACCGTTCGATCGACGGCAGGGTCTCGGCGCGCTGGTATTCCCAGCCGTAGCCCGCGAGGCCGTTCATAAGCTCTTGCAGGGCATAGGAAAAGCGGGCCTCCGCGCCCTTGACGCCCTTGCCTTTCAGGCCCTTCGACGGGGCCGGGACGACCTTGTATTCGTAACGGGGCATGGGGTTCCTTCGCGGTGGTTCGGTGGGTCTCTTAGCTGATTGCCTGCGTCAGGGTCGCTTCAACCCGATGCGGCGTCCCACGCGGGCGTCGGCCGGCAGCGGGTCCTGCGTGGTCTTGAGGCTTGTCAACGCGTCCTGGATCGGCTGCGGCATCGGCGCGACGCGCGGGCCGGATTGGTCCACGTGCAGGGTCAGCCCTTCGGCGGTTGCGGCGATCCAGCCGTCCTCGTGAAACAGTTCCTGATAGTAGTGAAAACGTTTCTCATCGAAATCAATCAGATGGAAGGCGGACTTCACCCTGTCACCCTCGTGAAGTTCCCGCAGGTAGCAGATGTGAAATTCAGCCACGTAGGTGGTGCAGCCGGTCTTCTGGTAGTCGGGGCCGAACCCGAGCCTCTCGTAGATCTCGTCGACAGACTGGTCGAACAGGACCGAGTAATAGGCCATGTTGAGGTGGCCGTTGAAATCGATCCATTCGGGCTTGACGGTCTGGAAGGAAGTGCTGGTCATCATGGAAATCGCCGCGCCCTCAGCCCTTGAGCTTCTGCGCGACGATCTGGTTGACCGCCTTGGGATTGGCCTTGCCGCCTGTCGCCTTCATCACCTGGCCCACGAACCAGCCGGCCAGCTTCGGGTTCTCCTGCGCCTTCGCGACCTGATCGGGATTGGCGGCGATGATCTCGTCCACCGCCTGTTCGATCGCGCCGGTATCGGTGACCTGCTTCATGCCTTCGGTTTCCACGATCTCCGCAGGGTCGCGGCCGGTGGTGTAGCAGATCTCGAACACGTCCTTGCCGATCTTGCCGCTGATCGCGTCCGAGGCAATCAGGTCGACGATGCTGCCGAGCTGGTCCGGGCTGACCGGGCTTTCGGTGATGTCGCGGTCGTCTTTCTTGAGCCGTCCGAACAGTTCGTTGATGACCCAGTTCGCGGCCATCTTGCCGTCGCGGCCCTTGGCTGTCGCTTCGAAGTACCCGGCGGAGTCGAGGTCGGCCGTCAGCACCGACGCGTCGTAGTCGCTGAGGCCGAAGTCATTGATGAAGCGGGCCTTCTTGGCATCCGGCAGCTCGGGAAGGCGGGCGGCGATATCGTCCACCCATGCCTGTTCGATCTCGAGCGGCAGCAGGTCGGGGTCGGGGAAATAGCGGTAATCGTGCGCTTCCTCCTTGGACCGCATGGAACGGGTTTCCTGCCGGTCGGGGTCGAACAGCCGCGTTTCCTGCACCACTTCGCCACCGCCTTCGATGATCGCGATCTGGCGGCGCGCCTCCACCTCGATGGCCTGCTGGATGAAGCGCATGGAGTTCATGTTCTTGATTTCGCACCGGGTGCCGAGGTGGCTGAAATCCTGCGTCTCCTGGTACCGTTCGTAGGCGCCGGGACGGCAGACCGACACGTTCACGTCGGCGCGCATCGCGCCCGACTGCATGTCGCCGTTGCAGGTGCCCAGATAACGCAGGATCTGGCGCAGCTTGCCAAGGTAGGCCGCCGCTTCCTCGGGGCCGCGGATGTCGGGGCGGCTGACGATTTCCATCAGGCAGACGCCCGTGCGGTTCAGGTCGACGAAGGACATGCTGGGATCCATGTCGTGAATGGATTTGCCGGCGTCCTGTTCCATGTGGATGCGCTCGACCCGGACAAGCCGTGCGGTGCCGTCACCCATTTCGACCAGAACTTCGCCTTCGCCCACGATGGGTTCGTAAAGCTGGCTGATCTGGTAGCCCTGCGGCAGGTCCGGGTAGAAGTAGTTCTTGCGGTCGAAGGCGGACTTCAGGTTGATCTTTGCCTTCAGGCCCAGCCCGGTGCGCACGGCCTGTTCGACGCAGAATTCGTTGATCACCGGCAGCATCCCGGGCATGGCCGCGTCCACGAAGGCGACGTTGCTGTTCGGCTCGGCGCCGAACCGGGTCGATGCGCCCGAGAACAGCTTGGCGTTCGAGGAAACCTGCGCGTGCACCTCCATGCCGATCACCAGTTCCCAGTCGTCCTTGGCCCCGGCGATGCGTTTGGGTTTCGGCGTGTCGTAGGTCAGGTCTAGCATGGCGCACCTTGGTCAGGGATCATCGGTCTATCCGGGTCATAGGACAGCGCGGGATATGTCGCAAGGGTGTGCTGCGCTGCCGCGTCAGGCGGGCATGGCCTGCGGTCCGGTCTCGGTGAACACGATGCGGTGGCCGGCGGCGATCTCGCGGCTGAACAGCGACGTGATGATCCGCATCGCGTCCTCGCGCCCCGAGGCTGCGAAACGCGCCGGTGACCGCACCCGAAGGTTGTTGTCGAAGCCCTGCGCGGCGTGGGCCCAGATCATCGGGTGAAGTTCGGTCAGGTGATCGCGGACGATGTCATGGGCGCATTCCGCGATGTGCACGCGGTTCTGGTCGGCCTGGTCGTTGCCGGAAAACGCCTGTCCGACCGAATTGGCACAATATGCCGCCAGCAGGTTCGCGGTGTAGGCGTTGGGTCGGCGTTCCAAAATGTCGTGCAGACCCTCGATGAAGAAATCCACGTCGAGGTTCGCGCAGGCCTGGTCGTCACAGGCGATGGCGTCGAACTGCACCCAGGTGTAGCCGCCCGCGCCCCAGAGGCTTTCCGTGCGTGCGGCGGTGCGGCGCGCTTCGAGTTCCAGTTCGCCGTAGCTGCCGAACCACCGCGGGAGAAGATGATTGCCAAGCGCCCGCATCGACCGCGGGTTGGCGGGGTTGAGGTCGATCAGGGTTTCGTAGTGGTCGGCGACCCGGTGTTCGCCCTGCGCCGCGTTCGCCAGCAGCGCGCAGCCCGTTCCGGCCAGCAGCGGAGAGTCCTTCTTGCGGTCCTTGTAATCGTCGACGATATCCCGCGCGCGGTCGAAATGCGCGGCAAAGGCGGCGCGGTTGCGCTGGGGCACTTCCGCGTCCCAGCCGGTGCCGCGCCAGGCCCAGCCGATATCCATGTGGGCCTGCGCCACGATGGCACCGATCACGTGGTCGTCGGACCGTTCGGCAAGCACGTGTTCCAGCGCTTCGATCCCCGCCAGCAGGGGCGCGTCCTTGGCCGGTTTGCCATCCAGCAACGCGTGTTCCGCTGCGAGGATCACATCGGAGCGGGCGCCGTAGGCGAGGAGTTCGGCGACCGGCATGAAGCCGGGGGTCAGTTGGCGCTGCGAGTCGGCCTCGCGGATCATGTCCGACAAGGCGTCCCAGTCCTCCTGCCGGACCATGCGCTGACCCCGCTGCAGGTAGTGGTCGCGCACGTTGTCCTCCGCCGTCGGATCGGGGCAGGCAATGCTGAGCATGGCCGGGGGTTCCTCGGGGCCGGGCCGGGGACGGCGGCGCAGGAGCGGTGTCTTCAACGGCAGGACAGGCTCCGGTTCCGGCCGGGAGGCGAGCAGCGATCCCAGAGGCCGGATGCGGAGTTTGAGAAGGGGGAGCAGCGATTTCATGTGGGGATCGTCCGAAGGTTCTGGCAGGTTCCCCGAGGGTGGTCCCGCAATCGGGCTGAAACATGGCTGGCGTGCGGAGATCTCGGGGAATAACTTCCCCTGTCGCGTGCATTTTTCTCAGGAATGTCAGAATGGTTAAGGATTGTCCCGGCCCCGGAACCGAAGGCGGCGCGGGGCCCCGATTGTTGCGGGGTCTTGCCGGCAAATGCGCGGAAGCTTGCCAGCCCCAATTGCCGCGCACATAGTGTGCGTCATGAAATTTGCCGGCCTGACCATCACGCTCGTCATCATCTCCGAGGCGCTTCTGGCCGAGGGGCGCGCGCCGCTGCGTCCGCAGGCCCGGACCACGGTCGTCGAGCAGCCGGTGATCGGCCCGATCCCCGTGGTTCCCGTGTCAGAGGATCCGGTGCCGGCGCTGCCGGCCCGTGCCCAGGCCGCGCCGCTGGAATTGCCCGGCACCGTCGATCTGCCCCCCGCGTCAGCCGACGACGTGGCGCTGGCCATGCCAGTGGTGCCGGTGCTGAGGCCCAAGGCGCGCGCGCCGAACCTGCCGCGGACACGGTGGCAACATATGGCGGGGCACGCCCTGTGGACGCGCACGGCGCTGGCCGCGCTCAAGGCGCATGGCAAGCCGCTGGTGGACATGGTGCCCGGCGACATCGACACGTGGTGTCCGGCCTATCCGCAGGCCGACGAACGCAGGCGCCGGGCCTTCTGGGTCGGTTTCCTGTCGGCGCTGGCCAAGCACGAGAGCACCTACAAGCCCTGGGCGGTCGGCGGCGGCGGTCGCTGGTACGGCCTGCTGCAGATCCTGCCGGGCACCGCACGCGGCTACAAGTGCAACGCGGGCGACGGCGCGTCGCTCAAGAGCGGCCCCGCGAACCTCAGTTGCGCGGTGCGCATCATGGCCCACACCGTGCCGCGCGACGGTGTCATCTCGGGCCCACGGGGGAACCGGGGCGTCGGCGCGGACTGGGGGCCCATGCGCTCTGCCTCCAAGCGGCGGGAGATGGCCAACTGGCTGCGGCGGCAAAGCTATTGCGAGCCGATCAGTGTCGTGCGTCCGCGCGCGCGCCCCTGAGGCCCGGCAGCCGTTCGGCGGGGCCTATTGCAGCAACTGGAAATGGAACCGCTTGACCCGCACCCCCTGCGAGACAAGCGCCGTCTCGAATGATCGGTGCGGCGGTGTCGCCTCGAAGGGGATCCTGATCTTGCGGCCGTTCGAGAGGACCACGGTAGCGCGCACCGAGAAATCGAGCCGCGTGTCGAGCCGCAGGTGGTCGATTTCAGACAGGGCGATATGCGCGTCGCGCGGTCCGGTAAACCAGCGCAGCCGGGTGGGTGTCAGATCCATCCCCGCCAGCGGGTTTCGCACGAGATCCCAGAGCGCGGGCAGGGTGAAGGCGCCGAGGATGGCCACCAGCACCGGCGCGGCCTCCAGCCCGATCCAGAGGGCGGCCAGCGCGCCCCAGACAGCGACGAGCACCGCTGCCCCCCGCAGGCTGCGCCCTTCGCGGCGGAAGCTGAGAACCGCGTCCTGCGGGGCCACCGTCACCGCGTCTATCTGCCGCCCGAGACATCGAGGGTCGAGCCGGTGATGTAGCTCGCCTCGTCCGACAGCAGCCACAGGGCCGCATGGGCGATTTCCTCTGCGGTGCCCGCGCGGCGCATCGGCACATTGCCGGACAGGCGCATGGCGCGGTCCGGGCTGCCGCCCTTGGCGTGGATGCCCGTTTCGATCAGGCCGGGACGCAGGGACATCACGCGGATGCCTTCGGCCGCGACCTCGTCCGACAGGCCCTTGGTAAAGGTGTCGATGGCGGCCTTGGCGGCGGCATAATCGACGAACTCGTTGGCCGATCCCAACCGCGCAGCGGCGGAGGAGATGTTGACGATCGCACCGCCGTCGCCCTGCGCCTGCATCCGCCGGACGGCGGCGCCGGCCACCAGTATCGCGCCGATCACGTTGACGTCGAACATCCTGCGCAACCGGGCGTGGGTCAGTTCGGTCACCGATGCCGCGTGATCGACGATACCGGCGTTGTTGATGAGCGCATCGAGCTGGCCGAATTCGTCGTCGATCTGCGCGAACATGTCCTCGATGGCGTCCGGGTCGGCCACATCGGCAGGGCAGAGCAGGGCATGGGCCCCCGCACGTTCCACATCGCTGGCGACGCGGTGCGCCCCGTCGTGATCCGTGCGATAGTTGAGGACGAGGTCGTAGCCCCGTGCGGCCGCCAGCCGTGCGCAGGCCGCACCGATCCCCGCCGAAGCGCCGGTGATGAGGCAGACCGGCCGGGTCACGACGCGCCCCGGATGCGGGTCAGCATCTCGGTGGTGTCGCGGCTGAGCTTCGGCGTGGACAGGATCCGGTCGAGTTCGGCCGCGATCAGCGCCTGACGGTCCGCGTCGTAGCGCTTCCACGTCTGGAACGCCGAGCACATGCGGGCGGTGGTCTGCGGGTTCTTCGGGTCAAGCCGGATCAACCAGTCTGCCAGCAGCCGGTAGCCCTTGCCCGAAGCGTGGTGGAAGCCCGCATGGTGCATCGCCAGCGCACCGAACACGGCGCGGAAGCGGTTCGGCGTCTGCCACGTGAAATCGGGATGGTCGGTCAGCGCCTCGGCGACCGATGCCGCCTCCTCGGGCCGGGCCTGCGTGACCTGCAGTCCGAACCACTTGTCCATGACCAGCCGGTCGTCCTTCCACTGGGCCTCGAAGGCGGCCAGCGCCTCGCTGCCCCTGTCGATATGAAGCAGGGCCGCCAGCGCGGCGAGCTGGTTGGTCATGTTGTCCGCGCTGTCGAACTGGGCCTGCGCCGCCGCGCCGCCGTCCCGCCGGGTGATCAGCGACAGCATGGCGTTGGCGAGGCTGCGTTGCCCGGCCTGTTCGGCGCCGGGGTCGTAGGGCGCGCTGACGAGATGGGTATCGCGGATGCGCTGCGCGGCGTCGCCGAAGGTTTCGGCCATGGCATCGCGCATCGCCTCCACCCCGGCATGGATTTTCTCGGGCATCGGGGTGCCGCCTTCGGCGTGGATCAGCGCCGCCAGTTCGGATTGCGTGGGTAGTCCCAGCATCAGCGCCCTGTAGGCGGGGTCGAGCGTGTCATCCGCAACGACCTTGCGGATCGCGTCGAGAAAGGCGGGATCAGCCCCTGCGCCGTCGTGGATCATGGGCAGCAGGGATCCGCGCGCCAGCGTCCGCGCCGATTCCCAGCGGTTGAAGGGATCGGTGTCGTGGGCCAGCAGATGCGTGCGGTCCGCATCGCTCAGATCATGTTCGAGCATCACCGGCGCGGAAAACCCGCGCAGGATCGAGGGCACCGGCCGCCGGGCGAGCCCTTCGAAACTGAAACTCTGCGTGGCTTCCGACATTTCGAGGATGCGGGTCTCGGCCACTTCCTCTCCATCGGGGCCGATCAGCCCGGTCGCGATGGGAATGATCTGCGGTTTCGGGTCGGGCGAGGCCGCGCTTGGCTTGGTGTCCTGACGGAAGGTCAGGGTCAGGATCCCGTCCTCCCAGCTTTCGCTGACCTTCAGCCTCGGGGTGCCGGCCTGCGAGTACCAGCGCTTGAACTGGGCGAGGCTTCTTCCCGTGGTGTCTTCAAAGACCTTCAGCCAGTCCTCGATCGTGCAGGCCTGTCCGTCGTGACGGTCGAAATAGAGCGCGAGCGCGCGGTCATAGGCCTCGTCACCCACCAGCGTCTTGAGCATCCGGATGACCTCGGCCCCTTTCTCGTAGACCGTGGCCGTGTAGAAGTTATTGATTTCCTGAAAGCTTTCCGGCCTGACGGGATGCGACAGCGGGCCTTGGTCCTCGGGGAACTGGCGCGCGCGCAGGTCGATCACGTCCGCGATGCGTTTGACCGGGGCGGAGCGCATGTCGGAGGTGAACTGGCTGTCGCGGAACACGGTCAGCCCCTCCTTGAGGCACAGCTGGAACCAGTCGCGGCAGGTGATGCGGTTGCCGGTCCAGTTGTGGAAATACTCGTGCGCGATGATGGCTTCGATCCGTTCGAAGTTCATGTCGGTGGAGGTCTGCGGCGACGCGAGCACGGCGGAGGAGTTGAAGATGTTCAGCCCCTTGTTCTCCATCGCGCCCATGTTGAAATCGTCGACGGCGACGATGTTGAAGAGGTCCAGATCGTATTCGCGGCCATAGACGTCCTCGTCCCACTTCATCGAGGCCTTGAGCGCCTGCATGCCGAAGGCGCATTTGTCCTCGTCGCCGGGGCGGACGTAGAGGTTCAGATCCACCTCGCGGCCGTTCATGGTGGTAAAGCGGTCCGAGTGGGCCACGAGATCACCCGCGACCAGCGCAAAGAGATAGGCAGGCTTGGGCCAGGGGTCGTGCCATTCCGCCTGATGTTCCGTCGCGGCGACGGGGTTGCCGTTGCTCAGCAGGACGGGGTGGGGCCCGTTGATCGTAACCGTGAAGACGCTCATCACGTCCGGGCGGTCGGGATAGTAGGTGATCTTGCGAAAGCCTTCGGCCTCGCATTGCGTGCAGTACATGCCGTTCGACATGTAGAGCCCCTCGAGCGCGGTATTCTCGATCGGCGCGATCTCCACCTCGGCCTCCCAGATGAAGGGGGCATCGGGGACATCGCAGGTCAGCCCTTCTTCGGTGAGGGTGCAGGTCACGTCATGGCCGTCGATCCGGGCGGAGATCAGTCGCAGGTTCTCGCCATGCAGGAAGAATCGCCTGTCCGTGGCATCGGGGTTGGGCCGGAAGGCGATCCGGCTTTTGACGCGGGTGTGCCGCGGATCGAGGTCGAACTCCAGCGCCACGCTGTCCACGATAAACCCGAACGGGGTGTAGTCTGACAGGTAGACGGTGTTGGGGGCGGCATCGCGCATGAAAGTACCTCTTTTGTCGGAACCGATCTTTGTCCCGCACGTTATGTTCCTGAAGCATGCCCTGCAACGGGTCGAATTTATTGAGACGAGGAGAGATTAATGTCCGCGCCTGACACGAATGTTGACAAGCAAGAAGAACGTCACAAGCCCGCGTTGCTGGGCATCAAGGGTGCAATGCTGTTCGGTGTCCTGATGCTGCTCATCATCGTGTTCCTCGCCGTGATGCGCGGAGGCGATGACGAAGCGGTGCCGGTTGGTGCAAACAACGATGCAACGACCAGCGACACCGGTGCCGTTGCGGTCGATCCAGTCGAGCCCGGGACGAACGAGTCCAACTGAGGCTGATTACAGTGTAGAGAAGTCAGACGGTCTCCGGTTTCGGGGGCCGTTTTGTCGTTCCGGCAGAGGTGCCCCATGGCGAAGATGCGCAAGAAGTCGGACTTGCCGGAAAAGACGTGTGCGACCTGCGGTCGGCCGTTTGTCTGGCGTCGCAAGTGGGCCGACTGCTGGGACGACGTCAAGTACTGCTCCGACCGGTGCCGCCGCGACAAGCCCGACACAAGGGGCGGATCCACGGCATCGGCGGACTGATCCGGCGGCGATACTTGTCCACCCCCGCCAAGCACCGTACACCTGCGTGACCTGAGCAACGCAAGGAGGGGCAAGGATGGCGGACAGGATGGACAAGCACGGCCTGCAGGTGGCGACCACGCTCGTTTCCTTCATCGAGCAGGAGGCGCTGCCCGGCACCGGTGTCGCGCCCGATGCGTTCTGGCGGGAATTTTCGGATCTCGTGCATGAATTGGGCCCGACCAACCGGGATCTCTTGTCAAAACGGCAGGACCTTCAGCGGCAAATCGACGACTGGCACGTCGCGCGCCGCGGACAGCCCCATGATGCCGAAAGCTACCGCGCCTTCCTCGAGGATATCGGCTATCTCGTGTCCGAGGGGCCCGATTTCACCATCGACACCGATAACGTGGACCCCGAGATCGCGACAGTGCCCGGCCCTCAGCTGGTCGTCCCGATCACCAACGCGCGCTTTGCCCTGAACGCCGCCAATGCGCGGTGGGGCAGCCTGTATGACGCGCTTTACGGCACCGACGCGCTGGGCGATATGCCGCCGCCGGGCGGATACGATACCGACCGGGGCGCGCGCGTGGTCGCGCGGGCCAAGGCGTTCCTCGACGATGCGGTGCCCCTGATGTCCGGCAGCCACGGTCAGCTTGTCGGATACCGGGTCGTCGACGGCCAACTGGAAGGATTGCTGCTGAACGACGAGGATCATCGCGGGGCAATCACCACGCACAGCGAATCCGGCGGCGCGCCCACGATCCATCACGGGATTGCGCTGGCCGATCCCGGCTGCTTTGCCGGGTACCGGGGGGCGGCCGATGCGCCAGATGCGATTCTGTTCAGAAACAATGGTTTGCACATCGAAGTTCAACTTGACGCCGACAGCCCCATCGGCAAGACCGATGCGGCTCATGTGTCGGATATCCTGCTGGAAAGCGCGGTCTCGACGATCATGGACTGCGAGGACAGCGTCGCGGCGGTCGATGCGGAGGACAAGGTCGGTGCCTATCGCAACTGGCTGGGCCTGATGAAAGGCGACCTTGCCGAGACCTTCGAGAAGAACGGCAAGACGGTCACCCGCGAGATGCACGCCGACCGCGACTTCACCGCGCCGGACGGCGGCACGGTCACCGTCAAGGGGCGGGCCCTGATGCTTGTCCGCAACGTGGGGCACCTGATGACCAACCCGGCGGTCCTCGACCGCGAGGGCCGAGAGATCGGCGAGGGTCTGATGGACGCCATGATCACCACGCTGATCGCCATGCACGACCTCTCGCGCCGGGACGGCCCGCGCAATTCCGTGACCGGGTCGGTCTACGTGGTGAAACCCAAGATGCACGGTCCCGCCGAAGTCGCCTTTTCCGACCAGATTTTCACGCGTGTCGAACAGGCGCTGGGCTTGCCGGTTCACACCGTCAAGCTGGGGATCATGGACGAGGAACGCCGCACCAGCGCGAACCTCAAGGAATGTATCCGCGCCGCACGGCACCGGGTGGCCTTTATCAACACCGGCTTTCTCGACCGGACGGGCGACGAGAACCATACCAGCATGGAAGCCGGTGCCATGGTGCCGAAGGGCGAGATGAAGAACGCCGCCTGGATCGCCGCCTACGAAGATCGCAACGTGGACATCGGCCTCGCCTGCGGGTTGCAGGGGCGCGCCCAGATCGGCAAGGGCATGTGGGCCATGCCGGACCGCATGGCGGACATGATCGAGGCCAAGATCGGCCATCCGCAGGCCGGGGCGACCTGTGCATGGGTGCCGTCTCCCACGGCGGCGACGCTACACGCGATGCATTACCACGCGGTGGACGTGATGGCGCGCCAGAAGGAGATCGCGGCAGGCGGGCCGCGCGGGACACTGGAAGATCTGCTGCGGATCCCCGTGATGGAGGGGCGGAACCTGAGCGACGAGGAGATCACCCGCGAGATCGAGAACAACGCGCAGGGTATCCTGGGCTACGTGGTGCGCTGGGTCGACCAGGGCGTGGGATGTTCCAAGGTGCCCGACATCAACGATGTCGGCCTGATGGAAGATCGTGCCACCTGCCGCATCTCGGCGCAGGCGCTGGCGAACTGGCTGCACCACGGGGTGATTTCCGAGGCACAGGTCAGGGCGGGGCTGGAGAAGATGGCACAGGTCGTGGACCGTCAGAATGCCGATGATCCGGCCTATCGCCCGATGGCGCCGGGATACGACGGCATCGCCTTCAAGGCGGCCTGCGACCTGGTGCTGAAGGGGCGCGAGCAGCCGTCCGGCTATACGGAGCCGGTCCTGCACGCGCGGCGGCTGGAATTGAAGGCGTCGGGCCGGGATTGACGCGGCAAGGCGTATTGGCGGCAAACGGAGGGACAGCATGGCCATATCATTGAGACGCGCCCGGACGATCATTCGCAAGGCGCTCGAGAAGGGGCGCGAGATGGGGCTGAAGCCGCTGTCGGTCGTGGTGCTTGACGCGGGGGGACACGTTCAGGCGTTCGAACGGGCCGACGGCGCGGCGCCGGGCCGGTTCGCCATCGCGCACGGCAAGGCCCATGGCGCCGTGATGCTGGGCATGGCCGGCACGGCGCAGATGAAACGGGCAGAGGACCAGGCCTATTTCATGGCGGCGGTCAACGGGGTGTACGGCGGCAAGGTGATCCCGGTGCCGGGCGGGGTGCTGATCCGCGACCGGCGGGGCGCGGTCGTGGGGGCCGTCGGCGTGACGGGGGACGCGTCTGAAAAAGATGCAGAATGCGCGATGGCGGGCATCGAGGCGGCGGGCCTGCAGGGCGAAATCTGACGGGGTGCTTGAGCGTGCGGCGGCCATGGCCTATGTTCATGCAGATGCAGCAACAGAAGGTGATCCATGGTCCGTCCCGTCGTCGGCATTATCGGTAATTCGCATCTGATCAACGATCAGTACAAGGTCCATGCCGGGGGCCAGATGAATACCGAGGCGGTTTCCCAGGTGTCCGACTGCGTGCCCTTCATCATTCCCGCCGACCCGCGGCACATGTCCGTGACTGAGCTGATGGAAACCTGCGACGGCTTCCTGTTCACCGGTGGCCGGCCGAACGTGCACCCCGAGGAATACGGCGAGGCGGCGACGGCGGCGCATGGCGATTTCGATCGCGCCCGCGACGGGATCGCGCTGCCGCTGATCCGGGCCTGCGTGGAAAGCGGGCAGCCCTTCTTCGGCGTCTGCCGCGGCTTTCAGGAAGTGAACGTGGCGATGGGCGGGACGCTTTACCCCGAGATCCGCGAATTGCCGGGCCGCATGAACCACCGTATGCCGCCGGACGGCACCATCGAGGAAAAGTTCGAGCTGCGCCACGACGTCACCTTTTCCGAAGGCGGTGTGTTTCACAAGCTGATGGGCGCGCAGAAGGTGCGCACCAACACGCTGCACGGGCAGGGGATCAAGACGCCCGGTGCGCGCATCGTGATCGACGGTTACGCGGACGATGGCACGCCGGAAGCGATCTATGTCAAGGGCGCGAGCGGTTTCACCCTGTCGGTCCAGTGGCATCCGGAATGGAACGCGGGCCAGGATCCCGTGTCCCGTGTCCTGTTCGAGGCCTTTGGCAAGGCCGTTCGCAGCTGGGCGGCTGGCGAAAGAACCCCCGCGCTGAAAGCCGTCTGAGCGTCGCCGCAACGGCCCAGCCCCTCTAATGCAAAGCCGTCAGCGGGTCGTGCCGCGCCCGAGAGGTGGGCGCCGGCGGGAGCGATGGCGTCACGAGGTCCGGGATCGGTTGCCCGCGCCGCAGGTCGCGATGGATCGAACTGTGGGCCCAGTCCTCCGGGCGCGTCACCAACCCTGCGTGCACCGGGCTGAGATGCACGAGGTCGCGGTGACGGGCGAAGTCGGCATGGTCGGTGATCCGATGCTCCCAGAACCGCCGTTGCCAGATCCCCTTTTCGCCGCGCGCGATCTGGCCGGGTGTCCGGTGCGCGGGAAAGGGCATGTTCCTCGAGAACTTCGCCTTGACCATGCCGATGCGGATGGCAAGCCCGGCGCGATCTTCAGGCAGGGTCCAGACCGTGTGGATCACCGACGGCAGGACGGCGATGGCGTCGATCCGGAAGGGGTGGTGGACGAAAGTCTGCCGGACAGCGCGGCGCAGGTCGTCGACACGCCGGGTCAGCAGGTCGTCCCCGGGCTGCGCGAGCCGTATGGTAAAGAAATAGGTGCCGCCGGTGCGGTTTCCGAAACGATCTGCCATCCGCCCACGCTAGCGCCGGCGCGGTTAATGACAGGTTAACCGGCGGGCAGGACGAAAGCGGGCGTGACGTGGCGGCGCGGGGCTTCCATCAGGTTTCATTGTTGCGTTTGCTGCATTGCTCGTGAAATAAAGTTTCGACATGGAATCCGGTGGCGCTGCCTTATATTTGGGCAACGATAGCGCCAAACGCCGGAACACCGCTGCGGTAGCAGGGGTGTTCCGCTTGTAGATCAGGGGGCTGCGCGGTAAGTGCATCATGTGCAGGATCAAGCCGCGCGCGCCTGCCTGACCAGAATGGGGGAAGAAGAGTGAAGATCGGTACGCCGAAAGAGATATTCGAGGGGGAGAACCGGGTCGCCATGACGCCGGAGTCCGCGCAGCAGCTTCAGAAACTGGGGCATGACTGCGTGATCGAGACCGGCGCGGGGATGGCCGCGGGCTTCGACGATGCCGCCTACAAGGACGCGGGCGTGGAGGTGGTCAAGACCGCCGCCGCCCTGTGGAAAGCTGCCGACGTGGTTGCCAAGGTCCGCACTCCTTCCGATGCCGAGATGAAGCGGTTGCGCGAAGGGCAGACGCTCATTTCCTTCTTCAGCCCGGTGGCCGATGAAGCCAAGATGAAACAGGCCGCCGAGAAGGGCGCGACCGTCATCGCGATGGAGATGATCCCGCGCATCAGCCGCGCCCAGAAGATGGATGCCCTGTCCTCTATGGCGAATATCGCCGGGTATCGCGCGGTGATCGAAGCGGGTAACAACTTCGGCCGCTTCTTCACCGGCCAGATCACCGCCGCGGGCAAGGTGCCGCCAGCCAAGGTGCTGGTTGTCGGGGCAGGGGTCGCCGGCCTCGCCGCCATCGGCACGTCGACCTCGCTGGGCGCGATTACCTATGCCTTCGACGTCCGGCCCGAAGTGGCCGAACAGGTGGAAAGCATGGGCGCGGAGTTCGTCTATCTCGACTTCGAGGAAGAACAGCAGGACGGATCGGCCTCGGGCGGCTATGCCTCTGTTTCGTCTCCTGAATTCCGCGAGGCGCAGCTTGCCAAGTTCCGCGAGCTGGCCCCCGATATGGACATCGTGATCACGACGGCGCTGATCCCGAACCGCGAGGCGCCCGAGCTCTGGACCGAGGACATGGTCAAATCCATGAAGCCCGGCAGCGTCATCGTCGACCTCGCGGCGGAAAAGGGCGGCAACTGCAAGCTGACCGTGGCGGACGAGAAGATCGTGACCGACAACGGCGTGACCATCATCGGCTACACCGACTTCCCCAGCCGGATGGCCACGCAGTCCTCCACCCTGTTCGCGACCAACATCCGTCACCTGATGACCGATCTCACCCCGGACAAGGACGGTGTGATCAACCACAACATGGATGACGACGTGATCCGCGGCGCGACGATCGCGCACGGCAAGGAAGTCACCTTTCCGCCGCCGAAACCCAAGGTTTCCGCGATCGCGGCGGCACCGAAGAAGGAAAAGGCCAAGGAACTGACCGCCGAGGAAAAGGCGGCGCAGGAGCTTGCGGCCTTCAAGACGCAGACGCGCAACCAGGTGACGTTGCTGGCCATCGGCGGTGCCCTGTTGCTGGGCGTGGGCCTCGTGGCGCCCGCCAGCTTCATGCAGCACTTCATCGTCTTCGTGCTTGCCGTCTTCGTCGGCTTCCAGGTGATTTGGGGCGTCGCCCATTCGCTGCACACGCCGCTCATGGCGGTGACCAACGCGATTTCGTCGATCATCATCCTCGGCGCGCTGATGCAGCTCGGATCGAGCTCGTTCATCGTGGTGCTTCTGGCCGCGCTGTCGGTGTTCATGGCGGGGATCAACATATTCGGCGGTTTCATGGTGACGCGGCGCATGCTCGCCATGTTCCAGAAATCCTGAGAGCGGAGAAGTAACAATGGAATTCGGTTTTACAACAGCGGCATACGTGGTCGCAGCCGTCCTGTTCATTCTGTCGCTCGGCGGGCTTTCGGGGCAGGAAAGCGCCAAGCGCGCGGTATGGTACGGCATCGTCGGCATGGCCCTTGCGGTCGTCGCCACGCTGATCGGGCCGGGATCGGGGCTGTGGCTGCTGTCGCTGCTGCTGATCGCGGGCGGCGGCGTGATCGGGATGCAGCTGTCCCAACGAGTGCAGATGACGCAGATGCCGGAACTGGTGGCGGCGATGCATTCGCTCGTCGGTCTGGCGGCGGTTTTCGTGGGCCTGAACGCCCATATCGAGATCGGTCGCGTGGCCGCGGCCTTTGCCGATGCGGGTTTGCCCTTTCCGCAGCAGGACTACGGCACGCTGACCGGCGCGGCCAAGGAGGTCGCCGACCAGTTCCGCGGCTTTGCGGCCATTGTCGCCAAGAAGACCCAGGTCGAAGTGAACATCCTGCGGGTCGAACTGGTGCTGGGCATCTGGATCGGCGCCGTGACCTTCACCGGGTCGGTGATCGCCTATGGCAAACTGGCCGGGCGCGTGAACTCCGCGGCCGAGAAGCTGCCGGGCGGCCACATGCTGAACATCGCGGCGGCTACGGTGTCGGTGCTCTGTCTGATCTGGTACCTCGGTTCGGGCGGGATCTTTCCGCTGCTTCTGCTCACGCTCTGCGCGCTTTTCGTCGGGTATCACCTGATCATGGGCATCGGCGGTGCGGACATGCCGGTCGTGGTGTCGATGCTGAACAGCTATTCCGGCTGGGCCGCCGCGGCCATCGGTTTCAGCCTCGGCAATGACCTGCTGATCGTGGTGGGTGCGCTTGTGGGCTCCTCCGGTGCGATCCTGTCCTACATCATGTGCAAGGCCATGAACCGGTCCTTTGTCAGCGTGATCCTCGGCGGGTTCGGCGGACCGGCGGGCGAACAGATGCAGGTCGAGGGCGAGCAGGTGGCCATCGAGGCGGACGGCGTCGCACAGGCGCTGAACGAAGCCGACAGCGTCATCATCATCCCGGGCTATGGCATGGCCGTTGCGCAGGCGCAGCAGGCGGTCAGCGAACTGGTCAAGAAGCTGCGGGCCAAGGGCAAGAACGTGCGGTTCGCCATCCACCCGGTCGCCGGGCGCCTGCCGGGGCACATGAACGTGCTTCTGGCCGAAGCCAAGGTGCCCTATGACATCGTGATGGAGATGGACGAGATCAACGACGACTTCCCCGACACGGACGTCGCCATCGTGATCGGCTCCAACGACATCGTGAACCCGGCGGCACAGGACGATCCCAACAGCCCCATTGCCGGCATGCCGGTGCTGGAGTGCTGGAAGGCCAAGACGGTCATCGTCTCCAAGCGGGGGCAGGGTACGGGGTATTCCGGGATCGAGAACCCGCTGTTCTTCAAGGACAACACGCGGATGTTCTACGGCGATGCCAAGGCCAGCCTCGACAAGCTGCTGCCGCTGATCGACTGACCTACCCGGTCGAAGAACGGCCATGACAGAGGCACCCCACCCGAAAGGGAGGGGTGCCTTTTTCCGTTCTGGCGGGGGCGGATGGGGTCAGGGGCGCCCTGTTCAGCCGGGCCTTCCGCCGCTGCCCGGCGGTCCGGCGCGGTTTCCCGGCGGGATGGTATACGGCGGTGCACCGTCAACCTATTGAAAAAATGAAATTTTATCTGTTCAAGTTTGCAATATCGCCTATGTTCAAACGAAATGACATTCAATGCCGGACCTGCACATGGCCCCGATCAAGGATTATCCCCAGCGCTACGCCCTCACCGGCGAATTGCATGCGCGACCCTTTCCGTCGATCAGGGCGCCGTCCACGGCAGTGTTCCTTGCCATCAAGCAGCCGCACGACGCCGCCTCCCGGGACAAGTCCGCGGATCTCGCGCATCTGGCGGCACTGCTGGACCACTACGGCGCGCCGCGGCCCGATGCGAACGCCACGCACTATTTCGGGGAGATGGGCAAGTACTGGCTCAAGTGGGAACAGCACACCGAGCTTGTGACCTACACGGTGTTTCGCCGGGACCTGAGCGAACGGCCCTTCGACCCCTCCGAGTTCGACGTGTTCCCGGACTACTGGCTGGCCGATGCGCCGGGCGGGCGGATCACGTCGGCCTTGCTGCGGATCATGCCCCGACCGACGGAGGACGATACCATTTCCGAGATGCTGCGCGACTGGTTCGTGCCGGAAAGCCTTGCGGTCGCAAGCGTGCTGGAAGGTGCGGCGGTGGTGGCGAGCGATTTCCGCATCGATTCCTCCGGTCACATGCGCATTGCCGTCTTTGCCCATCCCGAGACCGGCAACCGCCGGATCGGCCGGATCGTGCAGCGCCTCTGTGAAATCGAGATGTACAAGGCGGCCTCGATGCTCGGCTTTTCCATGGTGCGAGAGGTCGGACCTCAGCTCAACGCGCTGGACAACAAGCTGACCGACCTGATGGCCGACATGCGCGGCCCCACGGCGCTGGCCGAAGACACGCTGCACGCGCTTCTGGATATTTCGGTGGAACTGGAAACCCTTGCCGCGCAGTCCGCCTTCCGGTTCGGTGCGACAGGCGCCTATCAGGCGATCGTGGACCAGCGCATCGGCGCGTTGCGGGAGACGCGGTTCATGGGGCGTCAGGGCTTTGCCGAATTCATGATGCGCCGCTACGAGCCCGCGATGCGCACGGTCCAGTCGGCGGAACGGCGGCTGGCGACGATGTCGGGCCGGTCCATCCGGGCGTCCGACCTGCTGCGCACGCGGGTGGACGTGGAACGGTCGGCCCAGAACCAGGCGATCCTGGCCAGCATGGACAAGCGCGCCGATCTGCAACTGCGCCTTCAGCGCACGGTGGAGGGGCTGTCCGTCGTCGCGATCAGCTATTACGCCGTCTCGCTGGCGGGCTACCTGCTTTATCCGGTGGCCGAGGCCGCGGGGCTCAGCAAGGGGCTGCTGACCGCTGCCGTCACCCTGCCGGTGGTGGTGGGCGTCTGGTGGATGGTGCGGCGCCTGCGCAAACATCTGGAGTAGCGGCGCAGGCCCGGCCTGTGGGAATGGACCGGGCCGGACCTCCCGAGACGTCCGGCGCCGGGGTCAGCGGCCGCGAATCCGCGGGTCCAGCGCGTCACGCAGGCCATCGCCGAGGTAGTTCACGCTGAGCACTGTCAGTGAAATCGCGATACCGGGCAGCAAGACCCGTTCCGGAAAGTCCTGCATCCGCGGAACGGCGTCGGCCAGCAGTTTGCCCCATGTCGGATAGTCGGACGGGAACCCGACACCCAGAAAGCTGAGCGCGCTTTCCGTGATGATCGCGGTGGCAAGGCCAAGGGTGGCCGAGACCATGATGGGCGAGATCACGTTGGGCAGCAGGTGGCGCCGGATGATCTTGCCGCTGGTGGTGCCGATGGACCGTGCGGCGAGGATGAACTCACGCTCCTTCAGGGCGAGGATGTCGCCGCGCACGATCCGCGCGGTCTGCATCCACGAGGTCAGCCCGATGACCGAGACGATCAGGATGAACATGCCGCCTTCGGGACCGAAGTTTGAATTCAGGGGCTGGCGGAACAGCGTCACCGCGAGCAGGACGAGGGGCAGGATGGGCAAAGAGAGCACAAGGTCGGTGAAGCGCATCAGCCAGAAGTCCAGCCGCTTGAAGTAGCCGGCGATGACGCCGATCGCGGTGCCGATCACGAGCGCAAGGCCCATGGCGAGCCAGCCGACGGCCATCGACACGCGGCCGCCCGCGATCATCTGCGCGAGAATGTCCCGGCCCAGCTGATCGGTGCCGAAAGGATGTGCCCAGCCCGCCGCGGCCTCGCCATCCCAGAGGAGGGTGTAGATCGGGCGCCAGTTCTTGTTGCGGATGTCCAATGCCTTGGGGTCCACATCCCAGATGTAGGGGCCGAAGAGCACGGTGAACGTGATCAGGATCAGGAAGCCGCCGCCAAAGACCGCGCCCTTGTGCTTTCGGAACTGATCCCAGACATCGCGCCACTGGCTGCGGGGTGGTTTGGACGGCCCCTTGTCCATCAGCGCGCCGATGGTTTCGATATCGGCTTCGAGCGGGCTTGCGGGGGTCGCTTGCTCAGTCATAGCGGATCCTCGGGTCGAGCAGGCCGTAGAGCACGTCTGCAATGAGGTTGAACAGCACGATCAGGACCGCGAAGATGAAGGTCAGTGTCATCACCATCGGCAGATCGTTGGCGAAGAGGGCGGTCAGCAGCAACTGGCCGATCCCGTTCACCTTGAACACGTTCTCGGTGATGATGGCCCCGCCGAAGATCGCGGGCATCCCCAGCGCGATCACGGTGACCACCGGGATCATCGAGTTGCGCAGCACGTGCACCATCACCACCACGCCTTCGCGCAGCCCCTTGGCGCGGGCCGTGCGGACATAATCCTGGTTGAGGTTGTCCAGCATGGCGCCGCGCATGTAGCGGCTGATCTGCGCGGTGGTCTGCAGCGCGAGCACCATCACCGGCATGATCATCTGGAAGAACTGCACCTTGAAGCTTTCCCAGTCGTTCACGACGTGAGTGGTATCGTAGATCGACGGCAGCCAGCCCAGGTAGACCGAGAAGATGACGATCAGCAGCGGCCCGGTAAAGAACGGCGGGATGGAGAAACCGATCATGGTGATGAATGTGCCCGCCTGATCGAAGACCGAGTAATGGCGATAGGCCGAGTAGATCCCGATGGGGATGGCGATGACGATGCCGACGATGTAGCTCAGCCCGACCACCCAGAGGGTCTGCGGCATCCGCTGTGCCACGATGTCCATGACGGGGCTGCGGGTCTGCCACGAGATCACCCGCAATTCACCCTGGTAGAGCGACGTGTCGGGCAGCCAGCCCAGAAGGGTGCTTGAATTCGTGAGGTAGTCGATGAAGACCTTCGGCTCGATCCAGAAGAACTGCACAAGCCACTTGTAGTACTGGATGTACCACGCCTGACCGAGGCCGAGCGCCTCGCGCATCTTCTGCTTCACTTCCGGCGGGACCGTCAGCGGCACCTGCGCCATGGGATCGCCGGGAGCCAGTTGCAACAGGCCGAATATCACAAGGCTGATCAGCAAAAGCGTCGGAATCGACAGAATCAATCGTCGTATGGTGAAGGTCAACATGAGCGCCGCCTTTGCCTATGTGTCTTGGGGGAGGATCGCGAAGGGGGAGAGGCCCGCAGGCCGCGCGGGAGGCCGGAGCAGGGCGCGCAGAAATTGCGCGCCCTGCCGTGTCACATCATTCCTTGATGCGGTACCAGTCGGCGACGTTCCACAGTTCGGAGTCCCAGGTGTTCAGGACCACGCCGCCAAGCGTGTTCGACACGGCGGAGACGCGGCCACGATCGACCAGCGGCACGATGGTCATGCTGTCCTTGGTGACCATGTTGTTGAGCTGCTTGGCGATCTCGCCGCGCTTGTCCAACTCGCCGGTGCGGGACAGTTCGTCCAGCAGCGCGTCGTACTCTTCGTTGCAGAAACGGTTGATGTTTTCGCCCTGCCACTGGCTGGACGGCTTCGGCTCGTTGCCGCAGCGGTAGGCCGCGAGGTAGGCCTGCGGGTCGGTGCCGTCGAAGTTGTTGGCGTACATTTCCACGTCCGCATAGAACTTCTGGAAGGTGTCCGGCGAACCGGGGTCGCCGCCGAAGAACACGGAGGCATCGACGTTGCGCAGTTCGGTTTCAACACCGATCTGGCTCCACCAATCCTTGATCAGCGCCTGGAAGTCCTGGCGGACCGCGTTGGTCGAGGTCTGGTACAGCAGCGACAGCTTCTTGCCATCCTTGTCGCGTACGCCGTCACCGTTGGTGTCGGTCCAGCCGGCTTCTTCCAGCAGGGCCTTCGCGCCTTCGATGTCCTGAGTCAGGCACTCGGTGTTGTCAGACGCGTAGAGCGCCGGCGCCGGCACGAGGTTGCAGGTTGCGCGGCCGGCCTGGCCGTAGCCCACTTCGACCAGCAGTTCGCGGTCGATCGCCATGGACAGCGCCCGACGTACCCGTTCATCCGACAGGATCGGATGCGGATGCGCCACGGTGGAACGCTCGCCCTCCGGCAGGTCCGGCGAGGGGTCGGTCAGGTTCATCTCAAGACGCTCGACCAGCGTGCCGAAGGCGGAGATCGGCTTGCCCATGCCAGCTTCGGCCATCTTGGACAGCACGTCGGGGGCCAGCTGCATGTTCCAGGCGTAGTCGTATTCGCCCGTTTCCATGACCGCCCGGCCTGCCGCGACCGCATCGCCGCCGCCCTTTAGGGTCAGCGTGGCAAAGGCCGGCTTGCTGGGATCGCGGAAGTTCTCGTTGGCCGCCATGGTGATCACGTCGTTCGGGCGGAACTCCGTCACGGTGAAGGGGCCGGTGCCGATCGGGTTGAAGTTCTGCTCGGTGCACTCGGGCGCCTTGGGGCCAAGGCAGTTCTCGAACTGCGCTTTCTGAAGGATCGGGGACTGTGCGCCCATGAAGGGGCCGTAGGGGTTCGGCTTGGCTTCGTTGAAGTGAACGGTCACGGTCTGGTCGTCGATGATTTCGACTTCCTTCACGCCGTCGAACTTGGCGCCCTGCGCGCAGCCGCCTTCGGGGTGCATGCAGTACTCGGCCGTGAACGCGAGGTCAGCGGATGTGACGGGCGTGCCATCGGACCACATCATGCCATCGGCGATCTTCCAGGTGATGGAGGTCAGGTCTTCGCTCACGCCGCCGTTCTCGACGGTCGGGATCTCGGCGGCGAGGTAGGGCACCATCGCGCCGGTCTCGTCGTAGCGGCCCATGGGCTCGATCACCAGCGACGAGGCCTCGAGGTCCTTGGTCCCGCCGGAAAGGTAGGGGTTCATGATCGAGGGCGCCTGCCAGTAGATGATCTTGACGTCACCGTCGCGGCCACGCTCGCCGCCCTGGTCCTGCGCCAGGGCGAGGGGGGCGAAGGCCGTCGTGGCGATGGCACCCATCAGTAGGGTTCTCAGTTTCATAGTGTACTCCATGTTGGACGCTTTGGTGCGCCGTGTTCTGCGACGGGATAGTGCCCATCTGTTTTTGCCATCCGGGCGAAGGTTTAAGTAAGGCTTCTAACCTTGCGTAAACTTGGAGGAATACCAGTGTCCAGCCGCCAGTCCCCCCGGAATGCATGGCCAGTATCGAAACAGTTTTTGCCAGAAATGCAAGCCCGGAGATTTGCCTGACACGAAATCGAACCCGCGCGGGCGACAGTGGTTTGACGCAAGAAGGGATTGGCCTTAGCGTTCATCAATCGCACCCGCAGATTTCACAGGGAAACCCATGCTGGACAACTCAGGCACGGCACCGATCGCACAAATCAAGGGCTTAAGGGTCGAATTCCAGACCAAGGACGGCCCCGTCGTGGGGGTGGAGGACGTCAGTTTCGACATCAATCCGGGCGAGACGGTCTGTATCGTCGGCGAATCCGGATCGGGCAAATCCGTGTCCTCGCTGTCGCTCATGCGCCTGATCGAATACGGCGGCGGGGAAATCGCGAACGGCCGCCTGCTTTTTAATCGGTCGGATGCCGGCGAGATCGATCTGGCGCAATCCGACCAGTCGCTCATGCGGCACATCCGCGGCAACGAGATCGGGATGATCTTTCAGGAACCGATGACGGCGCTGAACCCGGTCTTCACCGTGGGACGCCAGATGACCGAAGGTCTGCGCCTGCACCGCGGGCTGAGCAAGGCCCAGGCCGAGGAGCGGGCGCTCGCGCTGCTCAAGCAGGTGCGAATCCCCGAACCCGAACGGCGGCTGAAGCAGTTTCCGCACGAGCTGTCGGGCGGTATGCGCCAGCGGGTCGTGATCGCCATGGCGCTTGCCTGCGAGCCGCGCCTGCTGATCGCCGACGAACCGACGACGGCGCTCGACGTGACGATCCAGGCCGAGATCCTCGCGCTGATGGACCGGCTCAAGCGCGAGACGGGCACGGCGGTGATGTTCATCACCCACGACATGGCGGTGGTCGCACAGATGGCCGACCGCGTGGTCGTGATGTTCCGTGGTCTCAAGGTCGAGGAGGGCACGGTCGAGGAGATTTTCGAGAATCCCAAGCACGCCTACACCAAGGCGCTGCTTGCCGCGGTGCCCAAGCTGGGGGAGATGAAGGGGAAGCCCTATCCCGAGCCGATGCGCCTGCTGGGAACGAAGGACCAGGAGATCAAGCCGATCAAGGGCACCACGGAGACGCTGCTGACGGTCCGGAACCTGACCACGCGTTTCCCGGTCACCGGAGGTTTCCTGCGCCGCACCATCGCCAACGTGCACGCGGTGGAGGACCTCTCCTTCAGCATCAACAAGGGCCAGACCCTGAGCCTCGTTGGGGAATCCGGCTGCGGCAAGTCCACCGCGGGCCGCTCGATCCTTCGGCTTGTGGAGCCGAAATCCGGCGAGATCGACCTCGACGGCAAGGACATCATGGCGCTGAACCAGCGCGACCTGCGCACCGCGCGTCTGGACATGCAGATGATCTTCCAGGATCCCTTTGCCTCGCTCAATCCGCAGATGCAGCTGGCGGACCAGGTGGCGGAGCCGATCCACAACTTCCGGACGCTGAAGGGCGCGGAGGTCAGCAAGCGCGTCGAGATGCTGTTCGACAGGGTGGAACTGCCGCGCAGCTTCATGCGGCGATTCCCGCACGAGCTGTCGGGTGGCCAGCGTCAGCGCGTGGCGATCGCACGGGCACTGGCGTTGAATCCCAAGCTCATCATTGCGGACGAGGCGGTGAGCGCGCTGGACGTGTCGGTGCAGGCACAGGTGTTGAACCTGATGATGGAACTGCAGGCCGAAATGGGGCTGTCCTTCCTCTTCATCAGCCACGACATGGCCGTGGTCGAACGGGTGAGCCATCAGGTGGGCGTGATGTACCTTGGCCGGATCGTGGAACTGGGCTCGCGCCAGCGGGTCTTCGAGAACCCGCAGCATCCCTATACCCAGGCGCTGATGAAGGCGGTTCCGGTGGCCGACCCGCGCCAGCGCAAGAAGGAAAGCGAGCTGAACTTCAAGCCGATTCCCTCGCCGATCCACCCGGTCGGCTATCAGGCCGAACCGTCGGCCTACCGCGAAGTCGAACCGGGCCATCTGGTGCTGACGACGGACAGCGGTTACTGAACATGCCAGTGATCTACCCGAATTCCCCGGACCGAACGGCCGCCCCGCGCGCCGCGGGGCCGGGCCCGCGATGAATGGAGCCGCGATGACCGACCGCCTGACCCCCCTGCAACTGATGGAAAAGCTGATCAGCTTTCCCACCGTCAGCCGGGATACCAACATTCCGTTGATCGACTGGGTCGCGGACTACCTCGACAGCCACGGCATCGAAAGTCATCGCTACATCGACCCCGAGCAGCCCAAGCATGCGCTGTTTGCCCATGTCGGCCCGTGGGAGGAAGGGGCGATCGTGCTGTCGGGCCATACCGACGTGGTGCCGGTCGACGGCCAGCCATGGGACACCGACCCGTTTTCCGTCGTGGAGCGGGACGGCAAGTACTACGGGCGCGGCACCTGCGACATGAAGGGATTCGATGCGCTGGCCCTCTGGGCGCTGGTCGAGGCACACCACGCCGGTGTCAGCCGGCCGCTGCAGATCGCGCTGAGTTTCGACGAAGAGGTCGGCTGCACCGGCGCGCCACCGATGATCCGGGCCATGCAGCCCGTTCTGCCCAAGGGATCGGCCGTGATCGTGGGCGAGCCGTCGCGGTTGCAGGCGGTGACGGGCCACAAGGGCGGCATCGGCTTCGACACGCATCTGATCGGCTTCGAGGTCCATTCGTCGATGTTGCACAAGGGCGTCAACGCGATCATGGCGGGGGCAAAGCTGATCGAATGGGCCAACGGCATCAACACCGAGAACATGGAGGCCAAGCCGACATCGCTGGCGGCCATGTTCGACCCGCCCTTCACGACACTGCATGTCGGCATGATCTCGGGCGGGACGGCGCACAACATCACCGCGAAGGACTGCCGCTTTGCCATGGATTTCCGCGTGGTGCCGGGCGAGGACAAGGACGCCTGGGCGACATCCTACCTCAAGAAGGTGCGCGAGGTGGAAGAGCAGATGCAATCGGTGGTGCCCGAAGCGCGGATCGACATCTCGGAGCGCTTCGACGTGCCCGCGCTTCAGCCCGAGGACGAAGGCGCGGCCGAGACGCTGGTGCGCCAGATCACCGGCGACAACGCGAGCCACAAGGTAAGCTACGGGACCGAGGCGGGGCAGTTCCAGGAGGCGGGCTATTCCGCCGTGATCTGCGGCCCCGGCAGCATCGACCAGGCCCACCAGCCGAACGAGTTCATCGAGGTCAGCCAGTTCGAGGCGGGTCATGACTTCATGAAGAAACTGGTGGCCCGGCTGGGGGCCTGAGGCTTGCGGGAGGCGTCTGCGGCCGCCCTCACGTGACCGGCGGCGCGGGCGGCCTGC
The DNA here is from genome assembly GCF_001886735.1 of Sulfitobacter alexandrii. NCBI lineage: Bacteria > Pseudomonadati > Pseudomonadota > Alphaproteobacteria > Rhodobacterales > Roseobacteraceae > Sulfitobacter > Sulfitobacter alexandrii. Next base: position 1,340,103 of record NZ_CP018076.1, read on the forward strand.
GTTGCATTCGAGTATTTTGGGCATAAAGAAGCCGGGGGAGCGCCCGGCCCGGGACGAGGTTTCCAGATATGGGCGGTTTTCCGATTTCGATGCGCAACCCGGTGGTGTACCCCGGCCCGCCGCCCGCCGACACGGACGTGGTGGTGATCGGCGGCGGCGTGATCGGGGTTTGCACGGCGCTCTATCTTGCGCGGGCAGGGCGGCGGGTGACGCTGCTGGAGAAAGGGCGCGTGGCGGGCGAGCAGTCCTCGCGCAACTGGGGCTGGATCCGGCAGCAGGGCCGTGATCCGGCCGAACTGCCGATCATGATGGAGGCGCTCCAGCTCTGGCAGGATCTCGCTGCCGAGACGAACGTGGATTTCGGCTTGCGGCAGACCGGTGTCACCTATCTGGCCGAAACTGAAAAGGCGCTGGCGGGCTACGAGGCCTGGGCCGGGACCGCCGCCGCCCACGGGCTGGACACGCGGATGCTGAGCCCCGACGAGGTGGCCGGGATGTTTCCCGGCCTGCATCGGCGCTACGTGGGGGGCATGACCACGCCGTCCGACATGCGGGCCGAACCCTGGCTGGCGGTTCCGGCGTTGGCCGGGATCGCGGCGCGCGCGGGCGTCCGCATCGTCGAGGGCTGCGCGGTGCGGCGGCTGGACGTCACGGCCGGACGCATCAGCGGCGTTCATACCGAGGCGGGCCGCATCGCCTGCGGGCAGGTGGTGCTGGCAGGCGGCGCATGGTCGGCCCTGTTCCTGCGCAATCACGGGATCGGCCTGCCGCAGCTTTCCGTGCGCGAGACCGTGGTCGCGACCGAACCGCTGGCCGACGTGCACGCCGGGGCCGCGGCGGACGCCGGGCTGGCCTTTCGCCGCCGCGAGGACGGCGGCTATACCCTGGCGGGCAGTGGCCGATCCGAGCTGTTCATCGGCCCGGACGCCTTCCGAGCGCTGCCGCACTACATCCCGCAGTTGCGGGCGGCGCCCTTCGACCAGGGCTATCGGCCCGCGGCCCCGCGGGGATTTCCCGATGCCTGGGGCACCCCGCGCCGTTGGAGCGCGAAGGAGGAAAGCCCGTTCGAACGCATGCGGATCCTCGATCCCGCGCCGAACCGGCGCCTCGTGGCCCGTGCCTGCCGTGGTTTCGCGGCGCGTTATCCCGACCTCGGGCCGGTAAAGGTCAGGGCCGCCTGGGCGGGCATGATCGACACGATGCCGGACATCGTGCCGGTGATGGATCACAGCCCCGACATCGAAGGGCTGGTGATCGGCACCGGCATGTCGGGCCACGGCTTCGGCATCGGCCCCGGGGCGGGGCGGTGTCTGGCCGCACTGGTCACGGGCGGCGAGGTCGGTCATGATCTGAGCCGATTCCGCGCCAGCCGATTCACCGATGGCAGCCCGATCGTGCTGCCGCCTCTCTGAGACACCCGCGCAAAGGACCGTCCATGCCGATCAAGAACCGTTTCGCCGAAACCCACGCCGAGATCACCGCCTGGCGCAGGCATCTGCATCAGCATCCCGAACTGCTGTTCGACGTGCACGAAACCGTCAAGTTCGTGGAGGAGAAGCTGCGCAGCTTCGGCATCACCGATATCACCACCGGGATCGGCAGGACCGGGCTCGTCGCCGTGATCGAGGGGCGCCAAAACACATCGGGCAGGACGATCGGCCTGCGTGCGGACATGGACGCCCTGCCGATCACCGAGGCGACCGGGGTCGACCACGCCTCGACGAACCCGGGCAAGATGCACGCCTGCGGCCATGACGGGCACACCGCCATGCTGCTGGGGGCGGCGCAGTATCTTGCCGAGACCCAGAATTTCGACGGGCGCTGCGTGCTGATCTTCCAGCCGGCGGAGGAAGGCGGCGGGGGCGGCAACGAGATGGTCAAGGACGGCATGATGGACCGCTGGGACATTCAGGAAGTCTACGGCATGCACAACATGCCGTTCTTTCCGGCGGGGGAGTTCGCGATCCGGCACGGCGCGCTGCTTGCGGCGGCGGACGAGTTCGAGGTGTTCATCGACGGGCGCGGCAGTCACGCGGCGGCCCCGCACAACGGCGCCGACAGCAACCTTGCCGCCGCCCACGTGGTGGTGGCGCTGCAAAGCATCGCGTCCCGCAATGTCGATCCGGTCAAGCAGGTGGTGGTTTCCGTCACCACGGTCCAGAGCGATACCGACAGCCACAACATCCTGCCGCAGTCGGTGCGCCTGCGCGGTACGGTGCGCACCCTCGACGAGGCGGTGCGCGACCTCGCCGAGGCGCGGTTCCGGGAGGTGGTGGAACACACCGCTGCCGCCTACCAGTGCAAGGCGCGCATCGACTACCAGCGCGGCTACCCGGTCACCGTGAACCATCCCGACCAGACGGATTTCGCGGCGGACGTCGCCGAGAAGGTGGTGCCGGGGGTTCTGCGCGACCTGCCGCCGGTGATGGCGGGGGAAGATTTTTCCTACATGCTGAACGCGCGGCCGGGGGCCTACATGATGATCGGCAACGGTGACAGCGCGTCCCTGCACCACCCGGAATACGATTTCAACGACGCGGCGATCCCGGCGGGCTGTTCGTGGTTCGCCGAACTGGTGGAAACCCGGTTGCCGGTGGGGTAGATGAAGGCGAAAGGTGGGCGAACGGCCCGCCTCTATCTGGTTTCCCCGCCCCAACCATCGAAAAGGACATCCCATGCCCGTCAAGAACCGCTTTGCCGAACTGCACGATGATATCACGGCCTGGCGACGTGATCTGCACGAACATCCCGAAATCCTGTTCGACACCCACCGCACCGCGGCCACCGTCGCGGAGAAGCTGCGCGCGTTCGGGTGCGACGAGGTGGTCGAGGGGATCGGCCGCACCGGCGTCGTCGGCGTGATCAGGGGCAAGAGCACCGCATCGGGCAAGGTGATCGGGTTGCGCGCGGACATGGACGCGCTGCCGATCCACGAGCAGACCGGGCTTGACTATGCCTCGAAGACGGACGGGGCCATGCATGCCTGCGGCCATGACGGCCATACCGCCATGCTGTTGGGGGCGGCGCAATACCTGGCGGAGACGCGGAATTTCGATGGCACGGCTGTGGTCATCTTCCAGCCCGCCGAAGAGGGCGGCGGCGGCGGCAAGGTCATGTGCGACGACGGCATGATGGACCGCTGGGGCATCCAGGAGGTCTATGGCATGCACAACTGGCCGGGTATGCCCACCGGCAGCTTCGGCATCCGGACCGGTCCGTTCTTTGCCGCCACGGACCTGCTGCAGATCGAGATCGAGGGGCTGGGCGGCCACGCGGCCAAGCCGCACGAGACGATCGACACGGGGGTGGTGACGGCGCATGTCATCACCGCGCTGCAGACGATCGTCAGCCGCAATGCCGACCCGATCGGCAACATCGTGGTGTCGATCACCTCGATCGAATCGTCGTCCAAGGCTTTCAACGTGATCCCGCAACGCGTGAACCTGATGGGGACCGTACGCACCTTGAGCAACGAGCTGCGCGACCTCGCGGAGAAGCGCGTCACCGAGATCTGCGAGGGGATCGCCGCAACCTTCGGCGCCAAGGCAACGGTCGACTACAAGCGGAACTACCCGGTGATGGTGAACCATCCCGAACAGACCGAGTTTGCCGCCGACGTGGCGCGGAGCGTTTCCGGCCAATGCGACGAGGCACCGCTTGTGATGGGGGGAGAGGATTTCGCCTTCATGCTGGAGGAACGGCCGGGCGCCTATATCCTGGTGGGCAACGGTGACGGGGCGATGGTCCATCACCCGATGTACAACTTCAACGACGAGGCGATCCCGGCGGGATGCAGCTGGTGGGCCGGCGTGGTCGAACAACGGATGCCGGCGGCCTGACCCACACGCGCAGGGCGGGCTGGGGCCCGTCCTGTTTCGCGCCACCCGGAGGGCGTGCCCCGGGCCGGCGTTCCGTTTGAGTATTTTCGGCATAAAGAAGCGGGGGATGCGCCCCGGTGCACCCCTGCGCGCGCCTGTCAGCCGTGCCAGAGGGACTGGTAGACCGCGTCGATCCCGTCCGCTTCGGCGCGGGCGCTGAAGCGGGACAAGGCGGTGTGGCGGGCGGCTTCGGCGATGGTGTCGTCGCGCTCCAGCAACGCCTTGGCGGCGGCGGCGGCAGCTTCGGGGTTGTCGAGGGGCACGATGGTGCCGACCCGGCCCGCATCGGAAAAACTGCGGTAATAGCCTGCGTCGCTGCCTACGAACGGCGTGCCGCTGGCGAGACCTTCGAGCGGCACCATGCCGTAGCCTTCGTAACGGGGCAATTGCATGACCAGCGACAGGGCGCGCATCAGGGGGGGCAGGTCGGGGGACGGTATCTCTCCGACAAAGCGCAGGCGGTCCGTCAGCCCTGCCGCCGAAACCCTGTTTCTGAGGCCGTTCAGGTAGCTTTCGAACTTGCCGCCCGCGCGGCCGACGACCAGGGCGGTGACATCCGGATGATCGGGCAGGAAGCGCAGCATGGCGTCGACGAAGATATCCGTTCCCTTTTCGGGGCGGATGCGCCCCACCGTGGCGATCCCCCGGCTGCCGCCGAAGCCCAGGGCCTGCCATGCGGCGGCGCGGTCCGGTGCGGGGGTGAACAGATCGGTATCCACCCCGTGAGGGACGACCGCGCGGACGTGGGGGACGAATTCGGCGGCTTTCTCGGTGGTGGCGATGACCGCGTCCATGCGGCGGATCAGCCAGCGGGGATAGGCGGAATGCAGCCTTTGCGCGGCGGAGGTAAAGACGATGCGGATCGGCGCGCGGCGCACGTCGCGCAGCCAGATCGCGCTGCGCATCTCGGGGTTGCGGCGCACGTGCCAGATGGCGAAGGGGCGGTTTTCCGTCGGGCCGCTGCGGCAGACGCGGTGGGCCTGCGCAGGCGTCACGGGGGCCGGGCATCCAGGCAGGGGCTGGCCCACCAGCGCCAGATCGTGGTGGCGCATCTGCTGGCGGATGACATTCGCCGCCGTGGCGGAAACGCCGGTGAAGTTCGGGTTGTAGTTGGTGACGAAGAGCTCAGGCACGGGGGGCAAGCTCCAGCGCCTTGATCAACCGTTCGGCGATGCTGTCGAGCATGTCGGTCCGGTCTCGGGTGAAGGCGGAGGCCGCGGCCCTGACCGCCTCGAGCGCGGCGGGATCGTCTAGCAGCGCACCGACCCGTTCCGCGATGTCACGGGCATCGGCCACCAGGCGCGCGGCGCCGCGGGCCTCCATCTCGGCGAAGGTCTCGGCGAAATTCGTGACGTGGTTCCCGGACAGGACCGCCGCCCCCGCCTGCGCGACCTCGAACGGATTGTGCCCGCCGATGGGGCGCAGCGAGCCGCCGAGGAACACGATATCACCGAGCGCGTACCAGGTACCAAGTTCGCCCAGTGTATCGGCGAGAAAGACCTGGCCGCCCGGCATGTCGCCCCGGGTGCGGCGGGTCAGGCTCAGCCCCGCGTCCGCGATCAGGCCGGTGACCTCCTGTCCCCGGTCGGGATGGCGCGGCACCAGTATCAGGCAGAGGTCGGGATAGCGTTCCAGCAAGGCCTTGTGGGCGGCCAGCACGGTCTGTTCCTCGCCCGGGTGCGTCGAAGAGGCGATCCAGACCGGGCGATGCCCGAGCGCCGCGCGCGCCTCGAACAGGGTATCCTCGTCCCGCGGCAGGGGGCCGGCCAGCGATTTGAGGTTGATGCCCCGGGCCACCCGGTCGGCGGGTGCGTTGATCTCGACCATGGCTTCGGCCATGGCGTCGTTCTGGGTGAGGATCAGGTCGAAGACCTCGAACAGGTAGCGGGCGGTTTTCGGAAAGCGGCGCCAGTTGGCGATGGATTTCGCCGACAGGCGCGCGTTGACCAGCGCCATCCGTGTCCCCCGCGCGTGGGTCCGCCGCAGCATCTGGGGCCAGAGCTCGCTTTCCACGAAGATCGCGGCATCGGGACGCCAGTGGCGCAGGAACCGCCGCAGCGGTCCCGGTGCGTCGAGCGGCGAGAACTGGTGCACGCATCGCGGCGGCATCCGCCGCGCGACCATCGCGGCTGACGTCGCGGTGCCGGAGGTGATCAGGAAGCGTGCCGCCGGCAGGGCATGGCCCATCCGGCCGATCAGCGCGAGGACCGCCTGCGTCTCTCCCACGGAGGCGGCGTGGAACCAGACGAGCGGCGCGTCGGGATCGCGCGGTTCGGTGGCATGGCCCAGCTTTTCGTGGCAGCGCACGACCGGCACGCCAGCGCGGCGCAGCTTGGAAATGGCCACGCGGGCGGCGAAAGGCACCAGCACCGTGCTGGCCCCCACCCAGAACCGGTAGAGCAGGGGAGCCATGCCGGGATCAGCCGCCGGTGTGGCTCATGTGCCGGGGCATCTGGCCGTCGAGCCGTTGGCGGGAGTAATCGAAATCGTGACCCTTGGGCTTGCGGTCGATGGCGGCACGGATGGCCGCCTCGAGCGGTGCATCGTCATCGGGATGGGAGCGCAGGGGGGCCCTCAGGTCGGCCACGTCTTCCTGTCCCAGGCACATGAAGATCTCGCCGGTGCAGGTGATCCGCACGCGGTTGCAGCTTTCGCAGAAGTTGTGGGAGAGCGGCGTGATGAACCCGATCTTCTGTCCGGTCTCCTCGAGCCGGACATAGCGCGCGGGTCCGCCCGAGCGTTCCGCCAGATCGGTGACGGTGTATTCCTCGGCGTAGCGGGCGCGCACGTCGCGCAGCGACCAGTACTGGCCCAGGCGGTCCTCGTTGCCCAGATCGCCCATCGGCATGACCTCGATCCAGGTCAGATCCATGTCCCGTTCCGCGCACCAGCGGGTGATCGCCGGCAGTTCTTCCTCGTTGAAGCCCTTGAGCGCGACCGCGTTGATCTTGACGCGCAGCCCCGCACGCTGGGCGGCGTCGATGCCGCGCAAGACCTGCGGCAGGCGGCCCCAGCGGGTGATCTCGGCGAACTTGGCCTCGTCCAGCGTGTCGAGCGAAATGTTCACCCGGCGCACACCTGCGGCGTAGAGATCGTCGGCGAAGCGTTCGAGCTGGCTGCCGTTGGTGGTCAGCGTCAGTTCCTTGAGCGCACCGCTGTCGAGATGTCGTTTCATGTTGTCGAAGAACGTCATGATCCCACGGCGCACCAGCGGCTCGCCCCCGGTGATGCGCAGTTTCTGGACACCCAGGCCCACGAAGGTCGAGCACAGACGGTCCAGTTCTTCCAGCGTGAGCAGTTCCTTCTTCGGCAGGAAGGTCATGTTCTCCGACATGCAATAGACGCAGCGGAAATCGCAGCGGTCCGTGACGGAGACGCGCAGGTAGGTGATGGCGCGGGCGAATGGGTCGATGAGCGGAGCGTTCATACACAATAGGTAATGGCGTGCCCCCATGCCCGCAAGCGGCATTTCCGAGATTGCGACCGGGGGCGCGGGGCGCTAGCCTGTGGGCATGAAAAGAACACTTGTCCTCATCGCGTTGGTATCCGGGGTATCGGGCTGCGCCGCCGTGTCCGAACGGTTCGGGCTGGGTGGCGGATCCGGCACCACCGACCAGACGACGCCCGCCGACCCCTTCGTGTCCGCCCCGGAAACCGTGGAAACATCCGCGCTGGACCCGGCGACAGCGGCCCCGCCGCCCCCGGCCTCGGCCCGTTCGGCCGAGTCGCTGGACACCACGACGCCGGAACAGCGCGCCGCGGCAGCGGCCCCGGCAGCCGAGGGCAGCCGCGCCCTGGGCACGACCGTTGCCTCGTTGGGCGATCCGACGCAGCCGGGGCTGTGGCTGAAGACACCCTTGGTCGGCACCGAGTCGCAGGGGCGGGTGACCAATCCCGCGACCGGCAAATCCTCTGCCGTCACGCTGATTCCCCGCGGGGGCGAGGCGACGGGCGGCAGCCAGATGTCGCTTGCCGCGCTGCGTCTGATCGGTGCCTCCCTGACGGACCTGACCGAGGTCGAGGTCGCGCTGGAGGGGTGACGCGATCCGCCTTTGCGCGTGCCGGACGTCAGCTTGTCCTGGTCAGATGGCGCAAGGCTTCGCGGCGGGCGAAGGGCTTCATGTCCCCGCCGTGCCGGTCGATGAACGCGGTGGTGCGCGCGGGATCGTGTTTCGACAGGTCGCGCAGCCACCAGCCGATCGCCTTCTGAATGAACCATTCCCGGTCCGCGACCAGATGGGCCGCCCATCCGAGGATGCGGTCGCGTGCCGCGCTTTCCGCGGGCTTGGGGTTGTTCTGCTTGGTCCACGGCAGGGTGGAGACAAGCGCCGCGCGGCGGGTCCACATGTGATCGGAGGAGACCCACGTTTCCACCTCGTCCAGCCGTGCGGGATCGGCCACGAGCCGTCTGGCACCGGCCATGCAGGCGTGATCCGCGATGGCCCAGCTATCGAAGGTCGGTGTCCATGAGGCGATCAACTGCCATGCGGGGGTATCATCGGGCCGGATCCGGGCCTGTGTCAGCAGCTTTGCCGCGGCGAGGCGGGCTTCGAACACGTCGGTGCGCCATAGCCCGTCGGCGATCGCCACGCGGGCCTTCGCGTCTGTGCCGGCACGCCATTCCTTTACAAGGTCGTTGATCTGCGGGTTCGACAGACCGAGGTAGGGGCGGTCGATCTTGTGATAGGCCTGCATCTGCGCGGCCCGGTCCGGATCCGCGTGCGCCCGGAGCTCCTCGAGGCAGCGCTCATGCATCGGTGTCGCCGAGGATGTGGGTCGGCAGGCCGTCGATGCTGTTGAGGTTGCGTTCCCGCCAGTAGGCCGCGACGCCGTCCGGCCCCTTGTCCTCCGACCATTTCCGCAGCACCTCGCGGGGTGCCTTGTGGTCGAAGAAGGGCACAGCGAAGCCGCAACTCGTCTGAACGAGGTCGACCGTCAGGTCGTAGATCTGACGCGCACCGGGATCGGGGGGGAACGCGGCATTCAGTTCGGCGAACGCGTGGTCCCGCGGATGCAGCGTCCGGGCCGAGCCGTAGGCGCGCAGGATCATCGGGCGGGTTTCAAAGCCGCACCACATCAGCGTCATCCGGTTGACCTGCGCCAGATGCGCCGCCGTCTCGTTCCCCGAGCCGGTCAGGTTGCGCCAGACGATGCGGTTCGGATCGAGAACGCGCAGCGAATCCATCCCCTTCGGCGACACGTTGACACGGCCCTCGGCCGCTGCTGTGCCGCAGAAGAATATGTGCTGCGCCTCGATGAACTGGCGGTGGTCGGCGGAGATGCTGTCGAACTGCTTGGCCACGGGCTATTCCACCGTCACCGATTTCGCCAGGTTGCGGGGCTGGTCCACGTCCGTGCCCTTGGCGACGGCGGTGTGGTATGCCAGCAGTTGAGCGGGCAGCGCGTAGAGGATGGGCGCCAGCGCATCCGGTATCTCGGGCATCTCGATGCTCGACCACACCCCCTGGCTCGCCTCCGAAAGGCCCCTGGCGTCGGAGATCAGGATCACCTTTCCCTTGCGCGCCATGACTTCCTGCATGTTGCTGACGGTCTTGTCGAAGAGCGCGTCGCGGGGCGCCATGACAATGACGGGCACCTCTTCGTCGACCAGCGCGATGGGGCCGTGCTTCAGCTCGCCTGAAGCATAGGCTTCGGCGTGTATGTAGCTGATTTCCTTCAGCTTCAGCGCACCTTCAAGGGCGAGGGGATACATCTGGCCACGGCCCAAGAACAGGACGTCCCGCGCGGTCGAGAGCTTGTAGGCCGTGTCGCGCATGGCGGCGTTCTGCTCCAGCGCCTGATTGATGATCGACGGCAGCCCGCGCAGCGCCTGCACGTGGCTGTCGAGCGTGCCGGCATCCAGCACGCCGCGGTCGCGGGCGGCCTTGAGCACGAGCATGAACAGCACCGTCAGCTGGCAGGTGAAGGCCTTGGTCGAGGCCACGCCAACTTCGACGCCTGCGTAGATCGGCAAGGCAACGTCGCTTTCCCGCGCGATGGAGCTTTCGGGAACGTTGACCACGCTCGCGATCTTCTCGGCCTTGCCGGCGCAATAGCGCAGGGCGGCGAGGGTATCGGCGGTCTCGCCCGACTGGCTGACGAAGATGGCCAGTGTCCCCTTGGTGATCGGGGGTTCGCGGTAGCGGTACTCGGACGCCACGTCGACTTCGACAGGGATGCGGGCGATCTGTTCGAACCAGTACTTCGCGGTCAGACAGGCATAGAAAGCGGTACCGCAGGCGACCATCGTGATCCGTTCGATCCCGGCGAAGTCGAGCCCCGCACCCGGCAGGTGGATCTCGCTGTCGGTGCCGAGATAGTGTTGCAGCGCCTGACCCAGCACTCCGGGCTGCTCGGCGATCTCCTTGGCCATGAAATGCTTGTGCCCGCCCTTGTCGATGCGGGTGCTGTCGATCTGGATGGTCTTGATCGGCCGCTCGACCACCGCGCCCGCGCTGTCGGTGATCTCGACCGATGTGCGCGTGATGACGGCGGTGTCGCCTTCTTCGAGATACGAAATCCGGTCGGTCAGCGGCGACAGCGCGATGGCGTCAGACCCGACGAACATTTCGCCCGTGCCGTAGCCGATCGCCAGCGGGGATCCCTTGCGCGCGGCAATCATCAGATCGTCCTCACCGTCGAACAGGAAGGCCAGGGCGAAGGCGCCTGTCAGCCGGGACAGCGCCTGTTTCGCTGCCGCCACCGGGTCGGCGCCCTGTGCCATGTAGTGCTGGGTCAGCAGCGCGACGGTTTCCGTGTCCGTTTCGGTCACGAATTGCACACCGTGTCCGGCGAGTTCCTCGCGCAGTTCGCGGAAATTCTCAATGATGCCGTTGTGCACGACAGCCACGCCGCCGGCGCGGTGCGGGTGGGCATTTGTGACCGTGGGCGCGCCGTGGGTGGCCCAGCGGGTGTGGCCGATGCCGGATTTCCCGGTCAGCGGTTCATGCACCAGCAGGTCGCTGAGGTTGACCAGCTTGCCCACCGCGCGCCGGCGGTCCAGTGTGCCGTTGTTGACTGTGGCGATCCCGGCGCTGTCATAGCCGCGATATTCCAGGCGCTTGAGCGCCTCGACTAGGATCGGCGCCGCCTCGTGATTTCCGAGGACTCCCACGATTCCGCACATTTTCAGCTGCCTCGCTGCATTCTGGCCTTCTTGGCCTTCAGGATTTCGAACAGTTTCCGGCCCATGCCGGGTTTTTCCACCTGCGGCGCGCGGGCGAGGGCCAGCGCATCGGGTTCCACGTCCGACGTGATGACGGAGCCCGATCCCGTCATGGCGCCGTCGCCGATGCTCACCGGGGCCACCAGCATGGTGTTGGACCCGATGAAGGCGCGGGCGCCGATGTGCGTGTGGTGCTTCATCACGCCGTCGTAGTTGCAGGTGATGGTGCCTGCGCCGATATTGGCGGCGGCGCCGACAAAGGCATCGCCCACGTAGCTGAGGTGATTGATCTTGGCCCCTTCGGCCACCTGTGCATTCTTGATCTCGACGAAGTTGCCGACGCGCACGTCCTCGGCCAGTTCGGCGCCGGGGCGCAGACGGGCGTAGGGGCCGACAACCCCGCCGCGGGCGACATGGCACCCTTCGAGATGCGAGAAGGCCCGGATGGTCGCGCCGGATTCCACGGTGACGCCCGGCCCGAAAACCACGTTAGGTTCGATCAGGGTGTCGCGCCCGATCACGGTGTCGCGGGCAAGATAGACTGTTTCCGGGGCCGTCAGGGTCACGCCGTCTTCGAGCAGCGCCGCCCGGGCGCGGGTCTGGAACGTGGCGTCCGCCAGCGCGAGGTCGGCGCGCGAATTGACGCCCATGGTTTCGGCCTCGTCGCAGGTGACGGCGGTGGCCCGCAGCCCGCGTCCGCGGGCCAATCCCACGATGTCCGTCAGGTAATACTCGCCCGCCGCGTTGTCGTTGCCGACCGCGTCGATCAGGTCGAACAGCAATTCGGTGCGGGCGGCGACCACGCCAGAGTTGCACAGCGTGATCGCGCGCTCTGCATCGGTGGCGTCCTTGAACTCGACGATACGCTCCAGCGTGTCGCCGTCCATCACGAGACGGCCGTAGCGGGCCGGGTCGGCGGCCTCGAACCCCAGCACCGCGACATCGTGGTGATCCAGCGCGGCCTGCATCCGCTCCAGCGTCTCGGCACGAATGAAGGGGGTGTCGCCGTAGAGGACAACCGTCATGCCGTCGAAAGCCGCCAGTGCCTCGCGGGCCTGGGCGACGGCGTGCGCCGTGCCAAGCTGCTCTGCCTGTTCGACCACGATCGCGTCGGGATCATGGGCCAGCGTGGCGGCGCGCACCAGATCGGCGCCGTGGCCCGCGACCACGACGGTGTGTTCGGGCGCCAGCACGCGGCCGGATTCCATCGCGTGTATCAGCATCGCCTCGCCGGCGATGGGGTGCAGGACCTTGGGCAGGTCCGAATTCATCCGTGTGCCTTTGCCTGCGGCAAGGATGACCAGTGACGTATTCATACTGTTCTCTTTATGCTCTACCTTGCATTCTGTTTACCCCCTCCGCACAAAGGCGCAAGGGTGGCAGGGATCAAGATAGGTTGCGGCCTGCAACAAGAAGGGGCAGGGAACCGCGTGGACGGGGGTGGCATGAAGACGGTTGTTTTCGATCTGGACGGAACGCTGGCGGATACGAGTGGCGACCTGATCGCCGCCGCGAACGCCTGTTTCAGGGACATGGGAGCGGGTGACATCCTGGACCCCGTCGCGGATGCCGGCACCGCCCTGCGCGGGGGGCGCGCCATGCTCACTCTGGGCATGGGGCGGCTGGGACGGGCCCGGGATGAGGACACCATCAATGCCTATTATCCGCGCCTGCTCGAAGCGTACGCGCGCGACATAGACACGCATACTACGCTCTATCCCGGCGCGATGGAGGCGGTGATCCGGCTCAAGCAGGCGGGTTACAGGGTGGCGATCTGCACCAACAAGCCCGAAGAGCTTGCCAACACCCTGCTGACCCGGCTTGGCGTGCGCGACGTGTTCGACGCGATGCTGGGGGCCGACACGCTGGCCGTGCGCAAGCCGGACCCCGAACATCTGTTCGAGACGGCCCGGCGGGCCGGCGGCGATCCCGCGCTGTGCCTGCTGATCGGCGACAGCGATACCGATCGCAACACGGCCCGGAATGCCAAGAGGCCTTGCGTCCTCGTCACCTTCGGACCGGCGGGCGACGACATGGCGGCACTGGAGCCGGAGGCGCTGTTGAACCATTACGACGATCTGCACGACATCGTCGTGGGCCTTGTGGGGGCGGCAGGATGAGCGACGTGTTCAAGGGCAGTTTCACCCAGCAGGAACCGATCCCCGAAGAAGGGATCGAGGCGGCGGTCGCGGTCATGCGTTCGGGTCGTCTGCACCGCTACAACACGGCCCCGGGCGAAGTCGCACAGACCGTGCTTCTGGAACAGGAATTCGCGGCGAAGGTCGGCGCGCGCTACTGCCTTGCCGTGGCATCGGGTGGCTATGCAATGGGCACCGCCCTGCGTGCCGTCGGGGTCAGGCCCGGCGATCGCGTCCTGACCAATGCCTTCACCCTCGCACCGGTGCCCGGCGCCATCGCCGCCGTGGGTGCCGTTCCGGTTTTCGTCGGGGTGACGCGGCAATTGGTGATCGACATCGAGGACCTCGCGGCAAAGGCCGATCAGGCCAACGTCCTGTTGCTCAGCCACATGCGCGGCCATCTGGCGGACATGGAGGCCCTGATGCGCCTGTGCGATGCGCGCGGCATCACGGTGATCGAAGACTGCGCACATACGATGGGTGCCGCATGGAACGGTATCCCGTCGGGGACACAGGGCAAGGTGGGGTGTTATTCCTGCCAGACCTACAAGCACATGAACGCGGGCGAGGGGGGCTCCTGATCACGGACGACCCGGTGATCGCCGCCCGTTCCGTGATGCTTTCCGGCTCCTACATGCTGTACGAGAGCCACAAGGCCGGGCCCCCGAAGGAGGTGTTCGAGACCATCCGCTTTGACACGCCGAATGTTTCGGGTCGCATGGACAACCTGCGCGCGGCGATCCTGCGGCCCCAACTGCGCGACCTCGACCGCCAGTGCGCGCGCTGGAACGAACGCTATTTCCGTATCGAAGCGGGATTGCGCGGCACGCCCGGTCTGACGGTGATCGAGCGTCCGGCGCAGGAAACGATCGTCGGATCGTCGATCCAGTTCCTTCTCGACGGCTGGGACGCGCGGGACGTGCAGGAGGTGCTGCGCCGGTGCCGGGAGCGGGGGGTGGAGCTGAAGTGGTTCGGCGCTGCCGAACCGGTCGGGTTCACCAGTCGCTACGATTCATGGCGGTACGTGAAGGCCGAAAGAATGCCCGCCAGTGACGCGGTACTGGCGGGCATCGTGGACATGAGGGTGCCGCTGACCTTTTCTCTCGAAGACTGCGATCTCATCGCGCGGATCATCCGTGCCGAGGTGGGCGCGGTGCACCAGAACGTCGAAGGCGGGGCGCACAGCCCCGCCTGAGCGTCAGAACATCAGCGTTCCGTGCTTGCCCGCGTCGGGCTTTTCATCGGTGACGTTAGCCTTGGCGATCTCGTAGAGGAACTTGAGGTTGCCTTCGGTCACCCAGACCTCGGCTTCCTTGAGGTCCATGCGCAGCAGTTGCACATCGGGGTCATTCTTGTCCCCGTCGAACCATGCGGCGGCAAAGGCGTTCCAGATGTCATCGAGCTGTTCGTCATCGTGTGAAACGGTGATCCGCCCATGGATGCGCGCGTAAAGATGCTCATCCTTGCTGGAAACGATGTATTCCGCGTCCGCGCCGGTGCCTGCGGCCTTGGAAATGTCGGTGTCCTTGGCGGTGATGAACCAGAGCGTGTTCGGCGTATCATCATCGACGAAATGGCTCATCGGAACGGAGCGCGCGTTGTCGGCGCCCAGCATGCCGGAGCGGATGTCTTCCATGCGGTCCCAGAATTCCTTTTTCAGATCGGTGCTCATTGCGGTATCCTTTGCAGATGTTGGCGTGTTTCAGTCGGCCAACGGCTGCGGGGGGCAGCGGGTTCCGCAGCAGGACGCAGCTTGACGAAAACGATGCCGCCGCGTAGGTAATGAACATTCGTTCAATAACGAAGCCGGGGAGGCGGACATGTTCAATGCGAGTATGAGTTTCGATCTGGGGGAAGACATCGGTGCCCTGCGGGAAATGGTGCATCGCTGGGCGCAGGAACGGGTCAAGCCCATGGCGGCCGAGATCGACGCCAAAAATGACTTCCCTTCCGAACTCTGGCGCGAGATGGGCGAGCTGGGCCTTCTCGGCATGACCGTGGAGGAGGAATACGGCGGATCCGGCATGGGCTATGCGGCGCATGTGGTCGCGGTCGAGGAAATCGCCCGCGCTTCCGCGTCCGTCTCGCTGTCCTACGGCGCGCATTCGAACCTTTGCGTCAACCAGATCAAGCTGAACGGCACGCCCGGTCAGAAGGCCAAGTATCTGCCCAAGCTCTGCACGGGGGAACATGTCGGCGCGCTGGCCATGTCCGAGGCCGGTGCGGGAAGCGACGTCGTGTCGATGAAGCTGAACGCGGAGAAGCGCAACGATCACTATCGTCTTTCCGGCAACAAGTACTGGATCACGAATGCTCCGGATGCCGAAACGCTGGTCGTTTACGCCAAGACCGACCCGAAAGCGGGATCGAAGGGGATCACGGCCTTCCTGATCGAGCGGGGGATGAAGGGGTTCAGCACGCCACCCCACCTCGACAAGCTGGGCATGCGCGGGTCGAACACCGGCGAACTCGTGTTCGACGATGTCGAGGTGCCGTTCGAGAACGTGCTCGGCGAGGAAGGCCGCGGTGTCGCTGTCCTGATGTCGGGTCTGGACTACGAGCGCGTGGTGCTGGCCGGGATCGGGCTGGGCATCATGGCCGCGTGCCTTGACGAGGTCATGCCCTACGTGAGCGAACGCAAGCAATTCGGGGAGCCGATCGGAAATTTCCAGCTGATGCAGGGAAAGATGGCCGACATGTACACCGCGATGAACTCGGCGAGGGCGTATGTCTACAGCGTGGCGCAGGCCTGTGACCGGGGCAGCGTCACGCGTCAGGACGCCGCTGCCTGCTGTCTCTATGCCTCCGAGCAGGCGATGACGCAGGCCCACCAGGCGGTGCAGGCGATGGGCGGCGCGGGATACCTGAACGACACCCCCGTCGCGCGCATCTTCCGCGATGCCAAGCTGATGGAGATCGGGGCGGGCACCTCGGAGATCCGGCGCATGCTGGTGGGGCGTGAAATGATGGCGTCGATGGGCTAGGCGATGCCGCGGTGGTTGTGGTGGACCCCCTTGGTCGTGCTGACCGCGGTGGCGGGACTGTTGGTTTTCCGCCAGGGTTGGATCACCGCGCATATGACGGAGACGGACGTGATAAATCACTATGCCGACCGCTACGTTTCCGAGCATGGTGGACGGAAGACCGATTGCCACGCGGTGCCGGGGGCGGTGGCCGAAGTCTGGCTCGAGGTGCGGTGCGGCGGTGTGGTGATCTATCCGGTGGACCGGGCGGGCCGGCTGCTGCGGCGCGACCCGTCGGAGCCGACGACATGAGGACTGGCCGATGCCTTCGACCCGGCGGGCCCGGATTGTCGGCAGCAATGAAAACGAGGGAGACACGACCATGAGGCTGCTCTTGGTACTGGCGATGACCTGCGCGGGCGCGGCCGCGGCGCAGCAGGTGGACGGCAATGCGGTACGATCCTGTTTCGCGAACACCCCGATCGGAGAGACGACGCCCGACTGCCTTGGCGCGGCATCGAATGCCTGCCAGGACCAGGGCTTCGACACCACGCAGGGGATTACCCAGTGCATCCAGGCCGAAACGGCCGTCTGGGATGATCTGCTGAACGCCGAGTACAAGAGCACGCGCGCCGCCTTGGCGGATCAGGACGCCGCGCTGCCGGACACGTTGCTGACCGCGCAACGCGCCTGGATCGCCTTTCGCGATGCGGAATGTGCTTTGGACTATGCGCGCTGGCAGGGCGGTTCGATCCGCAGCGTGGTGTTTGCGAACTGCATGATGGTCATGACGGCCCGGCGCACGCTGGAGCTGCGGGACATGAAGGGAAATTGACGTGAAATTGCTATCTCAGGCTTTGCCCTCCTCCGAGGCCTACAAGGCGAACGAGGCCGCGCACCTCAAGGCGCTTGAACCGGTCCGGGCGGCGGCGGAGGCCGCGGCGCTGGGCGGCGGAGAGAAATCCCGCGCGCGCCACGAAAGCCGGGGCAAGATGCTGCCGCGCGAGCGTGTGGCGAACCTGCTCGATCCCGGCAGCCCGTTTCTGGAAATCGGCGCGACGGCGGCGCATGGCCTCTACGACGGGGCGGCGCCCTGCGCGGGCGTGATCGCGGGCATCGGCCGGGTGCAGGGGCACGAGGTCATGGTGGTCTGCAACGATGCCACCGTGAAGGGGGGCAGCTATTATCCGATGACGGTGAAAAAGCACCTGCGCGCGCAGGAGATCGCCGAGGCCAATCATCTGCCCTGCGTCTATCTCGTGGATTCGGGCGGTGCCAACCTGCCGAACCAGGACGAGGTCTTTCCGGACCGGGACCATTTCGGCGCGATTTTCTACAACCAGGCGCGGATGTCCGCCAAGGGTATCCCGCAGATCGCCGTGGTCATGGGGTCGTGCACGGCTGGCGGTGCCTATGTGCCCGCGATGTCGGACGTCACCATCATCGTCAAGGAGCAGGGCACGATCTTTCTCGCCGGGCCGCCGCTGGTCAAGGCGGCGACGGGCGAAGTGGTCAGCGCCGAGGATCTGGGCGGCGGCGACGTGCACACCCGGCTGTCGGGCGTGGCCGACTACCTCGCCGAGGACGACGCCCATGCGCTCGCGCTTGCCCGGCGGGCCGTGGGCGGGTTGAACCGCGCGCGCCCGGCGACGGTGCAATGGGAAAGCCCCGAGGAACCGGCCTATGACCCCGCCGAGATGCTGGGCGTGGTGCCCGCCGACCTGCGCACCCCCTACGACATCCGCGAGGTCATCGCACGGCTGGTCGACGGCAGCCGCTTCGACGAGTTCAAGTCCCGCTTCGGCGAGACGCTGGTGACCGGCTTCGCCCACGTCAAGGGGTGCCCCGTGGGCATCATCGCCAACAACGGCGTGCTGTTTTCCGAAGCCGCCCAGAAGGGCGCGCACTTCGTGGAGCTCTGCAGCCAGCGCAACATTCCGCTGGTCTTCCTGCAGAACATCACCGGCTTCATGGTGGGCCGCAAGTACGAGAACGAGGGCATCGCGCGCCACGGGGCCAAGATGGTCACCGCCGTGGCAACCACAAATGTGCCCAAGATCACGATGCTGGTGGGCGGATCTTTCGGCGCGGGCAACTACGGGATGTCCGGGCGGGCCTATCGACCACGGTTCCTCTGGACGTGGCCCAACAGCCGGATTTCCGTCATGGGCGGGCCGCAGGCGGCGGGCGTGCTGGCCACCGTGAAGCGCGATGCGATGGAACGGGCCGGGGAAACCTGGACCGAGGAAGAGGAAACCGCCTTCAAGCAGCCCACCATCGACATGTTCGAGGAGCAGTCGCATCCGCTCTACGCTTCCGCGCGGCTTTGGGACGACGGCATCATCGACCCGCGCAAGAGCCGTGATGTGCTGTACCTGAGCCTGACAGCCAGCCTCAACGCCCCGATCGAACCGACGCGCTTTGGCGTGTTCCGCATGTGACCCGCAACGACGGAGGATCGAAGGATGGCGAAACTTGAAGAGGTGCTGGCGCGCTACCCGGGAGCGCAGACGTTCTCCTTCGGGGACACGCCCGAGCTGATCTCGGCGCTTACGGCGCTGGTCCGGTCCGGGGCAAAGCGGGCGACCTGTACCGCCCTCGCCGATGTGGAGGCCGGGCGCGAGACGATGCCGGTCGTGGGGCGGCGGGACGTGGCGCTCGACGCCGACGGCAGGCCCGCGCTGGTGATCGAAACCAAGGAACTGGTCCGGACCACCTGGGCGGGAATGACCGAGGAGATGGCGCTGGCCGAGGGGGAGGACGACACGCTGGAAAGCTGGCGGGCCGGGCATCGCCGATACTACGAGCGCCACGGCATATTCTCCGAAGACATGACGCTGATCTGGGAGCGCTTCGAGGTCGTCGAGGCGTTCTGACCGTTGCGGCGGTGCCTGACGCCGCGCCGGGTAACAAAGAGATGAAAAGGGACCAAAGATGTTCGACACGATCCTGATCGCAAACCGGGGCGAGATCGCCTGCCGGGTCATGCAAACGGCCCAGGCGATGGGCGTGCGCTGTGTCGCGGTCCATTCGGATGCGGATGCGGGCGCCAAGCACGTGGAAATGGCTGACGCGGCCGTGCATATCGGCGGGTCGGCCCCGGCGGAAAGCTATCTCAAGGGCGACCGGATCATCGCGGCGGCGCTGGAGACAGGCGCGCAGGCGATCCATCCCGGCTACGGCTTCCTGTCGGAGAACCCCGACTTCGTCGAGGCGGTCGAGGCGGCCGGGCTGGTGTTCATCGGCCCTTCTGCAAAGGCGATCCGCGCTATGGGGCTCAAGGATGCCGCCAAGGCGCTGATGGTCGAGGCAGGCGTGCCGGTCGTGCCGGGATATCACGGCTCGGACCAGGACGATGACCTGCTCGCGCGGGAAGCCGAAAAGATCGGCTATCCCGTCCTGATCAAGGCGGTCGCCGGCGGCGGCGGCAAGGGCATGCGGCAGGTGGACGACGCCAAGGGGTTCAAGGCGGCGCTCGAGTCGGCCAGGTCGGAGGCTAGAAGCGCCTTCGGCAACGCCGATGTGCTGGTCGAGAAATTCGTTGCCAAGCCGCGCCACCTCGAGGTGCAGATCTTCGGCGACGGAACTTCTGCGCTGCACCTCTTCGAGCGCGACTGTTCGCTGCAGCGGCGGCACCAGAAGGTGATCGAGGAAGCCCCGGCACCCGGCATGACGGAAGAGATGCGCGCCGCGATGGGCGCCGCTGCCGTCCGCGCGGCCGAGGCCATCGGCTACGCCGGGGCGGGAACGGTGGAATTCATCGTGGACGCGTCGGACGGGCTGCGCCCGGACGGGTTCTTCTTCATGGAGATGAACACACGGTTGCAAGTGGAACACCCCGTGACGGAGGCGATCACGGGGGTCGATCTGGTCGAATGGCAACTTCGGGTCGCGGCGGGAGAAAGCCTTCCGATGCGTCAGGAAGATCTCGCCATCGACGGCCATGCCTTCGAGGCGCGGCTCTACGCCGAAGATGTTCCCAAGGGTTTCCTTCCGGCGACCGGAACGCTGACCCACCTGACATTCACCGAACGGACGCGCGCCGATTCCGGCGTGCGGGCGGGCGACACGATCAGCCCTTTCTACGACCCGATGATCGCCAAGGTGATCGTGCATGGGCCGACCCGCGACGTGGCGCTGGCGCGACTGCGCGCGGCACTGGCGGGGGCACGGGTGGCCGGCACCGTCACGAACCTCGCGTTCCTCGGGGCGCTGGCGGGTCACACCGGCTTTGCCATGGGGGACGTCGATACGGGGCTGATCGCCCGCGACATTGACGCGCTGACCGAGGTTCCGGCGTTGCAGCCCTGGCACGAGGCGCTGGCGGGCATGGCGGCGCTGGGCCTGCTGGACCCGTCGGAGGATGCGGGCTTCGCGCTGTGGCGACCGCTGCGACGGCAGGTGATGCTGGCCAGATCGGGCGAGGACAGTCTGCTCAAGGTCAGGGTGATGTCGCCGGACCGGCAGGTCTGGTCGGTGGGAGAGGCCGAGGTGACGGCCGAGCGCCGCGCGGGCGCGTGGTATCTTGACGGCAACCGGGCGCCCGAAGTCAGTGTCGCGGGGCAGGTGGTCACCGTCTTCGACGGCTACGGCATGGCCTTCGACGTGATCGACCCGCTGGCGCGGGCGGCGGGCCGCAGCGGCGACGGGAATGTCATCGAAGCACCGATGCCCGGCATGGTCAGGCTGGTCGATGCAAAGGTGGGCCAGAAGGTCGCCGCGGGCGACAGGTTGGCCGTGCTCGAGGCGATGAAGATGGAACATTCCTTGCTGGCCGAGCGTGACGGTGTGGTGGCCGAGGTGCTGGCCGCGGCCGGCGATCAGGTCGAGGCGGGCGCCGCCCTGGTGCGCCTCGAAGCGGAGGATGAGGCGGCCGCCTGAAGGGGAGGCAAGCGGTGAACCGGCGCCCCGGTACTGGTCGCCGGGCCGGGGAACGGCTATCTCTCCCCCGGGTGGATCCCGCAGGGCGCCGGCACGGTGCCGGGCAGGCACGCCGGCCCTTGACCACCGCAGCAGCGCCCCATGTGCGTGAGGACGACAAAAGATTCTATTGAGGTTTCCAAGATGATCACACTGCATCACTGTCCGCAAACGAGGTCGATGCGCACGCTCTGGCTGTTGAACGAGATGGAGGTGGAGTTCCAGGTGCGCACCTACGCCTTCGACAGGTCGCTGCGCGACCCGGCCTATCTGTCGCTCTCACCGGCAGGGCGTGTGCCCGCGCTGGAGATCGACGGCGAGCGGATGTTCGAAACCGGTGCGATCACGGAATACCTGTGCGAAAGGTTCAGCCCCGAAAGGCTGGGCCGGATGCCCGGCGTGCCGGACCGCATGGCATGGCTGGTCTGGCTGCATTTCGCCGAGACGATCAGCCAGCACACGGCGGCGCTGACCCAGCAGCACGTGGCGCTGCGCGAAGACCACATGCGCAGCCCCATCGTGATGAAGCTGGAGGCGGCGCGCATCGGCAAGTGCTACGACGCATTGGAAGCGCGGCTATCCACCCCGGTCGAGAACCGCGACTACCTGCTGACCAGCGGTTTCTCGGCGGTGGATATCTCGGTCGGGCAAGCGGTCTACATGGCGCGTTTCTTCGCGAAGCTGGACAAGCATCCGGCAGTTGCGGAATGGTACGAGAGGATCACGGACCGCGAGAGCTTTGCCGAGAGCCTTCCGCAGGGGGAAGGCATCTACGACAGGGACTTCTACGAGCCTTGGCCCGTCGACTGACCGGCGCGCTGCGCGCCCGCAACCATCGGAAAGGGGTCTCGAATGAGCCTTGGTCCTTGCGAGATATTCGAAGTCGGCCCGCGTGACGGGCTTCAGAACGAGGCGCGGGAGATCCCGGTGAGCGAGAAGGTCGCGCTGGTCGACAAGCTGTCGGGCGCGGGCTTCGTTCGGATCGAATGTGCGTCCTTCGTATCGCCCAAATGGGTGCCGCAGATGGCGGGGTCGGGGGAGGTCCTTGCGGGGATCGACCGGCGCGAGGGGGTGCGCTATGCCGCGCTGACCCCGAACATGCGGGGCTACGAGGATGCGTTGGCCGCCGGGGCCGACGAGGTGGCGATCTTTGCCTCGGCCTCGGAAGGGTTCAGCCGAAAGAACATCAACGCCACCATCGCCGAATCCATCGAGCGCTTTGCCCCGATCCTCGAGGACGCGCGGCACCGCGACATGCCCGTGCGGGGCTATATCTCCTGCGTGGTCGAATGCCCCTACGACGGTGCGGTGGCCCCGGCCTCCGTCGCGTCGCTCGCCGACAAGCTGTTCGCGATGGGCTGCTACGAGATATCCCTCGGCGACACCATCGGCGCCGGAACGCCCGACAGCATCGCGAGGATGCTGCTGGCGGTCCGCGATGCGGTGCCGGTGGGCCGGCTCGCGGGCCACTACCATGACACCAACGGACGGGCGATGGCGAATATCGACACTTCCCTCTCGCTGGGGGTCCGTGTCTTTGACGCCGCGGTGGGCGGTCTGGGGGGCTGCCCCTATGCACCCGGGGCCAAGGGGAATGTCGCCACCGAGGCCGTGAATGCCCACCTGCTGGCGCTGGGCTACGAGACCGGCATCGACCAGGCCGTGGTCGAAGAGGCGGCAGACCTCGCCCGGTCGATGCGGTAGCGGCACAGGCGCCGGTGTCCAGACAGGAAAGCAGAAGGAATAGAACGATGTTCAAGACGGTTACGATCGAAACGGATGCCCGGGGTGTGGCGACCCTGACCCTGAACCGCCCGGACAAGCACAACGCCATGTCGGCGCAGATGCTGGCGGACCTGACGGCCGCGTCGGAACACCTGGCGGCGGACGATGACGTGCGCGTCGTCGTACTGACCGGGGCAGGGGCGTCCTTCTGTGCGGGAGGGGACCTGGCCTGGATGCGTGACCAGCGCGACATGGACGCCGAGACCCGTTCGGCCGAGGCGCGCAAGCTGGCGGATATGCTGGGTGCGCTCAACCGCCTGCCGAAGCCGCTGATCGGCCGGGTGCAGGGCAACGCCTTTGGCGGGGGCGTGGGCATGGCGAGCGTTTGCGACGTGGCCATTGGCGTGGACAGTCTGCGCATGGGTTTCACCGAAACCAGACTGGGCATCATTCCGGCCACCATCGGACCTTACGTGATCGCCCGCATGGGCGAGGGCAAGGCGCGGCGGGTGTTCATGTCGGGTCGGCTGTTCGACGCGCAGGAAGCTCTGTCGCTGGGCCTGCTGGCGCGGGCGGTCCCGCAAGACGAACTCGACGCGGCGGTGGAGCGCGAGGTAAAGCCCTATCTGTCCTGTGCCCCCGGTGCGGTTGCCGCGGCAAAGGCGCTGGCGCTCAAGCTGGGCGGTGCGGCGACGCAGGACGCGGTGGAGATGTCCATCGCGGCACTTGCCGCCCGGTGGGAAACCGACGAGGCCGCCGAGGGGATCGGCGCCTTCTTTGACAAGCGCAAGGCCGCATGGGTGGCATGACCGCGCACCGGGCTTGCGCGGCGCGCGTGATTGGCGCAACTCTCCGCTGATCCCGACAGCATCGCCGGAGCGCCGCTTGAAATTCATCGTCGACTATTTCAGCCCACGGGAAGTCTTCCGGACGGGCGACGACACGGCGGCGCGGTCCGTCTGGGGCTATGTCTGGCGGATGACGGGCTGGCATCAGGTCGGATGCTGCATCGGGGCCATCGCCGTTGCCGTGCTCAACCTTGCGCCCATCGAGCTTCAGCGCCGCATCGTGAACGAAGTGGTGGAAACGCAGAACGTGCCGCTGCTGCTCCAGTTCGGGCTGGCCTACCTCGTCGTGATCGTCCTGCATCAGGCGGGCAAATTCGCATTGCGGTGTTACCAGTCGTGGCTGACCGAAAGCGCCAATATCTACACCCGGCGGCACCTGCTGGGGCTTTACGGCAACAAGATCGAGACCGCCGAAGACAGCGAGGGGCGGGTCGTCTCGATCATCGGGTCCGAAGTGGAGAAGCTGGGCGGTTTCGTCGGTGAGGCGCTGTCGCAATCCTGTGCGAACGTCGCTCTCCTGCTGGGCGTTCTGGGCTACATGTTCGTGGTCGAACCCAGCATCGCCCTGTTCGCACTGGCGTTCATGGTGCCGCAGATCGTCCTCACGCCGCTGATGCAGCGGCGTCTGAACGAACTGGTCGAGGAAAGGGTGGCCTTCATCCGCGAACTGGGCGACCGGGTGTCCGACATGGAGGCCCCGGTGCGCGAGGAGGGCGGCAGGATCCTCGACCGGATCTTCGACAACCGGATCCGGTTCAACCTGCTCAAGTTCGCATTGAAGGCGGCGCTGAACCTGCTGAACGCGCTTGGGCCGCTTTCCGTGCTGATCTTCGGTGGCTACCTCGTGATGCAGGGCGAGACGCAGGTCGGCGTCATCGTCGCCTTCATATCGGGGTTCGAGCGGATCAGCGCCCCGGTGCGCGAACTGGTCAGCTTCTATCGCGTGGCAGAACAGGCCCGTGTGCAGCACGCGATGATCGCAAAGTGGATGGCCAAGGTCGCCACGTGAACTGCGCCCCGTGTTGAGGCGTTGGCCCCACAAATCACAGGAGCTTAGAGACATGCGAATTCTTTTCACCGGAGGGGCGGGCAAGGCGGGGCGTCATGTCGTCCCCTATCTGCTGGCGCAGGGGCACCAGATTCTGAACGTCGATCTTGAACCGCTCGATCATGAAGGTGTCGACAACCGCATCGCCGACCTGACGGACGCGGGACAGGTGTTCGACGTCATGCAGAACTATGCCAACCTGTCCGAGCTCGAACCGGGCGGCGGCACGCCGGCGTTCGATGCGGTGGTGCACTTCGCCGCCATTCCGCGCATCCTGATCCGGCCCGACAACGAAACCTTCCGCAACAACACGTTGAGCACCTACAACGTCATCGATGCGGCGGTGCGCAATCGCATCCCCAAGATCATCTTCGCATCCTCCGAAACCACCTACGGAATCTGCTTTGCCGACGGCGGTCGCACGCCGGAGTATCTGCCGGTCGACGAAGAACACCCCACGGTGCCGGAAGACAGCTATGCCATGTCCAAGGTCTGCTGCGAGGCGATGGCGCGCAGCTTTCAGGCGCGATCGGGGGCGAACATCTATGGCCTGCGGATCAACAACGTGATCGAGCCGCATGAATACGAAACGCTTTTTCCCGGCTTCATCGCCAATCCGGAACAGCGTGAACGGAACCTGTTCGCCTATATCGACGCGCGCGATCTTGGCCGCATGGTGGAATGCTGCCTGCGCACCGACGGTCTGGGATACGAGGTGTTCAATGTCGCGAATGCCGAGCATTCCGTCGATCTGCCCACGCAGGAACTCATCTCGAGATTCTACGCCGACGTGCCGATCAGGCGCGACATGGGGCGCGAGGAGACGTTCTACAGCATCGAGAAGGCGCGCGAGATGGTGGGGTTCGAGCCGGCCTACCGATGGCGTGATCTTGTTGATCTGTCGGCGGTTTGACCGGCGCGAGGGCGCCGGCGCCTGCGTCAGTTTCACGCCGCCAAAAACATGGGGCTTCGGTTGACCCTGTCGGGACGTCGGAGTAAACCCGAAACCGAGCCATGACTGGCCCGAGCGCCTTGGCGCACCGTGCCCAGCACCATAAAGGAGCCTCCCCTTGGACGACATGCTGCGGGAATATCTGCCCATCCTCGTTTTTCTGGCGGTGGCCATCGGATTCGGCGTGATCCTGATCCTCGCCGCCGTCGTCATTGCCGTGCGCAATCCCGACCCCGAAAAGGTGTCGGCCTACGAGTGCGGGTTCAACGCGTTCGACGACGCAAGGATGAAATTCGACGTGCGGTTCTACCTCGTGTCGATCCTTTTCATCATCTTCGATCTCGAGATCGCCTTCCTGTTTCCGTGGGCCGTGGCGTTCAAGGACATTTCGATGGTCGGCTTCTGGTCGATGATGGTTTTCCTTGCGGTGCTCACGGCGGGCTTTGCCTATGAATGGAAGAAAGGGGCCCTCGAATGGCAGTAAAGGACAACGAAACCCCTCTGGTCACCGAGACCCGGGGGTCCGGCGGTCACCAGGGCGAGCGGATCAAGTCGGGCCCGTCGGCCCGCGCGCCGGTCGAGGCGTACAAGGCCGGTTTCGACCGCGACGTGGCGACCCAGAACCTCAACGCCGAACTGCAGGACAAGGGGTTCCTCGTCACCTCGACCGCCGACATCATCAACTGGGCGCGCACCGGGTCGCTCCACTGGATGACGTTCGGCCTGGCCTGTTGTGCCGTCGAGATGATGCACACCTCCATGCCGCGCTATGACCTCGAACGCTTTGGCACCGCGCCACGCGCCAGCCCGCGCCAGTCGGACCTGATGATCGTCGCGGGGACGCTGACCAACAAGATGGCCCCGGCGCTGCGCAAGGTCTACGACCAGATGCCCGAGCCGCGCTACGTGATTTCCATGGGATCCTGCGCCAACGGTGGGGGGTACTATCACTACAGCTACTCGGTGGTTCGCGGCTGTGACCGGATCGTGCCGGTGGACGTCTACGTGCCGGGCTGCCCCCCGACGGCGGAGGCGCTGCTCTACGGGATCATGCAGCTGCAACGCAAGATGCGCCGGACCGGCAACATCGTGCGCTGAGGCGCGCGGCGCGCACCATGCCTGCGCGTGACGCGCGGAACGGAACAACCATGCGCCCGATGCGCATGTCGAAGGGATAGAGATGAGCGAGCAACTTCAGGAACTTGGTGCCTACATCGAGGCGAAGCGTCCCGATTGCATTCTGGCGTGGGACATCGCACAGGGCGAGCTGAACATGGACGTCACGCTGACGAACATCGCCGGTCTGGTCGATTTCCTGAAGGGGGACCCGACGTGCCGGTTCTCCACGCTGGTGGACATCACGGCGGTTGACTACGCCGGCCGGGCAAAGCGGTTCGACGTGGTGTATCACCTGCTGAGCATGTACCAGAACCATCGCATCCGGTTGCGCGTCGCCACGCGCGAAAAGGACATGGTGCCGAGCCTCGTGAACGTTCATCCTTCGGCCAATTGGTTCGAACGCGAGGTGTTCGACATGTTCGGCATCCTCTTTTCGGGGCATCCGGACCTGCGGCGCATCCTGACCGACTACGGTTTCCGCGGCTATCCGCTGCGCAAGGATTTCCCCACCACCGGCTACACCGAGGTCCGCTATGACGAGGCGCAGAAGCGCGTCGTCTACGAGCCGGTCAGCCTCGTGCAGGAATACCGCCAGTTCGACTTCATGTCGCCGTGGGAAGGAGCGGAGTACATCCTGCCCGGTGATGACAAGGCGGAAGGTGCCAAGTGAGCGTGTGGTGGCTGATCCTGTCGGCACTGACGGCCATCCCGATGGTGCGGCTGCTGCCCCACTTCGGAATCAACAAGTACTGGGTGGCAGTCTGTGTCGTTCCATTCGGAACTCTCGCCCTTCTGTGGTGGATGGGCTTCAAACTGCAAGAGTTGGAGAAACTGTGATGATCGCATTTCTGGAAGAGGTACTGTCCCGTCTTTTCGGCACCCGCCAGCAGGTGCCGGTCCGGGTCCGGGCGGACCGTCCGCATCCACAGCAGCGCCAATTGAAGGGACGTAAATGATGGACGGCGACATTCGCGTGAACCGCTACGACGACGGATCGAGCGACGCCCAGACGGGCGAGCAGCAGATCCGCAACTTCAACATCAACTTCGGCCCGCAACACCCCGCGGCGCACGGGGTTCTGCGCCTCGTGCTGGAGCTGGACGGCGAGATCGTGGAGCGCTGCGACCCGCATATCGGCCTGCTGCACCGTGGCACCGAGAAATTGATGGAGAGCCGGACCTACCTTCAGAACCTGCCGTATTTCGATCGCCTCGATTACGTCGCGCCGATGAACCAGGAACATGCCTGGTGTCTGGCCATCGAGAAGCTGACCGGTACCGTCGTGCCGCGCCGCGCCTCTTTGATCCGCGTGCTGTTCTGCGAGATCGGTCGCGTTCTCAACCACCTGCTGAACGTGACGACGCAGGCGCTCGACGTGGGCGCGCTGACGCCCCCGCTCTGGGGATTCGAGGAACGCGAGAAGCTGATGATCTTCTACGAGCGGGCCTGCGGCGCGCGGCTTCACGCGGCCTATTTCCGGCCCGGCGGCGTCCACCAGGATCTGCCGGATGCGCTCCTCGATGACATCGAGGCGTGGTGCAAGTCTTTCCCCGAGGTGCTGGAAGACATCGACGGCCTGCTGACCGAAAACCGTATCTTCAAGCAGCGCAACGTGGATATCGGCGTGGTCAGCGAAGAGGACATCCTGAACTACGGCTTCTCCGGCGTGATGGTGCGCGGCTCGGGCCTCGCCTGGGACCTGCGGCGGTCTCAGCCCTATGAATGTTACGACGAGTTCGACTTCCAGGTGCCGGTCGGCAAGAACGGCGACTGCTTTGACCGTTACCTCTGCCGGATGGAGGAGATGCGCCAGTCGGTCCACATCATCGAACAGGCGATCGAGAAACTGCGCGCGCCCGAAGGAAAGGGCGACGTGCTGGCCCGCGGCAAGATCACGCCGCCCAGCCGCACCGCGATGAAGACTGATATGGAAAGCCTGATCCACCACTTCAAGCTTTACACCGAAGGGTTCCACGTGCCCGCGGGCGAAGTCTATTGCGCGGTCGAGGCCCCGAAGGGGGAATTCGGCGTCTACCTCGTGGCGGATGGCTCGAACCGGCCCTACCGCGCCAAGCTGCGCGCGCCGGGCTTTTTGCACCTGCAGGCGATGGACCATATCAGCAGGGGCCACCAGCTGGCCGATATCGCCGCGATCATCGGCACCATGGACGTGGTGTTCGGGGAGATCGATCGGTGACGGTACGTTTTCGAGACCGAAAGACTGGTGAAGAATATGTGCTTGAGCCATATGAAGATGGATATCGTCTCGAACTTTCATTCAGCAGCATTGAAGACTGGAGGCGGTTCAGGCCGATTGCCCGCGGTGCGCGTCTGAAGAAGGTTTCGACAGACAAGCCAAGTATGAAATCTCTAGAGAACCTGGAAGAAATCTAATGCTACGCCGCCTATACTCTGAACAACCCGAGAGTTTCGCCTTCACGCCCGCCAACCAGAAGTGGGCGGAAGCGCAGATGACCAAGTATCCCGAGGGGCGGCAGGCCTCCGCGATCATCCCGCTCTTGTGGCGTGCGCAGGAGCAGGAGGGCTGGCTCTCCCGTCCGGCGATCGAGCATGTGTCCGAGATGTTGGGCATGGCCTATATCCGGGGTCTCGAGGTCGCGACGTTCTACTTCATGTTCCAGCTCCAACCCGTTGGTTCGGTTGCGCATATTCAGGTCTGCGGTACGACCTCCTGCATGATTTGCGGGGCAGAGGACCTGATGGCCGTCTGCAAGGAACGGATCGCCCCCAATGCGCACGAACTGTCTGCGGACGGCAAGTTCTCGTGGGAAGAGGTCGAATGTCTCGGCTCCTGCGCGAACGCGCCGATGGCGCAGATCGGCAAGGACTACTACGAGGATCTGACGGCGGAGAGTTTCGGCAAGATCCTTGACGAACTCGCCGCGGGCCGGGTGCCGCTGCCGGGGCCGCAGAACGGGCGGTATACCTCCGAGCCGAAAGCCGGTCTCACCAGTCTGAAGGACCACGAGGACGGCAGGCCGGAACACAATGCGAGCGTGGCCCTCGCCGTGGAGATCGGCGACACGATCAAGCGGATCGACGGAACCGAGGTTCCGCTTCTGACGCCGTGGCTTGCCGATGGCGCCAAGCAGGGCGGGAAGCCCGCGCGCGCAGGTCATGACGACCTGATGCCGCCCGAAGGTCCGGACGGGGCGCAAGGTGGCAGGTCCAAGGCCGAGGAACAGGCCCCCCGCGACCGCGGCGACAGTTCGGACAAGTACGCCGAGGCAAGCGGGGAAGCGCCCGAGGTCGAGGCCAAGGGCCGGCCCGACGAGGGTGACGTGGCGCCTGATGCCAAGACCGACGCGAAGGCCGAATCCGGCGTGACGACATCCTCCGGCGCAAAGCCGGCGACATTGGACACCGCCCGCGACGGCGGGGCGGACAACCTGAAGCTGATCAAGGGCGTCGGACCCAAGCTGGAAAAAATGCTGAACGAAATGGGATTTTTCCATTACGATCAGATTGCCAATTGGACCGCGGAGGAAGTGGCCTGGGTCGATCAGAACCTCACCGGGTTCAAGGGCCGGGTCTCGCGCGACAACTGGGTTGACCAGGCCAAGCGTCTGGCTGCCGGAGAGGAGACCGATTTTTCCACCCGCGCCAGCAAGGACGGCCTGTACGATAACTGACCGGCTCTGAACCGGTCCAACAGGAAGGGAACTTGCGATGGCGGTGAATGACAATTCGATGGGATGCGCGGCGAGAAGCTGGGCATTGGCCGTGTTGGGCGGGCTCGTCATCGGGGTCGTGGTCTGGGTGGTCTCGCCCTGGGGTTTCGCCGCCGCTGCCACGTTGGCGGTGCTGATCGCGCTGGTCGTCGGTCTTTTCCTGTCGCTCGCGGTATGCCCCGGATCGAAACGGTCAAGCCCGCCCGTATCTGCAGGGCCTTCGACGTCGGCCACGTCTTCCGGGCAGGCCGAAGCCCCGGCATCCGAACCGGCAGCCGCCCCGTCCAAGCCTGCGTCGTCCGCGCCTGCATCGTCCAAGCCAGAACAGTCCGGCACCGCGTCGGCCACTGCGGTCAAACCATCCGCGCCCTTGCCCGGACAGGCCGAACTGGCAAGCCGCAAGGGGGATTGGAAATACCAGAAGGACGCCGATGTCCCGGCATCCGACGCACCGGCCCGGGAATCCGCACCGGCCAAGGCGGGCCCTTCGTCGGTGTCCGATGTTCCCGCGGCCGATGAGGGGGAGGCCAAGCCCAGGCGTGCGCCCGTGGCCGCCGACGGCAAGCCCGAACTGCTGGACGCCCCCCGCCCCGAAGGTGCCGATGACCTCAAGCTGATCAGCGGCGTGGGACCGAAACTGGAGCAGACCCTGAACGAACTGGGGATCTGGCACTTCAGCCAGGTTGCAGGCTGGCGCAAGAAGGAAATCGCTTGGGTCGACGAGCGGTTGCGCTTCAAGGGACGGATCGAACGTGACGATTGGATGAGCCAGGCCAAGATCCTCGCCAAGGGTGGCGAAACCGAATTCTCGAAGAAGAAAAAGAAATAGGGTCACGAAAGGTGACGGAGCCGTCATGAACGAGCAGAGGGACAAGGCGCTGGCCCGCAAGGGCCAGACAGTTGCGCTGGTGATTGCCGGAACCATGCTGTTCTGGCTGGCGGCGAACTGGGTGGGGCCCGCCCTCGGTCTGCCGGGGCGCTACGCCCTGCTGATCGACTTTGCCGCGCTAGCGGCGTTGTTCTGGGCGCTGGTACTCACCTACCAGATATGGCAGGTCAGACGGTCGGCGGACGACAGATAGAACGCTCCTCGGGGAGCAACAGACAATCCGGCCTTGCATGGGCCGGGCAAACGTAAGGGACGCAGCAATGCTTGCAGATCAGGACCGCATCTTTACCAACATCTACGGGATGCACGACCGCACCCTCAAGGGCGCGCAGCAGCGCGGCCACTGGGACGGCACCGCCGGGATCATCAAGAAGGGCCGCGACTGGATCATCGACCAGATGAAGGCCAGCGGGTTGCGCGGCCGGGGCGGCGCGGGCTTCCCCACCGGGCTCAAGTGGTCCTTCATGCCCAAGGAAAGCGACGGCCGGCCGGCGTATCTGGTCATCAACGCGGACGAATCCGAACCCGGAACCTGCAAGGACCGGGAGATCATGCGCCATGACCCCCATACGCTGATCGAAGGCTGCCTGATCGCGTCCTTCGCGATGAACGCGCATGCCTGCTACATCTACATCCGGGGTGAGTACATCCGCGAGCGCGAGGCGCTGCAGGCGGCCATCGACGAAGCCTACGAGGCCGGCCTGCTGGGCAAGAACGCGGCGAAGTCGGGCTGGGACTTTGACCTGTACCTGACCCACGGCGCGGGCGCCTATATCTGCGGCGAGGAAACGGCGCTGCTGGAAAGCCTTGAGGGCAAGAAGGGGATGCCCCGCATGAAACCGCCGTTCCCGGCGGGCGCGGGACTCTACGGTTGCCCGACGACGGTGAACAACGTCGAATCCATCGCCGTCGTGCCGACGATCCTGCGGCGCGGACCGGAATGGTTCGCCAGCTTCGGACGTGCCAACAACGCGGGCACCAAGCTTTTCGCCGTTTCCGGCCACGTCAACAATCCCTGCGTTGTCGAGGAGGCGATGTCGATCACCTTCGAGGAATTGATCGAGACCCATTGCGGCGGTATCCGCGGCGGTTGGGACAACCTCAAGGCGGTGATCCCCGGCGGTTCCTCGGTGCCGCTGATCCCCGGATCGCAGATGAAGGATGCGATCATGGACTTCGACTACCTGCGGGAGCAGCGGTCGGGGCTGGGCACCGCGGCGGTGATCGTGATGGACAACTCCACCGACGTGATCAAGGCGATCTGGCGGCTGTCGAAGTTCTACAAGCATGAAAGCTGCGGCCAGTGCACGCCCTGCCGCGAAGGCACGGGCTGGATGATGCGGGTGATGGACCGTCTGGTGAAGGGCGATGCGGAACCCGAAGAGATCGACATGCTGCTGGACGTGACCAAGCAGGTCGAAGGGCACACCATCTGCGCCCTGGGCGATGCGGCGGCCTGGCCGATCCAGGGTCTGATCCGCCATTTCCGCGACGAGATCGAGGATCGGATCAAGCACAAGCGGACCGGCCGCGTCAGCGCCGTGGCGGCCGAATGATGGCGGGTTTCGAGGCCTATGGGCATGCGATCATGTCGCTGGCCCTCTGGTCCGTTGTCAGCATCGTTCTGGGCATGATCGCCACGCGGGGCAAGACCGCCGAGAACACCTGTGCCTGCGGCCATCCCAAGCGCGACTACAGCAATGTGGTGTACCGTCGGGGCCGTGCCTTTGCCAACGCGATGGAAATGTCCGGGCCCTTCATCGGCGCGACAGTCGCCGCGATGCTGGCCGGTGCCGCGCCGTTCTGGGTCAACCTGCTGGCGTCGGTCTTTCTGGTTTCCCGCGTCGCCGTGGCGGCGGTGCACATCGGAACGGAGAACCAGCCGTTGCGCTCGGCCGTGTGGATGGTTGGGCTGATCTGCGTATTGGGGTTGGTTGGCATGGCCGTCTGGGCGGTGCTCTGACCGGGGTGCCGATTGCCGGTCCTCGCCGCCAGTGAAAGGTTGCCTGATTTCGCGATTTGGCCGATATGTTGGCGGAGAAGGGGCAAACCCCGCGGGCAGAGCAGGAGACCGCAGATGAAGAAGTTCAGATTTCCCGAGGACGGCGACGTCGCTGCCGACATCCGGGAACGTTACGGCTTTGACGGCGCCCTGCTGGACATTTACGCGCAGAACGAGGGGGTTAAGGTGCACAAGTGGCACCATTATCTGCCCCTCTACGACCGCTATCTGAGCCGATACCGGGGGACGCCAGTCAAGTTCCTGGAGATCGGGGTGAACAACGGCGGATCGCTGCAGATGTGGCGGCGCTACCTCGGGCCGGATGCCGTGCTGTGCGGCATCGACATCAATCCTGATTGCGCGCAGTACGACGGCCAGTCCGGCATGGTCCGCATCGGATCTCAGGACGACCCCGAATTTCTGGCCAGCGTGGTCGCGGAAATGGGCGGCATCGATGTGGTTCTGGACGATGGCAGCCACCGGATGCGGCATATCGAGGCATCGCTCCGGGCGTTGTTTCCGCTGTTGACCACCGGGGGCACCTACATGATCGAGGATCTGCACACCGCGTATTATCCGCGTTTCGGCGGTGGCTTTGACGCGCCGGAGAATTTCTATAACACGGTGCGCAGGATGATCGACGACATGCACATGTGGTATCACAACAACAAACCTGCGCGGATTCCCGAGATGAAGCGCGAAATCAGTGGGGTGCATGTGCACGATTCCATTGTCGTGATCGACAAGGCGGAAGCGCAACGGCCCACCCATTCGAGAGTTCAGAAATGACGAAGACCCGAAACAGCGTACTGGCGCTGCTCTGCGCCGCCCTGGTCGCGGGCTGCTCCGACAACGAGAACCGCTTTGCCTTCGACGGCAAGTACTTCCGCACGAAGGTCAAGAAGGTGGATCGGCAGCGCGACGAATTCACCGCCACGGTGCGCGGTGTCTCGCAATCCTTCGAGGGCGCGCGCGGTGCGGTGCTGCATGCGGCGAACGGATATTGCGTCAGCACCTACGGCAGTTCCGATATCGACTGGGTCGTCGGGCCGGACACCCCTGCGGATCAGCTGCGCATCGTCGACGACACGCTGACGTACCGCGGCACCTGTCCGCAGGCGCAGTAGGGACATGGGCTGAAACCTGCGGATCATGGCCGTCCGCCACGGTGGTTATTGCATATCAGGGCGATTTTCCCCACGTGTCGGACGGTTTCCAAAGGAGAACACTATGCGTTTGATGATGACCGCCCTGTTGGGCCTCGGCCTGCTGGCCGCCCCCGTATCCGCAAAGCCGCCGCTGCGCGAAGTGGCGGCGATCGATGATGCCCTGCTGGACGTGGGCATCGCCGATGCCATCCGCGATCATTGTCCCACGATCGAGGCGCGGCTCATCAAGGCGACCGCGTTTCTGTGGCGGCTGAAGGGTCAGGCGAACGACCTCGGCTATACCGACGCCGAAATTGACGCCTATCGCAAAAGCGATGCGGAAAAAGAGCGGCTGAAGGCCAGGGGGCGGGCGTTTTTCAAGGCGAGGGGGGTCGATACTTCCGATCCGCAAAGCTATTGTGCGCTCGGACTCGAAGAGATTCAAAAACAGAGCCGGATCGGTTCGTTACTGAGAGCAAAGTGAACCTATGAGCGACCTGCGCAAGATCATCATTGATGGCAAGGAAATCGAAACCGATGGCGCGATGACGCTCATCCAGGCGTGCGAGCAAGCGGGGATCGAGATCCCGCGTTTCTGCTATCACGAGCGGCTTTCGATCGCCGGCAACTGCCGCATGTGTCTGGTGGAGGTCGTGGGCGGCCCGCCGAAGCCGGCGGCAAGCTGCGCGATGCAGGTCAGGGACCTGCGCCCGGGGCCGGAAGGTCAGCCGCCGGTGGTCAAGACGAATTCGCCGATGGTGAAGAAGGCCCGCGAGGGGGTGATGGAGTTCCTGCTCATCAACCACCCGCTCGACTGTCCGATCTGCGACCAGGGCGGCGAATGCGACCTGCAGGATCAGGCGATGGCCTACGGGGTCGATTTCTCGCGCTACCGTGAACCCAAGCGGGCGACCGAAGACCTCGATCTCGGGCCGCTGGTGGGCACGCACATGACGCGCTGCATCTCCTGCACGCGCTGCGTGCGTTTCACGACCGAGGTCGCGGGCGTGCACAAGATGGGGCAGACCGGCCGCGGCGAGGATGCCGAGATCACCAGCTACCTTGGCGAGACACTGGACAGCAACCTGCAGGGCAACATCATCGACCTCTGCCCGGTGGGCGCGCTGGTCAGCAAACCTTACGCCTTTACCGCGCGTCCCTGGGAACTGACCAAGACCGAATCCATCGACGTGATGGATGCACTGGGATCGAACATCCGGGTGGATACGAAGGGCCGCGAAGTGATGCGGATCCTGCCGCGCAACCATGACGGCGTGAACGAGGAATGGATCTCGGACAAGACCCGCTTTGTCTGGGACGGCCTGCGCCGTCAACGTCTGGATACCCCCTATATTCGCGAGAACGGCAAGCTGCGCAAAGCCGAGTGGCCCGAGGCGCTGGCGGCGGCGGCCGCCGCGATGAAGGGCAAAAAGGTCGCCGGTCTGGTCGGCGATCTGGTGTCGGTCGAGGCGGCCTATGCCTTGAAACAGCTTGTCGAAGGGCAGGGCGGTATCGTCGAATGCCGCACCGACGGGGCCAAGCTGCCCGCGGGCAACCGCTCGGCCTATGTCGGAACGGCGACGATCGAGGATATCGACACGGCCAAGGCGATCCTTCTGGTCGGCACCAACCCCGCGGTCGAAGCGCCGGTGCTGAACGCGCGCATCCGCAAGGCGTGGACGCGGGGGGCGAATGTCGGCCTGATCGGCGAGGCGGGCGATCTGACCTATGACTATCATCACGTGGGCACCGGGCCGGATGCTTTCGCGGGGCTCGACGACAGCGGCTTCGATCCCGCCACCGACGGGCCGTCGCTGGTCATCGTCGGGCAGGGCGCGCTTGCCCGTGACGACGGCGACGCGGTTCTGGCGCAGGCGATGGCCGTGGCGGAGAAATCGCAGGCCAAATTGCTGATCCTTCACACCGCCGCGTCGCGCGTCGGCGCGATGGATGTCGGCTGCACGGCCGAGGGCGGGATCGCCGACGCGCTCAAGGCCGATGTGATCTACAACCTCGGGGCGGACGAGGGCGACATCCCCGCCGGACCCTTCGTGATCTATCAGGGCAGCCACGGCGACCGGGGCGCGCACCGCGCCGACATCATCCTGCCGGGTGCGGCCTATACCGAGGAATCGGGCCTGTTCGTGAATACCGAAGGCCGCCCGCAGGTCGCGCAACGCGCCAGCTTTGCCCCCGGTCAGGCCAAGGAAAACTGGGCCATCCTGCGCGCCCTGAGTGCCGAGATGGACGCGACGCTGCCGTTCGATTCCCTTGCGGCCCTGCGCCGGGCGTTGGTGGATGCGGTGCCCCATCTGGGTGACGTGGACATGGTGGCCGAGAACGACTGGCAGCCGCTTGAGCGAGGCGAGTTCGACAGCGCACCTTTCGGGGCGGCGATTGCCGACTTCTACCTGTCCAATCCGATCGCGCGGGCCAGCCAGCTGATGGCCGAGCTGTCGGCCAATGCGGCGGCCCGTCGGGCCAATCCCATGGCGGCGGAGTGAAAATACCTGCCGTTCTCGCCGTGATGGTCGTGGGCGCTTGCGAACCGCAGGTGCCCATGGCGTCCGATTTCATCCCCGAATACAAGGGGGTGGAAACGGTGTTGCTGGACGGCGATCTGGTGCAGTTCAACGTGGCGATGACCAAGGCCCTGAGCACACAGGACGTGGCGGATTACGCGGAATGCGCCGCCGCGCGTTACACCCTGATCCGGGGCTACGGATTTGCGCGTCACGTGCGCACAAATGTAGATCAAGAGGGTGGCATCTGGCGGGCGGATGCTGTTTATACGATCTCGCCAAGCTTGCCACGGGGCATAAAGACAATCGATGCCGAAGTGACCACGCAGAACTGCGTGGAAAAAGGCATACCGACGGTGTGAGGGACAATGGCTGACTTCTTTACGAACACGGGGTTGGGGATCGGGCTGCTGGTCACGGGACAGGTCCTTCTGATCCTGCTGCCGCTGCTGCTTTGCCTGGCTTTCCTGATGTACGCCGACCGCAAGATCTGGGCCGCCGTGCAGATGCGCCGCGGGCCCAACGTGGTGGGCGTCTTCGGCCTGCTGCAAAGCTTTGCCGACCTTCTGAAATACGTGGTCAAGGAAGTGGTGATTCCCGCTGGTGCCGACCGGGCGGTGTTCCTGCTCGCCCCGATGGTCAGCCTCGTGATGGCGCTGATTGCCTGGGCGGTGATTCCGTTCAACGACGGCTGGGTGCTGTCGGACATCAACGTCGCGATCCTGTACGTGTTCGCCATTTCCTCGCTCGAGGTCTACGGCGTCATCATGGGCGGCTGGGCGTCGAACTCGAAATATCCGTTTCTCGGCTCGCTGCGCTCCGCCGCGCAGATGATCTCCTACGAGGTGTCGATCGGTCTCATCATCATCGGGGTCATCATCTCGACCGGGTCGATGAACTTCTCGGCCATCGTCGCGGCGCAGGAAGGGGCCGGAGGCATCTTCAACTGGTATTTCCTGCCGCACTTCCCGATGCTGATCCTTTTCTTCATCTCGGCCCTGGCCGAGACGAACCGCCCGCCGTTCGACCTTCCGGAAGCTGAATCGGAACTGGTTGCGGGCTATCAGGTCGAGTATTCATCGACCCCGTTCCTGCTGTTCATGATCGGTGAACTGGTCGCCGTCGTGCTGATGTGCGCGCTGGTGTCGCTGCTGTTCCTCGGCGGCTGGCTGTCGCCCATCCCGTTCCTGCCGGACGGGTTCCTGTGGATGTTCCTGAAGATGCTGCTGGTGTTCTTCATGTTCTCCATGGTCAAGGCAATCACCCCGCGCTACCGCTACGATCAGCTGATGCGCCTTGGCTGGAAGGTGTTCCTCCCGTTCTCCCTGTTCTGGGTGGTGTTCGTTGCGTTCGCGGCAAAATTCGAATGGTTCTGGGGCATCTACGCCCGCTGGCCCGTAGGAGGCTGACATGACACAAATCGACTATTCCCGCGCTGCCAAGTACTTCTTGCTGCAGGATTTCGCCAAGGGGTTCGCTCTTGGGTTCAAGCAGATGTTCCGGCCCAAGGCGACGGTCAACTATCCGCACGAGAAAGGCCCGCTGTCCCCGCGTTTCCGGGGCGAGCACGCCCTGCGCCGCTATCCCAATGGCGAGGAACGGTGCATTGCCTGCAAGCTGTGCGAGGCGATCTGCCCCGCGCAGGCCATCACGATCGACGCCGAACCGCGCGAGGACGGCAGCCGTCGCACCACGCGTTACGATATCGACATGACGAAGTGCATCTACTGCGGCTTCTGCCAGGAAGCCTGCCCTGTGGACGCCATCGTCGAGGGTCCGAATTTCGAATTCAGCACGGAAACGCGCGAGGAGCTGTACTACGACAAGGCGAAGCTTCTTGCCAACGGCGAGCGTTGGGAAGCCGAGATCGCCCGCAACCTCGAGCTGGACGCGCCCTACAGATGAGTGACCCCACCAACCCCTTCGAGGCGATGATGCGCCAGGCCCAGGAGATGGCGAAGTCCTTTCCGGCGATGGATGCGTTTTCGCCCAAGGTCTTCGAGGCGATGATGGGGACGATGCCGAAGGACATGATGGAAATGATGTTCGGCAACACCATTAACGAGGGTGGACTGGACGCGCGTACGCGGCTGCTCCTGACGCTCGCCGGGCTGACGATGCAAGGGGCGCAGAACGACGTGGCGGTACGCCAGACCGTCCGCCACGCGCTGGAGGCCGGCGCGACCAAGCAACACATCACCGAGACGATTGGCCAGATGTCGGTATTCGCCGGCGTGCCCGCCATGAGCCGCGCGCTGGAACTGGCCGGGCAGGTCTGGGACGAAAAAGAGGAAAAGGAATGACTGTCTTTTCATTCTATCTGTTTGCAATCTGCGTGATCGCCGGCGGGCTTTTCACCGTCGTCAGCCGCAATCCCGTGCATTCCGTGCTCTGGCTGATCCTCGCGTTTCTCAGTTCCGCCGGTCTCTTCGTCCTTCTGGGGGCTGAGTTCGTCGCGATGCTGTTGATCATCGTCTACGTCGGCGCGGTCGCGGTGCTGTTCCTGTTCGTCGTGATGATGCTGGATGTCGACTTTGCGCAGCTCAAGGCGGAGATGGCCAAGTACATGCCGCTCGCGCTGCTGATCGGGCTGGTCATCCTGATGCAGTTCGTCATGGCCTTCGGTGTCTGGGAAAGCAACGAGGCCGCCGAGGGTCTGCGCACGCAGGTGACCAACCCGGATCTCTACAACACCGAGGCGCTGGGGCTCATCCTTTACGATCAGTACTTCCTGCTGTTCCAGCTTGCGGGCCTGATCCTGCTGGTCGCCATGATCGGCGCGATCGTTCTGACGCTGCGCCATCGCACCGACGTCAAGCGGCAGGACGTGGTTGCCCAGATGATGCGCGACCCGGCCAAGGCGATGGAACTGCGGGATGTGAAACCGGGGCAGGGGCTTTGAAACCGGGCGTCGCCATCGCGGTGGCGACAGCCATCGTGGTCGGCGTCCTTGTGGCCAACGGATACTTTTGACGGATAGGCGGATAGCAATGTCCAGAAACACAATCGTGGTGCTGATAATCGTC
Source organism: Sulfitobacter alexandrii (assembly GCF_001886735.1). Lineage (NCBI taxonomy): Bacteria > Pseudomonadati > Pseudomonadota > Alphaproteobacteria > Rhodobacterales > Roseobacteraceae > Sulfitobacter > Sulfitobacter alexandrii. The sequence goes on from NZ_CP018076.1 coordinate 1,380,138, forward strand.
CTGATCGTCGCGATCGGCGGCTACGGATTTATCGGCTGAGCGGCGGGTTCCCGGTGGAACTCGGGACCGTGAAAGACTAGAAGCCCGGCAACAGGGCGCGAGACGAGGGACGACATGATCGGACTTGAACATTACCTGACGGTGGCGGCGACGCTGTTCGTCATCGGCATCTTCGGGCTATTCCTGAACCGCAAGAACGTGATCATCCTGCTGATGAGCATCGAGCTCATGCTGCTGGCGGTGAACATCAACTTCGTCGCTTTCTCGAGCTTCCTCGGTGACCTCGTCGGGCAGGTCTACACGCTCTTCGTGCTCACGGTCGCGGCGGCCGAAGCGGCGATCGGTCTCGCGATCCTTGTGTGCTTCTTCCGCAATCGCGGGACGATCGCGGTCGAAGACGTCAACATGATGAAGGGCTGAGGATCATGGAAACCGTTCTCCTTTTCGCTCCGCTCGTCGGTTCGCTCATCTGCGGCTTTGGCTGGAAGATCATCGGCCAGCCCGCCGCGCAGTGGACGGCCACCGGGCTTCTGTTCCTGTCCGCCATCCTGTCCTGGATCGTCTTTCTGGGTTTCGAAGGCCCGACCGAGCATATCGCGATCATGCGGTTCATCGATTCCGGCAGCCTGACCACCGACTGGTCGATCCGGCTGGACCGGCTGACGGCCATCATGCTGATCGTGGTCACAACCGTGTCCAGCCTCGTGCACCTGTATTCCTTCGGCTACATGGCGCATGACGAGAACTTCAGGGATACCGAGCAATACCGCGCCCGGTTCTTTGCCTACCTGTCGTTCTTCACCTTCGCGATGCTGATGCTGGTGACCTCCGACAACCTCGTGCAGATGTTCTTCGGCTGGGAAGGGGTTGGCGTCGCGTCCTACCTGCTGATCGGCTTCTACTATCGCAAACCCAGCGCCAATGCCGCGGCGATCAAGGCGTTCGTGGTGAACCGGGTGGGTGACTTCGGCTTTGCGCTCGGCATTTTCGCCCTGTTCCTGATGACGGACAGCATACGCTTCGACGATATCTTTGCCGCAGCACCCGACCTCGCGGATCAGACCATCGGCTTCCTCTGGACCAACTGGAACGCCGCGAACCTGATTGCCTTCCTGCTGTTCATCGGCGCGATGGGCAAGTCGGCACAACTGTTCCTGCACACGTGGCTTCCTGACGCCATGGAAGGCCCGACCCCGGTGTCGGCGCTGATCCACGCCGCGACGATGGTGACGGCGGGTGTCTTCCTCGTCTGCCGGATGTCGCCGCTGATGGAATTCGCCCCGCAGGCGATGACCTTTGTCACCGTGATCGGCGCGACGACGGCTTTCTTCGCCGCAACCGTGGGCCTCGTGCAGACCGACATCAAGCGCGTGATCGCCTATTCGACCTGTTCGCAGCTCGGCTACATGTTCGTGGCCGCCGGTGTGGGCATGTATTCGGCCGCGATGTTCCACCTGTTCACGCACGCCTTCTTCAAGGCGATGCTGTTCCTTGGGGCGGGGTCGGTGATCCATGCCATGCACCACGAGCAGGACATGAACAACTACGGCGGCCTGCGCAAGAAGATCCCCTATACCTACGCCGCCATGATGATCGGGACGCTGGCGATCACTGGTGTCGGCATCCCGCTTACCCACATCGGCTTCGCGGGCTTCCTGTCCAAGGACGCGATCATCGAAAGTGCCTGGGGTGGCGGTTCGATGTACGGCTTCTGGCTGCTCGTGGTCGCCGCGGCGATGACCAGCTTCTACAGCTGGAGGCTGATCTTCCTGACCTTCCACGGCAAGCCGCGCGGGGACAAGCACACGCACGATCATGCGCACGAAAGCCCCATGGTCATGCTGGTCCCGCTGGGTGTGCTGGCGCTGGGGGCGGTCTTCTCGGGGATGCTGTGGTACGGCAGCTTCTTCGGGCACGCCGACGAGGTGGCCGAATTCTACGACATCCCGCTGGCAGAGGCCGCCGCACAGGGTGACGACCACGCCGAAGGCGCGGAAGACAGCGGCGTAACCGGACCGGTCGATGGCGACCATGGCGCCGGCGCCGTGATCGAAGGAGAGCAGGGCGCGGAACACCACTATGCCTTTGGTGGCGCGCCGGGCGAAGGGGCGCTGTACTTCGGGCCCGACAACCACGTGCTCGAGGCCGCGCACGAGGCGCCGGTCTGGGTCAAGGTCAGTCCGTTCATCGCGATGCTTCTCGGCCTGCTGATGGCGCTGTGGTTCTACATCTGGAACCCCGCGCTGCCCGGTCGTCTGGCCGCGAACCAGCAGCCGCTCTACCAGTTCCTGCTGAACAAGTGGTACTTCGACGAGATCTATGACGCGATCTTTGTCCGTCCCGCCAAGGCCCTTGGCCGCTTCCTGTGGAAGCGCGGGGATGGCAGCGTGATCGACGGCACCCTGAACGGTGTCGCGATGGGCTTTGTCCCCTGGCTCACACGGCTCGCCGGTCGGGCGCAGTCGGGTTACATCTTTACCTATGCCTTTGCCATGGTGATCGGGATCGCGGTTCTGGTCACATGGATGACGATGACCGGAGGGTCCCACTGATGGACACGCATCTTCTTTCCATCATCACCTTCCTGCCGGCCTTTGCGGCGCTTGTCCTGGCGGTGTTCCTGCGGGGCGACGACGCGGCCGCGGCCCGCAACGCCAAGTGGCTGGCGATGATCACCACCTCGGTGACCTTCGTCATATCGCTGTTCGTCCTGTTCGAGTTCGATCCCGCCAACACAGGCTTCCAGTTCGTCGAGGAGTCGGAATGGCTGCTTGGCATGACCTACCGGCTGGGGGTCGACGGCATCTCGGTCCTGTTCGTGATGCTGACCACCTTCATGATGCCGCTGGTCATCGCGGCAAGCTGGAACGTCGAAACACGGGTCAAGGAATACATGATCGCCTTCCTCGTGCTCGAGACCCTGATGCTGGGTGTCTTCATGGCGCTGGACCTGATCCTGTTCTACCTCTTCTTCGAGGCGGGGCTGATCCCGATGTTCCTGATCATCGGGATCTGGGGCGGGGCCAACCGGATCTATGCCAGCTTCAAGTTCTTTTTGTACACCTTCCTCGGCTCGGTTCTGATGCTGGTGGCGATGGTGGCGATGTACACCGACGCCGGCACCACATGCATCGGGGCCTGCGACGTGAGCCTGCTGAACCATACCTTCGCCTCCGACACCTTCAGCGTGCTGGGCGTCCAGGTGATCGGCGGGATGCAGACCCTGATGTTCATCGCCTTCTTTGCCAGCTTCGCTGTCAAGATGCCGATGTGGCCGGTGCACACGTGGTTGCCCGACGCGCACGTTCAGGCGCCCACGGCCGGCTCCGTGGTGCTGGCGGCGATCCTGCTCAAGATGGGTGGATACGGCTTCCTGCGGTTTTCGCTGCCGATGTTCCCGGTAGGGTCGGAGGTGCTGACACCGCTGGTGCTGTGGATGAGCGCCATTGCCATCGTCTATACCTCGCTGGTCGCGCTTGTTCAGGAAGACATGAAAAAGCTGATCGCCTATTCGTCGGTCGCGCACATGGGCTTTGTCACAATGGGCATTTTCGCCGCGAACCAGCAGGGCGTTGACGGGGCGATCTTCCAGATGGTCAGCCACGGCTTCATCTCGGGCGCGCTGTTCCTCTGCGTCGGCGTGATCTACGACCGGATGCACACCCGCGAGATCGACGCCTACGGGGGTCTGGTGAACCGGATGCCGGCCTATGCGCTGATCTTCATGCTGTTCACGATGGCGAACGTGGGCCTGCCTGGCACATCGGGTTTCGTGGGCGAATTCCTGACCTTGATGGGCACGTTCCAGGTGAACACCTGGGTTGCCGCGGTGGCGACAACCGGCGTGATCTTCTCGGCAGCCTACGCGCTCTGGCTGTACCGCCGGGTGGTGATGGGCGACCTGATCAAGGAAAGCCTGCGGTCGATCACCGACATGACCGCACGGGAGAAGTGGATCTTCGCGCCTCTCGTCGTGATGACGCTCCTGCTCGGGGTCTACCCGTCCCTTGTGCTGGACATGATCGGGCCTTCCGTCGCCGCGCTTGTTGAAAATTATGACCTCGCGCTGGAGGCGGCAGGGACCGCCGTCCAGACCGCCGAAGTGTCGAACTAAAAGGACCGACGCGATGATTTCCGCTGATCTGAACATCATCCTGCCCGAAATCCTGCTGTCGTGCTTTGCCATCCTGGGCCTTCTGGTGGCGGTCTACACCACCAAGGACAGGGTGGGCGGCCTGCTGGTCTGGCTGACCGCGATCGTCTTTGTCGTGCTTGCGGCATGGATCGGCTTTACCGGAGAGGGCACACGCATCGCCTTTGGCGGCATGTTCATCGAGGACAGCTTTGCCCGGTTCGCCAAGGTGACGCTCCTGCTGAGCGCCGCGGCGGTGCTGGTCATGTCCGAAGGCTACATGAAGGCGCGCGGCCTGCTCCGGTTCGAGTACCCGATGCTCGTCGCGCTCTCCGTTGTCGGCATGATGATGATGGTCAGTGCCGGTGACCTCATGGCGCTGTACATGGGGCTGGAACTGCAATCGCTGGCGCTCTACGTCGTGGCCTCGCTGCGTCGGGATTCGGTGCGGTCGACGGAGGCGGGGCTCAAGTACTTCGTGCTCGGCGCGCTCAGCTCGGGCCTGCTGCTTTACGGCGCGTCGCTGGTGTACGGCTATGCCGGTACCACGATGTTCTCCGGCATCATCCAGACGGTGCAATCCGGCGAGACCTCCGTCGGAATGCTCTTCGGCATCGTCTTCCTGATCGCCGGCATGGGCTTCAAGGTGTCCGCCGTGCCATTCCACATGTGGACGCCGGACGTCTACGAAGGGTCGCCGACGCCGGTTACCGCGTTCTTCGCCACCGCGCCCAAGGTTGCGGCCATGGGGCTTTTCGCCCGCGTGCTGCATGACGCCTTCGGCAACGCTGTCGGGGACTGGAGCCAGATCGTCGCGCTGCTGTCGGTCCTGTCCATGTTCCTGGGGGCCATCGCCGCCATCGGCCAGACCAACATCAAGCGCCTGATGGCCTTCTCCTCCATCGCCCACATGGGCTACGCGCTCATGGGCCTTGCCGCCGGTACGGCCCTCGGTGTTCAGGCCATGCTGGTCTACATGGCGATCTACGTCACCATGAACGTCGGCACCTTCGCCTTCATCCTCCTGATGAGCCGCGACGGCGCGCCGGTGACCGACATCGCCTCTCTCAACATGTACTCCAAGGTCAATCCGGGCCGGGCGCTGGCCATGCTGGTGCTGCTCTTCTCGCTCGCCGGTGTGCCGCCGATGCTGGGCTTCTTCGGCAAGCTTTACGTGCTGCGCGCGGCCTATGACGCGGGGCTGGTCTGGCTGGCGGTCGCGGGCGTGATCGCGTCGGTGATCGGTGCCTACTACTATCTCCGGATCGTGTTCTTCATGTATTTCGGATCCGAACAGACCGACCCGCTGGACCGTTCGGGCAGCGGGGTGCTGTCGGGCTTCCTGATGGCTTCGGCGCTGATCATGGTGCTCGGGATCATCAACATGTTCGGTGTCGAGGGGGCGGCGGCGGCGGCCGCAGGGGCGCTTGTCAACTGACCTGAAAGCACCGCTTCGGGGGGCAGGCGGGCGGCCGATCGCCGGGACGGTCTGATGGCCTGGCCAGACGGATACAACCGGCACGTTCTCGACTCCGTCGATTCGACCTTGGCCGAGGCGGCACGCCGCCTGTCGGCAGGCGCGTCGGCCGAGTGGATACTCGCCTTGGAACAGACGGCGGCGCGGGGCAGGCGGGGCCGGTCCTGGTCCACGCCGCGCGGCAATTTCGCGGCCACCCTGATCCTGCCGTGTTCCGAGCCGCCCGCACGGGCGGCGCTTCGGTCTTTCGTCTCGTCGCTCGCCCTCTACCGCGCTTTCGAGGAAGTGACGGGCCTGCCCGGGAGCTTTGCCCTGAAATGGCCGAACGACGTCCTGCTGAACGGGGGAAAAGTGGCGGGGATCCTGCTGGAAGCGAGCGGGTCGACCCTGTTGATCGGGATCGGTGTGAACCTCGCCAATGCGCCGGCCGCCGCCGAAGTCGAAGCCGGTGCGGTGACCCCGGTCAGCATCGCGGCGGAACTGGGAATCGACGTGGCACCGGAGGTGTTTCTGGACGTGCTCGCATCGGAATACGCGGTGCTGGAAGACCGCTTTTCGACATACGGGTTCGAGCCCATCCGCACCGCATGGATGGCCCATGCCGCGCGCCGGGGCGAGGTCATCCGCGCCCGTACCGCCCGCCACGAGACGCGTGGTGTCTTTGAGGATGTGGACGATCAGGGTAACCTGATACTCGGGACCGAAGCGGGCCGGGTGCCCATTGCGGCGGCTGACGTATTTTTCTGAACGAAGGGGGCCGGGCATGCTCTTGGCGATAGACTGCGGAAACACCAACACGGTCTTTTCCGTCTATGACGACGACACCGCGCTGTGCACCTTCCGCACATCCACGCATCACGCACGCACGGCCGACGCCTATTTCACGTGGTTCTCGACCCTTCTGAAGCATCACCGGATCGAGCCCGACATCACGGAGGCGGTGATTTCCTCGACTGTGCCGCGCGTCGTCTTCAACCTGCGTGTCTTTTGCGACCAGTACTTCGGGTGCCGCCCGCTCGTGGTCGGCAAGCCCGATTGCCTGCTGCCCGGCCAGCCGCGCGTGGATCAGGGCACGATCGTGGGGCCGGACCGACTGGTCAATACCGCGGGGGCCTTCGACCGGCACGGTGGCAACCTGATCGTGGTGGACTTCGGCACCGCCACGACATTCGACGTGGCGGGCCACGATGGTGCCTATGTGGGCGGGGTGATCGCGCCGGGGGTGAATCTCAGCCTCGAAGCCCTACATATGGCAGCAGCGGCGCTGCCGCATGTGGACATTACCAAACCACAGCGTGTAGTAGGCACCAACACGGTCGCCTGCATGCAGTCCGGTGTGTTCTGGGGCTATGTTGGCCTGGTCAAGGAAATATGTGCCCGGATCAAGGCCGAGCGGGACCAGAACATGAAAATCATCGCGACCGGCGGGCTGGCCCCGCTGTTTGCCCAGACCGAAGACCTTTTCGACGTCATTGAAGATGACCTCACGATGCACGGCCTGACCGTGATTCATAAGTATAATAAGGACAAAGCTGAATAATATGAGCAGCGACAGATTGATCTACCTTCCCCTCGGCGGGGCGGGTGAAATCGGCATGAACGCCTACGTGTATGGCTACGGGAAACCCGGCAAGGAGCGGCTGATCGTCGTCGACATGGGCGTGGCCTTTCCGGACATGGACAGCAGCCCCGGGGTGGACCTGATCCTTCCCGACATCCAGTGGCTGAAGGAACGGCGCGACCGGATCGAGGCGATTTTCGTCACCCATGCGCACGAGGACCACGTGGGCGCCGTCGCCCACACCTACGAGGCGCTGCAGGCGCCGGTCTATGCCCGAAATTTCACGGCCAATATCGCGCGGCGCAAGATGGCCGAGCATGGTCACCCCGACGACGCGGTGCAGACCGTGGGCGCATGGCCGCACCAGCAGGGGGCGGGGCCGTTCAAGGTCGGCTTCCTGCCGATTTCGCATTCGATACCTGAATCCTCCGCCCTGGTGATCGACACCCCCGAAGGCCGGCTCATCCACTCCGGCGACTTCAAGATCGATCTGACACCGGGCGTCGGAGAACCCTTCGACCCCGCGCTCTGGGCCGATGTGTGCAAGGACGGGGTCAAGGCGCTGGTCTGCGACAGCACGAACGTGTTCTCGCCGCTGCCGGGGCGATCCGAAGGGACCCTGGGCCCCGATATCGAGAAGCTGATCGAAAGCGCCTCGGGCATGGTTGTGGCGACCACCTTTGCGTCCAATGTCGCGCGGGTAAAGACCCTCGCCACGGCGGGGGAAAAGGCGGGGCGGTCGATCGTGTTGCTGGGCCGTGCGATGAAACGCATGGTAGAGGCCGCGCTCGAGACCGGCGTGATGGACGATTTCCCCCCGGTCGTCAGCCCCGAAGATGCCCGCGGTATCCCCCGCGAGAACCTGCTTCTTCTGGTCACCGGAAGCCAAGGCGAACGCCGCGCCGCATCGGCGCAGCTGGCACGGGGCAAGTACCAGGGGATCGAGATGAAGGAAGGGGACATGTTCCTGTTCTCGGCCAAGACCATCCCGGGCAACGAGCGCGGTGTCATCCGCATCGTCAACCAGTTCTCCGAACTTGGGGTCGATGTCGTCGACGACAGTTCCGGCCTTTACCACGTGTCGGGCCACGCCAACCGTCCCGACCTCGAAACCCTGCATGACGTGGTCAAGCCGCAGGTGCTGATCCCGATGCACGGCGAACACCGCCACCTGCGCGAACACGTCAAGATCGCCGAGGGCAAGGGGATCACCGGTGTTCTCGCGGTCAACGGGATGATGATCGATCTGTCGGGCAACAAGCCGACCGTGGCCGAGTATGTCGAGACGGGCCGCACCTATCTCGACGGGTCGGTTCAGATCGGGGCGCTCGACGGGGTGGTTCGCGACCGCATCCGCATGGCCCTGAACGGCCACGTCACGATCACCGTGATCCTCGACGAAGACGACGAGCCGCTGGGCGATCCATGGGTCGACATGATGGGGTTGCCGGAAACCGGGCGGTCGAATGCGCCCCTTGCCGAGATCATCGAGGCTGACCTCGCGCAGTTCCTGGGCCGGTCCAAGGCTGCGACCCTGCGGGACGACGACAAGCTGAACGAAGGCCTGAAACGCACTGCCCGGCAGTCGGCGCAGGACGAGATCGGCAAGAAGCCCGAAGTGACAGTGGTGGTCAGCCGGCTGAGCTGACGCCCGATCACTCCTCCGGCGCGGCTTCGGCCGGGTCGGAGGCGACAGGTTCGTCGCCACTGCACATGTAGACGGCGCCGCCCACTGCCAGAACGGACACGCCCACGGCAGCAAGGGCCGCAGGCGTGGAAAGTGCCGTGACGACGGCCGAACTGGTGTTGCCCACATTCGCAATCAGCGTGCTGGCGCTGCCTGACAGGATCATGGCGCCCGATTTGTGCGCGACCGCGACCGCCGCCGAAGGGTCGGTGACGGCCGCGACCGCGGAACTGGCGATGGATTTGCTGACGGCAACCGTTTCGGCCTTGGTCGTGTTGACACGTTCGCAGACGGTCGTCCGGCACAGGCCGCGGAAATTGCGTTCTCCCGGCACGAGGAAATACCCGGTCTCGGCGTCACGGGTCAGGCAGTAGCCGTCGATCTGGTTGTCCGGAACGGTGGTGGCAAGGTAATCGTACAGCACACCGCTCAGGCAGGCGGGCGGGCTGCCCCACGCCCTGTTCCACTTGGCCGAGGGCCAGTTCAACAGTTTTTCCCGGGTTTTGACCTCGTCGGCGAAGGTGGCGAAGTTTTCCGCCTCTATGACCACCTCGCTGCCGTTGACGAAGGCGCGGCATCGTTCCGCCGTGGCGGTGGATGCGACAAGCATGAAAAGAAGGATCAGGAAACTGCGGAACATGGGGGCCTCATCGACTGCCGGCCCATCATAATGCTCCGTCGCGCGCGCGGCCATGCGGTGACGCGACCGCGCGCTGCTTTCTGCCGATCAGCAGTCCGCCGTCATTCGCGGTCTTCGAAACTCAGTCCGATGAAATCGGGCGTGTGATCGCCCAGGCCCACGACACGCTTGTCGTTGCCGCGGCTGTTCTGGCTCCGGCTGCGCGACTTGCTGCCCTTGTCCTGATCGTCCTTGGGGCCGGAGGTATCGCTTTTCGTGTCTGCGACGCTTTCCTTCGGCTTGTCGTCGGCCTTCGCGGCGACGTCGGTTTTTGCCTCGGTCTCCGGCTTTGCGGTGTCCGGCTTTGCGGTGTCCTGCTTTGGCTTGCGGCTGCGCGAGCGGGATTTCTTCGGCTTGTCGGTCTTGTCGGCGCCGGATTTTTCGCCGCCGTCCTTGTCGCTTTCGGATGCCGAGGCGGTGCCGAGCGGGTTGTCCATGCGGGGAATCTCCCGTTCGACAAGCCGCTCCACATCGGCGAGGTTCTTCTCGTCGCGCGGGTTGCAGATCATGATCGCCTTGCCGTCGCGCCCGGCGCGGCCGGTGCGACCGATGCGGTGCACGTAGTCCTCGGCGTGGCTGGGCACGTCGAAGTTGAAGACATGGCTGACCGACGGCACGTCCAGCCCGCGCGCCGCAACGTCAGAGGCGACGAGGAAGCGCAGATCGCCGGCGCGGAAGCCGTCCAATGTCCGCGTGCGCTGGCTCTGGTCCAGATCGCCGTGGATCGGCGCGGCGTCGTAGCCGTATTTCTTCAGCGACTTCGCGACGACGTCGACATCCATCTTCCGGTTGCAGAAGATGATGGCGTTGGTGCATTTTTCGCCTTCGGCGTCGATGAGGGCCCGCAGCAGGTTACGCTTTTCGGTGCCCTCGCGATCCTTGCGGGAGGCCTTGAACATGACCACGCCCTGCGTGATGTTCTCGCCGGTGGTGGCCTGCCGGGCCACTTCGATGCGGGCCGGGTTGCTGAGGAAGGTGTTCGTGATCCGCTCGATCTCGGGCGCCATGGTGGCCGAGAAAAACAGCGTCTGACGGGTAAAGGGAACAAGGCCGAAGATGCGTTCGATATCGGGAATGAACCCCATGTCGAGCATCCGGTCGGCTTCGTCCACCACCATGACCTTGACGTCGTTCAGGATCAGCTTGCCGCGTTCGAAATGGTCCAGAAGGCGACCGGGCGTGGCGATCAGCACATCGACACCCTTGTCGATCGCGGCATCCTGTTCCTTGAAGGAGACGCCGCCGATCAGCAGGGCCTTGGTCAGCTTCGCGTGCTGGGCGTAGGTGTCGAAGTTCTCCGCCACCTGGGCGGCCAGTTCCCGCGTCGGGCACAGCACGAGGCTGCGCGGCATCCGTGCGCGTGCGCGGCCGCGGGCCAGCATGGTGATCATCGGCAGCGTGAAACTGGCGGTCTTGCCGGTACCCGTCTGGGCGATACCCAGAACGTCGCGTCCTTCGAGCGCAGGGGGGATCGCGCCGGCCTGGATCGGTGTGGGGGTTTCGTAGCCCGCTTCGGCAATCGCCTTGAGGACCTTGGGATTCAGGTTCAGGTCAGAAAATTTTGTCATGTATGTCCGTGTTTCGCGGACACTTGTTGGCCCGCAGCAGCAGTCATGCAGGCCCCCGTGGCCCAAGGCGGCACTGCCGCTGCATGTTGTGCTCCCATAGCAACATAATGGGGCGCGGTCAAACAGATGCGGCCCTAGTCAGACCAACCGGGGAAATGCGTTGCCAAATGGGTGCTTAACTTTAGATCGGTCCGGTGCAGCAGATCGTGCGCGGCCAGCCGCGCGCGGTGGTCCGGCGTATCGGCGCAGACCTCGTCGTAGAAGGCCCGCAGCCCCGCTTCGCCGTCCTCCGCTTCGAGGATCGCGAAGAATTCGTTCAGTGTCAGGCCGCCGCGCGCCCGTGGCTTGGCGGGGCCAAGATCGGCGCGGTAGGATCCCTTTTCCAGCCTGAACCTGTATGCGGCCTGCCAATCCTCCCAAGATCTGGCGTGGGCATGGGCCAGGCGCAGGCCGTCAAGTTCCTGCGTGTCGTCGATCATGTCCGGTCCGCGAAAGGCATTGTGGATCCGGATCGTGATGCCCTCCATTCCGGTCCTGACAAAGACTTTCCCGGCGAGGTGGCTCAGGAAGCCGCCCTTCACGTATTCTCCGAAGGTCGGGTAGACCGCGTTCACGATGCGCTCCCGGTCAGGCCCGTTGGGGATGAACCGTTTGAAGGCCGTGCCATCGCCTCCCAGCATCTCCATCGGACGCGCGCGGGCGGTTTGGACGTGGGAAGGCAGCAGGGCGAGGTGATCGGCCACCGGCCGGTCGCTGACGAGGAATTCGTCGACATCGATATGCGCCAGCCAATCCACGTCCTGCGCCCGCGCATAGGCCTGCGTGGCGTTCAGGGTCTGTCGCGACTGATGCTTGACGGGGCGCTTGCCGATGAGCGGCTTCCAGTGCGCAGCGTCGCACAGGGTCACGCGGCACTTGGGGTGGTCCTGCAGCGCCCGCTGCGCCGCGGGGCAGGGTTCGTCGAGGTAGATGAACAGGCGATGCGCACCGGCCTCGATGTGGTAGGCGGCAAAGCGCAGGATTTCCTCGGCTTCGGCCTTGATCGTCGCGACAAGACCCCAGCGCGGGCTCACACCATCATTTCCTTGGTCGCGGTCAGGCGCACGTCCGGATAATCGCGCTCGACGCGGTCGATGTCCCACTGCAGGCGCGTGAGGTAGACGATGTCGCCGTCGTGGTCATGGGCGATGTGCTGCTTGTTGGCCTCGGTGAACTTGTCCACGGCCTGCTTGGGGCCGTTGACCCAGCGGGCCGATGTGAATTGCGAGGCTTCGAAACGGACCGGCAGCCCGTACTCCAGTTCGATCCGGCTCGCCAGAACCTCGAACTGCAGTTGCCCGACGACCCCGACGACGAAGCCCGACCCGATCGCGGGCTTGAAGACCTTGGCCGCGCCTTCCTCGGCGAATTGCATCAGCGCCTTCTCCAGATGCTTGGCCTTCATCGGGTCGCCCGCGCGCACCCCCTGCAGCAGTTCGGGCGCGAAGGAGGGAATGCCCGTGACTTTGATCTGCTCGCCTTCGGTCAGCGTGTCGCCGATGCGCAACTGGCCGTGGTTCGGAATGCCGATGATGTCACCGGCCCATGCCTCTTCGGCCAGTTCCCGGTCGGAGGCGAGGAACATGACCGGGTTGGTGATCGACATGGGCTTCTTGCTGCGCACGTGCGTGAGCTTCATGCCGCGGGTGAAATGCCCCGACGCGAGCCGGACAAAGGCGACCCGGTCGCGGTGCTTGGGGTCCATGTTCGCTTGAACCTTGAAAACGAAGCCGGAGACGTTCTTTTCCTCGGGGAGGATCTGGCGCGGTTCGGCGGACTGGATCTGCGGCTCCGGTCCGTAGGTGGCGATGCCGTCCATCAGTTCCTTGACGCCGAAGGAATTGATGGCGCTGCCGAACCAGATCGGCGTGAGCGACCCCTCGGCCATGAGTGCCGGGTCGAGGGACGGCATCAGTTCGCGGACCATCTCGAGGTCTTCGCGCAGTTTTTCCAGCAGGTCAGCCGGCACATGCTCGGCCAGCTTAGGGTCGTCCAGACCTTCGATGCTGATGCTTTCAGCCACGCGGTTGCGGTCGGCGCGGTCCATCAGCTCCAGCCGGTCGCGCAGGATGTCGTAGCACCCGATAAAGTCCCGGCCCTGGCCGATGGGCCAGCTGGCCGGTGTCACGTCGATGGCGAGATTTTCCTGGATCTCGTCGATGATTTCGAACACGTCGCGCGATTCACGGTCCATCTTGTTGCAGAAGGTCAGGATCGGGAGGTCGCGCATCCGGCAGACTTCGAACAGCTTCTGTGTCTGGCTCTCGACGCCCTTGGCGCCGTCGATGACCATAACCGCCGCATCCACCGCCGTCAGCGTGCGATAGGTGTCCTCGGAAAAGTCCGAGTGGCCCGGCGTATCCACCAGATTGAAGCGATAGGTGCGGTCCTTTCCGCGGAAGTCGAAGGACATGGCCGAGGCGGAAACGGAAATCCCGCGGTCCTTTTCCATCGCCATGAAGTCCGACCGCGTGCGCCGTGCCTCGCCCTTGGCCCGGACCTGCCCGGCCATCTGGATGGCGCCGCCGAACAGCAGGAACTTTTCCGTCAGCGTGGTCTTGCCCGCATCCGGGTGCGAGATGATCGCAAAGGTGCGGCGCCGCGCGATTTCGGGCGGCAGTTCGGGGCGGTTCTTGGGGCTGTCCAACATGGATCGGCGTATATATTCGCCATGGTGCCGGGGCAAGCGCGACCTGAGGGTGGTTATTCGGCCGCTTTCGGCTGCAGGTCGACGATGGTGTTGTCGATCGCCGTCGGATCCGTGCGGACGGTCTTCTCAAGGCCCAGCTCCGGCATGATCTCCTGCATTTCGGCGCGCAGGCGGTCCAGCTGCGCTGCCGCCACGCTCTCTTCCAGCTCCACCTCGTGAACCCAGTGCTTCAGTTCCGTGGAGATGCTCTTGGCCTGTTCCAGCCTGCTGTTGAAGAGTTCGATTTCCTGCTGGCGCTGCTCGAGGAAGCTGCGCGCGCGGGCGATCTTCTCGTCGGCATAGACCTGCGCCAGTTCACGGCTGATATGGCTCATCTGCGCCGCGACCTCCAGCAGGCTCGGCTCGAGCGTCGAGAGATCCGGGTGATCGCGCAGGTAGGCCAGGCGTTCGCGGACGGCGTCGAACTCCGAACTCATCTTGAAGGTCTGGGCGCGGTCCGCGGCGTGTACGACGTGATAGGCCTGGGCGACGTCACGCATCCCGATGGAAAACGAGCGATGCGAATTCTCGAGCTGCATGATGCGGCGGTTCGACGGCAGGAAGAAACACAGGCCCACGGCAAGAACCGTCAGGCCGATCTGCGCGTACATTCCGGCTTCGGGGACGGGCTCGCCCTGAAAGAAAACGGTCATGCTGATCCACGACCACTGGCCGAATGCAGCCATCAGCGTGGCGCCCAACAGCGCGAGTGCGGCCAGCAGGAAGACTGCCAACGCGAGGCGCTGCATCAGGTATTGGACCAGATAAAGGGCCGCCTGAACATGTAACAAAAACTTTACTCCGCAAACCGTCGTTATAGGCAAGTTTATGCTGATCGGGTCGCATTGCCATAAAAAAACTAAATTTTGCCCGAAAAGTTAACGCCTACGCGTACTATGACATACCGAAGGGCGGGATTGTCGCGGTTTCGGCGTCAATCCCGCGCGCCCGAGCGGGATTGTTCAGTGCGCAGGCCGATCAAAATAGAACCGATCACGCAGCCAGTAAACAGGTAAAGACCCCATGCCGTTTCGACGCGGCCGACGCCGATTCCCTTGGCCAAAGTGACGTAAAGCGCGATGAGGAACACGTCCGCCATCGCCAGTTTTCCCAGCAATTGCAGGGCCGGCAAGGCGCGATGACTGAGCAGGCGGAAGTGGATCAGCGCAAGCCCGATCGTCTTCAGATACGGCGCGAAGAGGGCAAGGAAAGTGACGAGAAGCGCCAGCGGGATGTCCGTGGTCCAAAGCGATGCCAGACCCGTCAAGACCGAAATCTCGTCCATCCCGAAGATCGGCAGCAGTCCTGCGCGCATCAGCGGCGCGGTCCAGGCGATGGGATAGAGCACCAGCAGCGTCAGGTTCGCCGCCCTGAGCATCAGCGCAGGTAGACCCTGTCGTACCGGGGGCCGAGCGATGTCAGAACCTCGTAGCCGATTGTTCCGGCGAAACCGGCGACGGTGTCGATCGACTGGTGAAGACCGATCAGTTGCAGGTGTTCCGGGACCTCGTCCAGCGCGGTCACATCGACGGTGAGCATGTCCATCGACACGCGGCCCGCCAGCGGCAACTTGTGCCCGTCATGGGTGAGGGTGGCGACATTGCCCATCGCGCGGATCAGGCCATCGGCATAGCCGCCGCTGACCGTGGCGATCCGCATCGGTGCGGGGGCGGTAAAGGTCATTCCGTAGCCCACGGTTTCCCCGGCCGCGATGTCGCGCACCTGCACCACCGGCAGGTCCAGCGTGACCACAGGTGTTGCATCGACGAAAGGCAGGCCGCCATAAAGACCGATGCCGGGGCGGGTCATGTCGAAGTGGAATGCCGGGCCGAGGATCGTGCCGCCCGTCGCGGCCATGGAACGCGGCACGTCCAGCCCCTCGGTCATGTCGGTGAAGTTCTGCAGCTGCATCGCGTTCATCGGATTGTCCGGCTCGTCGGCGCAGGCGAGATGCGACATGATGAGCGTGGGCTTCTGTGCCAGCGCGATGTCGCGCAGGGCGGCCCATTCCGCCGGTTCCATTCCCAGCCGGTTCATGCCGCTGTCGAGTTGCAGGCCGAAGGGATGGCCCGGCAAGGCCTCCACGTGGATCAGCAGCTGATCGACGGAGTTGATCATCGGCACGAGGTTGCCCTCGCGGATCATGTCGGCGTCGCCCGGCATGTGGCCGGAAAAGACGTTGATCGCGGGACCGGGGCCGATCACCCGGCGCAGGGTCACGCCCTCTTCGGCGGAATGCACGAAGAAGGTCCGCGCCCCGGCGTCGGCCAGTACCGGTGCCACCCGCGCCACCCCGAGGCCGTAGGCATCCGCCTTGATGACCGCGCCCGTCTCGCAGGTGGACAGGGCGTCGAGCGCGCGCCAGTTGGCGGCGATGGCGGGCAGGTCGATGGTGAGGGTCGGTGAGCTCATGGTCTGTGTTGGTCCTGTCGCAATGGTGTGGTCACGCGGTCTTGCGCTTCATCCGGGCGCTTACACCGCGCAGGCGGTCGAGGAAAATCCCCACGATCTTGGGGTTCAGGAACAGGCCGGGGCCGAAACGGATGCCGAGGTTGTTCAGGTTTTCGATCGAAATGGATCGTGCGGCGCGGGAGAATCCACCCTCGCGCGCTTCCTCGAAGGTGCCGTTGACGCCCAGCGTATCGAAGCCGAAGGAATTCGAGAACAGGAAGTTCAGGCTTTCCGAATGCATCGTCAGGTCTGCGGGATCGTCGGTCTTGTCGAGCGTGCCGCGCGGCGGGTCGATGCGCCAGCTTTGCCCGGTATCGTCGAGGTGCACGACCACCGGCTGCAGCACGCGGATCGGCGAAGCGACCTGTGCCAGCCGCATGGCGGCCCGCGAGTTGTTGGCGAATACCCTCTCGCGCCATTTGGCGAAACTGGCGCGCAGGGTATCCTCGTCCACCGTGTCGTAGGTCATGAGGTCCTGGCCCGCACGGTCGTACTGCGCCGCCCAGTACGCGACGGCGGCCGCGTTCTGGCCGGGACGCACGCGGCCGTCCGTCACGTCGCCGGGTTGCATGACGCACAGATCGAATGGCGCTTCGAGGAAGGCCTCGATCACGTCTTCCGGGCGGTTCGCCGCGTCGTTCAGATAGGCGTTGCGTTCGTGGGCGAAGCTGACGAAACTCGCGAAGGGGATGACGGTTTTGGGTTCAAGAACTTCCGCCTGTATCTTGATATTGTTCAGCTTTTCCTGCGCTGCCGCCTCGCGCCAGTCGCGGTTCTCGCGCCCGCCTTTCCAGGCTGCATAGCTGAACTGGGTCAGCAGGATGTCGCATGTTCCGACCGCTGCACGCACCTCTTCGGCGCGCGCGATCGTTCGCACCGCGCAATCGTTGAGGTTCAGAACGTGGGTATCCCCCATCCGCACCGAAAGCGCCGAGTCGTAGAATTCGTCCTTGAAACAGGTCACCGATACGTCTTTGCCCAACTCGTAGGATTTGCCAAAGGTCAGCTCTGTCAGGTCGAATCCTTCGGCGCGGAGGAAATAGGCCACGCGCTGGTCGTCGATGTCCTGAAACAGCAGCTTGATGCCGCGCTGGCGGATCATATCGCCCCATCGCTTGAAAAAGCCGACCGAGAAGTGATCGGGATGTTCGTGGCTGATCCAGATATGCGTGACCCGCGACAGCAGTTCCCTGATGCGATCGTCGGGTGTTTCGACCAGCAGCCGCCAGCCCTTGTGAAAGGCCGGGCCGTTGTACCACGGGTCGGACAGCAGGGCGACCTGACCATGGGTCATCAGGACCGAGGCGTGGTTGACGAATTCGATCTGCATCACGATGCTCCGCAGTCAGGGGTTGCCACCGTCTAACCAAGACGGCCAAGGGGGTAAAGCATATGCAGCGGCTCAGGATCATGGCGGGCCATCCCGCGCTGGTCATGATGGCTCTGGCGTGGATCTGCGGGGTTGTCGCGCTGCTGCTGGCCGGCCCCGCATGGGCCTGGTATCTGGTGCCGCTCGGGATCGGGGCGCAGCTTCTGAACGAATACAACCTGCATCGTTTCGTCTTTCACCTGCCGCCGCCGCGTCGGCAATGGGCCTTCGACCTGCTGTACCGTGCACACTACGGTCACCACGATTTTCCGACGAACACGGGGCTGTTCTTCGTGCCCGCCTGGGTGGCGCTGCCGATGCTGGCGGCGAACTTCTTACTGGTGTGGGGGATCGCCGCTCTCGTCGGGGTGACGCAGCCGATGTGGGTCGCGGTGGCCATCGTGCCGGTAGGCGGGGTGGCCATGTTCATGGTCTACGAATGGTTCCACATGACCGCACACCTCAACATCCCCAAGTCGCGCGTCGCCGCCGAGGTGACGCGGCTGCACAACCAGCATCACTTCCGCGATTTTTCGCGCTGGTTTCACGTCAGCCCGGGGGGACGGGTAATCGACCGTGCGATGGGGACGGACATCGACCGCGAGGCGCTGAAACAACGCCAGCGCGTCGATTTCATCCGGACGTTGGGCCTGCGGCCGGACGACTCCCGGCTGGTCGCGGCACGGGCGCGGTTCGCGCCGCGGTTCGGCATCAGCGCGGCGGAGGTGGCCCAGGCCGGAAATGTGAAGTCTCCGTAACGTCACGCGAACTTCCCTTGCCCTGCCCCGGAAGGTGCCTAAGGTCGTGGCATCGACAAAGGGAGAGGAACATGAAGCATTACATCATCGCCACCGCCGCGGTGGCACTCGGCGCGCAGGGCGCACTGGCCGAGAACCGGATCGACACGCAACTGCCCAACGCCCCGGAACTTGCCGGCTACGGCGACCTGACGGTCGGGGTTCGCACGCTCGAGATGGTGAACCCCGACCAGATCGACATTCTCGCGATCGACCCGCAGGCGGAGAAACCTGCCGAATGGCCGCGCTACGATCGGCCCCTGACGGTCGAGATGTGGTATCCGGCGGCGGAAGGGGCCGAGGGGGACACCAGCTTGCAGGCCTATCTCCGCGACGGCACGACCGAAGTGACGCTGGTCGGCAAGGCCCACCGCGATGCCGAGCCTGCCGCCGGTGAAGAGGCCTATCCGCTGGTGCTGATCAGCCATGGATATCCGGGCAACCGTTTCCTGCTGTCCCACCTGGCCGAGAACCTGGCGTCCAAGGGGTACGTGGTGGCCTCCATCGACCATACGGACAGTACCTACCGCACGCAGGCGGCCTTCGGGTCGACACTGGTGAACCGGTCTCTGGACCAGCTCTTCGTGCTCGAGCAGATGGCACAGAAGGCTGCCGATGGCGGCGAGTTCGCCGGCCTCTACGATGCCGGGAACACGGGGCTGGTCGGTTATTCGATGGGCGGCTACGGCGCGGTCATCACCGCCGGCGGCGGCGTGACCGAGGCGTCGGTCGGATATGGCTGGGGCGGCCCGCACGGCACGCTGGGTATCCATCAGGCCGGTTCGGAAACCCACGAGGATCTTTTCGACGACAGGATCAAGACCGCCGTCGCCTTTGGCCCCTGGGGCATGAACACCGGCTTCTGGGATGCCGAAGGTCTGGCCGGGGTAAAGATCCCGATGTTGTTCATCGCAGGGTCGCAAGACGACACCTCTCTCTACGAGAAGGGCGTGCGCGCGATCTGGGAAAACGTCTCGGGCGTTGAAACGGCGCTGCTGACCTACATCAACGCGGGTCACAACGCGGGTGCGCCCATGCCCGCGCCGGAAGAAAGCTACTATTTCAACGAGGACAAGGGCTTCAACATCTCGGAGCACTACACCGACCCGGTGTGGAACACGGCGCGGATGAACAACATCGCCCAGCACTTCGTGACGGCCTGGCTGGACGAGCATCTCAAGGGCGACGCCGAAGCGGGCACTTACCTCGACCTGGTCGAGAACTCGAACGACGGCACCTGGTCGATGAACGAGGACGGCACGGAAAAGGAAGACCACAGCTACTGGAAAGGTTTTCCGGAAGGCACGGCCAAGGGGCTGGTCTACGAGGTCAAGACCCCCGAATGACAAGACAAGGGCACCGGCATCAGGCCGGTGCCCTTGATCGGCTGAAGGTTCAGTGGGCGCAACCGGCCCGGAAAACCTGAAGATCTCGGAACCCGGGCCAGACGATCAGAATTCCTGGTCGTTGCCGTTGCCTTGCTGCCAGGGTTTGACGAGGTTGCCGAAGCGGGTGAAACGCCCCTCGAAGCTCAGGTCGACCGTCCCGATGGGGCCATGGCGCTGCTTGCCGATGACCACCTCGGCGCGACCGTGCAGGCGCTCCATCTCTTCCTGCCAAGCGGCCATTTTCTCCAGCTCGTGGTCGCCGGGTTTCTCCCGCTCCTTGTAGTATTCCTCGCGGAACACGAACATCACCACGTCTGCGTCCTGTTCGATCGAGCCCGATTCCCGCAGGTCCGACAGCTGCGGGCGCTTGTCCTCGCGGCTTTCCACCTGACGGCTGAGCTGTGAGAGGGCGATCACCGGAATGTCCAGTTCCTTGGCAATGGCCTTGAGACCCATGGTGATCTCGGAAATCTCGTTCACCCGGTTCTCGGACTTGCCGGTGCCGCGGACCAGTTGCAGGTAGTCCACGATCAACAGGTCGAGCCCGTGGGTGCGCTTGAGGCGCCGGGCGCGGGCCGCAAGCTGGCTGATGGGCAGGGCGGGCGTGTCGTCGATGAAGAGCGGGCAGGCTTCCAGCGCCTTGGCGGCGTCGACGAAGCGGCGGAACTCGGCTTCGGTCATGTCGCCCGAACGGATCTGCTGGGACGGAATTTCCGCGGCTTCCGACAAGATCCGCGCGGCGAGCTGTTCGGCGCTCATCTCCAGCGAGTAGAACCCGACCACGCCGCCGTCGACCGCGCCTTCGGTGCCGTCGGGCGTGATGCCCCGCTTGTAGGCCTTCGCGACGTTGAAGGCGATGTTGGTCGCCAGTGAGGTCTTGCCCATGGACGGACGGCCGGCAAGGATCAGCAGGTCGGACCGGTGCAGGCCGCCCAGCTTGGCGTCCATGTCGATCAGCCCGGTACTGACGCCGGACAGGCCCCCATCGCGCTGGTAGGCCGCGTTGGCGACATTAACGGCGTCTGTCACCGCCTTGAGAAAGCTTTGAAATCCGCTTTCGACCTGACCTTGTTCGGCCAGTTGGTACAGCTTCTGTTCCGCCTCGACGATCTGCTCCCGGGGCTCGGAACTCACGTCCACCTGCGCGGCTTTCGCGGAAATGTCCCGGCCCAGCTGGATCAGGTCGCGCCGCACGGCGAGGTCGTAGATCATCTGTGCGTAGTCGCGCACCGCGAAGGCGCTGATCGCGGCCCCCGCAAGGCGTGCCAGATAAGCGGGGCCCCCCAGTTCCTTCAGGCCCTCGTCGTCTTCCATGAACGCTTTCAGCGTCACCGGGCTGGCCAGGTTGTTCTTGGCGATCCGTTGTGCGGCGATGTCGTAGATGCGCGCGTGCACCGGATCGTAGAAGTGCCGCGCCGAGATGATCGAAGCGACACGATCGTAGATGTCGTTGTTCGTCAGGATCGCACCCAGAAGCTGCTGTTCGGCCTCGATGGAATGCGGCATCGTTTCCGGCGCCTGCACGGCGATGTCGTTCGCGTTCAGCGATGTGATCTCGTTCATTGTCTCACCCGTTTACTGCGTCCGCTGTCATAGGCAGCGGGGCGGGCGGGGGCAAATTGTATGTTTTTGTGGATATGTGGTTGAGAACCGCCCGCGCACCACATCTTGCCCGCCGCAAGGGGGTCGGGTCAAGATGCGGTAGGGTCTCTGTCAGGATTTGCGGGCGTCCTGCCACTCTCGCGGCGCGTTGAGAAAGCTTTCCACTTCGCGCATCGTATCGGCGTCGAAAGCGCCCTGCGCCTTCGCTTCGGCCAGCACATCCCACCACGTGCAGAGCGCGTGAAGGGTAACGCCATGATCCCCCAATGTCTTTTCGGTCTGCGGGAAAATGCCGTAATAGAAGATCACAGCCGTGTGCGCGCAGGTCGCCCCGGTGTCGCGAATCGCGTCCACGAAACTCAGTTTCGAGCCGCCATCCGTGGTGAGGTCTTCCACCAGCAAGACGCGCTGCCCCTCGGTCATGTCGCCTTCGATCCGGGCGTTGCGGCCGTAACCCTTGGGCTTCTTGCGCACGTAGGTCATGGGCAGCGCCATGCGTTCGGCCACCAGCGCCGCGAAGGGGATGCCAGCCGTCTCGCCGCCCGCGATGTTGTCGAAGGCCTCGAACCCCGCGTTGCGCATCACGGTGACGGTCAGGAAATCCATCAGCGTCGCGCGGATGCGGGGGTAGGAGATCAGCTTCCGGCAGTCGATATAGGTCGGCGACGGCAGGCCGGAGGCGAGCGTGAAAGGCTCCTTCGCATTGAAGTGTACTGCACCGATCTCCAGCAGCATCCGGGCGGTCAGGCGGGCCATCTCCTCGGCGGGGGGGAAGCTGGTGGGGATCATGGGCAGGCTCCTTCAGGCGGTCCAGTGCAGCGGCATGGCCGGATCGAAGACGGTCACGGGGCCGTCCGGTGTGTCGATGTGGGCGGGGAAGTCGGGCGTTTCGCGCACCAGCGTGAGGGTCTCCTCGTTCACCGGCAACCCGTAGAAGGCCGGGCCATGCAGCGACGTGAAGCCTTCGAGCCGGTCGAGCGCGTCCTCCTGCTCGAACACTTCGGCGAGGATCGACAACGTGTTGGGCGCGGTGAAACAGCCTGCACAGCCGCAGGGAAGCAGCTTGTTCGCATCGGTGTGCGGCGCGCTGTCGGTGCCCAGAAAGAAGCGCGGATCGCCACCGGTCGCGGCGCGCCGCAAGGCCAGCCTGTGGCTTTCGCGCTTGGCCACGGGCAGGCAGTAGTAATGCGGGCGAATACCGCCCGCGAGGATGTGGTTGCGATTGATCACCAGATGATGCGTCGTGATCGTCGCGGCGAGGTTCCGGTCCGAGGCCAGGACATAATCCACCGCGTCGGAGGTCGTGATATGCTCCATCACGACGCGCAAATCCGGATGGGCCGTGCGGATCGGATCAAGAACACGGTCGATGAAGGCCGCCTCCCGGTCGAAGATATCGACCGCCGTATCCGTCACCTCGCCGTGGGTACACAGGGGCAGGCCGATTTCGGCCATTTTCTCCAGCACGTGACTGACGCGCGAGAAGTCGGTGACGCCACTGGCGGAGTTGGTGGTGGCACCGGCCGGATAGAGTTTGACCGCGTGGATCAGCCCGTCCGCGTAGGCCTGTGCCACGTCGCCTGCGTCCGTGTTCTCGGTGAGGTACAGCGTCATCAGCGGGGTGAAGGCGGACCCTTCGGGCAGGGCGGCGCGGATGCGGTCGCGGTAGGCTGCGGCATCGGCGCCGGTCACCACGGGAGGCACGAGGTTCGGCATGATGATCGCACGGGCGAAATGCCCCGCGGAGTGAGGCAGCACGGCGCGCAGCATGTCGCCGTCACGCAGGTGCAGGTGCCAGTCATCTGGCCGGCGGATGGTCAGGGTCTGTGTCATGCCGACGCGCTAGCACAACCGCAGGGGCGGGGCCAGTATCCTTTGCGGGGCAGGACGCGGCGGCGCGAGGGCTAGCGGGCCACGCGCGCCTTTTCTATCTGCGCCAGACGGTTCACGAAACGGCGACCGCCGATGCGGTTGGTCACGTTGCGGCACAGCAGTTCCAGCAGCCCTTCGCGATCGTCGTTGTCGAGCGCGTTCATCAGGTTGCGCAGGTAGGGCCGGTAATCGCGCCGGGCGCGATAGAGCCGGGCGAACAGGTCCGAATCGAGGCTGCCGTCCGCCGCCGCTTCGAGCAGGGGCGCCCATTGCTCCATCTCCAGCAGGTCCGTCTGGAGCGCGTCGCCCATGAAGCGCATGCGCAGCTTGGTGACATTGGGCCGGGTGAACAGCGCCGCGTGCATCGCATCCAGCGCCTCGCGCGGATCGTACAGCACGAACGCCCGGTCGGCGGCATCCAGCATGTCGGGGGCATATCCGTAGCGCGAGGTGAAATCCTGCATCCGCATGTCGGTAAACCGCGGATCCCATTCCGTCACGCGCGGATCGAGCGTCGCCTGCGGCTGGATGGCCAGTACGGCAGCGCCCGGAGAGGCGACCGAATAGGCCGAAGCGGCATAGCCGCAAGGCCCCGCGCCGTAGAACAGGACGGTTTCGAATTCGTCGAAGAACCCGTCGTCAATCAGCCTGTCGAAATAGCCGAAGACGGCCCGATCGCGAAACCACGTGTCCCCGTCGCTGGCGAGACACAGGTGGGACCAGTTCCGGTTGCGTACCATCTCCCATCCCAGCGGCTGCGCGAGATCCGACAGGGCGTGCATGCCCTGAATGGTCTCGAAGCTGACAAGCAGCACCGGGTCGCGTTCGATGAAGGCGGCAAAGTGGCGCTTGCCCAGGGGTTCGAAATAGCCGTCCTCCTCGCAGAGGTTCGATACAGCCGCGAGCCAATCGCGTTTGGAAAGGCCCGCAAGGGACGATTGCAGTGTCAGGTTTTCGTCAGCCATTGCTGCATCCTCGATGCCACTTGCCACGCCGGATACGCGGGATTGTGCAGGCAGTAATGCAGGAATGAGGCAGAAATTGGGAGAATTTTCGCGGAATCGGTGCTAGTCGCCCTGGCTCTGCCGCGCGAGGTTGGCGTGATGGATCAGGAACCGCGCCGCCTGTCGGGAAAGCGGTCTGGTCGGTTGGGCCATCATCAGCCGCCCGAAGAGCGCGCGGAAAGGCTCCTGCAGCATCAGTGCCTCGAAACGGGACTTGCGCCATTCCACCGCCGTCTTGTGGAGCCCGCCCAGCGTCGGGTCCGCTTGCAGATCCCGCAGCACCTGATCGCGCCGCGGCGCGATGGCACCGATGCTGGTGTCCTCGTCGGTGTTGAAATTCCGCTCGACGAAGTAGTCGAGCCCGAGCAGGTCGTCGGCATGCACCGCCCGGCCTCGATCCGCCTTGAGCACGTAGGATTCCAGCGCGCCCAGCGGGTAGTGGTTGAGCTGGGCGAGGCCGTAGTTGTCCTGTCCGAAATTGGAAAAGATGCGCTTGGTCTTGAACTGGTCGGGCAGGGGGCGGCCGTGCCCGTCGAACCATCGTGCGTCGGGCAGGCGGTCGGGGTCGGGTGATCTTGGACGATGTACGCCCGGTTTCCGGTAGGTGCCGTCGTTGCGGTACAGGGTCTTGAACATCGCCGCGCGCCAAGGCCAGTGCAGCACGGCGGGTGCGCAGCGGGTAAAGGTTTCGGTCACGGGGGCATCCTGATAGCGGACGTGCCCGCCGGTTCCGAACAGCCGCCACGTGAGGGTGATCGCCGTGGCCTCCGGAAGGGCGGCGTGCAGGTCGGCCAGCGTATGCTCACCTGCATGGATGTTGACGAATTCGTCCACGTCCAGCGGCAGCAGCCAGTTTGCCGCGCGGACGTCTTCCAGCCCGGCCGCCGTCTTGAGCGCGGTGAACTGGATGCCGCCCTTGTCGTAGGGGCCGTCGTTGCGCACGTGCCTGAGCCAGCCCAACCCCTCGAGGTGATCCAGCATGTCGTCGGTCCCGTCATCGCAGTCGTTGGAAAAGACCACGAACCGGTCGATTCCCACGGCGCGGTGATGGGCCAGCCATTCAAGCAAGAAGGCGCCTTCGTTGCGGACGCACAGAAGGGCTGCGTGGGTCACTTACCAGTCCGTGCGGAAACAGACGACCTTGCCCTGCGAGCCGCGGTGGTAATAGGCGAGCCCCGCGTCCATGAAGGCCTTGAAGATCTTGTTGATCCCCTCCGGGCCGATCCACTGGGGATGGGTTTCGAGGATCGCGGCGCGCAGGCCCGACAGGTCCATCTGCGGGATCAGGTCCGCCTCGGCCCCCTCGATGTCGCAGATCAGCACGTTGGGTTTGATGTCTTTCATCACCGTGTTCATGTTCAACACGTCGACCTTGGTGGCGGGCGGGTCCACTTCGCCTTCGAGCACCTGAAGGGACGAGCCGAGCAAGGCGTCACGGACGTAGAAATCCACCGTGCCCTTGCGCGGCCCCAGGATGGCATTGGTCACTTCGGCGTTCCCGACCCCGTTGGCGGCGTGGACGGTCTGGATATAGGGGATGAGGTGCGGATTGGCCTCGAACGAATGGACGGAGGCGATCTTGCGCTTGGTGGCAACCAGCGTGGACATGTATCCGATCCCCGCGCCCAGTTCCATCACCACATCGCCTTCCCGCACGACCCTCAGGGCGGCTTCGGTCTCCTTTGCCTCGTATTGGTTGGTGCGCAGCAGCTTGCGGACGCGGCCCTGAATGATGTCGGGATGCTTGGGAAACCGCATCCCCCGCGACATCACGAATTGCGCATTGGCCGCGCCGCCGGATTTGCGCGGGGGGGTATCGACCGGGTTGCCATCCATCTCAGCTCTCCATGTCGAGCGAGAGCGCATAGGCGACCCGCTCCGTTTCGTTCAGTTTGATCTCAAGCGCCTGGGTGTAGAGATCGCGGAATTCCGGCATGTCGTGCAATTCGGCCGCCTTGGCCTTGTGCCATCTGAACCCCGCTTCGTGGGCGGCGCGCAGAACCTTGTCCTGCATCAGGCGCTCGTATTCCGCCCGAACGCGGGGGATGTTGCGCTTGATCGTGATGTCGCGGAAATCGGACCAGTCCATCCTGATCCAGTAGTTGATCCCGATCGACCGGTCCACGTGCAGGGCCCGGCCACGCTGACGCTTGATCAGAAAGGATTCGGCGGACCGCAGCGCATAGTGGTTGAGCTGGAGAAGGTCGTAGCCGACATTCTTCTTGGAGGACCGCCAGCCGTTGTGGGCGGCGTCGCGGGTCATGTCGCGGCCCGATCCGTTGACCCATTTCACCTTGTCTTCAAAGGGTTGCGCCAGCTTGTTCGGCCGGTGGCAGGACAGTTTAGCGTAGGCGCCGATGTTGCGGAACATGGTCTTGAAGCCCCAGACCGTGTGCGGCTTGGGGCAGTATTTCGGCGCGCAGGTGTCGAACTGGTCGATGACGAAGTCGTCGCGCAGTTCCGTCACACCGTTGTGGCCGAAAAGGCGCCACGTCATCGCGACATTGGTGGCATCGGGCACCGCGGCAAAGAAATCGTCCAGCGTGCCGTTGCCCGTCCGCACGTTCATGAACTCGTCCACGTCGATGTGGATGATCCATTCCGCATTGCGGATCACCGGTTCCTTCAGCGCCTGGTTCAGCGCGTACTGCTGGGGGGAGTTTCCCTTCCAGTTGTCGTTGTTGCGGTGTTCGATCACCCCCATCTCCTGCAGGCGTCCGAGGACCGCGTCGGTGCCGTCGCTGCAGTCGTTGGTGTAGATGAGGAAATTGTCGACCCCGATGGCACGGTGATACGCGATCCACTCGACGATGTAGGGCGCTTCGTTCTTCATGCAGCCGACGATCACGTTGCCGGTCGATCCGGGCGGGAGCGCACGGGGCGGGGCAGGGTCATAGGCCGCGCCCAGCTCTTCCTCGTTCACCGCGCCGAGGTTGTTGTGGGGGCGGAACTGGGTGGAGAGCACCATCTGGTGGTTGACCTTGACCCGGTTCAGCAGGCGGGTGTTCGCGTCCTGCGCCGTCGGGTCGGTATCGTCGCCGGGCAGCAGATCGTCGAATTTGCCGGCCGCTTCCTGCACGGCTGCGGCCTCCGCCTTCTTGCTGGCGACGGGGATCGCGTTCTTCTGGATGCCGAAAGCGAAGGCGGCCAGATACTGGGTCGCACGGAATCCCATGGTCGGGTCGGCTTCCTGCCAATCATTTTCTGGCGGATCCGGTGTCAGCGCGGTCTTCAGGTCCGGAAAACGGTCGACCAGCGCGGCATTGGCGGCGGCGAAATGGCGCGACACCGCGTGCAGGCTTCCCGGTGCGATGGGCGGGCCACCGACGCGGACGTTCATGCGTACTTGCTGGCAAAACTCGCGGTCGATGATGATCTGCCGCGCGCGGGCATAACGGAAAAGCCCCTCGTTCATCTGGCGGATGCGGGTCAGCGATGCGGCGGCTTCCGGCTGGGGGATGCGGTCGGTCTCTGCCTTTCCCAGCCCCCTGACGCCCAGCACGTTCTCCAGCTCCGCCGTCCCGCTGTCGGCGCACAACGTGTCGAGGTCCAGCGGGCGCAGCGTGACCCGGCCCTCGCCGAACACGTCTTCCCAGGTCGACAGCAATGCCGTGTAGTCCAGCCAGAACGGGGGGCACTGCACGTCGTTGAACTGCGCAAGGTAGCTGTCGTTCTCCTGACGCAGGGCCAGGGCCGCCTGCCACCAGTCCGTCTGACCCGCCAGCGCCAGCTCCTGATCCAGGTTGCGACGCCGCCCTTCCAGCACCGCGAGGTTGTAGTGATGCGCGAGGGCGCGGGCCTGTTCGTCGACATGTGCGACGATGTCGATGCGGTCGAAGTGCGGCGACATCAGCGCGTGCAGCCGGGACACCTCGGCAGGAGAAGACAGCAGGCTGCCCAGCTGCGCCGCGGCAAGCACCACGTGATCGCCCTTCATCTCGGGCAGTTCCCTGCTCAGGAGGGTCCGGAACTCCGCCGTCAGCGTCTGCTGGACCAGCGGATTGTCGAGCCCGCGCTTGTGCCGCAGCACGCTGACCTCGTCCGCGTCGGCACATGCGGCGTAAAGACGTACATGGTTCCAGTCGGGCGCGATGACCCCCTGCTTGGCCAGCGCCCCTTCCTTCTCCTTGAACAGGCCCCGCAGCCGCATGGCCGATTTTTCGGAAGGTCCGATGAAGAGCGTCAGCCGCATTCAGCCTGCCTCCTGCGCGGGGCCTTGCCCACGTTGCTCTGCCCCCACCAGGGCAGGTTCAGTCCAAGATACCTGCCGATCCGATCGGGCGCGTCGGCGTCCTCGATGTCGTATTCCATGAAGTTTTCCGCGCCGGCAAAGACACGGCGGCAGAAGGCGTAGTGTCCCTCCATCCAGCGGGCCAGTTCCGCCTCGGAACCGCCGAAGCCGCGCGGCAGCCCCGGTATGTCGGCTTGCGGGAGACGCCGCTTGCCCAGGTTGTTCCAGCGCATCATGCTGTCGGCGGCCCGCGCGGGGTCGCGGGTCGTGAGCAGGAACCGGACGCCGGGATGATGCGTGGCGATGGCGCTGATCAGGCCCCAGTCGGTCTGCGGCCAGAGCGAGCGGTCCTCGCGCACCGCCGACATCTCGTTGATCGCGTCGAATTCATCGAGCCGGGCAAGGGGGTCGCCGGTCGCGAAATAGTCCTCGTAGATCACCTTGCCCACGTGCTGGCGCGGAATGTCCGTGCGGGTGCTCTGACCCGGCCGGATCTTCCAGTCCGCCACGGTCAGACCGGCCTCGCGCAGCGCATCCGTGAGGGTGGTGGTGCCGGTCTTGGGCAGGGCGAGATTGACGACACGCAAGCGGCTCACAGGGTTTCCCCCGGTTGCAGGCCGATCTCTTCGCGCAGGGCGGCTTCGGACGCGGCATAGGGGCTGGCCGGGCGCAGCTGGTCGCGCATCTCGCGGTAGCTGTCCTGCGCCAGCAACGCATCGCGTTTCTCCCGGTGCAGCCGGACCGCCTCGGCGTGCAGGACCGCCACACCGTCGAGCGCCATGAGCCTGTCCATCTCGGCCTCGAGGGCGGGCAGGTAGCGCAGGATGCTGTCATCGAAATATGCGCCGTCGTTGCGCTCCCGCCAGTAAGTGTCGTCGAAAGCGCGGTGCTCGCGGTTCACGTCGCCGCGATCGTTCTTCACCAGATAGCTGTCCAGCGAGCGCAGCGCGTAGTGGTTCAGCGTGGCGAAGGCCCGCGCGCCGCGGGCGGGGAAGGCCCGGATGCGTCGCTTGTTCAGCCGCTTGCGGAACGGCGGCGGCACGGGGCGGCCGGCGCCGTCGGTCCAGCGCGGCCGCTCCTTCGCCTCGTCGTGAAAGGGGCGGTGCGCCCCGTAGTACTCCAGCGGAAAATCCCGTCTTACCAGGCTCTTGACCTCGATCGCGGTCTCGGCGCACCAGATATCGGGATTGTGGCTGCGCAGGAACTGAGAGATCACCGGCGCGTCCGCAAAGGTTTCCAGCCCCCCGTTCGCCATGAACTGGAAGGTGATCGAGATCGCCTTGGGGTTGCCGCAGGCCGCGACCAGCGCCGGGATCGTGTGATCGCCCACGTGGATGTTCAGGAATTCGTCCACGTCCGCGATCCAGACCCAGTCGGCCTGCCGCACCAGCGGGTGCCGCCGCGCCGCCTTGAGCGCCTGCATCTGGTAATTGCGGTTGGTCGCCGGGTTCGGCAGATGCGCGCAAAGGCCATGCGCCGCCAGCCGGTCCAGCAGCAGGTCGGTCGCATCGGTGCAATCGTTGGAATAGAACAGGAAATCGGTCACCCCGATGACCCGGTTGAAGGCGATCCATTCCAGCAGGAAGGGCCCTTCGTTCTTGACGCAGGTGACGGCCGTGATGCCCATGGCCTAGCTGCCCAACGCTGGGGGGGTGTCTGTGGTCTGTCCCATCATCCGCCTCCGGGTGTCGGTGGCAACAGGCCCCGACCCTCGTCATTATTCGACAAAGAGTATGGCAGCGTCACGGAATCGCGTCAATCTGGCGCGTCGATGCAGGACACCGGGTGGCGATACGGCACTTTTTGGCACCTTGACCCGGCAAGGCACAGATGCACCTTTGATGCCAGTTGGGGAGGTTTCATGCACGACATCACATCCATCGATGCGGTCCAGAAAATGCTGGACGCACAGGGCTATGTCTGCGGCAGGCCGCTGGCAACGGTCGTCTTCCTGTCGCTCAAGCTGGGCAGGCCGCTCTTTCTCGAAGGCGAGGCGGGGGTGGGAAAGACCGAGATCGCCAAGGCGCTCGCGGCAGGGCTCGACCGGCGCCTGATCCGCCTGCAGTGTTACGAGGGGCTGGATGCGGCGTCCGCGGTCTACGAATGGAACTTTCCGGCACAGATGATCGCCATCCGCAGCGCCGAGGCTGCGGGTGCCGCGGACGGCCCGGCGCTGACGACGTCGCTGTTCACCGACGACTTCCTGATCGAACGGCCCTTGCTGCAGGCGCTGCGCCCGGACGCGCGGGGCGCGCCGATCCTGCTCATCGACGAGCTGGACAGGACCGACGCCCCCTTCGAGGCGTTCCTGCTCGAGGCGCTGAGCGATTTTCAGGTCACGATTCCCGAAATGGGCACGATCACCGCGCCGGAACCTCCGATCGTGATCCTGACCTCGAACCGCACCCGCGAGGTTCACGACGCGCTGAAGCGCCGCTGCCTCTATCACTGGGTCGACTATCCCGGCTTTGACCGGGAGATGGAGATCCTCTCTGCCCGCGCGCCCGAAGCCGCCGAGGCGCTGAGCCGCGAGGTGGTGGCCTTCGTGCAGCAGCTGCGCACCGAGGACCTGTTCAAGAAACCCGGCGTGGCCGAGACCATCGACTGGGCAAAATGCCTGCTGGCACTGGACGTTCTGACGCTCTCGCCCGAGGTGATCGCCGACACGCTGGGGGCGGTTCTGAAATACCAGGACGATATCGCGAAACTGCAAGGCTCCGAGGCCAAGCGCATCCTTGACCAAGCGCGTGCCAGCCTCGGGCCGGCGTGATCTTCTTTATGCCCGAAATACCTCCGGGGGTCTGGGGGCAGCGCCCCCAGGAAACGGCAGATGCCTGAATACCCGCCGCTCGACCTTCCCGAGGACCCCAAGCTTGCGGGGAACATCACCCATTTCGCGCGCGCCCTGCGCCGGGCGGGCCTGCCCATCGGGCCGGGCCGTGTGATCGACGCCATCCGGGCGGTCGAAGCGGCGGGATTCACCGACCGGCGGGATTTCTACTGGACGCTGCACGCCTGTTTCGTGAACCGGCCCGAGCACCGGCGCGTCTTTGCGCAGCTGTTCCGGCTCTACTGGCGTGACCCGCGCTACCTTGAGCACATGATGGCCGCCATGCTGCCCGCGATCCGCGGCGTTCAGGAGGACCGGCCCGCGCAGGCCGCCGAGAAACGGGCGGCAGAGGCCCTGCTGGACGGCGCGGAGGCCCCACCGGCCGAAGACGCGGAGGAGCCGCGCGACGAGGACGCGCTGATCGAGGTCGACGCCAGCCTGACCATGTCCGCTTCGGAGCGGCTCAAGACGCTGGATTTCGAGCAGATGAGCCTCGCCGAGATGGCCGAGGCGAAACGGATGCTTGCACGGCTGAAGCTGCCGGTGAAACCGATCCCTTCGCGGCGTGCGATGGCATCGCAGCGGGGGCGGATCGACCCTGCCCGCAGCCTCAGGGCCGCGCTGCGGCGGGGGGGCGAGATGGACAGGCTGGCCTACCGGACGCCGCGACCGCGCTACCCCAACCTCGTGGTGCTGTGCGACATCTCCGGCTCGATGAGCCAGTATTCCCGCGTGATCCTGCAATTCCTCCACGCGGTCAGCAACGCGCGTGGCGCCGGATGGGCACAGGTGCATGCCTTTACCTTCGGCACCCGGCTGACCAACATCACCCGCCATCTCGCGACCCGCGACGTCGATGCGGCACTTGCTGCCGCCGGGGCCGAAGCGCAGGACTGGGAAGGGGGCACGCGCATCGGTGCCTGCCTCGAGGCCTTCAACCGCGACTGGTCGCGGCGGGTCATGGGGCAGGGGGCTGTCGTCCTTCTGATCACCGACGGGCTGGACCGCGACGCGCCCGAGGACCTCGCACGCCAGATGCAGCGTCTGCACCTGACCGCCCGGCGGCTGATCTGGCTGAATCCCCTGCTGCGGTGGGACGGTTTCGCGCCCAAGGCCGCGGGAATCCGCGCGATGCTGCCCCATGTGGACAGCTTCCGCGCCGGTCACTCGATCGCGTCACTGGAAGAACTGGCGGCGGTGATATCCAGACCCGACGACACCGGCGAGAAGACCCGCCTAATGGGGGCGTTGGAAGCCTGAGCGCCCGCGGCGCGCCGCCCTGTCGCGGCACGCCGTCGGCCCGCGCCGCGGGATCAGGCGAATGTTGCGGCGAAGGTCTTGCGATAGAGGTCCGACAGGTCGGCCAAGGGGGCCGAAACGCCGCCGAAACTGACATCGCTGCCGCCGAACTTGCCGACGCTGACCAATGTCACGCCCGCGCGGGCCGCCGCGATCATCAGCGCCTCGGCCTGGTCGAAGTTGCAGGCGATCAGGTAGCGGGCCTGGTCCTCTCCGAAAAGCGTCGGGGTGTCGGCCGCGTCGAGGGTGACGCCGACGCCGGATTTCTCCGCCAGTTCGAACGCGGCCAGGGCGAGCCCGCCATCGCTGAGGTCGGTACAGGCCTTGATGTTCGCGCGGTTGGCGCGGATGAAATCGCCATGGGCCTTCTCGGCCGCCAGATCCACCGCCGGGGCATCGCCCTCGACCCGGCCAAAGACGCGCGCCAGCACGGCAGACTGGCCGAGGTGGCCGGTCGTCTCTCCGAGCATCAGGGCGACATGGCCGTCGCGGACCTCGCAGCCGATTATCTCGTCCGGGTGGGAAATGAGACCGACCGCGCCGATGGTGGGGGTCGGCAGGATCGCGGTGCCGTCGGTTTCGTTGTAGAGCGACACGTTACCCGAGACGATGGGCATGTCCAGCGCCTCGACCGCGGCGCCGATCCCTTGGATCGCCCCCACGAACTGACCCATGATCGCCGGCTTCTCGGGGTTGCCGAAGTTCATGTTGTCGGTGGTTGCCAACGGGGTGGCGCCGACTGCGGTCAGGTTGCGGTAGGCCTCCGCGACCGCCTGCTTTCCGCCTTCTACCGGGTTCGCCTTGACGTAGCGCGGGGTGACATCCGAGGTGAAGGCGATGGACTTGTCGGTGCCGTGTACGCGAATGATCCCCGCGCCCAGACCCGGCGTGCGGGCGGTGTCGCCCATCACCATGGTGTCGTATTGCTCGTAGACCCACGCCTTGGAGGCGTAGTTCGGATCGGACAGCAGGGCGCGCAGACCGTCGATCGGATCGACGCCGGGAACGTCGGTAAGCGGCTCGGCCGCCGGGGTCTCCTCCCACGGGCGGTCGTATTCGGGAGCGGTAGAGGCGAGTTTGCTCAGCGGCAGGTCCGCCTTGACCTCTCCGTTGAGTGTGATGAGGAAACGGTCCTCGGCGATCGTTTCGCCTATGATGGCGAAGTCCAGATCCCATTTCTCGAAAACCGCGCGCGCCTCGGCCTCGAGCTCGGGTTTGAGCACCATCAGCATCCGTTCCTGGGATTCGGACAGCATCATTTCATAGGCGGTCATGTTCGCTTCGCGCTGGGGGACGGCTTCGAGGTTCAGGCGCACGCCCAGACCGCCCTTGTCGCCCATTTCAACCGCCGAGCAGGTCAGGCCCGCTGCGCCCATGTCCTGAATGGAGATCACGGCACCCGTCGCCATCAGCTCAAGCGTCGCCTCCATCAGCCGTTTTTCGGTAAAGGGGTCGCCGACCTGCACGGTGGGGCGCTTTTCCTCGATGGTGTCGTCGAACTCGGCCGATGCCATCGTTGCCCCGCCGACGCCGTCGCGGCCCGTCTTGGCACCGAGGTAGACGACCGGCATGCCCACGCCCGAGGCCGCTGAGTAGAAGATCTTGTCCGCATCCGCGAGCCCGGCGGCAAAGGCGTTGACCAGGCAGTTGCCGTCGTAGGCCGCGTCGAAACGGACTTCGCCGCCCACGGTGGGCACGCCGAAGCAGTTGCCGTAGCCGCCGACACCGGCCACGACGCCGTGCACCAGTTGGCGTGTCTTGGGGTGGTCGGGCCGGCCGAAGCTGAGCGAGTTCATCGCGGCGATGGGACGCGCGCCCATGGTGAAGACATCACGCAGGATGCCGCCGACCCCGGTGGCTGCCCCCTGGTAGGGCTCGATGTAGGACGGGTGGTTGTGGCTTTCCATCTTGAAGACCAGCGCCTGCCCATCGCCGATGTCCACGACACCGGCATTCTCGCCGGGGCCGCAGATGACCTGCGGGCCTGTCGTGGGCAGGGTACGGAGCCATTTCTTGGAGGACTTGTAGGAACAATGTTCGTTCCACATGGCCGAGAAGATGCCCATCTCGGTGTAGTTGGGGGCACGCCCGAGAATCTTGTTCACCTCTGCGAATTCGTCGGGCGTGAACCCGTGCGCTTTGATGATCTCTGGCGTGATCTCAGGTTCGGTCATGTGATGGTATCCCCGGTGGCGTCGCTGCGCCCGTCTTAATTCAACCGGGGTGAGGGGAAAAGGGCAAAGCGGCCCGACCGGCGTCGCCGGGTGGCGCAGCGGGCGATCCTGCCTCGGACCGTGTGACGGGCAAAAAAAAAGGCCGAGCACGAAGCTCGGCCCAAGTCCAACAGGGAGGTATGAAGCGAAGTGCCAGAAACGTGTTCGAAGCGCTTCAATCTTCATACCGCCCAATTAGGCAGCAGCGTGCATCGGATCAAGTCGGATCTGCGATTCCGACAGCATGCCGGGTATGCGCTTGGCGCATGGCTCAGGCGTTTTCCTTGTCACGCATGCGCTTACGGTAGGTGATGATCTCGTCCTGCACGAAGTCACGGAAGGCGGCGACCCGCTTGGACTGCCGAAGTTCCTCGGGGTAGGCGAGGAAGACCGGCACATCCGCCGACTCGGTATCCGGCAGCACCTGCACCAGATTGGGGAAATCCTGCACAAGGTAGTCGGGCAGGACGCCGATCCCGAGGTCGTGCAGCACGCCTTGCAGCACACCGAAGTAGTTGTTCACCGTGAGCAGCGACCGCACGTCGTTCAGCATGATCTGCTGGACAAGGTTCTGGCCGGCGGCCACCTGGGCGCTGTCGGTGTTCTGGCAGATCAGCCGGTGGTCCTGAATGTCCTCGAGCCGTTTGGGCGTCCCGCTGGCGGCGAGATAGGCCGGCGTCGCGTAGAGACACATGCGGATCATCATCAGCTTCTTGCGGATCAGGTCCGCCTGGCTGGGTTCCTTCATGCGGATCGCCACGTCCGCCTCGCGCATCGGCAGGTCGAGCACCCGCTCCTCCAGCATGAGGTCCACCGACAGGTCCGGATACTTCTCGTAGAGTTTGGGCATCCGCGGCGCCAGCCAGAGCGTGCCGAAGGCGGTGGTGGTGGTCACCCGCAGCTGGCCGAAGACTTCTTCCTCGCTGTCGCGGATGCGGGCGGTGGCGGCATCGACCCGCTTCGTCATCGAGCGGGTCGCGTCAAAGAGCAATTCGCCCTGTTCGGTAAGGATCAGGCCCCGTGCATGGCGGTGAAAGAGGTTGGTGTTGAGCTGTTCCTCGAGCCCGCGGATCTGGCGGCTGACGGCGGATTGCGACAGGTTCAGCTTGTCACCCGCATGGGTGAGCGACCCCGCATCGGCCACGGCGTGAAAGATTCTGAGTTTGTCCCAATCCATGATCGGCGCTTTCGTTGGCTTTGGCTGTCTCTATCCTAAATAGACATAAGATAAAGTCGCTGGGTGGGATTAATGCCAGTATTCCCACAAAAATTACCTATACAGGTCAGCATAGATGACCTATATATCCCGTATGAAGCGAGACATACGCCCGGGGAGGACGCCATGACCACGCAGAAGATTTCACTCAACGATCGGTTCGACCTGGAGAAAAGCCCGGTGTTGCTGAACGGCACGCAGGCTCTGGTCCGGATGATGTTGATGCAGTCGGCACGGGACAAGGCGGCGGGGTTGAATACCGCGGGCTACGTGACGGGATACCGTGGCAGCCCCCTGGGGGCCGTGGACCTTCAGATGGCCCGGGCCGAGAGGGTCCTCACCGAACATCGCGTGCGGTTCGAGCCGGGCCTGAACGAGGATCTCGCGGCCACCGCATTATGGGGCTCGCAGCAGGCGGAACTGCGCGGCGAAGGCCTGTATGACGGGGTGTTCGGTCTCTGGTATGGCAAGGGGCCGGGTGTGGACCGTTCGGGCGACGTGATGCGTCACGCCAACATGGCGGGCACGAGCAGGCACGGCGGCGTCCTGATGGCCATGGGCGACGACCATACCGGCGAATCCTCTACCGTGCTGCACCAGTCAGAATGGGCCATGGTGGACGCCTACATGCCTGTCGTCAGCCCGGCGGGCGTTCAGGAGATTCTCGACTACGGCATCTACGGCTGGGCGCTGAGCCGCTTTTCCGGGCTCTGGGTCGGCCTCAAGACGATGAAGGACACCGTGGAGGCCACCAGCGTGGTCGACGGCGACCCGCAGCGGATGCAGATCGTGGTGCCCGAGTTCGAGATGCCCGAGGGCGGGCTGAACATCCGGCTTCAGGACACCCCGCACCTGCAGGAAGCGCGGATGATCGACTACAAGCGTTTCGCGGCGGAGGCGTTTTCGCACGCCAACAAGATGGACAAGCGGATGTGGGGCAAGCGCGGCGCCAAGATCGGTTTCGTCGCGGCGGGCAAGAACTGGCTCGACCTCGTTCACGCCATGAGCCTGCTGAACATCGACGAGGCCGAAGCGGAGCGCCTCGGTCTCACGCTGTACAAGGTCGGGCAGACCTTCCCGCTGGACATGCACGGCTTCCACGACTGGGCCGAAGGGTTGGACCTGATCGTCGTGGTCGAGGAAAAGCGCAAGCTGGTCGAGATCCAGATCAAGGAGGCGCTGTTCAACGACAGCCACCGGCGCGTCTATGGGTGGCACAAGTCCGGGGCGGGCATGGAGCACGGTGAAGAGCTGTTCCCGACACGCGGCGCGCTGGACCCGATCTGGATCGCCGAGAAACTGGGCGGCATCCTGCTGGAGGAGGGGCGCGACACCGACGGCATCCGCGCCGGCATGGAGGCGCTGGACGATGCGCGGCGGGCCGACAACGCCGAGGACATCGCGGCGCGGTTGCCCTACTTCTGCTCGGGATGTCCGCACAACACCTCGACCAAGCTTCCCGAGGGCGCCCGCGCTTATGCGGGCATCGGTTGCCACTACATGGTCCAGTGGATGGACCGCGAGACGACGGGCTTCACCCACATGGGGGGTGAAGGGGCGAACTGGATCGGGGAGGCCCCGTTTTCCAAGCGCAAGCACGTGTTCCAGAACCTCGGCGACGGGACCTACAACCACTCCGGCGTGCAGGCGATCAGGGCGGCCATTGCCGCGGGCACGAACATCACGTTCAAGATCCTCTACAACGATGCCGTCGCCATGACCGGCGGCCAGCACAACGAGGGCGACCTCGACGCCCCGCGCATCGTGGCCGAGCTGCGCGCGATGGGGGTCAGGGAACTCGCGGTTGTCTACGACGAGAAGGAGGACGTGGACTTTGCCGCCTTCAAGGGCGTGCCGTTGCATGAACGTGCGGAGCTGATGAACGTACAGAAGAAGTTCGAGCAGGTGGAGGGCGTCAGCGCGATCGTCTACATCCAGACCTGCGCGGCCGAGAAACGCCGCCGCCGCAAGCGCGGACTTTTCCCGGACCCGGACAAGCGCGTCTTCATCAACACCGATGTCTGCGAGGGCTGCGGTGACTGCGGCGTGCAGTCCAACTGCGTGTCCATCGTGCCGCAGGAGACCGAGCTGGGCCGCAAGCGGGCCATCGACCAATCGTCCTGCAACAAGGATTTCTCCTGTCTCAAGGGGTTCTGCCCTTCTTTCGTGACGCTGGAGGGGGCGCAGGTGCGCAAGGATCCGACCACGAAGATCGACATACCCGATCTGCCCGCGCCCGATCTGCCCAAGATCACCGGCACCCATAACGTCGTCATCACCGGCGTGGGTGGGACGGGGGTCGTCACCATCGGCGCCGTGCTGGCGCAGGCGGCCCAGCTCGACGGCAAGGGAGCGGGCATGATGGAAATGGCCGGTCTGGCGCAGAAAGGCGGCGCGGTGCACATCCACTGTCGCATCGCCGAACGACCCGAGGACATCAGCGCGATCCGCGTCGCCACCGGCGAGGCACATGCCTTGATCGGAGGAGACCTCGTGGTGTCCGCAGGCAACAAGACGCTGGGCCTGACACGGGCAGGGCGGACCGGCGCGGTGGTCAATTCGCATCAGATCATCACCGGCGAATTCACCCGCGACACCGAATTCAACATGCCCTACGACCGTCTTTCGCTGGCGCTCGAAGCGCGGCTGAAGGAGGACGTATCGTTGTTCGATGCCTCGGATCTGGCCAAGGCCGCGCTGGGCGACAGCATCTATTCCAACATGATGGTCTTTGGCGGCGCCTGGCAGAAGGGGCTGATCCCGCTGAGCCTGCAAAGCATAGAGGATGCCATCCGCCTGAACGGGGCCGCCGTCGAACGCAACCTGCGCGCCTTCGAGATCGGGCGTTGGGCGGTGCTGCATCCCGAGGACGCGGCCGCTGTCACCAAGCCGAAGGTCGTGTCGCTGCCGAAATCGCTGGAGGACCGGATCGCCTACCGCAAGGAGCACCTGACCGGTTACCAGTCGCGGGGGCTGGCCAAGCGCTATGCCAGGATGCTCGAGGGGATCGAGGATGCGAAGCTGCGGGAGGCGGTCGCGCTGGGCTATCACAAGCTGCTGTCCTACAAGGACGAATACGAGGTCGCCCGCCTGCTGCTGCGCAGCCACGACAAGGCGTCGGCGGAGTTCGAAGGCGATTTCAAGATGACGTTCCACATGGCGCCTCCGATCATCTCGAAGGAGGGGCCGGATGGACGTCCGGTCAAGCGGGAGTTCGGCCAGTGGCTTCAGGGGCCGCTGCGTGTCATGGCGGGGATGAAGCGTCTGCGCGGCACCCCGCTGGACATTTTCGGATACTCGGCCGAGCGCAAGATGGAACGCGCGCTGATCAAGCAGTACGAGGCCGACATGGCCGAGGTGCTGCCGAAGCTGACGGACCGGACCCGAGACGCCATCGTCGCGCTGGCGGAGTTGCCCCTGCAGATCCGGGGCTTCGGCCCGGTGAAGCAAACGAACGAGGCCAAGGCGGCCAAGCGGCGCGAGGAACTGCTGGCGGTGATCCGCGCGGGCGGTGCCGAAACCGCCAAGGCCGCGGAGTAGCTGTAACGCTCCTGTCGCATTTCAGCCCTATACTGCCTGCAGCGCAAGAAATGCAGGTGCAGGCATGCCGAAGTTGAGCCCGGCGCGGGCCCGGGACATTTCCTATTCGTGGTCCGCGCAGAGCCCGGCGGGCAGGGCGCTCATCCGATTGATGGAAAACTCGACCGGGCGCCTGCGCCTGATCCGGCGCGCGGCGGGATACGAGGACGAGGTGGGTGCCGGGGCGTGCTTCTTCGATGTCATGGTGGCGCGCTACGGCCTGACCCTCGACGTCGTGTCGGGGAGCCTCGATGCGATCCCGCGACAGGGGCCGGTCATCTTCATCGCCAACCATCCCTATGGCATTCTGGATGGGCTGATGCTGGGTCACATCATGTCGCGGTCGCGGGGGGACTTCAGGATCCTTGCGAACGCCGTCTTCAACCGCGCGCCCGACCTGCATCGCCACCTCCTGCCGATCGACTTTGCCGAGACGCGCGAGGCACTGGCGCTGAACCTCGCCACGCGGCGCTCCGCGCTCGATTACCTCGGCCGGGGCGGGACCATCGGGATCTTTCCCGGCGGCACCGTCAGCACGGCGGCAAGACCGTTTTCAAGGCCCCTCGATCCCGGCTGGCGCGGTTTCACCGCGCGGATGATCGCGAAATCCGATGCCACGGTCGTGCCGGTCTTCTTCGACGGGCAATGCAGTCGCACGTTCCAGATCGCCAGTCACCTGCATTCGACCCTGAGGATGGGCCTGCTGATCAAGGAGTTCCGAAAACGGCTGGATACGCCGGTGCGCGTTTCCATCGGCGCGCCGCTGGGGCGGGAGGTTCTTGACCCCCTGCGCGGCGACACGAAAGCGATGATGGATTTCCTGCGAAAAGCCACATATGAGTTGTCCCCGACGCCGGTTCATGTGCATGAACTGGGGTATGAATTCGAGGAAAGGCATCGCGCCTGAAGGGACGACATGGCGGTTGGCATTTTTGACAGTGGGTTGGGTGGTCTGACCATCTGGCAGGCGGTGCAGGCGCGGCTTCCGGAGGTGGAGTTCACTTATCTTGCCGACAGCGCCCACGCGCCCTACGGCGTGCGAACCGCCGATGACATCTACAACCTGACGACCGCCGCGGTCCAGCGGCTGTTCGATTCCGGCTGCGGCCTGGTCGTGCTGGCCTGCAACACGGCGTCGGCCGCCGCGCTGCGCCGCATGCAGGAATCGTGGGTGCCCACCGACAAGAGGGTGCTGGGTGTTTTCGTCCCGATGATCGAGGCGCTGACCGAACGCCAGTGGGGCGACAACTCGCCGCCGCGCGAGGTGGCGCTGAACCACGTGGCGCTGTTCGCGACCCCCGCGACGGTTTCCAGCCGTGCGTTCCAGCGCGAACTGTCGTTTCGCGCCATCGGTGTCGACGTCGAAGCGCAGGCCTGCGGCGGCGTGGTCGATGCGATCGAGGAGGGGGATTACATCCTTGCGGAGGCGCTGGTGCGAAGCCATGTGGACGCGCTCAAGCGCAAGATGCCGACCCCCCAGGCGGCGATCCTCGGCTGTACCCACTACCCCCTCATGCAGGAGGCGTTTCAGGACGCCCTGGGGCCGGACGTTCAGGTGTTTAGCCAGGCAAATCTCGTGGCCGAAAGCCTGGCGGACTACCTTGACCGGCATCCCGACATGATCGGCGGGGGCGGCAGTGCCTTCCTGACGACAGGCGACCCCAAGCAGGTGAGTTCGCGCGCGACGCAGTTCCTGCGACGACCGATCACATTCACTGCAGCCTGAACCCAAGATATTCCATCCCCTGCAAG
Organism: Sulfitobacter alexandrii; assembly: GCF_001886735.1. Taxonomy (NCBI): domain Bacteria; kingdom Pseudomonadati; phylum Pseudomonadota; class Alphaproteobacteria; order Rhodobacterales; family Roseobacteraceae; genus Sulfitobacter; species Sulfitobacter alexandrii. Next base: position 1,421,573 of record NZ_CP018076.1, read on the forward strand.
AGGGACCACGACATGACCCACAACATCGCCATTCTCGGCGCGTCCGGCTATACCGGTGCTGAACTGGTCCGGCTGATCGCCGGCCATTCCTCGATGAAGATCACGGCTCTTGGCGCCAACTCCAAGGCCGGCCAGACCATGGCGGAGGTATTCCCCCACTTGCGCCATCTGGATCTTCCGGCGCTCGTCACCATCGACGAGATCGATTTTTCCGGCATCGACCTGTGCTTTTGCGCGCTGCCGCACAAGACATCGCAGGAAGTGATCGCGGCGCTGCCGCCCGACCTTAAGGTCGTCGATCTTTCCGCCGACTTCCGGTTGCGCGATCCCGCGGCCTACAAGAAATGGTACGGCAACGACCATGCCGCGCTGGCCCAGCAGGAGGAAGCGGTCTACGGGCTCACCGAGTTCTACCGCGAGGAAATCGCCTCCGCGCGGCTGGTGGCCGGAACGGGCTGCAACGCGGCGACGGGGCAGTTCGCCCTGCGGCCGCTGATCGCCGCCGGGGTGATCGACCTCGACGAGATCATCATGGACCTGAAATGCGCGGTTTCGGGCGCAGGGCGCTCGCTCAAGGAAAACCTGCTGCACGCGGAACTGTCCGAAGGCTATCATGCCTATTCCGTGGGCGGGACACACCGGCACCTGGGAGAGTTCGACCAGGAATTTTCGAAAGTGGCGGGACGGCCCGTGCAGGTTCAGTTCACGCCGCATCTAGTCCCCGCAAACCGCGGGATCCTCGCGACCTGTTACGTCAAGGGTGACGCCCAAGCCATTCTGGATACACTCGAAAAGGCGTATGAGGCAGAGCCTTTCATCAAGGTGCTGCCACTGGGCGAAGCGCCCAGCACGCGTCACATCCGGGGCTCGAACTTCTGCCATATCGGAGTTGTGCGCGACCGGATCGAAGGGCGGGCATTGGTGATTGCGGCGCTCGACAATCTCACGAAAGGGTCAAGCGGGCAGGCGTTGCAGAACGCCAACCTGATGTTAGATATCGAAGAGACGGAGGGGCTGATGATGGCGCCCCTCTTCCCATGAGGATCCGATAGCGCGATGAAAAGCCTGAAAAAGCAGCGTCGAATTCAGGTCATCGCCGTGGCGGTCGTTGCCCTGATCGTCTCCACGGCGCTGATCGGCTACGCGATGCGCGATGGGATCAATTTCTTTCGCGCACCCTCGCAAGTGATGGCGGAGCCGCCTGCGCCCAACGAAGTCTTCCGCATCGGCGGCCTTGTCGAGGCGGGCAGCCTTGTGCGCGGCGATGGCGAAACGGTGCGGTTCAGCGTGACCGATGGCGGGGCGACCGTCCCCGTTACTTTCAGCGGTGTTCTGCCGGATCTGTTCGAGGAGAACCAGGGCATGGTCGGCACCGGGCGCTACGTGAACGGTGTCTTCGAAGCCTCTGAAATCCTTGCGAAACACGACGAAACCTACATGCCGAAGGAAGTTGTGGACGCCCTGAAGGAACAGGGCGTCTACAAGGCGCCGGAGGGCTGAGCAACGCGCGGTCGGCCTCGCTTTCGTTAAGTCTTTCCTGAGCAGTCTTTGCCCCGATCATCGGGCAAGGAGCGGCAGACATGCAGACGGTCAGGCAGATCGCCGAAGCCATCGTGGCACGGGAGGGCGGTTTCGTGGACGACCCCGACGATCCGGGCGGGGCGACCAATTTTGGGGTCACGATCCACACGATGCGGCGGCTGGGGCTGGACCTGAACAGGGATGGCAAGGTCGATGCGGTCGATGTGCGCAGCCTGACGCAGAGGGATGCGGTGGACATCTTCATCCGCCATTACTTCGACCGGCCCCTGATCGGTGACCTGCCGACGATGCTTCAGCCCAGCGTTTTCGACATGTACGTGAACGCGGGGGCGAACGCGATCCGCATCCTTCAGGGGCTGCTGACGCAGATGGGCTATGACGTTGCGGTGGACGGGCTGCTTGGGCCGCAGACCGTCGGCGCGGTCCAGAGCGCGATGCGCCGCGGGGCGGATGCCTTTGTCGATGCTTATGGCATCGCGCGGCGCAACTACTACTTCCGTCTCGCGGACCGTCGCCCGGCGAGCCGCAAGTACGCCCGCAGCAGGGCTGGCGGCAAGGGGGGCTGGATCAAGCGGGCCGAGGAGTTCATTTCGCCGCAGTACCACCTGACCGCCGCGGCATTCCAGCAAAGGATCGCGGCATGGGACTGATCGAGAACATTCTGGGACTGGTCTTTGGCGGCGGGCGCAACGCGCTGCGCGAGACGGTCGAGGTCTTTCGCGAAAACGCAGAGGCCGGGGCGGTACGCGGGGCAGAGGCCCGGAATCAGGCCACGACGCAGTTTGCGGCGGAGTTCGCGCTGGCGCGGCAGGGCCGTTTCGACCGCTTCATGGACGGGTTGAACCGCCTGCCGCGTCCGGCGCTGGCGCTTGGGACGCTGGGCCTGTTCGTGTCCGCGATGGTCGATCCGCTGTGGTTTTCCGAACGCATGCAGGGGATCGCGCTGGTGCCCGAACCCCTGTGGTGGCTGCTTGGCGTCATCGTTTCGTTCTACTTCGGCGCGCGCCACCAGCTGAAGGCCCAGCAATTCCAGCGCGAGATCGCGGGCAGCGTCGTGCGGTTGCCGCAAGTGCTGGACAACATCGGCCAGATCAGGGCGCTGCGTGCCGACAGTCCGCGCGCTGCGGACACGGATGGCGATGCGCGCCTCGCCGTCGCGGCGATCGCGCCAGACGCCAACCCGGCGCTCGAGGTGTGGAAGCGCGGCGCGGCCTGAAGGGCGGGCGGCTGCGACGCTTTGATGCGCCGCGGCCCACAGAAACCCATGGCGGCGGCACGGGCCCGGCCCTATACTCGGGTCATGATCACAGAGCTCGGACATTTCGCCCTGATCCTCGCCTTCGCAGTGGCGATCGTTCAGATGATCGTGCCCCTCGTGGGCGCGCAAAAGCGGTGGCCCGGGTGGATGGCGGTCGCGGAGCCCGCGGCGGGCGCGCAGTTCGCCCTGACGGCGCTGAGTTTCGGCGCGCTGATGTGGGCCTTCATCAACTCCGATTTCTCCCTTCGGCTCGTGGTGCAGAACAGCCATTCCGCGAAACCGCTGCTTTACAAGATCAGCGGCACATGGGGCAATCACGAAGGGTCGATGCTGCTGTGGGTGCTGATCGTCACGCTTTTCGGCGCCATGGCGGCATGGTTCGGCGGCAACCTGCCGCCCACGCTGCGGGCGCGGGTGCTGTCGGTGCAGGCGGCCATCGCGGTCGCGTTCTTCGCGTTCATCATCTTCACCTCCAACCCCTTCCTGCGGTTGGAGACTCCGCCCTTTGACGGTCGTGACCTGAACCCGCTCCTGCAGGATCCGGGTCTCGCCTTTCACCCGCCGTTCCTCTACCTCGGCTACGTGGGGCTAAGCATGGCCTTCAGCTTTGCCGTCGCCGCGCTCATCGAGGGGCGCGTTGACGCCGCATGGGGCCGTTGGGTGCGCCCGTGGACCCTGGCCGCGTGGATCTTCCTGACGATCGGCATCGCCCTGGGATCCTGGTGGGCCTATTACGAACTGGGCTGGGGCGGTTTCTGGTTCTGGGATCCGGTGGAAAACGCAAGCTTCATGCCGTGGCTTCTGGCGGCGGCGCTGCTGCATTCGGCCATCGTGGTCGAGAAACGCGAAAGCCTGAAAAGCTGGACGATCCTGCTGGCCATTCTCGCGTTCGGCTTCTCGTTGATCGGCACCTTCATCGTGCGCTCGGGCCTTCTGACGAGCGTGCATGCCTTCGCCAACGATCCTGAAAGAGGTGTTTTCATCCTCGGTATCATGGCGTTCTTCATGGGTGGGGCGCTGATCCTGTTCACCCTGCGGGCCAGGGTGATGGAGGCCAAGGGTGTCTTCGGCCTCGTCAGCCGCGAGTCCGCGCTGGTGGTGAACAACCTGCTGCTGGCCGTCGCCTGTTTCGTTGTGTTCGTGGGGACGATGTGGCCCCTGCTGGCCGAGATGTTCTTTGACCGCAAACTCAGCGTGGGCCCGCCGTTCTTCAACGCGGCCTTCACGCCGTTCATGGTGCTTCTGGGGCTCATCCTCCCTGTCGGCTCCGTGCTGCCGTGGAAGCGCGCGCGGCTCGGTCGGGCGATCCGCCCGCTGCGCTATGCCTTCGTGCTTGCCCTGGCGGTCGGCGGGCTGGCTTGGGCCATGCAGTCGGGGCGCAGCCTGCTGGGACCGATGGGGCTGTTCCTGGGCGCCTGGCTGATCGCCGGCGTGGTCGTGGAACTGGCGCAGCGCACGGGGCGCGGGGCGGGTCGCCTGGCGCGGCTGCGGCGCCTGCCGCGCGCCGACTGGGGCAAAGCGGTCGCCCACGCGGGGCTGGGCGTGACCATCGCGGGCATCGCGGGGCTCACGGCCTGGACACAGGACGACATCCGCGTCGCGCAGTTGGGCCAGCCGTGGGAGGTTGGCGGCTACACCCTGACGCTGAACGCGGTGAACGACATCCGCGGGCCGAACTACCAGTCGACGCAGGCCGACGTCACCCTGTCGAAGGATGGCAGCGTCATTTCGCAATTGCAGCCGGAAAAGCGTTTCTACCCCGTCGCGCGGATGCCGACCACGGAGGCCGCGATCGACTATAACCTCGCACGCGACGTCTATGTCGTGATCGGGGATCGCCAGCAGAACGGCGGCTGGACCGTGCGCGTCTACATCAAGCCGCTCACGAACTGGATCTGGATCGGCTGTGGGCTGATGGCGCTTGGCGGTCTGCTCAGCCTCAGCGACCGCCGCTTCCGCGTCGCCGCCGGGGCGCGCAAGACCCGCAGGGCAGCGGTGCCGGCGGAATGAAACGGCTGGTCCTGATCCTGATGTTGCTGGCGTCGCCGCTCGCCGCGGTACAGCCGGACGAGATGCTTGACGATCCCGCGCTCGAGGCGCGGGCGCGGGAGCTTTCCAAGGGACTGCGCTGTCTGGTGTGCCGGAACGAGAGCATCGACGAAAGCAACGCGAGCCTGGCCCGTGACTTACGGATCCTGCTGCGCGAAAGGCTCGTGGCCGGTGACAGCGACGAGGAGGCCGTGGATTTCATCGTGCAGCGCTACGGCGAATACGTCCTGCTTCGGCCCGAGGCGACGGGCGCGAACTGGCTGCTTTGGGGGGCGGGCCCGCTGATGCTGCTGGTCGCGGGCGGCGTGGGCTTTGCCTATGTCCGCGGCCGGTCGCGGGCGCCTCGCGCGGAGGAGGCCGCGCTTACCGCCGATGAACGGGCGCGGCTGCGCGAGATTCTCGAGGACTGACGTGCGGTTTCGCTGGCCCGCCCGGTGTGCTTTGCTATCAAGGAGCAAACGCTGCAAGGGAAGGAACCGGACACATGGAATATCAGACGATCACCTACGCGGTGGCGGATGACATCGCCACGATCACGCTCAATCGCGCCGACAAGATGAACGCGCTGACCACGCAGATGCGGGCGGAAATCACCCATGCAGCTACACAGGGCGGCAAGGAAGCGCGGGTCGTGGTCATCACCGGCGCGGGCAAGGCCTTCTGTTCGGGGCAGGATCTGGGTGACGGCCCTTCTGCCGCATCGCTGGATCTGGAGCGTACCCTGCGCGACGAATATGCGCCCATGCTGCGTGCGATCGTCAACTGTCCGGTGCCGACCATCGCCGCGGTGAACGGCCCCGCGGCGGGGGCGGGTGCCAATCTGGCGCTGGCCTGCGACGTGGTTTTCGCTGCCGAAAGCGCGTACTTCATGCAGGCGTTCACGCGGATCGGGCTGATTCCGGATGCGGGGGGCACCTACGTTCTGCCGCGCAGCATGGGCACGGCCAAGGCGATGGGCGCGGCCCTGTTCGCTGACAAGATCAGCGCGCGGCAGGCGGACGACTGGGGCATGATCTGGTCGGCGGTCCCGGATGCGGATTTTGCCACCCGTTGGAAGGAAAGCGCCGCCCAGCTCGCGAAGGGGCCGACCGCCGCCTATGCAGCGGCCAAGCAGGCCATCCGCGGGGGCTGGGACCACAGCTTCGAGGATCAGCTGACCCAGGAGGCGGAACTTCAGGGGCAGTGCGGCAATACCCGCGACTTCAAGGAGGGGGTGCTTGCCTTCATCGAGAAGCGCAAGCCGACATTCGAAGGGCGCTGACCGGCGCGTCGGGGCGGCGGCTCAGGTCGTCCGCTCCACCAACAACACATCTTCCTTGCTGGGCGCGGGACCGTTGGCGCTGGCCACGACCGCGACGGCCACGCCGTCGGCCAGTACCGTGTGGACCGAACCGGATACCTGCCGGATGGTGATTTCCGGTGGCGTCTGGCCCTTGTCGTAGACCACGGCGATCTGATCGCTGTCGCGCAGGCTGTCGGGCACGAGCGCGCCATGCGGGCCGGGCTCCGACCGCGCTCCGGTCGGCAGGAGGCTGGCCGCGCGGTCCCAGCGCAAGTGTCCCCGCGCGGGTCGGTCGGAATGGCAATCTGACATCTCAGGCTCCGCTGATGGAGGGGGGCAGGGCGCGGTGCGCGTTACGGCGGCGGGCAGGGAAGGCTTGCGTGGCAGCAAGGTCCAATTGCGTTTTAGGGGCCGCGCCGGCAAGCACCAGCAGGATCGACCCGCAGATGAACCATAGCGTCATGGTGCCTCCCGCGTCCAATTCAGTCGAGGTTAGCGGGGCTTCGGAAAGCTGGTCAAGCAACTCGACGCATTGTGCGGCCTGTCGAAACAATGCCTTAATTTTGCCGTTTTCCGGGCGGCGGTGTTTCGACTTGTGAAAAGGACTTTGAAACAGTCAGGCCGCGTTTTCCCCTTTGGTGCAGGGTTGGATCAAACGACTGACTTGATTCGAGGATTCCGGGCCCGGTGCCACCTACACGCCAGGGTTGCCATGTCGAACCCCGTTGCGACCTGCGCTGGATGGGTTGTTGACGCTGGGGCAACAAAAGAAAACGCCCCGCGGAACGGGGCGTTTCGGCGCATCTGTCTTTCGACTCAGCGGTTTTCGATATCGACGTAGTCGCGCTCGGTCTGGCCGAGATAGAGCTGCCGCGGACGGCCGATCTTGAGCTGCGGATCGCTGATCTGCTCCTTCCACTGGGAGATCCATCCGACGGTGCGCGCCACGGCGAAGATCGGCGTGAACATCGAGGTGGGGAACCCCATCGCTTCGAGAATGATGCCTGAGTAGAAGTCGACGTTGGGAAACAGCTTCTTCTCCGCGAAATACGGATCGTCGAGAGCCTGCTTCTCCAGTTCCTTGGCGACCTGCAGGATCGGGTTGTCCTCGATCCCCAGCAATTCCAGCACCTCGTCGGCGCTTTCCTTCATGACGGTCGCGCGCGGGTCGAAGTTTTTGTAGACCCGGTGGCCAAAGCCCATCAGGCGGAAGGGATCGTTCTTGTCCTTGGCGCGGGCGATGTACTCGGGGATCTGATCGGGCGTGCCGATTTCCTTGAGCATTTCCAGGCAGGCCTGGTTGGCGCCGCCATGCGCCGGGCCCCAGAGGCAGGCAATGCCCGCCGCGATGCAGGCAAAGGGGTTGGCGCCCGAGGACGACGCAAGACGCACGGTGGACGTCGATGCGTTCTGCTCGTGGTCCGCATGCAGGGTAAAGATCCGGTCCATGGCGCGCGCCAGGATCGGATCCACGTGATATTCCTCCGCCGGGACCGAGAAACACATGCGCAGGAAGTTCGACGCGTAGTCCAGATCGTTGCGCGGATAGACGAAGGGCTGACCGATCGAATACTTGTAGGCCCATGCGGCGATCGTCGGCATCTTGGCGATCAGCCGGATCGACGCGACTTCACGCTGCCAGGGATCGGTGATGTCCGTGCTGTCGTGGTAGAAGGCCGACATCGCACCGACGACACCCACCATGACGGCCATAGGGTGCGCGTCACGGCGGAAGCCGCGGAAGAAGTTCATCATCTGCTCGTGCAGCATCGTGTGGTTGGTCACACGGCTTTCGAAATCTTCCAGCTCCGCCGGGGAGGGCAGTTCGCCGTAAAGCAGGACGTAGCAGACCTCGAGGTAGTGGGACTTCGCTGCCAGCTGGTCGATGGGATAGCCACGGTGCAGCAGCACGCCGGCGTCCCCGTCGATATAGGTGATGGTGCTGTCGCACGCCGCGGTCGAGGTGAAGCCGGGGTCATACGTAAAGACGTTCGCCTGCGCGTAGAGCTTGCGGATGTCGACAACGTCGGGACCGGCGGTGGGCGAGAAAATCGGCAGCTCGTAGTCTTTGCCGTCGATGGTCAGCTTTGCGGATTTCGTACTTTCAGTCATGCGGTCCCTTCCAATTGCATTGGCACCAGGGCCTTCTGCCCTGCGCCGCGGCATGGCCCAGCCAGTGGGCCCGCCGGTGTGTTATCGCGTCCAGTGTTGCCAAGTAATTAACCTTGTTCACGCCGCCGCATCTGTCAGTCGGGCGATGGTCTCATCACGTCCCAACACGAGCATCATGTCAAAAACGGATGGGGTGACCGTGCGCCCAGCCAGGGCAGCCCGAAGGGGCCCCGCGAGTTTGCCGAACTTGGTGTCATGTGCGGCCGCAAAGCCGTTCATTACCTCCTCCAGCGTTTCCTTGTTCCAGCTAGCATCTTGCAGGTGCGGCGTCAATTCCGCGAGCAATCCGCAGGCGTCGGGAGACAACGCCCCAAGCGCCTTCTCGTCCGCCGCGACGGGCCTCGAAGTCAGCACGAAATGTGCCTTTTCAAGGAGTTCGGGCAATGTCTTCGCCCGCTCCTTGAGACAGTACATCGCCCGCTCCAATCCGGCAGCCTGGGCGTCATCCAGCGCAGGCAGGTGGGCTGCGGCAAGGTATCCCTCGCATTCCTGCCGCAGCGCGGCATCCTCGGCCACCGCGATATGCTGACCGCAGATGTTCTCGAGCTTCTTCAGGTCGAACTGCGCCGGGCTCTTGCGGATACCGTCGAGGTCGAACCACTCGCGCGCCTGCGCGTCGGTGAAGAATTCGTCGTCACCGTGGCTCCACCCCAGGCGGGCGAGGTAGTTTCGCATGCCCGCAGCCGGATATCCCATGGCCTGATATTCCTGCGCCCCGAGCGCGCCGTGCCGCTTTGACAGCTTCTTGCCGTCCGGTCCGTGGATCAGGGGGATATGGGCCCAGACCGGCACGTTCCAGCCCATCGCCTCGTAGATCATCATCTGGCGCGCGGCGTTGTTCAGGTGGTCGTCCCCCCGGATCACATGGGTCACGCCCATGTCGTGATCGTCCACCACCACCGCCAGCATGTAGACCGGTGTGCCATCCGAACGTAACAGCACCATGTCATCGAGTTGCGCATTCGAGATGGTGACGTCCCCCTGCACACGGTCGCGGATCACGGTCTCGCCGTCCTGGGGGGCCTTGATGCGAATGACGTAAGGGGCATCCGGATGTGTCGACGGGTCGGCATCGCGCCAGGGCGACTGGTAGAGGGTGCTGCGCCCCTCGGCCTTGGCGGCCTCGCGGAAGGCGGTGATTTCTTCCTGCGTGGCAAAGCACTTGTAAGCCTTGCCGGCATCCAGCAGGTCGCGCGCGACCTCGGCATGACGGGGGGCGTTCTCGAACTGGCTCACGATATCTCCGTCGTGATCCAGACCGAGCCACGAAAGGCCCTGCAGAATCGCGTCGGTCGCCTCCGGCGTCGAGCGGGCACGGTCGGTGTCTTCGATCCGCAGCAGGAACCGGCCGCCGTTTCCCCGCGCGTAAAGCCAGTTGAAAAGCGCCGTTCTGGCTCCGCCGATGTGCAGGAAGCCGGTAGGCGATGGGGCGAAGCGGGTGACGACATCGGCGGACATTGGATATTTCCTAACAAGGTCTTACGTTTTGCGGATCGCGTTAACCTGATGTTCATCACGCGCCCGCTAGGTTGCCGCCTGTCTATCCAGTGCGGTGCGCGGGGGCAAGCATGGGCCTGTCAGGACGGTTCGGCGATGGCGTGGCCGCGATGTTGCTGGCACAGCGCGGCGGTTTGATCTGTTGGGTGCCGGTCTGCCTGGCGATCGGGATCGGGACATATTTCTCGCTGGCGGTGGAGCCCGGTGTTTCGATGCTCGTCGGCTTGGCGGTGGTGGCACTGGCGCTGACGGTGGCGGCGCGCCGTTTGCCCGAACCTGTCGCGCCCCTGGGCTTTGCGATCGCTCTTTGCATATGTGGCGTGGTGCTGGCTGCGGTGCGTGCGCACGGCGTGGCGGGGCCGGTGCTGGCCTGGCGCTACTACGGCCCGGTGGAGGGGCGGATCATCGCCATCGACCGCAGCCAGTCCGACGCGCTCAGGCTCACCCTCGACCGGGTCCGGCTGCACGGCGTGCGCCCCGACCGCACGCCCGATCGGGTGCGCCTGTCGCTGCACGGCGACGCGGGCATTGCGCCGGAACCGGGGCTGCGTGTCATGACAACGGCGCACCTGTCGCCACCTTCGGGGCCGGTCGAACCGGGCGGTTTCGATTTTCAACGCCACGCCTGGTTCGAACGGCTTGGGGCGGTGGGCTACACGCGCGTGCCGCTTCTGGGCGTGGCACGGGCGCAGGAAGGGCAGGCGGGCCTCGCCGTATTTCGCATCCGTATGGCGGCCTCCGCGCGCATCCAGGAGGTGCTGCCGGGCGACATCGGCGGGTTTGCCGCCGCCATCACGACGGGTGACCGCAGCGCCATCGGCCGCGACGCGCTGGAGGATCTGCGCGCCAGCAATCTTGCGCATCTGCTGGCGATATCGGGCCTGCACATGGGGCTCCTCAGCGCCGTGGTGCTGAGCACGCTGCGGCTGCTGCTGACACTGCACCCGGTCACCGCGTTGCACTGGCCCACGCGGGGGATCGCCGCCTGCGGCGCGCTGATCGCGGCGACGGGATACCTCGCGCTGTCGGGAGGCAACGTCGCGACGGAGCGGGCCTACATCATGGTTGCGGTCGCCTTGGGTGCGCTGATGATCGGCCGGCGCGCGATTTCGCTGCGGGCGGTGGCCGTCGCGGCGACCCTCGTGCTGATCCTGCGGCCCGAAGCCCTGACCGGCCCCGGTTTCCAGATGTCGTTCGCCGCGACGACGGCCCTTGTCGCCGTCTTCGGCTGGTTGCGCGGGGTCGATATGGCCTGGCTACCGCGATGGTTGAAGCCCGCTTTTGCCGTCGTCGTCTCCTCCGCCGTGGCGGGCCTGGCGACCGCGCCGATCGCGGCGGCCCATTTCAACACCATCGCGCACTACGGCCTGATCGCGAATCTGGTGTCGGTCCCGCTCATGGGCGTGCTCATCATCCCCGCCGCCGTTATGGCGCTGCTGCTTGCCCCCTTTGGCGCGGAGGCGGTCGCACTGACGGTCATGGGGGGCGGGCTGCGCTGGATCCTCGGCGTGGCACATTGGATCGCCGGGCTGGAGGGCGCTCGCGGTCACGTGGTGGGACCGGGGGAATGGGTGATTCCACTCCTCGTGCTGGGGTTCCTGGTGCTGATCCTCTGGCGCGGGCGGCTTCGCCTTGCCGGTCCGCCAATCATGGTGCTGTCGCTCTGGATGTGGCTCGGGGCGGAACGGCCCGTGGTCCTCGTGGCGGACAGCGGCGCGCTGGTCGGCGTGATGACGCCGCAGGGCCGGGCATTGAGCCGGGAAAGGACGGCGGGCTTCGTTGCCCGCAACTGGCTGGAGAACGACGGGGACGGGGCCGAGCAGTGGACCGCCGCGGGGCGTTGGCCATCGGACCCCGACGTCATCCATCTCAGCGGCAAGCGCCGCGTTGCTGCGTTTGACGGCTGCCGTCCGGGGCAGATCGTGGTGACGAACGTGTCCGCGGCCGCGCTGCGGGGTGCCCCTTGCGAGGTGTTCGACCCGAGCGGCTGAAACATACCGGCGCGCTGGCGCTGACGCCCGCCGCAGAGGGATGGAAGGTGACAACGGCCCGCGAACGGACCGGTGACAGATTATGGACCAACTGGCCCCGTGACGGCCGCCGCGCGACCGATCAATACGTGCGGATCAACCCGACGAGCCGGCCCTGAACCTTGACCCGGTCGGCGGGAAGGACGCGGGCCTCGTAGGCGGGGTTCGCCGCCTCGAGAGCGATGGACGCGCCGCTGCGCTTGAATCGCTTCAACGTCGCCTCGAGGTCATCGACAAGGGCCACGACGATGTCGCCCGTGTCGGCGGTGGAGGTTTCGCGGATCACGACGATATCGCCGTCGTTGATGCCGGCCTCGATCATCGAGTCGCCCTTGACCTCGAGCGCGTAATGCTCGCCCGATCCGGCCACCATGCCGCCGGGAACCGCCACGCGGTGAGTCTCGTGATTGATCGCCTCGATCGGGACACCGGCGGCGATCTGGCCCATCACCGGCAGGTCAAGCGCGCTCGCCTCGACCGGCAGCGCCCGGGCGGGCGGCGGGCTGTCGGGGCGATCCCCGTCGATGACGCGGGGGGTGAAGCCGCCGGACGCGCCGCCAAGGCTTTCGGGCAGTTTCACGATCTCGATGGCGCGGGCGCGGTGGGCGAGACGCCGGATGAAACCGCGCTCTTCCAGGGCGGTGATCAGCCGGTGGATGCCGGACTTGGACCGCAGGTCCAGTGCCATCTTCATCTCGTCGAAGCTTGGCGGTACGCCATCGCGCTGCACCCGTTTCTGGATGAATGCCAATAGATCGAGTTGTTTCTTTGTCAGCACGGCCCGTCCCTCCGGTCAGATGTTTCTTTTTGTTCTAGGGATGTTCCTGTTTTGTGTCAACGCGGAACGACAGGCGTGGGATCAGAGCGGAATGATCGTGACCGTATCGCCCGCCTTTCGGGCAGGGTCGGCCACGGGGCGGACCAGCAGCGCATCGGCATGGGCAAGGATCGACAGCAGCGAGGAATCCTGTCGGCGCGCGGGATGCACCGCGCCATCGCGTATCTGCGCGCGCATGTAGTGGGCGCGCGGCCCGTTGGGGGCAGGTCGGTGGCCAGTATCGCCTGCCGGGTCGGTGCCTCCGTCTCGGCCAGACCCAGCATCCGGCGGATGACCGGCGCGACAAAGACCGTACCGCAGACCATGGCGGACACTGGGTTGCCGGGCAGGCCGATCATCGCCGCGTTGCCGATGCGCCCGGCCATCAGCGGTTTTCCGGGGCGCATCGCGACCTTGTAGAAGGACTGCTCCATCCCGATTTCCGCGGCGACCCGGCCGACGAGATCGTGGTCCCCGACCGAGGCACCGCCGATGGTCACGATCAGGTCGGCCTCCCGCGCCAGCCGGAACGCCTGCACCAGCGATGCGGCATTGTCGCGCGCGATGGGCAGCAGCCGGACCTCTGCGCCAAGGGCCTCGAACATCGCCGTCAGCCCGTGGCTGTTCGAGGCGACGATCTGGTCGGGGCCCGGATCCTCGCCCGGCTGGACCAGTTCGTCCCCGGTGGCGACGATGGCGATCAGCGGCTTGCGGGTGACCGGGACACGCGCAATGTTCATCGCGGCCAGCAGGGCGATGTCGGTCGGACGCAGCAACAGGGGCGCGTGCACCTTGTCGCCGGCTGTGAAATCGCCTCCGGCGGGACGGATGTTGTCTTTTTCGCCGATGTCGTGGCCGAGGGTGATCAGGTCGCCGCGCCGACTGGTGTCTTCCTGAATGACGACGAAATCGGCCCCTTCGGGCACGGGCGCGCCGGTGAAGATCCGCACCGCCTGTCCGGCACCGACGGTGCCGTGGAAACGGTGGCCCGCGGCGGATTCGCCGATCACCTTGAACATGGCGTCGGGTTCCACCTCGGCGCGCCGCAGGGCGTAGCCATCCATGGAGGATGCGGCAAAGGGCGGCTGGGTGCGGCCGGCGATGACGTCGCGGGCCAGTACGCGGCCCGCCGCCACGCGCAGGGGCACCTCTTCCACGTCCAGCGGGCCGACCAGCGCGAGAAGCCGGGACAGCGCCTCCTCGACGGAAATCATGTGGCGGCGTAGCGGCCGGACTTTCCGCCGTCCTTCAGCACAACGCGCAAGCCGCCGATCTCCATACCCTTGTCGACGGCCTTGGCCATGTCGTAGACGGTCAGCGCCGCGACGGAAGCGGCGGTCAGGGCCTCCATCTCCACCCCGGTCTGGCCGGTCGTCTTGACGGTCGCCTCGATCCGGATGCCGGGCAGGTCACTGTCCGGGGTCAGTTCCACACTGACCTTGGTGATCGGCAGGGGGTGGCACAGCGGGATCAGCGAGGCGGTCTGCTTGGCGGCCATGATCCCGGCCAGCCGCGCGACCCCCAGGACATCGCCCTTTTTGGCGCGCCCTTCGGTAATGATATCAAGTGTTTCCGGTCGCATCTTGATGTGGTTCTCGGCCACGGCGATGCGCGATGTGACGTCCTTGTCGGACACATCGACCATATGCGCGTCGCCTTTGCCGTCGAAATGCGTCAGCGCCATCACATGCCCCCGGCGGTCAGCGGATTTGCCAGCAGGTGGCGGGTCGCCTGTTCCACGTCGTCCTGCCGCATCAGGCTTTCCCCGATCAGGAAGGCCCGCGCGCCGAACATCGCCATGGCGGCGAGGTCATCGGGGGTGTGAAGGCCGGATTCGCAGACGATGATGCGGTCTGGCGGGACCCGTTTGGACAGCTTGCGCGTGACATCAAGAGAAGTCTCGAAGGTATTGAGATTGCGGTTGTTTATCCCGATGAGCCGGCTGTCCAGCTGGCTCGCGCGCTCCAGTTCCTCGGCGCTGTGGACCTCGATCAGCGCGTCCATGCCGAAGTCGGTCGCCGCCGCTTCGAGTTCTGCCGCCTGCGCGTCCGAAACGGAGGCCATGATGATGAGAATGCAATCCGCGCCCAACGCGCGGGCCTCGGCCACCTGGTAGGGATCGTAAAGGAAATCCTTGCGCAGGACCGGCAGATCGCAGGCCGCGCGCGCCTCGGTGAGATAGTGTTTCGCGCCCTGAAAGCTCGGCGTGTCGGTCAGCACGGACAGGCATGTGGCCCCGCCCGCGGCATATGCCGCCGCCAGCTCGGCGGGCTGGAAATCCTCGCGGATCAACCCCTTGGACGGACTGGCTTTCTTGATCTCGGCGATGAGGCCGTAGCCCTCGCGAGAGGCCTTGTGCAGGCTTTCGGCGAAGGGGCGGACCGGACCGGCCGCCTTTGCCTCCGCGGTCACCTCCTCAAACGAACGTTCGGCCTTGTCGGCGGCGATTTCATCCAGCTTGTAGGACTTTATCTTGTCGAGAATGGTTTGTGTCATGCGGCCTCCGGGTTGGCCCAGTTTATGGGGGGCAGGCCCTGGTCGTGCAACCACGCATTGGTGCGCGAGAACGGGCGCGAGCCGAAAAAGTCGAGGTTGCCATACATGCCCACGGGGTGATGGCTCTGGATCTTGAGGTTCGTGGTTCCGTCAACCGACGCGGCGGCCTTCTGTGCGCTGCCACCCCAGAGCAGATAGGCGCGCGGGCGATCCGAAAGCCGCCCCAGCACCTGGTCGGTCAATTTCTGCCAGCCCAGCCCTTCGTGGCCCTTCGGCTGCCCTGCGGGCACGGTCAGGACGGTGTTGAGCAGCAGAACCCCCTGATCCGCCCAGAACCGCAGGTCGGCGGTCTGTGGGGCGGCGCCGATGTCGTTGCGCATCTCCTTGAAGATGTTGGCAAGCGAGCGCGGCAGGGGGCGCGTGTCCTCGTCCGCGGAGAAGGCATAGCCATGGGCGTGATTGGGGGTCGGATAGGGGTCCTGGCCCAGGATGACCACCTGCACCTCGTCCGGTTGCAGATGTTCCAGCGCTGCAAAGACCTGATCCTGCGGCGGGAAGACCTCGCGCTTTTCAGCGCGCAGTGCCGCCTCGATCCTTGGGTAGTCGTCGGCGAAGAAGGGCAGTTCCGCCCATGCGCCAAGCCGTTCAATGGGTGATTTCATCACTTTTCCTGCGAAACCGCGGCTACGCGGCGCAACTTTTCCCGGGCTGCGCCGGAATCGAGGCTGCTGCGGGCCATTTCGACACCTGCCTTGAGATCGGTCGCGGCGTCAGCGACCACCAGCGCCGCTGCCGCGTTGAGCAGCACCGCGTCGCGATAGGCCGACGGCGCGCCGTCCAGCACCGCGTGAAACGCCTGTGCGTTCTCGGCCGGGCTGCCGCCGACGATTGCGTCGAACGGGTGGACGGGCAGGCCCGCGTCCTCGGGGTGGACTTCGAAGTCGGTCACGGTGCCCGCGTCAAGGCCGCTGACCCAGCTTGTTCCGGTAATCGTCAGCTCGTCGGTGCCGTCGGAGCCGTGCACCAGCCATGCCTTGTCGCTGCCGAGCGCGAGAAGCGTTTCGGCCATGGGGCGGATCAGATCGCGCGAGAAGGCACCGGTCAGCTGCCGCCGCACGCCGGCCGGATTCGTCAGCGGGCCGAGGATGTTGAATATCGTCCGCGTGCCCAGCTCCGACCGGGTGGGCATGACGTGGGCGATGGCCGGATGATGCATCGGTGCCATCATGAAGCCGATACCGGCCTCGTTCAGTTCCCGTTCGACCACGCGCGGGCCGACCATCACGTTCAGCCCCATCTGGGTCAGCGCATCCGCCGCGCCGGACTTGGAACTGAGGTTGCGGTTGCCGTGCTTTGCCACGACCACGCCGGCACCTGCCACGACAAAGGCGGTGGCGGTCGAGATGTTCAGGGTGCCCTTTCCGTCGCCGCCGGTCCCGACGATGTCCATCGCGCCCTCGGGCGCCTTCACCGCGTGGCACTTGCCGCGCATCACGCTGGCGGCCGCGGCGTATTCGTCGACCGTTTCGCCCCGCGTGCGGAGCGCCATCAGAAAGCCGCCGATCTGGCTCGGCGTCGCTTCGCCGTCGAACAGGATCTCGAAGGCCTCGGCCGCCTGCGCGCGGGTCAGCGGCCCGTTCGCCGCGGCGTCGATCAGGGGTTTCAGCGCAGCGCTCATGCCGGCACCTTCATGCGGTCGAGGAAATTCTGGAGCAACTTGTGCCCGTGGTCGGACCGGATCGACTCGGGGTGGAACTGCACCCCGTGCAGTGGCAGGTCCCGGTGCTGCAAGCCCATGATCGTGCCGTCTTCCAGCGCGGCGGTGACTTGCAGGCAGTCGGGCAGGCTGTCGCGTTCGACCACCAGCGAATGATACCGCGTGGCCGGAAACGGGCTTGGCAGATCGGCAAAGACGCCCTGACCCTCGTGGTGCATCAGTCCCAGCTTGCCATGGACGATCTCTTTGGCGCGGACGACCTTGCCGCCGAAGGCCTGTCCGAGGGTCTGGTGACCGAGGCACACCCCGAGAAGCGGCAGGCCGGCGTCCGCGGCGGCGCGCGTGAGGTCGAGACAGATCCCCGCGCGGTTCGGGTCGCAGGGCCCGGGCGACAGCAGGATGCCCGCGGGCCGCAACGCAAGCGCGTCAGCCACCGTGATCCTGTCGTTGCGGTGAACGGCCACTTCCGCGCCCAGTTCCCCCAGGTAGTGCACCAGGTTGTAGGTGAAGCTGTCGTAGTTATCTATCAGGAGCAACACGTCTTGATTCTTTGTCCTTGCGACCGGATTGGCACTGGTTTCGCAGCCCCTGCCGGGGGTATAGTCCGGGCCTACATGTTCAGGGTTGCCCGCTGGCGTCAAGAGCGGTCCGCGCATAAGAACAGGGCAGGCAGGGGGCGTCTTGGCGCCGTCGGAAGAGCAGGGAGTGCGACATGGCACGGGGTTTTCTCAAAGGAGCCGTTCTCGGCGGCGTGGTCAGCCTGGGTGTGGCGGGGGTCGCCTCGATCCTCGTGGATCCACCGATGCCCCCTGAGGTCGGTGACGTCGCGCCCGGCGGCACCGAGGCACCCGCGCGCGCCGATGACGCGACCACGGCGGACGGCAGTCTTTCCGATGCGGCGCCGGCGACCGTTCCGGCTGCCCCGCAGTCCGCGCCTCCCGATCCCGACACCCTGACGACGTTGGACAATGGCACCACCAGCCCGGCGGCGGCCCCCGAGACGGCCAGTGTCGAGGCGCTGAACACGCCCGAGGCCGGCCCGGAGACCGGCGGCGTGGCGGCGGAGGGGGAAAGCCCGGTCCTGCCCAACCCGCAGGCTCTGGCCCCGATGGCGCCGCAGGAGCCGGATGACCTGTCCATCAGCACGGAACCCGCACAGCCGCCCGCGCCGGAGCCGGAAGCCGGGCCGTTCGACTCCGCGCCCGAGGTGCCCGACGCCCCGGATCAGCCGAGCGCGCCAGAGGTTGTCGAGACAGCCCCCGACACCCCTGTTGCGCCCGCCGAACCGGTGGAGACCTCGCCGGAGAGGGCGCCCGCCGACAGCGACGGGGACGCGGTCGCTGAAAGCACCGCGCCCGAGGCGGGGGCGGAGCCGGACACGGCAGAGGCGACCCCGCCCGCGGCGCCGGAGCCGGCCGCGCCCGACGCCGACGGTCTGCCCGACACCGCGGAGACCGAGCCCGCCGCTGCACCCGACACTGCAGAGACTGACTCCGCCGCTGCGCCCGACTCCGCGGGGACCGATCCCGCCACTGAGCCCGACACCGAAATGCAGACCGAAACGCAGGAGGCTTCCGGGGCCGAAACGGCTGCCGACCGGCCCGCGATCGGCACACCGGCCGTCACCCTGACCGACCGGCAGAGCGGTGTGACGGTCAACCGGCCCGGCGACACCACGCCGGCGGAAACGTCCGACACGCCCGAGACCCAGGAGGCAGCAGCCGAGGCAGACGATCCCGCGTTGCCGCCGATCCGCGCTTTTGCCGAAGCGGCACCGGACACCGGCGGCAAGCCTCTCATGGGCATCATCCTGATCGATGACGGATCGGGGTTGACCTCCGGCGCGCAGGGTCTCGCGGCGCTGCGCAGCTTTCCCTATCCGCTCAGCTTCGCGGTCGATGCCGCACAGCCCGATGCCGCCGAACGCATGCGGATGTATCGCGAGGCCGGTTTCGAGGTGCTGGCGATGGTGGGCCTGCCCGAAGGGGCGCAGCCCAGCGATGCGGAAACGACCTTCAACGTGGTGCTGCCCCGGCTGGACGAGGTGGTGGCGGTGCTCGAAGCGCCGGAGGGCGGGTTCCAGTCCAGCCGCGACCTGTCGGATCAGATCACCGCGATCCTGTCGGACACGGGACACGGGCTGGTGACGCAGGACAAGGGGCTTAACACCATGCCCAAGCTTGCCCGCAAGGAAGGCGTGCCCGCCGATCCGGTCTTCCGGGATTTCGACAGCAAGGGCCAGAGCGCCACCGTGATCCGCCGGTTCCTCGATCAGGCAGCCTTCAAGGCGGGTCAGGAGGGGGCGGTCATCATGCTGGGCCGGCTGCGCCCCGACACGATCTCGGCGCTGCTGCTCTGGGGGCTTCAGGACCGGGCCAGCAGCGTGGCGCTGGTGCCTGTCTCCACTGTCCTGACCCGCGAATAGATACCGCTTTCGGGGGCCGGACCTCAGCGCCAGAAGGCCATCCATTCGATCAGGTCGAACAGCTTCTTGCCGAGGTAGATCAGGTGCTCGGTTCCGAAGTAAAACACATCGACCGCGATTGCCGCGACGATGACGAGACCGAGGACAAGGGCGATGCGGTTGGTCACGGGGCAGGGCTGCCTTTGCTTGGAACTGCGCAGGATATGACAGCCCGGCCGCCGCTGCGCAAGCGTCAGCCCAGCTGGCCCATCGCCACGGCCACATCCGCCATCCGGACCGAGAACGCCCACTCGTTGTCGTACCAGCCCAGCACCCGCACGGTCCGGCCGGCCACCACGATGGTCTGATCCGGGGCGAAGATGCAGCTTTCCTCGGTGTGGTTGAAGTCGATCGAGACCTTCTGTTCCGGGTCGTAGCCCAGTACCCGCTTCATCGAGCCGTTCGCGGCGGTCTTGGCGGCGAGGTTGATTTCGTCGACCGTCACGTCGCGGCTGGCCTGAAAGGTCAGGTCCACGGCAGAGACATTGGGCGTCGGCACCCGGATCGCGGTGCCGTCCAGTTTGCCCTTGAGCGCCGGCAGCACCTCGCCAAGGGCCTTCGCCGCACCCGTCGAGGTGGGGATCAGCGCCATGGCCGCCGCCCGCGCGCGGTAGAGATCCTTGTGCCGCCGATCCAGCGTCGGCTGGTCGCCCGTGTAGCTGTGGATCGTGGTCATCAGGCCGCTTTCGATACCCACGGCTTCGTGCATGACCTTTGCCATCGGGGCAAGGCAGTTGGTGGTGCAGGACCCGTTCGAGATCATCCGGTCGGATTTCTGCAGCGTGTCGTGGTTGACGCCGTAGACCACCGTCCGATCCACGTTCTTGCCCGGTGCCGACAGCAGCACGCGCTTGGCCCCCTGCTCGAGATGGGTCTTTGCCTTGTTGCCGTCGTTGAAGTTCCCGGTGCATTCGAGGACCACGTCGCACCCGTGCCAATCCAGTTCCTCGAGATTGTAGGTCGACATGACCTCGATGTCGTTCTGCCCGAGGTTCATGTAGCCGTCGTCGATGCTGATCTCGCGGGGGAAACGACCGTGAACGCTGTCGTATTTCAGAAGATGCGCTGCGGTTTCGATCGGACCGGTCGCGTTGATCTTGACCACCTCGATGTCGTCGCGGCCGCTCGCGGCGATGTGGCTGAGGGTACAGCGGCCGATCCGGCCAAATCCGTTGATACCGACTTTGATGGTCATGGTGTGATCCTTTGGGTGCAGCGTTGCGCGCTCTATAACGGCGGGTGCTGCAGGTGCGAAAGACCCAAACGCCCCTGTTTCCGGGATGTTAGCGATAAACCTTCATGTTAGCGGTAAACACCGGCAAAGGTTGGGTTTGCCTCGCGCGCGGGGCAGGCTAGCTCTGCCAAGACTGACAAGGGGCAAGAAGATGAGCGGATTGATCGCACTGCTGGACGACGTGGCGGCCATCGCGAAGGTCGCGGCGGCGTCCGTCGACGACGTGATCGGACAGGCGGCAAAGGCGGGGGGCAAGGCTGCGGGCGCGGTGATCGACGACGCCGCGGTGACGCCCAAGTACCTGCACGGCTTCGAAGCCTCGCGCGAACTGCCTGTCGTCTGGCGCATCACCAAGGGATCGTTGCGCAACAAGCTGGTCTTCCTGCTGCCGATCGGGCTGGCGCTGTCGAATTTCGCCCCTTGGGCCATCCCGCCGCTGCTGATGCTGGGCGGGGCCTACCTGTGTTTCGAGGGGGCCGAGAAAGTGGCGCACGCCCTCGGGATATCTGGCGGGCACGAGGATTACCCCGGCAAGGAAAAGGTCATCAAGGATCCTGCGCGCCTCGAAGAGCAGAAGGCGGCCGGCGCGATCAAGACGGATTTCATCCTGTCGGCGGAGATCATGACCATCGCGCTGTCCGCGATTCCGCCCAGCAGTTTCTGGATGGAGGCGGCCACGCTCGCGGTCGTGGCGGTGATGATCACCGTGGCGGTCTACGGGGCCGTCGCGCTGATCGTGAAGATGGATGACGTGGGGCTTGCCATGGCGAACCACGGCCGGCTCGGCGTGACACGCGCCGTGGGGCGGGCGCTGGTAAAGGGGATGCCGGGATTTCTCAAGCTGCTGACCATCGTGGGCACGGCGGCAATGCTTTGGGTGGGTGGCTCGATCATCGTGCACGGGCTGGAAGAGCTGGGCTTCGGCGCCCTTGGCCATTTCATCCACGATGCCGCCGTTGCGGCGGCGCAGATGGTTCCGCCCGGAATCGAAGGGGCGACGGAATGGGTCGCCACCGCCGCGATGGACGGTGTCTTTGGCCTCGCGCTGGGTCTGCTGCTGATCCCGGTCGGAGAGAACATCGTCACGCCCCTGTGGCGCGCGCTGCCGTTCACGGGCCGCAAGCTGGCCTGACGGTCAGCGCCGCATCGCCGGTCCGCCACGGCATCACGCTTCCCTTTAACGCGAAAAACCCGCCACGGGGGCGGGTTTTCCGAGATCTGAAAACGAGGGTCAGAGCAGCGCCTTGGCCCGGTCCGCCACGTTGCGGGCGGTGATGCCGAATTTCTCGAACAGCTCCTCGGCAGGGGCGGACGCACCGAAGCTGTCCATCCCGACGAAGTCCGCCTTGCCGAACTTGCCGCGCTCGCCCAGCAGCCAGCGGTCCCAGCCCAAGCGGACCCCGGCTTCGATGCCCACGCGGACCGCGCCGCCGGGCAGGATGCGCTTGCGATAGGCCTCATCCTGCGCCGCGAACAGCTCCATGCAGGGCATGGACACGACGCGCACGCCGATCCCTTCTTCCTGCAGCAGCTCACGTGCCTCCAGCGCGACGCTGACTTCCGAGCCGCTGGCGATCAGGATCACCTGCCGCTTGCCCTCGGCATCGGCCAGCACGTAGGCGCCTTTTTCGACCATGTTGTTGTTCTTGTGGTCCTTGCGGACGGTGGGCAGGCCCTGACGGGTCAGCGACAGCACGGATGGTGTCTTCTTGGAGGTCAGCGCGATTTCCCACGCCTCGGCGGTTTCCACCGTGTCGGCGGGACGGAAGACATAGGTGTTGGGTGTCGCCCGGCTGATCGCCAGATGCTCGACCGGCTGGTGCGTCGGGCCGTCCTCGCCCAGACCGATGGAATCATGGGTCATGACGAATACCGTCGGGATTTTCATCAGCGCGGCCAGCCGCATCGAGGGGCGGGCATAGTCGGTGAAGCACATGAAGGTGCCGCCGTAGGGCCGGACGCCGCCATGCAGCGCCATGCCGTTCATCGCCGCCGCCATGCCGTGTTCGCGGATGCCCCAGTAGACATAGCGTCCGGCGCGGTTGTCCACGTCGAAAACGCCGAGGTCCGCGGTCTTGGTGTTGTTCGACCCGGTCAGGTCGGCAGAACCGCCGACGGTTTCGGCCATGATCGGGTTCACGACCTCGAGCACCTTTTCCGACGAGGCGCGGGTCGCCAGCTTGGGCGCGGCCTCCGACATCTGCTTCTTGAACGCCTTGATCGTCGCACTCAGCTTCTTCGGCGCGTCGAGGGCCAATGCGCGATTGAAGGTCTCGCGCTTGCTGCGCGGCATCGCGTCGAACCGTTCCTCCCAGGCGCGGCGCTCCTCTGCGCCCCGCTTGCCGATTTCTTCCCAGGCGGACTTGATCTCGGCGGGGATCTCGAAGGGGCCCGCGGTCCAGCCGTAGGCGGCCTTGGCATCCGCCATCTGTTCCGCGTCGGTCAGCGCGCCGTGACCCTTGGAAGTATCCTGCGCCGCGTGGCCGAGGGCGATGTGCGTCTTGCAGGCGATCATCGTGGGCTTGTCCGACTTGCGCGCCTCGGTGAGGGCGGCGTCGATCTCTTCGGGGTCGTGGCCGTCGATCTCGATCACGTGCCAACCTGCCGCGACGAAGCGGCCGACCTGATCGGTGCGGTCCGACAGGGTCACCGGACCGTCGATGGTGATGTCGTTATTGTCCCAGAGCACGATCAGCTTGCTCAGCTTGTGGCGTCCGGCGAGCGTGATCGCTTCCTGGCTGACGCCCTCCATCAGGCAGCCGTCGCCCGCGATCACGTAGGTGTGGTGATCGACGACCTTCTTGCCATAGGTGGCGCGCTGGATTTCCTCGGCCATCGCGAAGCCGACCGAATTGGCGATCCCCTGTCCGAGCGGGCCGGTCGTCGTCTCTATCGCGTCCGCGAGGAAGTTCTCGGGGTGGCCGGCGGTACGCGCGCCCATCTGGCGGAAGTTCTTCAGTTCTTCGATCGGAAACTGCGCGTCACCGACGAGGTGAAGCAGGGAATAGATCAGCATCGATCCGTGCCCGGCGGACAGGATGAACCGGTCCCGGTCGGGCCAGAGCGGGTTGGCGGCGTCGAATTTGAGATGCTTTTCGAACAGCACGGTCGCCACGTCGGCCATGCCCATCGGCATGCCGGAGTGACCGGAATTCGCGGCAGCGACCGCGTCCAGCGTCAGGGCGCGGATGGCGGTTGCTTTGGACCAGTGGTCCGGATGGGCTTTGGCGAGTGCGTCGAGATCCAAGGCTGGCTTCCTTATTGCGCGTCGGGTTTGCGCCTGTGCATAGCAGTCAAGGGCCAAAGTTCAAGCGCAACAGGCAAGGCACGGTCGCGGCGGTTCAACTTCGCCGGTCAAGTCGCTGATCTGAAAGGGGGGCGCAATTGCCCGATCCTTTGGTTAGGATAATCCGAAACGCACCGCGCGGGCGATTCGCACCGGGCGCGGTGCGCCACGACGAACGGGGACAGACAGGACGTGAGGGAACCGGGGAATGAGTGACATAGACGAATTGCAGCGCCGCATCACCGCGGCGATGGACCGTGTGGCAGCCGGGCTCGAAAGTCTGGACAAGCCCGTGGCCGGACCGGACCCCGAACTGGTCCAGGCGCTGGAGGACGAGCGCACCGCGAACGCCCAGCTCACCGAGCGGGTCCGCAACCTGAAATCCCGCGCCGAGACCGAGACGGCAGGCCTGCGGACGCAGGTGGAAGAAACCCAGGCGCGCATGGCGCAGCTCGACATCGAACTGCAGCGCGTCCGCCGCGCTAACGCGCAGCTCACCGATGCCTGCGCGGCGCTGCAGGCCGCCAACGCCGAAGGGGTCGGGGACGCGCATCTGATCAACAAGGCGATGCTTGCCGAACTCGAAGGTCTGCGCGCCGCCCGCGCCGCCGATGTCGCCGAAAGCAGCGCGATCCTCGCGGCGCTCGGCCCGTTGCTGGACGGGGCGGACGATACCGCCGGGACGGATCAAGAGGAGGATGCCTGATGCCCGAGGTACGGATCACGATCGGCGGACGCCAGTTCGAAGTCGCCTGCCAGGAGGGCGAGGAAAACTATCTTCACGCCGCGGCCAAGATGCTGGACGACGAGGCACAGGTGCTGTCGGATCAGGTCGGTCGCATGCCCGAGGCGCGGATGCTGCTGATGGCCGGCCTTCTCTTGGCCGACAAGACGGCGAGCATCGAGGACCGCATCGCCGAGATCAAGGCCGAGCTGGCCGAGCGTGAGGCGGAACTTGCCGGTCTGCGCAATGTCAAGATCGAGCCGGAGCGCATCGAGGTGCCCGTGGTGCCGCAATCGGTCAAGGAGACCCTCGCGGAACTGGCGGCACGCGCCGAGGCGCTGGCCGCCGAGGTCGAGGAAAAGGCCGCGAAATGAGGCTGTCCCTGTGCTGCGCATGGCTTCTGGTCGTTGCCGGCCCGGCCGTGGCCCAAACAGATGTGCAGGCCATGACCTATACCTGCGAGAGGGGCGTCGCGGTGCCGGCGGTCTACGTCAACGTCGAAGGGGAGCCGGGCATCGCCGTCATTGGCGTGGAAGGCGGGATGTTCAATCTTCGCGCCGAACCTGCCGGCTCCGGCGTGCGCTATGGATACCCTTCGGACGGGTCGCACTATGTCTGGTGGACCAAGGGCGAGGCCGCGAGCCTGCTGTGGCATGACGGCACCGACGGGTCGGAGCAGGTGCTGCTGAGCGAGTGCGCGGTAAAGTGACAGTACGGTGAACGCGCAAGGCACCGGGCCGCGGGCGGCCCGGCCTTGTCAGGCAGGCGGCGTTCAGCCGTTGGCTTCGCGGATCTTGTCGGCGGCGTCCTTGTCGTAGGCCACCCCGTTTTCATCGAACAGGGTGTCGAGCTCGCCCGACAGGGTCATTTCCGTGATGATGTCGCAACCGCCCACGAACTCGCCCTTCACGTAAAGCTGCGGAATGGTCGGCCAGTCGGAGAAATCCTTGATCCCCTGACGGATTTCCTCGTCCGCGAGCACGTTGACGTCGGAATAGGTGACGCCCATGTAGTTCAGCACCCCCGCCACACGGGAGGAAAACCCGCACTGCGGCATCTCCTTGGTGCCTTTCATGAAAAGAACCACGTCGTTCGAGGTGATCGTGTCCTGGATCTGGGTTTTCGCGTCGCTCATCTGATTGTCCTTGAATGAAATGTTTTCAGGCGGGGGCCCGGGTTGTCAGCGCGAGGGCGTGCAGCTCCCCGTTCGCCCCGTCCATCTTGCCCTTGAGCGCGGCATAGACCGCGCGCTGCTGCTGCACCCGGTTCATGCCCTTGAAGGAAGCGTCCTCGACCATCGCGGCCATGTGGACACCGTCGTTTCCTTCGACCACGATCCGGGCGTCGGGAAAGGCCGCGCGAAGAAGGTCCTCGATCTCGCTGGCTTGCATGGGCATGGCGGGGTCTCCGGTGTTGATCTCTTGCCGACAGATGTAGTTGCCGTGGCTGGACAGTGCAAGCCACCGCCGAAGGCCGGCGCACTGTGACCAAGGTCGCGCTGGCGGGACAGGCGCGGCGGTGATCATATCTGATTGAGCGTGGGTGTCCCGCGCACTACATTCTTCCGGGCGGGCCCGTCGGCCCGACAACCGCGGGACGGAAAGGAACGCAGGCATGGCAGCGCAGACACCCCCTGAACAGGCGCTCGAGTGGATCGAGGCGGGCCGGCGCGTTGCCGTAGCGACGGTCATCGAGACATGGGGTTCCGCACCGCGCCGGGTGGGGGCGCAACTGGTGGTTTCGGACGAAGGGGAGATGGAGGGCTCGGTCTCGGGCGGCTGCGTCGAGGGCGCGGTGGTCATCGAGGCACTGGAGGCGCTGGAGGACGGCGGGACGCGCGTGCTGGAATACGGCGTCAGCGACGGCGACGCCTTTGCCGTGGGCCTCGCATGCGGCGGGAACATCCGCATCCTGCTGGAGCCCGTGGGCGAGACCGGGATGCCCGAATCCATGCTGCGCGACCTCGTGGCGGCACGCGCCGCGCGCCAGCCCGTCGCATACGAGGCGGCGCTGGACGGCAGCGCCCGCCGGCTGGTCGACCCGGGGCACGAGGACCGCTTTCGCATGGACCGCTCCGGTGTCAGCGAGGACGGCAAGACCTTCGTCGCGATCCACAACCCGCCGCTGCGGCTGGTCATCGTGGGGGGCGTGCACATCGCGCAGCACCTCGTGGGCATGGCGCGCACGACGGGGTTCGATCCCGTCGTCGTCGACCCGCGCGAGGCTTTCGGTGCCGCCGCGCGCTTTCCGGATGCGCGGGTCATCAACGACTGGCCGGATGCCGCGCTGGAGGAGATCGGCCTCGATGCGCGCTGTGCCGTCGTGCTGCTGACCCATGATCCCAAGCTGGACGATCCGGCGATTCACCTCGCCCTGCGATCGCGGGCGTTCTACATCGGCGCGCTCGGCAGCAAACGGACGCACGGTGCCCGTGTCGCCCGGCTGGCCGAGGCGGGCTTCCCGGAGGCGGAGATCGGCCGCATCCACGGCCCCGTGGGCCTCGACATCGGGGCGGCCGGCCCGGCCGAGATCGCGGTCTCGATCCTGGCCGAGATGATACAGACGCTGAGGCAACCATGAAGTTCGGCACCGTCCCGCTGGCCCAGGCCGAAGGCGCGGTGCTGGCACACTCCGTCCCGGTCGAGACGGGCAGGCTGCGCAAGGGCAGGGTGCTGGGCGCCGGGGACGTGGAGGCGCTGGCGCGGGCAGGGCATGACAGCGTCATCGTCGCACGGCTCGACCCGGATGACGTGGGCGAGGATGCCGCGGCGGAGCGCCTTGCCAAAGCGGTGCTGGGGCAGGACCACCGGCTTCAGCCCACGCGGCCCTTCACCGGTCGGGTGAACCTGCTGGCGACGGGGCCGGGCGTGGTCGAGATCGACGTCGCCGCGCTGGAGTCGGTGAATGTGGTCCACCCGATGATCACCATCGCCACCGTTCCGAAATGGCACCAGATCCGCGACCGCGGCATGGCCGCGACCGTCAAGATCATTTCCTATGCGGTGCCCGAAGCGGATCTGGACCGCGCCTGTGCGGCGGCGGGCGCGGCGGGGGCCATCCGCCTGCGCCAGCCGGTGCTGAAAACGGCAACGCTGTTCATCACCGAGATACCGGGCGGCGTGGGCGACAAGGGCAGGACGGCCATCGCCGGCCGGCTGGAAGCGCTCGGCGTGACGCTGGAGGCCGTGCGCATGGTGCCGCACCGGCTGGCACCGCTGGCCGCGGCGCTGGCGGATTGCGCGTCCGACCTCGCGCTCGTCCTGACCGGGTCGGCCACCTCGGACATCGACGATGTGGCACCAGCGGCACTGCGCGCGGCGGGGGGCAGTGTCACGCGGTTCGGCATGCCGGTGGACCCGGGCAACCTGCTGTTCCTCGGAGAGCTGGCCGGGCGTCCCGTGATCGGCCTGCCGGGCTGTGCGCGCGCGCCCGCCCTCAACGGCGCCGACTGGGTGCTGTCGCGGGTGATCTGCGGCGTGCCCGTCACCTCGTCGGATATCGCGGGCATGGGGGTCGGCGGCCTGCTCAAGGAAATTCCGACACGCCCGCAGCCGCGCCGGGGCCGCTCGGACTGATCGCGACGGTGCCCGCGCTACTTTAGTCCAATATCCCGTGATGCCGGTTTTTTCCTATTCTCAACACGGGTGCTGCGTGTTTTACTCGGGCGCAAACAAGGTCACTAAGGGGAGGACTACATGACACAGGTCAAGATGACCGTGAACGGCAAGACCGCGTCCGGCGACGTGGAAGGGCGCACGTTGCTGGCCCAGTTCCTGCGCGACGATCAGGGTCTCACCGGGACGCATATCGGTTGCGACACCAGTCAGTGCGGGGCCTGCGTGGTGCATGTGAACGGGAAGGCCGTGAAGGCCTGCACCATGCTGGCGATCGAAGCCGATGGCGCGACCGTGGACACGATCGAGGGCCAGGCCAACGCCGACGGGTCGCTGAACGTGATCCAGCAGGCGTTCCAAGACCACCACGGGCTTCAGTGCGGTTTCTGCACGCCCGGCATGGTGATGTCGGCGGCGGCGCTGCTCAAGGACAATCCCAAGCCGACCGAAGCGGAGGTGCGTCACTACCTTGACGGCAACATCTGCCGCTGCACCGGCTACCACAACATCGTCAAGGCGATCATGGCCGCATCCGGCCAGGACGTGGGCGCGATCGCCGCCGAGTGACGAAGGGGCGGGCCCCGAGGCCCGCCGCGCGCTCCGGACCGCAGGTGATGCGGGTCGGGCCGATCAAGACTGATCCTGCGCCGGGGACGGGCAAGATGCCCGTGTTCCCCCGCGCGGAAGACCAAGACAGGTGCCGGACAACTGCACCACATCCAGGGAGGAACGATCATGCCTAAAGACGGCGGAATTGGTGCCAGCACGAAGCGGCGCGAGGACGTCCGGTTTCTGACCGGCAACGGGAAATACACCGACGACATCAACCTGCGCGGGCAGGCTTATGTCTTCTTTCTGCGCTCCGACGTGGCGCACGGCAAGCTGACCAACGTGGATACCTCGGCGGCCGAGGGCATGGACGGCGTGGTGAAGATCTTTACCGGGAAGGACTTCGAAGGCGTGGGCGGCATGCCCTGCGGCTGGCAGGTCACCGACAAGCACGGCCAGCCCATGCAGGAACCGGGCCACCCGGTGCTGGCGCAGGGCAAGGTGCGGCACGTGGGCGAGCCCATCGCCGCCGTCGTGGCCGAGACGCTGGGCCAGGCCCGCGATGCCGCCGAGGCGATCGTCGTGGACATCGAGGAACTGCCCGCGGTCATCGACATGAAGGAAGCGGTGAAGGACGGCGCGCCCAAGGTACATGACGAGCTGACCTCGAACCTCTGCTACGACTGGGGTTTCGTCGAAGAGAACAAGGACGCGGTGAACAAGGCCTTTGAAGAGGCCGCGCATGTCACCACGCTGGAACTGGTCAACAACCGTCTGGTGGCCAACCCGATGGAACCGCGCGTGGCCGTGGGCGACTACAGCCGTTCGGACGGCGAGCACACCCTTTATACCACGTCGCAGAACCCCCACGTGATCCGGCTGCTGATGGGCGCCTTCGTGCTGGGCATCCCCGAGCACAAGCTTCGGGTCGTGGCCCCTGACGTGGGCGGCGGTTTCGGCACCAAGATCTTCCACTACCAGGAAGAGGCCTTCTGCACCTTCGCGGCCAAGGCGTGCAACCGTCCCGTCAAATGGACGTCGAGCCGGTCGGAGGCGTTCATTTCGGACGCGCACGGTCGCGACCACGTCACCAAGATCGAACTGGCGCTCGATGCGGACAACAACTTTACCGCCATCCGGACCGACACCTACGCGAACATGGGCGCGTACCTTTCGACCTTTGCACCGTCGGTGCCGACCTGGCTGCACGGCACGCTGATGGCGGGCAACTACAAGACGCCGCTGATCTACGTGAACGTCAAGGCGGTCTTCACCAACACCGTGCCCGTCGATGCCTATCGCGGGGCAGGGCGCCCCGAGGCGACCTACCAGCTCGAGCGGCTGGTGGACAAGGCGGCCCATGAACTGGGCGTCGACCCGATCAAGCTGCGGCGGCAGAACTTCATCACGGAATTCCCCTATGCCACCCCGGTGGCGGTGGAATACGACACCGGCGACTATGTCGCCACGATGGACAAGCTGGAAGAGATCGCCGACATCGCCGGTTTCGAGGCGCGCCGCAAGGAAAGCGAAGCGAAGGGCAAGCTGCGCGGCTTCGGCGTGAACTGCTATATCGAGGCCTGCGGCATCGCGCCGTCGAACCTCGTGGGCCAGCTTGGCGCGCGGGCGGGCCTGTACGAAAGCGCCACGGTCAGGGTCAATGCGACCGGCGGCCTTGTCGTCATGACCGGCAGCCACAGCCACGGTCAGGGCCACGAGACGGCCTTTCCGCAGGTGATCGCGGAAATGATCGGCATCGACGCCTCCATGGTCGAGATCGTGCACGGCGACACCTCCAAGACGCCGATGGGCATGGGTACCTACGGCTCGCGATCCATCGCGGTCGGGGGATCGGCGATGGTGCGGGCGACCGAGAAGATCATCGCCAAGGCCAAGAAGATCGCCTCGCACCTGCTTGAAGCCTCGGAGAGCGACATCGAGCTCAAGGACGGTGCCTTCAGCGTGGCGGGGACCGACAAATCTGTCGCCTGGGGGGACGTGACGCTTGCCGCCTACGTGCCGCACAACTATCCGCTGGAGGACATCGAGCCGGGGCTGGAAGAGACGGCGTTCTACGATCCCAGCAACTTCACCTACCCGTCGGGCGCCTATGCCTGCGAGGTGGAACTTGACCCCGAAACCGGCCATGTCACCATCGAGCGTTTCTCGGCGGCGGATGATTTCGGCAACATCATCAATCCGATGATCGTGACCGGACAGGTCCACGGCGGGCTGGCGCAGGGGATCGGCCAGGCGCTGATGGAAAACTGCGCCTATGACAGCGACGGCCAGTTGCTGAGCGCGTCCTACATGGATTACGCCATGCCGCGTGCCAGCGACGTGCCATTCTACACCGTGGATCATTCCTGTCAGACGCCCTGCACGCACAACCCGCTGGGGGTGAAAGGCTGTGGCGAGGCGGGGGCCATCGGGTCGCCCCCGGCGGTGGTCAACGCGGTGCTCGATGCGATGCGGTCGGGTGGCAAGGACGTGTCCCATATCGACATGCCCGTGACACCCTCGCGCGTCTGGGCCGCGATGCAGGGATGAGCTGAGAGGGCGGAGCCGGGGGGCGTTGCCCCCCGGACCCCCAGAGGTATTTTTGGCATAAAGAAGCCGGTGCCGCCGCGAGACCCCGTAGGCGGTACCCGGTTCGAAAGGAAAGAAGATGTACAATTTCGACGTCGAACGCCCCACCTCCATCGCGGACGCGGTGCAGGCAATGGGCAAGGAAGAGGCCCAGCCCATTTCCGGCGGGCAGACCCTGATCCCCACGCTGAAGGCCCGGCTGGCCGCACCTTCCGTGCTGGTTTCGCTGACCGCCATCGACGAGATGAAGGGCGTGTGCATGTCGGACGACGGCAAGCTTTGCATCGGGGGCGCCACGACCCATGCCACCGTCGCCGCCGAGGCCAAGGCGCATTACCCGGGCCTCGCCTCGCTCGCCGCGCGGATCGGTGATCCGGCGGTGCGCAACCGCGGCACGATCGGCGGGTCGCTGGCCAACAACGATCCCTCCGCCTGCTATCCCGCGGCGGCGCTGGCCTCGGGCGCGACCATCGTCACCAACAACCGCGAGATCGCCGCCGACGACTACTTTCTCGGGATGTTCACGACCGCGCTGGAAGAGGGCGAGATCGTCACCGAGGTGAAGTTTCCGGTTCCCGAGGCGGCACACTACGAGAAATTCATCCAGCCTGCCTCCCGGTTTCCGCTGGTGGCGGTCTTCGTGGCGAAATTCGCGGACGGTGTCCGGGTCGCGGTGACCGGGGCGTCGAACGATGGGGTCTTCCGCTGGACCGAGGCGGAGGAGGCGTTGTCCTCCGATTTCTCCGCGGACGCGGTCGCGGGGCTCAAGGCCAGCGGCGACATGATCAGCGACCTGCACGGCACGGCGGAGTACCGCGCCCATCTGGTCGGCGTCATGACGAAGCGCGCGGTGGCCGCGCTCGCCTGATCCACGGCTGCACGCCCGGGAAGGAGACAATCCGCGCGCCTGACGGTGCGCGGATTTTCGTATGCGCGATGCGGTCAGGGAACCCTTGGCACGGCGGAACGTTCACTCACAAGCGCTGCCCGAACGGCGTTCGGAACAAAGTGAGGAACGAGAAATGAAAACGTTTTTGAAATCAACCACTTCGCTTGGGATGAGCCTGATGCTGGCGTTGCCGCACGGGGCCTTCGCGCAGAGCAGCGATGCGCCCGCCTGCGATGTGAGTGCGGAAAATGTGACCTTTCCATGCACGCTTGACGGGCAGATGGTCGCGAACGCCGACGAGTTGACTGTCCTGCAGGGTCTGAGCCAGCAGGCGGCGGAAGCTGCGGGTCAGCAGGAGCAGGCCGCGGAGCCTGCACCGGCGGAGAATTCCACCGCATCGTCCGTGGGCGCGCCGGATTCCCAGGCCACGATCAACATGCAGGCCGCCCAGGAGCAGGCCGCTCAGGAGGCCGCCGACGCCCAGGCTGCGGCTGACGCACAGGCGGCGGAAGACGCCCAGGCCGCCGCAGATGCGCAGGCTGCGGCCGATGCGCAGGCAGCAGCCGATGCACAAGCCGCCGCCGACGCCCAAGCCGCTGCCGACGCGCAGGCGGCAGAAGATGCGCAGGCAGCAGCCGATGCGCAGGCAGCAGCCGATGCGCAGGCGGCAGAGGACGCGCAGGCGGCAGCAGAGGCTCAGGCCGCAGCCGATGCGCAGGCGGCACAGGATCAGGCCGCTGCCGACGCCCAGTCCGCAGCCGAGTCGGGCGACGTCGCCGACAGCCAGGGCACCGTTACGGTCGATCCGCAACTGGCCGATGATTCCACCGCGTCCTCCGTCGGCGCGCCGGACTCGCAGGTCGATCAGGCGGTACAGGACGCCCAGGGCGACGTGAATCCCG
Organism: Sulfitobacter alexandrii; assembly: GCF_001886735.1. Classification (NCBI taxonomy): domain Bacteria; kingdom Pseudomonadati; phylum Pseudomonadota; class Alphaproteobacteria; order Rhodobacterales; family Roseobacteraceae; genus Sulfitobacter; species Sulfitobacter alexandrii. The sequence goes on from NZ_CP018076.1 coordinate 1,454,684, forward strand.
AGGCGACAGCCGAGGCGCAGGCCGAAGCGGACCGTCTTGCCGCGGAACTGGAGGCACAGCGCGCGGCAGACCGGGAAGCCGAGCGCGAAGCGATTGCCGCCGCCGCCGCTGCTGCCGAGGCAGAGAACGCCGATGCCGAAGTGGTGACGGAAGAGGTGACGGAAGAGACCGTCCGGTCGTCCGACGAGGAATTCGCCACGACCGTGACCGGCGAGCAGACGGCCGCCGCCGCACCCGCGGCTGACGACGACGGCCTCAGCAAGTTCGAAAAGGCCCTGCTGGTGGGTCTTGGCGCCGTCGTGGTGGGGTCCGTGCTGAAAAACGGTGACAAGGTCGTGAGCCGGTCCGGTGACCGCGTGATCCTTGAACAGCCGAATGGCGAACTGCGTGTGCTGAAGGACGAAAACGCGCTGCTGCGTCAGCCGGGCGATCAGGTGCAGACCCAGACCTTCGACGACGGGTCGAGCCGGACCATCGTGACCAAGCCGGACGGGTCGCAGATCATCACGATCCGCGCGCGCGACGGATCGGTGCTGCGCCGGGTGTCGGTCGATGCCCAGGGCAACCAGACGGTTCTGTTCGACGACCTGGTCGAAGAGCAGCGCGTGGTCGTGAACGAACTGCCGCAGGTGAACCAGCAGCAGCAACAGGTGGAAATGGTCAGCAACCAGGACGAGCGGGCGCTGCGCGCGGCTCTGCAACGGGAACTGGCAGCGGACACCAACCGCACGTTCTCGCTCCGCCAGGTGCGCGACATCCAGCAGGTGCGCGCGCTGGCGCCGCAGATTGAACTGGACGCCGTGCGCTTCGAGACCGGTTCGGCCGCGATCCAGCCCGAGCAGGCCCAAAGCCTCGCGCGGATCGGCACCGCGTTGCGCGAGCAGATCGCGCAGAACCCGCGGACCGTGATCCTGGTCGAGGGCCACACGGATGCCGTCGGCAGCGCCACCTACAACCTGGCGCTTTCCGACCGCCGCGCTGAAACGGTTGCGCTGGCGCTGACGGAATACTTCGACGTTCCGGCGCAGAACATGGTGACCCAAGGCTACGGCGAATCCGATCTCAAGGTGCCGACGTTGGAAGCGGAACAGGCAAACCGCCGTGCGGTGGTGCGCAACATCACCAACCTGCTGCGCTGACCCGCGTCGGACGAGCCGACCAAGAACTGAAAAAACGAAAGAACCCCCGCAAGAAATTGCGGGGGTTCTTGTCTGTGCGTCCGGCGGTTTGAAGCCGGTTCCGATCAGCCCTTGTTGGGCAGGGGACCGATCAGCATGACCATCTGGCGGCCTTCCATCTTGGGAAAGTTTTCCACCCGGCCGTATTCCTTGGTGTCTTCCGCCACCCGTTCCAACAACTCGCGGCCCAGGTTCTGGTGCGCCATCTCGCGACCGCGAAAGCGCAGGGTGACCTTCACCTTGTCGCCGTTTTCGAGGAACTTGAAAACATTCCGCATCTTCACGTCGTAATCATTCGTGTCGGTGTTCGGGCGGAACTTGACCTCTTTGATCTCGATGATCTTCTGCTTCTTGCGGGCTTCGGACTCGCGCTTCTGCTGTTCATACTTGAACTTGCCGAAGTCCATGATCTTGCAGACCGGCGGATTGGCATTCGGCGAAATCTCGACCAGGTCCAGGCCGGCTTCCTCGGCCATGTCCAGGGCACGGGCGGGGGAAACCACGCCCACGTTCTCGCCGTCGGCGCCGATCAGTCGAATTTCCGGGGCACGTATGTTTTCGTTGACGCGCGGTCCGGTATCCCGTGTCGGTGGCGCGTTGTGAGGTCTGCGAGCGATGGTGGTCATCCTTTGGTTGTTGCTGTATTTTCGAAGTTGCAAGGTAGACGTGGCAACGGGCTTCTTCAAGCCGGTAAATTGGTGCCAGAGCGGTCTTTTGTGCCAGTTTCCACTTGAATGTGACGGTTGCGTTGCGCATTTGAGCGGGCAAGGTGCGAGCCGCCCGCCGGGGCGGTCTGGCCGTCAAAAGGGGAAAGAACATGAAGAATCTGATCTGGATCATCGTCGCGGGCGTGGTCGCGCTCGGGGGGTACATGCTGTATTCGGGCAAGTCGCCCGCCGAGCTTGCCAACGAGACATCGGAAGCGGTGAAGGAAGCCTCCGATTCCGTGAATGCGCCGGAGGCACTGGAAAGCGCCAGCGAGGCCGCAGGGGAAGCCGCCGAGGCCGTCGAAGGCGCGGTCAGCGATGCGGTGGATGCCACCGCCGAAGCCGCGCGCGAAGCCGGTGAGGCCATTGCCGACACCGCGTCGGATGCCGGGAACGCCATTGCAGAGGCCACCGAAGGTGCCATGGCCGCCGCGGAAGACGTGGCTGACGATGCCGCCGTCGCCGCTTCGGACGCTGTCGATGCCACGACCGAGGCTGCATCAGACGCGGCGGAAGCCACGGCCGAGGCAACCGAAGACGCTGCCGAAGCGACGGCCGAGGCCGCGGGCAGCGCCGCCGAAAGCACCGAGCAGGCGGCGGAAGCGACGGTGGATGCAACCGCCGAGACCGCTGATGCCGCTGCGGAAGAGACCGCAGAGGCCGCCAGCAGCGCCGCGGATGCGACCGCGGAGACCGCCGAGGATGCAGCCGAGGCGACCGCGGAGGCCGCGACCGCCGCTGACGCTGACGCGGCGGAGCAGGCCGCTGCCGGTGTGGAGGGCGTCGAGCCCGGCATGGTGGATGATCTGCTCACCGTCGATGGCTTCGATTTCGACAAGGTGGTGGCGATGATCGACAACTCCGAGCTGAGCGCGATGCAGAAAACGACGCTGACCAACAGCCTCGACGCCGCGCGGAACAACCCGGAACTGCTGGAAAATGCGCTGGAAACCGTGCGTCAGGCCCTGAACATTTGATCGGTCGCCAGCGCCAAAAAGAAGCCGCGTCCCGACACCGGGGCGCGGCTTTTTTCATGTCTTGCGGGTGCTTCAGCCGACAAAGGCCTTTTCGACCACGAAATGCTTGGGATCGGAATTCGCGCCTTCCTCGAGGCCGAAGCCTTCGAGCGTGGCGATCATGTCCTTGTTGAACTCAAGACTGCCGCAGACCATGCCGCGGTCCGTTTCCTTGTCGATCCCGTCGATCCCGAGGTCGTCAAAGACCGTGCCATCCTTGAGCAGGTTCGTGATGCGGCCCATCTTGGGGCTCTGCTCTCGGGTCGTGGTCGGATAATACCGGATCTTGTCGAGGTTCTCGGCCCCGATGAGCTCCTGCATCATCTCGTCGGACTTCAGGGTCTCGATCAGCTGTCTGCCATACTCCAGCTCCGCCACGTCGCGGCAGGTGTGCATCATCACGACCTCGTCGAACTTCTCGTAGGTCTCCGGCTCGCGCAGCAGGGATGCGAACGGGGCAAAGCCCGTGCCGGTGGCGAAGAACCACAGCCGCTTGCCCGGCAGCAGGGCGTCATGCACCAGCGTGCCGACGGGCTTGGGCCGCAGGATGATCTGGTCGCCCGGCTGGATGTGCTGAAGCTTGGAGGTCAGCGGGCCGTCCTGCACCTTGATCGAATAGAATTCCAACTCGTCGTCCCAGGCGGGGGAGGCGATGGAATAGGCCCGCAGAAGGGGTTTCTGCTTGCCGGTCTTGGGATCGGGATCGCCCATCAGGCCGATCATCACGAATTCCCCGGATCGGAACCTCAGGGACGCGGGCCGTGCGACACGGAATGAGAAGAGCCTGTCGGTCCAGTGCTTTACCGAAGTCACGGTCTGCGCGTCGGGCAGGGCGGGCTGGGCTGTCGTCTTGTTCACGGGGGTTTGCTCGGTCATAATCATATGTACACAAGCGATTGCTTGCGTTCCCTTCTTAGAAGATCGGTGGGTTCAGGGCAATCTTCGCCTTTGCCGCGCGTCAGCCGCGCAGGCGCGATTGATAGTCGTTCAATTTCCAGTCGGCCCGGAACAGCCACTGGTCCTCCGGCTGGCGATTGGCGATCTCGTCGTGCACCTCGACCTCGTCAAAGCCCGCGCGGCGGGCCATGGCGTACTGGTCCGCGATCACGTGACCCTTGGCGCGCAGCCGGCCGGTGTATCCCCGCAGGCGCAGGGCGCGTGCGATCGTGAAACCGCGGCCATCGGCGGAGGTGGGAAAATCGACGCGGATGATCTTGAGCCCGGACAGGGAAACCGCCTGCGGGTCGGCATCCGATGCGAGGTCCAGCGCCACGCAGTCGTTTGCGGCCCCGCTCGAGCAGAAGCCGCCGGTCCAGTCGTCTGCGACGAAACCTGTGTCGTTGATGAGTTGTGTCATGTCCTGCCTCCGGTTCGCACCATTTTGCCGTTCACGAAATGGATGCCGCATTCGTCTTTGTCACTGTCTCTCCAGCGGCCCGCGCGGGGGTCCTCGCCGGGTTTCACCGGCGACGTGCAGGGCTCACAGCCGATGGAGGGGTACCCCTGCGCCACCAGCGGATGGCGGGGCAGGCGGTTCTCGGTCATGTAGGTCTGCACATCGGCAGGATCCCAATACGCCAGCGGGTTGACCTTGATCCGGTCCGGCAGACCGGGGCCGCGCTGTTCCAGTTCGAAGTGCTCCAGCGCCGCGCGCGTGCCCGACTGGAAGCGTTTGCGCCCCGAGATCCAGCCGTCGAAGCCGCGCAGGGCGGTTTGCAGCGGCACCGTCTTGCGCAGAGCGCAGCAGGCATCGGTATCGCGCTGGTGAAGCGTGCCGTCCGGGTCCGCCGCGCGGATGCTGCCCGACCGCAGGATCGTCACGTTGCGCAGACCCAGCCGTTCCGTCACCTCCTGCTGGTAGACCAGCGTTTCAGTGAACAGCATCTCGGTGTCGATGAAGAGGATCGGCAGATCGCGGTTCACCATCGAGGCGAGGTGCAGCAGCACGACGGATTCGGCACCGAAACTGGAGACGAGCGCGAGGTTCGGAACCTCCTCGCCCGCGCGGCGCAGCACGTCGGTGGCGCTGTGGTGGCGCAGCTCCGAATTGAGCCGCGCCACCTGGGCCGTCACACCCTGTGCCGGTGTATCGCCCGGCGCTGTCGCGGCGGAACCCACCTCTGCGGGGTGATCAAGCGGCATCTGCCCGGTCCTTGGTTTCGGCGTCGGGGTACAGCGCGGCCTTGAACGGCGCCATGCCCAGACGGCGGTAGGTCTGCAGGAAGGTTTCCGCAGGCTCCGAACGCAGGTCGAGATAGGCCAGCACCAGCCGCTCCACGGCCGGGATGATCTCATCGGCCGAGAATCCGGGGCCGGCGCGGGTGCCGATGGCCGCATCCTCGGTGCCGTCACCGCCCAGCGTGATCTGGTAGTTTTCCACGCCTGCGCGGTCCAGCCCAAGGATGCCGATGTGGCCCACATGGTGGTGTCCGCAGGCGTTGATGCAGCCCGAGATCTTGATCTTGAGCGGGCCCACGTCATGCTCCAGCTTCAATTCGTCGAACCGGGTCGCGATTTCCTGCGCGATCGGGATCGAGCGGGCGGTGGCAAGCGCGCAGTAGTCCATGCCGGGGCAGGCGATGATGTCGCTGATCAGCCCGATGTTCGCGGTGCCCAAGCCCTCGGCCCGCAGGGCGGAGAAGACACTGGGCAGGTCCGACTTGTGCACATGCGGCAGGATCACGTTCTGCTCGTGGCTGATCCGCAGTTCGTCGTGACCGTAGCGCCGCGCCAGGGCCGCCATCAGGCGCATCTGGCGGGCAGAGGCATCGCCGGGCGTCTTGCCATGCGCCTTGAGGCTGATCGACACGATGGCATAGCCGGGTGCGCGATGCGCGGACAGGTTGGTATCGGCCCAGCTGCGGAACATCGCGTCGTTCTGGTACGCGCTGCGATAGGGGGCTTCATCCCCCACCTTGAACTCGGGCGCGGCGAAGTCGGCCTTGATTCGCGCCAGCATCTGCTGGTCGACGCCGGTGAACTGCGGACGGATCAGTGCATAGCGTTCGTCGACGCGGGCACGGATGTCGTCGATGCCGTTCTCGTGTACGGTGATCTTGATGCGCGCCTTGTACTTGTTGTCGCGGCGGCCCAGCAGGTTGTAGACGCTGACGATGGCTTCCAGCGTGGGCAGCAGATCTTCCTCTGCCACGAAATCATAAAGAACCTTGCCGATCATCGGCGTGCGGCCCAGGCCACCGCCCACGATCACCTCGTATCCGATGGCCCCGTCGCGTTCCACGATGCGCAGGCCGATGTCATGGGCCTTGATCACCGCCCGGTCGGCGGCGGCCCCGGTGACGGCGACCTTGAACTTGCGCGGCAGGAACTGGAATTCCGGGTGGTCGGTCGACCACTGGCGGATCAGCTCGGCCACCGGGCGGGGGTCGGCGACCTCGTCCGCTGCGGCCCCGGCGAAGTGATCCGCCGTGACGTTGCGGATCGTGTTCCCGCTGGTCTGGATGGCGTGCATGTTCACCTCGGCGAGCGCGTCCAGCATGTCGGGCACGTCGCGCAGCTCGGGCCAGTTGTACTGGATGTTCTGGCGCGTGGTGAAGTGACCGTAGCCCTTGTCCCATTTCTCGGCGATCATGGCGAGCTGGTCCATCTGGCGGCTGTTCAGCGTGCCATAGGGGATCGCCACGCGCAGCATGTAGGCGTGCAGTTGCAGGTAGAGGCCGTTCATCAGGCGCAGGGGCTTGAATTCGTCCTCGGTCAGCGAGCCGTCGATGCGGCGCTCGACCTGCGCGCGGAACTGGGCGTTGCGCTGTGCCAGGAAATCGGCGTCGAACTCGGTGTAGTGATACATCAGAAACGCTCCTCTGTCGCGGCGGCCTGTTTGCCGTGGTGATAGTTGGAGGGACCGGTCGCGCGGAAATCCTCGCGGAAATGGGTGGGGTGCGGCACGCCGTCCTGAACGGTCACTTCGGCGAGATAGGCACCGACAACGCTGCCGGGTTGCGATTGCGCCTCGATCAGCCGCAGATCGGCGTCGGCCTCGTCGGTCAGCACCTCGGCTTCCTCGAGGTGGCGGGTCCATCCGGTGGCGGTCATGTAGATCACGTCGCCCTCCAGAAGGGCATTCGCGGTCATGACCTTGGGGGTGAAAGGTTTGGGCATCAGGCCATCTCCTCGATCGGCATGTCGGTGGCGGCTTGCGCGGCGGCGCGCGGGGCAAGTCCGTAGAATGTCAGGGCAGGGCCGGTCATGGCCGCGTCGGCGATATCGGCGGCCATCCGGTCTAGCGTGGTGGCCAGCACCCGCTGATCGGGGCGCGAGGCGTTCTCGATCACCGTGACCGGGGTGGCGCGGTCCGCACCGTGCATGATCAGGCGGCCCTGAACGAAGCGGGCGGATTTCTTGCCCATGTAGATCGCGGCGACCTCGTCGGGTCGGGCGAGCGCGGCCCAGTCGTGATCGGCAAAGCCCTTCATGTCGTGGCCGGTCAGGAACCGGACCGACGCGTTGCGCCCCCGGCGGGTGAGGCTCTGGCCGATGGTCGCGACGGCGGCCGAGGCCGAGGTGATGCCCGGCACGATGTGCCAGCCGATGCCGTGGGCGTCGATGGCGTCGATTTCCTCGTCCAGACGGCCGAAGACGGTGGCATCGCCGGATTTCAGCCGGACCACCTGAGCGCCCGATCCGGCGTGTTCCACCAGCAGATTGTTGATCGTCTGCTGGCTGGTGGAGGGGCCGAAGCCTTCCTTGCCGACGTCGATCATGAGCGCCTCGCGGCGGGCCAGTTCGAGGATCTCGGCGCTGATGAGGCGGTCGTAGATCACCACGTCGGCCTCGTCGAGCGCGCGGCGCGCCTTGAGAGTCAGCAGTTCCGGATCGCCCGGTCCACCGCCGACAAAGGCGACGTGACCCGGCCGCGCGGCCCGGTTCATGTGCGCGTCCAGCAGATCGTGCAGGCCGGTCTCCACGGCGTCCGCGCCGTCGGCCAAGGCGCGTGGGCCCGCGTTGAAATAGTAGTCACGCCAGAAATCCCGGCGCGGCCGACCGAAGGGCAGCGCGTCGGCCAGCTTGCGGAAGCCCTTGCCGATGCGCGCCAGCGTCCCCAGCGATGTCGGCAGGCGCTCTTCCAGGTCCGCCTTGATGGCGCGTGCCAGAACGGGTGCCGCGCCTTCCGTACCGATGGCGACCGTCACCGGGTCGCGGTCGACGATCGCGGGCGTGATGAAGGCACTGTCATGCAGATTGTCCACAATGTTGACGAGCGCCCCCTCGGCCCGTGCGATTGCGGCGGTACGCCGGTCCTCTTCCGCGTCCTCGTCCGCGGCATAGAACAGGCGGGTGCACAGCGCGTCGCCCGGACCAAAGGCGCGGCGGTGCAGCGTCAGCTTGCCCGCTTCCGCCCAGGCCGTGATCTCTTCGGCCGGTTCGGCGGCGTAGACATTGATCCGTGCCCGTGTCTTCAGCAGCAGCCGCAGCTTGGCCAGGGCCGCCTCGCCCCCGCCCGATAACGCGATGCGCTGTCCTTCGGTGGCGAGAAAGATGGGAAAATGGTCCATGGAGGTGCCCCTTGCGATGGCCGGTGTGCTTCGTTGACTTACGCCTGAATATAGGAAATGTTCCCTGTGGGAGGCCATAGCATCCGGCAGATAAGGAATTCTGTTCCGATTTCAGCGACCTGAGGAACAGATGTTTTGGTAAAAGGAAAATTGTGGAATGTCGGTTCGGATAGACGAGACAGATCGGAAAATTCTTGGTGAGCTGCAGCGGGATGCGGCGCAATCGCTTGAGGATATCGCCAAGGCGGTGGGGTCTTCGAAGACGCCGGTCTGGAATCGCATTCGCAAGATGCGCGAGGCCGGGATCATCGGCCAGCAGACGGTGATCCTGGACGCCGAGGCGCTGGGATTCGAGGCCTGTTTCTTCGTGCTGATCCGCACCTCCGAGCATGAAGCGGGCTGGCAGGCGGCCTTTCTCAAGGCATTGCGGGACCGCCCCGAGGTGCAGGAGGCGCACCGGCTGGCGGGTGACATCGACTATATCCTGAAAGTCCGGGTAAAGAATGCGCGGGCCTACGATGTCTTCTATCAGGCGCTGATTTCGGAGGTGCGGGTGCACAACGTCACGGCGCTTTTGTCGATGGAAGAGCTGAAGTCGACGGTGGCGCTGCCGTTGTGACCGGATCCGCCGGACACGGCTGCGCCGTGACGCCCTTCTATGGGTGCCCGTTGCCGATGTGAGCCCGAGCAGCCCGGCGGGGTGGGGGTTGAGACGGCGTGTTTTCCTCTGAGAAGGTGTTCAGGGCGCGGTGCGTCCTGAACGACCTTTCCCGAGGGTCTGTGCGAGCAGCAGCCGCGTCAAGGACATGCCGCGCTGCGCGCGGTCGCGCGGGGCGCGATCCTTGACCCGGCTGCTGCTCACGGGGTGACCATCAGCCGTTCGAGCTTGTGGAAATGATAGCTGTCCGCGTAGCGCGGCGTCTCGGCCAGGGCCAGGTCGGGCAGCCGGGCAAAGAGCGCGGGCAGCGCCTTTTGCAGCTCCAGCCGGGCGAGGGGCGCGCCCACGCAGAAGTGCAGTCCGCCGCCGAAAGCGGCGTGGGGCCGGCCGGGGCGCTGCGGATTGAACAGGTCGGGTGCGACGTGAACCTCGGGGTCGCGGCCCGCGGCGCCAAGTACCAGCGCGATCTCCTCTCCCTTCTTCAGGGTCGCCTCGCCGAGGTCTATGTCCTCGTAGGCGTAGCGCGTGAAGATATGCAGCGGCGGATCGTAACGCAGCACTTCCTCCACCGTCGCGGCAATGTTGTGCGCGGCCAGCGCCAGGGGGTCGGTGTCGTTCTCGAGCAGGCATTTGACCGCGTTGCCCAGCGTGTGCACCGTCGCCTCGTGGCCTGCGTTCAGCAACAGGACGCAGGTGCTGACAAGCTCGTCCGTATTCAGGCTGTCGCCCTGCGCTTCGGCGGCGATCAGCTGCGAGATCAGGTCGTCGCCCGGCCGGGAGCGGCGTTGGTCGATGTAGCCGTCGAGGTAATCCACGAACTCCCGCGCGGCCTCCTCGGCGGCATCTTCGGTCGCACGTGTGGCGCCCGCCATGTACATGGCCACCATCGTCGTCGACCAGCGCAGCAGGTCCGGCGCGCGATCCTCCGGCACGCCGAGCAGGCGAGCGATGATGCGGACCGGAAGCTGCGTGCAGAATTGGGGGATCAGGTCGAAGGCCCCGCTGGCGGGCAGGTCCCCGAGAAGCTCGGCGGTGATCTCGTCGATGTCGGGGCCCAGGTTCGCGATCCGCCGCGAGGTGAAGGCCCGCAGCACCTGCCCACGCAACCGGGTATGACGCGGCGGTTCGAGCTCGAGCATGGAGTTGTCATGCAACCGCGTCCATGTCTGCAGATGCGCGGGCCGCGGCCCCGGATCGGGATGCTCCCGGCCCAGCCTGCGATCGCGCAGCAGCGCCGTGACCGTGGCGGAATCGAAGGCCGCCGGCATGCTGTAGTCCTCCCAGAAAAGGACCGGCCCCCGCGCGCGTGCTTCATCGTAGACCGCATAGGGATTCTGGATGAAGTCGGGCGCGTGCGGGGATTGGGAAAGTGTTTTCATGCGTTGCAGATGCCCGAGCGGCTCTGGTCAATGCAAGGGCGCATGTGCAATCTGATGTCATGGTGAGCGGAATACGGCAAAGAGCGGCGGTGATGCTGGCCTTTCTCGCGGTGGTGGCCGCGCTGACGGGCGGTGTCTGGCGCTATTTCCACGCGCAGGGACTGGACCTGCTGGCGGACCGGGGGCGCGCGGACCTCGCCCTTGCCGGGGACCGGCTGGTGGGGCAGTTGCAACGCTACCGCGACCTTGCGGTGCTGATGGCCGATCACCCCGCGGTGCTGGATGCCGTGAAGGGCGCCGGCGGGACGGACACGGATGAGATGTTGCTGGCGGTGGCGGACAAGACCGCTGCGATGGACGTTCTGGTGGTGGACCGGGCGGGGCGCTTGCGGGCTTCGGCGCTGGGACGGGACATGCCGGAGGGATTGGCGGAGGCGACCTTCCTGCGGCGGGCGCTGCGCGGCGCGCTGGGATGGGGCCACGGCGAAGCGGCCCCGCTGACGGCGCGGGCGTTCTTCCATGCGGCACCGATCTTCGGCAGGTCGGGGAGGGCCGAAGGCGCGGTGGTGGTGATCACCGACCTCAACGGGATCGACTACAACTGGCGCGGCAGCACCCCCGCGGCCTTCTTCACCGATGCGGGCGGGGAGGTTTTGATCGCCAACCGGTCGGAACTGCTGTTCTGGCGCCGGCCGCCGGGGTCACCCGGTCTGGTGCCGTCGGTCGGCCCGACCCCGCCCTTCGAGGCGCAGATGCTGGGCGGTCACGAGATCTGGGAACTGGACTGGGGCCCCTATCTGCCCCGGTCCGCGCTGCATCTGACACAGCATCTGCCCGTGATCGGCTTGACGGGCGAGGTGTTGCTGGACACCGCACAGGCCCGCCGGCTGGCCACGGCGCAGGCCGGCGCAGTGGCGGCGCTCTGCCTCGCCTTCGGGTCGCTGCTGTTCCTCGCGGCGGAACGGCGGCGGGCACTCGCCAGTGCCAATGCCCGGCTGGAAGACCGGGTGGCCGAGCGGACCCACGCCCTGCGCGACACCAACGCCAAGCTGCTTGCCGAAGCGGCGGAACGCGAGGAAGCGCAGGCGGCACTGCGCCGTGCGCAGGACGAACTGGTGCAGGCGGGCAAGTTGAGCGCGTTGGGCCAGATGTCTGCCGGGATCAGCCACGAGCTGAACCAGCCCCTGATGGCGATCCGCTCGTTTGCCGAGAACGGCAAACAGTTCATGGCACGGGGGGCCACGGACCGGGCGTCGGAAAACCTGTCGCGCATATCGGAAATGGCACAGCGCATGGCGCGGATCATCCAGAACCTCCGGGCCTTCGCCCGGCAGGACCAGCGGACGGACGACGCCGTGGATCTGCGCAAGGCCCTCGAGGGGGCGATCGACCTGACCCGTGCCCACGTGGAAGACGCGCGGGTGACGCTGATCCATACCCCGCTGCAGGCGCCGATCCGGGTTCGTGGCGGCGAGGTCAGGCTGGTGCAGGTTTTCGTCAACCTCATCACCAACGCCGTGGATGCGATGGCCGACACGACCGAGAAACGGCTGCAGATCGACGTGGACGAGGGCGAGGTGGTCACCGTCAGCTTTCGCGATACCGGTCCGGGGATCGAGATGCCGGACAAGGTCTTCGATCCGTTCTACACCACGAAATCGAACGGGCCGACGGCGGGTATGGGGCTTGGCCTGTCGATCAGCTATGGCATCGTCCAGAGCTTCGGTGGCCAGATCAGGGGGAGCAACTATGCGGGCGGGGCGCTGTTCACGGTGACACTGGAACGACATTCAAGGGATGTGGTTGCGGCATGAAGGGCAGGGTTCTTCTGGTCGACGACGACGCAGCCGTGCGCGAGGCGCTGGCGCAGACGCTGGAGCTTGCGCAGATCAGCGCGCTGACGGCGGGGTCATTCGTCGCGGCCAAGGACCGGATCACGCGGGCTTTCGACGGCGTGATCCTGTCGGACATCCGGATGCCGGGACGGGACGGGTTCCACCTGCTGGATTACGCGCGCCAGCAGGACCCCGACCTTCCGGTGATCCTGCTGACCGGCGAGGGCGACATCCCGATGGCAGTTTCGGCGATGGGGCAGGGCGCCTTCGGCTTTCTCGAGAAACCCTGCGCGCCCGCGGATCTTCTCGCGGTGCTGGAACGCGCGCTCAAGACCCGGGCACTGGTGCTGGAAAACCGCCGCCTGCGCGATCTGGTGGAGACAGGCGATCCGGCGGCGCGCATGATCTTCGGCAATTCCGAGCTTTCCGAGGGGCTGCGCAGACGGGTGCGGCTGGTGGCGCAGGCCGAAGGCGATGCGCTGATCAGCGGGGCACCGGGCACGGGCATCTCGAAGGTGGCCGAGGTGCTGCATCTGAGTTCCGCACGATCCAAGGCGCCTTTCGTCAAGCACGCGGCATCCGGGCTGACGCCGGAAACACTGCCGCAGGCCCTTCGGACCGCGGACGGGGGCAGCCTGTTTCTCGACGAGATCGCGCAACTGCCGCGGCAGGTGCAGCTGATGCTGAGCGAGACCCCGGAGGGGCAGAGTGCGGTGCGCCTGATCGCGGGGAATACCCGCGATCTGGCCGCGGAGGTCGACGCGGGGCGGTTCAACGCCGAACTCTACTGGCGGCTGGAGGGGCTGAGCGTCCGGATCCCCAGCCTGTCGGAGCGGCCGGAGGACATTCCCGTCATGTTCCGGCGCTACGTCGATCAGGCGGCCGAGCAGTCCGGCCTGAAACCGCCCGAGGTGACGCCGGATGTGGTCGCGGACCTGATGCGCCGGGACTGGCCCGGCAACGCGCGCGCGCTGATGTCGGTGGCGATGCGGTTCGTGTTGGGCCTGAACGACGATCTGGTGCCTGACGCCTCGCTCGGGCTGGTCGAACAGATGGCGCGGGTCGAACAATCCCTGCTCGAGGCGGCACTGCGCCGGGCCGGCGGACAGGCTTCCGCCGCGGCCGAGGCGCTCAAGCTGCCGCGCAAGACCTTCTACGACAAGCTGGCCCGTTACGGGATCCGGCCGGAGGATTTCCGGGCCTGAGGTTTGTGCGGAAATCCGCACATACGCTGGCGGATCTGTGCGGCAAACCGCACGGCGCGAGACGCCCGCAGGGAAGACAGGTTCAGGAATCCTGCGCATCCCCCTGATTTTATGGCCTAATTATCGCCCGCTCCGGGCGACGCTTCACGCGCTTGTGAAAGGATTCGGAAATGTGGCTCCTTGCGACAGCGCGTCCCGATCGGTGCGCCAACCTGATTCCAAAGCTCTGGGAGGAGATCACAATGAAATTTTTCACCGCCGCTTCCGTGGCCCTGACCCTGTCCGTCAGTGCGGGTGCCGTCGCCGCTGCCTGCGATGATGGCGAGATGGTCATCAAGTTCAGCCACGTCACCAACACCGACAAGCACCCCAAGGGCATCGCCGCATCCCTGCTGGCCGAAAGGGTCAACGCCGAGATGGACGGCAAGGCCTGCATGGAGGTCTTCCCGAACTCCACGCTCTACGACGACGATCAGGTGCTCGAGGCGATGCTGCAGGGCGACGTCCAGATGGCCGCGCCCTCGCTGTCGAAATTCGAGGCCTTCACCAAGCAATTCCAGATTTTCGACCTTCCCTTCATGTTCGTGAACATCGACGCCGTGGACAAGTTCCAGCAGGGCGAGAAAGGCGAGGCGCTGAAGAATTCGATGCAGCGCCGCGGCCTGCAGGGGCTGGGCTTCTGGCACAACGGCATGAAGCAGATGTCGGCGAACAAGCCGCTGGAGATGCCGGGCGATGCGAAAGGCCTGAAGTTCCGCGTTCAGCCGTCTGACGTGATCGTTGCCCAGTTCGAGCAGCTGGAGGCCTCGCCCCAGCCGATGGCCTTTTCCGAAGTCTACGGCGCGCTGCAGACCGGCGTTGTCGACGGCCAGGAAAACACGTGGTCCAACATCTACGGGCAGAAGTTCTTCGAGGTTCAGGACGGCTCGACCGAAACCAACCACGGTGTGCTCGACTATCTGGTCGTGACCGGTTCCGACTGGTGGGAAGGACTGGATCCGGAAATCCGCGACCAGTTGGCCACCATCGTCGAAGAAGTGACGGCAGAGCGGAACGCGGCCGTGAACGAGGTGGACATGGAAGCCCGGCAGGCGATCCTGGACGCCGGCGGCGTGATCCGCGAGCTGACCCCCGAGCAGCGTCAGGCCTGGGTCGATGCGATGAAACCGGTCTGGGCGCAGTTCGAGGAAGGCGTCGGGGCGGACAACATCGCCGCCGCGCAGGAAATCAACGAGTCGATGTAAGCGACCACGGACACCAAGGGCACGGGCCGCATCCGCGCGGCCCGTGCGCGCCGCGCGTGATGGGAGGAAGATCATGAGCGCCAGCAAATACGAGCCGAAGGGTGCCTTCGGCCGCTTCATCCATACATTCGAAGAAACCGCGATTGCCGTGCTCCTGGGTCTGATGACCCTCGTCACCTTTGTGAACGTGGTCCTGCGATACGTGTTCAACCACGCGCTGATCTGGGGCCTCGAACTGACCCTTGTCCTTTTCGCGTGGCTGGTCCTGTTCGGGGTCAGCTATTGCGTCAAGGTCACTGCGCATCTCGGCGTCGATGCCGTGACCAGCATCCTGCCGACCGGCCCCAAGCGCTGGCTGGCGATCCTGTCGGGCCTCATCTGCGTGTTCTACGCGGTGCTGATGATGAAGGGCGCATGGGATTTCTGGGCCCCCTTTGCCGGGTTCAATCCCACTGACGGGCGCTGGTTCCCCACCGGCTTCGTCGAGCGCCGGTCGCAATCCTTCTACGAAAGCGACCAGATCCCGATCCCTTTCCAGTGGATGAGCGACTGGCTGGCCTACACCTTCAACTCCTTCATGGACGGCAACCAGCTGGTCACCGAACCCTACGAAAAGATGCCGCGTCTCGTGCCCTACGTCATCCTGCCGCTGGGCTGTGCGCTGCTGCTGTTCCGTTTCGTGCAGGCGACGCTGGGCGTGATCGCCGGCCGTCGCGACAGCCTGATCGTGAGCCACGAAGCCGAGGAAGCGGTCGAAAAGGCCGCCGCCGAAGACGCAAAGGTCTGATATAATGGATGTTCTGGTTCTCTTTCTCATGGTCGTCGGCCTGATGCTGATCGGGGTGCCGATCGCCGTCTCGCTTGGCCTGTCGTCGATGCTGTTCCTGCTGGTGCTGTCGGACACGTCGCTCGCCTCTATCGCCCAGAGCCTCTATGGCGCGATGGCGGCGCATTACACGCTCCTGGCGATTCCCTTCTTCATCCTCGCATCGTCCTTCATGTCGACGGGCGGGGTGGCACGGCGGATCATCCGCTTTTCCATCGCCTGCGTCGGGCATCTGCGCGGCGGGCTGGCCATCTCGGGCGTGCTGGCCTGCATGATGTTCGCGGCGCTCTCGGGGTCGTCCCCCGCCACGGTGGTGGCGATCGGCACGATCGTGATCGCCGCCATGCGCCAGGCCGGATACACCAAGGACTTCGCCGCCGGGGTCATCGCCAACGCGGGGACGCTGGGCATCCTGATCCCGCCGTCCATCGTGATGGTGGTCTATGCCTCGGCCACCGACGTGTCCGTGGGGCGCATGTTCCTCGCCGGCGTCATCCCCGGTCTTCTCGCCGGTATCATGCTGATGGTCACGATCTACATCATGGCGGTGCTCCGCGACATGCCCAAGGGCGTCTGGGCCGGCTGGGGCGAAGTTTGGACCAGCTTCCGGGAAGCCTTCTGGGGGCTGATGCTGATCGTCATCATCATGGTCGGCATCTACGGTGTGCCGGGCATCACCGGCGCCATCTTCACCCCGACCGAGGCGGCGGCGGTGGCATCCGTCTATGCCTTCATCGTGGCGATGTTCGTGTACCGCGACATCGGGCCGCTCAAGGCCGCCGATGCGCCGGAGGCGCTGGCGAACGCGCCGGCGGGCGCACGCAGCATGGGGGCCGCCGAAGTGCCCGCGGCGCGGCGGTCCAGCCTGCTGCAAAAGCCCTGGGCGCTGGTCACGGCATTCTTCCATCCCGATACCCGTGACACGCTGTTCGACGCGGGAAAGCTGACGGTCACGCTGATGTTCATCATCGCCAACGCGCTGATCCTCAAGCATGTGCTGACCGACGAACAGATCCCGCAGCAGATTTCCGCGGCCATGCTGGATGCCGGGCTGGGCCCGATCATGTTCCTGGTCATCGTCAACGTGATCCTGCTGATCGGCGGCCAGTTCATGGAACCCTCCGGCCTGCTGGTGATCGTGGCGCCGCTGGTGTTCCCGATCGCCATAGAACTGGGGATCGATCCCATCCACCTCGGCATCATCATGGTGGTGAACATGGAAATCGGGATGATCACGCCACCGGTGGGCCTGAACCTCTTCGTGACCTCGGGTGTCGCGAACATGCCGATGATGAAAGTGGTCAAGGCGGCACTTCCCTTCACCGCCGTGCTGTTCGTCTTCCTGATCCTCGTGACCTATGTCCCCGTGATCTCGACATGGCTCCCGACGCTGATGATGGGGCCGGAACTCATCACCAAGTAGGGGGCCGGCCCATCCGGCGGCGCGTCACGATGGCGTGCCGCCGGCAATTC
Source organism: Sulfitobacter alexandrii (assembly GCF_001886735.1). NCBI lineage: Bacteria > Pseudomonadati > Pseudomonadota > Alphaproteobacteria > Rhodobacterales > Roseobacteraceae > Sulfitobacter > Sulfitobacter alexandrii. Next base: position 1,471,718 of record NZ_CP018076.1, read on the forward strand.
CGGGCAGCCGCGCGAAAAGGTCAGGAGGCCGCGAGCGCCGCCACGATCGGCGCGAAATCCGCGGCCTTCAGGCTGGCGCCGCCCACCAGCGCACCGTCGACGTTCTCGGCCTCGAAAATGGCTGCGGCGTTGTCCGCCTTGACGGAGCCGCCGTAGAGGAGCGGGATGCCACCGCCCACCTCCGGCCCGAAACGGTCTTCGAGCGCCGTGCGGAGGAAATCGTGAACCTCGACGATCTGCACCTGTGTCGGCACATTGCCGGTGCCGATGGCCCAGATCGGCTCGTAGGCGATGACCGTGTTTTCCGCCGTGGCGCCATCGGGCAGGGAGCCTGCCAGTTGCGCGCCGATCACCTCCAGCGTTTTGCCGGCATTGCGGTCGGCCTCGGATTCGCCCAGGCACAGTATCGCCGCAAGGCCGGCCGACCATGCCGCCCGGACCTTGGCATTGACGTCGGCATCTGTCTCACCGTGGTCGGCGCGCCGTTCGGAATGGCCCAGGATCACGTGCGTCGCACCGCTGTCCGCGACCATGTCGGCCGAGACGTCGCCGGTATGCGCACCCGACGGTGCCGCGTGGCAGTCCTGCGCGCCGATGAGGATCGGCCCCGACAGTTCCCTGGCACGATGGAGAAGCGGGGCGGGCGGGCAGATGATCACCTGCGGCGGCTGCGCCGGCAGCATGTCGCGAAGGGCATCCAGTTCGGCGAGGGCGCTTGCCGTGCCGTTCATCTTCCAGTTTCCCGCTGCAATCTTTACGCGCATGTGGCTGTCCTCACTCCGTTTAGATCTGGTTACCACCCCGGGGAGGGCGAAGGCAACGCGCGGGCAACGCCGTCAGCGCGCGAGATGGGCCAATGCCTCGTTTGCAAGCGATGTGGCGGCGGCGGGGTCGTCAAGCGCCGCATCCGGCAACGACCAGTAGGGCATGGCGGAAACGGTGCCATTCTTCCGGGTGTAGACCCATCTTTCGCAGCCCATGCCGGAAAGACGGTTCTGGAACTCATCGGTACCCGCCTTGAGCAGGATCTGCCCGTCGGACCGCATCAGCCCGAAGATCCTGTCGCCGCTGTACAGGCCGAGCCCGCCGAACATCCGGCGGGTGTGAAGATCGGGAACGTCGGAAAACAGCTCGGTGGCGAAGGCGATGTCCGCCGCCGCGAGGCTCACTTCGCGCCGAGTTTCTCGTCGAACTTAATGGATTCGCCGCAGCCGCAGGCCTCCGTCACGTTCGGGTTGGAGAACTTGAAGCCGCTTTCCAGCAGCGTGGTCTCATAATCGATCTCGGTGCCGAACAGGAACATCTGCGCCATCGGGGCAATCATGACCCGTGCGCCGTCCTGTTCCACGACCTCGTCATTGGGATCAGCGACGTCGACATATTCCATGGTGTATTCCATGCCCGCGCAGCCGCCTTTCTTGACGCCGATGCGCAGGCCGGCGTGGCCTGCCGATGCCATCAGCTTGGAAATCTGGGCGGATGCCTTGGGTGTCATGGTGACGGCTTGCTTGCCGGGAATGCCGAACATGTGGTGCCTCCTGTTACACGCAAGATAAGGTCTCTGCGCCGTTTTCTCAACCGGGCGCGCGCGGCCCCGTTACATGAAGCCCAGTTCGAGCCGGGCTTCGTCGGACATCATGTCCATGCCCCATGGCGGTTCCCACACGAGTTCGACGTTCACCTGCTTGACGCCCGGCAGCGGCTCGACCGCGTCCGCCACCCATCCCGGCATCTCGCCCGCGACGGGACAGCCCGGTGCTGTCAGCGACATCTTGATGTCGACCGCGTTTTCCGCGTCGATGTCGATCGTGTAGATCAATCCCAACTCGTAGATGTTCACGGGGATCTCGGGGTCGTAAACCGTACGGCAAGCCTCGACGACCTGGTCGTAGAGCGGATGATCCGTGCTGGAGGGCGCAATCAGCGGCGTGCCTTCGAGCGGCTGTGAATTCTCGGTCATTTCTGCCTCTGCTCTCGTTCCTGACTGTTTATATAGGGATAGCGCGGCGCCCCGTCCAGTGGGGGGCGCGACCCCTATGACTTGCGCCGGCGGCTGGGCTGCGGTTTCACCCGTGCCTCGATCTCGTCATAGACCTTGCCGACGATGTCCTTGCCGGTCGCCTTCTCGATGCCTTCGAAACCGGGCGAGGAGTTGACTTCGAGCACCTTCGGTCCGGTCTCCGAACGCAGCAGATCCACGCCCGCCTTGCCGAGGCCGAAGGCGCGTGCCGCGCGGACGGCGGTGTCGCGTTCCTCCTTGGAAATCCGGACGACCTTGGCGGACCCGCCCCGGTGCAGGTTGGAGCGGAAGTCACCCTCCGCGCCCGTACGCTTCATCGCCGCCACGACCTTGCCCGCGACCACGAGGCAGCGGATGTCCTCTCCGGCGGCCTCCTTGACGAAGTTCTGGACAAGGAAATTCGCCTTCAGCCCCCGAAAGGCGTCGATCACGGACTCGGCGGCCTTCTTGGTTTCGGCCAGCACCACGCCCTTTCCCTGGGTCGATTCCAGCAGCTTCACGATCAGCGGTGCGGTGCCGACAAGGGCCATCAGGTTGCTGGTGTCCTTGGGCGAAGCCGCGAAGGCGGTCGTGGGCATCCCGATCTTCTTGGACGCGAGGATCTGGTGGGCATGCAGCTTGTCGCGGCTGGCGGTGATCCCCGCGCTGCCGTTCACGCAGTAGGTGCCGATCGTTTCGAACTGGCGGATCACGGCGGTTCCGTAAGATGTGACGGACGCGCCGATGCGCGGGATCACCGCATCGTAGCGGGGCAGCCGTTTCCCGTCGTAATGCACTTCGGGCGCAAGCGAATTGATTGCCATGTAACAGCGGGTGGTGTCGATCACCTCGACGGTATGGCCGCGCTCCTCTCCGGCCTCGACAAGGCGGCGCGTCGAATAATTGTCCTCGCGGCTCAGGACGGCGATCCTGAGCGCGCGGCGCGGTGCGGCGTGGCGCACCTTGGCGGTGTGGTAGACATCGTAGCTGAGGTCGGGTTGCAGGCGCCGTTCGGTCGCGGAAATGATGATGTGGTCCCCCAGCGCCTGACGGCCCAGCAGCATCCGGCTGTTCATCGTGGCGCGGTTGGTCAGGGTGATCTCGATCGGCCAGCTCTGGCCACCCACCTCGAGCGTGGACCCGATCACTAGCCGCTGCTCGCTTTCGCCGTTGGACGAGGTCACCTCGCGCCGGTCGATCAGAGGGGCGGAGCAGGTGATGGAGATGTCCTCGCGTCCCGGTATCGGGTGCACGTTGAACCGGACCTTGGGCTTGGCAGAGGATCCGAACGTTTCGATGTCGTGGGCGTGCAGTGCCGATGTCCGCGCGCCGGTGTCGACCTTCGCCTTGATGGCGGGTAGGCCGAGGTCGGGCAGCGAGACCCATTCTTCCCATCCGAATGTGAGTTCGTTCATGCTCGTTCCCCTGCTGGTGCGCGGCCTGCCTACCGGCTTGGCCCGGTGGCTTCAAGCCGGCGTGACGTCCTTCGCCACGAGGGGGAAAACACGCCGGTCGCCCTCCCGTTCCATCCGCGCGGCCTCTGCCAGCAGTCCCTCGCGAACGCGGCATTCCACCTCCCAGAACGTGCCGGGATTGGCCGTGGGCAGTTCGAAGCGCACCTTCATGCCGACCGCGTCGTGCTCGGTGACGTGCACCTTCGCGCGGTCCATGGGCGATACGTCCGAGGCGTCTTCCTTGTCCAGCAGGTCGAAGAATGCCTTGCGCAGCCGCTCGACATCGGCACCGTGGGCGAGCGACAGGTAGATCGGGCGGACCATCTCGGCCTCTTCGATGGACCAGTTCTCGAACGGGTCGGACACGAAGGTGCTGACCGGCACGATCAGCCGGGTGCCGTTCCAGACCATCAGCTGGACATAGGTGAAGTCGATCCGCTCGACCGTGCAGAAATAACCCTCGAACATCAGCAGGTCGCCGATCCGCGCGGACCGGTTGAGCGCGATCTGGACAGAGGCCAGGATGTTGCCCAGCACCTCGCGCGCCGCAAAGCCCAGCACCACCGTCAGTGCGCCCGCCGAGGCCAGCAGGGAAAGCCCCAGCGTGCCGAAAGTGGTGATCGAGCTCAGGACCACGCCGGACGCCGCCAGGGTCGCGATCACGATGACGAACTTGCGGGCCGCCGAGATGGTCGTCGCCATCGCGCGCAGATGCGCGTTCTCGGGCTCGGCCAGCTCGGTCGCGGTCGAGGCGCTGATCCGGTCGAAGATCTCGTCGATGACCAGTACGATCGCCAGCGTGATCGCCACCACGTAGGAAATCAGGACCAGCGGAGAGATCATCGCGTCGATGATCCCCGTCACCACGAGGATGCGGCTGGTGGCCGTGCCGATGGTAAAGGCGAAGATGATGATCGCCGCAGGCCATTTCGAAGCCCGCGCGACGAAGCGGACGCTGCGATGCTTGGCCCGGTCGCCGATCCGCCGCAGGATTCGGTAGGCGATGGTCGCGGCGATCAGCGCGACGATGACGAAGGCGGGCAGGAACAGGACTTCCCACAGGTACATGCCCCAGAAGGCGGGCACGCGCAGCCAGTCGGGCATGGCCATCTCGAGCCTTGTCGGGCCATAGAGGTCGTGCAGCGCCGGAATGTTGTCGACGCTCTGGCGGGAAAACACCCAGACCGGCTGGTCATCCCCGACCTTGATCCGGTTGAGCCGCAGCGGCACGGGATGGCCGCCGCGCTCCAGCCGGTCGATCAGGATCGACCGGCGCACGCGGCCGGTGTCGTTGTCGTCCGAGCTGCCCGAAATCCAGCCGTCGGGCCTGTCCTCCAGCGAGGACCACGGGATCACCACCTTGCGCTCGAGGATGACGGCCAGTTCCTCCGCCCGGGCGGCGCCGACGAATTGCTGGTCGCTCTGCGCCACGTCCGACAGGTCGAGCAGATGCGCCGCCTCGCTGAAATGGCCGTTGTCGGTGAGGTAGAGGAACGTCTCCATCGCCGCCATCGGCGTGGCACGATCCATCGAAGAGGGCGGGGGCGGCAGGCCGGGGTTCAATTCCGGCTGTTCGAACCAAGGATCCTGCGCGAATGCGGCCGAAGCGGTGCAGAGCAGGACGAACGCGAACCCGGCGAGGAATTTTCGGAAAAGAGAGATCATGTCTACCGGCTGCATCGTCAAGTAATTAGTCCGCCGCGGACCGCGTCAAGAAAACCGTCAGTTTTCGTTGATGTCGCGTGTGATGATGCGTCCGCCGCTCGACTGGCGGCGAAAGGCAAAGCGCAGGCCGATCCAGGCCAGCAGCGACAACAGGGCGAACAGGGCGAGCAGGGCGGGCACCCCGGCCGCGGGCAGGATCAGGACGATGCCGGCCATGGCGATGGCACCCAGCCCGAATCCCAGGAAGATGAAGGCGGGGGCCAGCAATTCGAGCACGCCGAGCGCCAGCGCGATGCAGATCCACACCCACCACAGCGTGAGGTAGCCCGCCATCACCCGCGGCCCCTGAGCAGGCGGAAGGCGTCGCCGAAGGCGGCGAGCGCCTCGGCCGGGACGATCACGGTCTGGTTGCCGTCGCCTGCGGCCATGCCGCCCAGGGCCTCCACCTGTTTGAGCGCGATCTGGTACTGCGCTGCCTCGAGGCCGTTCTCGTTGATGGCCTGGGCGACGACCTGGGTGGCGTAGGCTTCGGCTTCGGCAAGCACGCGTCGGGCCTTCGCCGTCTGTTCCGAAGCATAGAGTTCGGCGTCCGCGGCGAGTTCGACCGCCCGTTTCTTGCCCTCGGCCTCGGTGACCTGTGCGCGCCGGGCCCGTTCGGCATTGAGCTGCTGCATCATCGCGGCGCGGGTCGCCGCGTCGAGGTTCACGTCGAGGATCTCGGCGCGCGTGACCTCGATGCCCCAGTTGTCCACGGCGTCCTCGACGTTTGCCTTGATCGTTGTGATGAGCGCGGAGCGATTGGCCTGCACCTCGTCGAGGTCCATCTTGCCGATCTCGGCCCGCACGATCCCGGCCACGGTGGTTGAAATCGCGCTGTCCACGTCGCGGATGCGGTAGACGGTCTTTTCCGGCTCGGTGATGCGGTAGAACACCGAGGTATCGACCTGCGTGAGCACGTTGTCGCGGGTGATCGCGTCCTGGCTGGCCGTCGGCAGCTGGCGTTCGAGGATCGACACCCGGTGGGCGATCCGGTCGATGAAGGGCACGATCATGTTGATGCCGGGCCCCAGCACCTTGCGCAGCCGTCCAAAGCGTTCGACCACGTGCTGTTCGGACTGCGGGACGATCTTGACCGCGCGGAAGATCACGATGACGATCAGCACGGCCAGCAGCAGGAAGGCGAGATTGTTTTCCAGCAAGCCAACGATCAGGTTCTCGAAATCCACGGTCCAGTCCTCTTGATGTGGCGCGGGCCTATATCTGCGCTGCATTCGCCGTGAATTGCAAGTTCCGACGCAAGGCGGTATGCGGCGCGGCAGGCGGCGGAGAGATACATCGATGACCCGGATCACCTTTGAAAGGTTGGCCAGCGACGGCAAGGCGAGGACCGGCGTGATCCGCACGCCGCGGGGCGATATCCGCACACCCGCCTTCATGCCGGTGGGGACCGCGGCGACGGTCAAGGCGATGATGCCCGACAGCGTGGCCGCGACGGGCGCCGACATCCTGCTGGGCAACACCTATCACCTCATGCTGCGCCCGACCGCGGAGCGCGTGGCGCGGCTAGGCGGGTTGCACAAGTTCATGAACTGGTCGGGGCCGATCCTGACCGACTCCGGCGGTTTCCAGGTGATGAGCCTCGCGGACCTGCGCAAGCTCACCGAGCGCGGCGTGACCTTCAAGAGCCATATCGACGGATCGCGGCACGAGATCACGCCGGAACGGTCCATGGAGATCCAGGCGCTGCTGGGCAGCGACATCGTGATGTGTTTCGACGAATGCCCGGCGCTGCCCGCGTCGCGCGACCGCATCGCCGAGAGCATGGAGCTGTCGATGCGGTGGGCAAGGCGGTCGCGCGACGCCTTCGGTGACCGGCCCGGTCACGCGCTGTTCGGCATTCAGCAGGGCGGATTGGAGCGCGATCTGCGCCAGCAGAGCGCCGAGGCGCTGTGCGAGATCGGATTTGACGGCTATGCCGTGGGCGGGCTTGCCGTGGGGGAAGGGCAGGAGGCGATGTTCGACTGTCTCGACTACGCACCGGATCAGCTGCCCGAGGACCGGCCGCGCTACCTGATGGGGGTCGGAAAGCCGGACGACATCGTGGGGGCGGTCGCGCGGGGCATCGATATGATGGACTGCGTGCTGCCGTCCCGATCGGGGCGGACCGGGCAGGTGTTCACACGTCTGGGCGTCGTGAACATCAAGAACGGCCGCCATGCGGACGATCCCCGCCCGCTGGACGAAAGCTGCGGCTGCCCGGCCTGCCGCAACTATTCCCGCGCCTATCTGCACCACGTTTTCCGCAGCCAGGAGATCATCAGTTCCATGCTGCTGACATGGCACAACCTGCACTACTACCAGGATATCATGGCCGGCATGCGGGCCGCCGTCGCCGAGGGGCGCTTTGCCGCATGGCAGGCCGATTTCCATGCCACGCGGGCGCAAGGCGACATCGACCCACTCTAGCCTGCGGGCGGCAAGGGCGGGGCGGCTATAGGCGCATGGCTGGGTTGCGGGGGCTTGCAGGGCTGTGCCGGCGGATTAACTGACTTGTCCAAAGAGAACACACCCAAGGACACCCGACATGACCGAACCGCTTTTCACACCCGCCAAGGCAGGTGCCATCGAAGCCGACAACCGGATCGTGATGGCGCCGCTGACCCGGAACCGCGCGGACGACGACACCGGCGAAGTGGGCGACATGCACGTCGACTACTATCGCCAGCGCGCGGGCGCCGGCATCATCATCACCGAAGCCACGCAGATCAGCCCCGAGGGCAAGGGCTATATCCAGACGCCCGGCATCCATACCCCGGGTCAGGCCGCCGCATGGCGCAGGGTGACCGACGCGGTGCACGAGGCGGGCGGCAAGATCGTGCTGCAGCTCTGGCATGTCGGCCGGATCAGCCACACCTCGCTGCAGCCCAATGGCCAGCAGCCCGTGGCGCCGTCGGCGACCAATGCAGGGGTCAAGACCTTCACGGCAAACGGTTTCGAAGCCACATCCGATCCGCGCGCTCTGGAGCTGGTGGAAATCCCCCGGCTCATCGCTGACTTTGCCAACGCGGCCAAGCTGGCCAAGGACGCGGGCTTCGATGGCGTCGAGGTGCACGGCGCCAATGGCTACCTTCTGGACCAGTTCCTCAAGACCGGCAGCAACTACCGCACCGACGGATACGGCGGCCCGGTGGAGAACCGCGCCAAGTTGCTGCTGGAGGTGCTCGAAGCCGTCACCAGGATCTGGGGCGGCGACCGGGTTGGCCTGCGCCTGTCGCCTTTCTCGCCCGCCAACGGCAGCAGCGACGACAATCCGCAGGAAACCTTCGAATACGTGATCAAGGAGCTGAACCGTTTCGGCCTCGCGTATTTGCATATGATCGAAGGGGCCACCGGCGGATCGCGCGACCTCGAAGAGGGGCAGAGCATCGACAAGCTGCGCGCGCTGTTCGATGGGCCGTACATGGCCAACAATGGCTACGATCGCGCCATGTCGCTCGAGGCGGTGAAGAACGGCCACGCGGATTTCATCGCCATCGGGCGTCCGTTCATCGCCAATCCCGATCTCGTGGAACGCTACCGGCAGGATCTGCCGATCGCGGAAGGGGACCAGAAGACCTATTACGGCGGCGGGCGCGAAGGCTACACGGACTATCCCGCGTACAGCAAGGAAGCGGCGGAATAGGGCAGGGCGACCGGTGTCCTGCGCGACGGCCCTTCGCCGCGCAGGACCCTTCGGGCGTGAATTCGGATCCTCCGCGCAAAAGCCCGGTTGCCATGGCCGCGGCGCCGCGCGATGATGATCCAAAGCCCAGAAGGGATTGAAACAGGCGGGACGGATAGACATATCCATCCCATGTCAGGAGACGGCGGCGGTTGCCTAGAAAGGGACCCTTTCGTCTTGCTAGTATAAGGAAAAGAGCATGTTAGAGCCACTTAACGCTTCCTACCCGGTGTTGCCGCTGCGCGATATCGTGGTGTTCCCGCACATGATCGTCCCGCTGTTCGTCGGTCGCGAGAAATCCGTGCGCGCGCTCGAGGAAGTCATGTCCGACGACAAGCAGATCCTGCTGTCGAGCCAGATCGACCCCGGCGAGGATGATCCCGACAGCAAGGGCATCTTCAAGGCGGGTGTGCTCGCCAACGTGCTGCAGCTGCTCAAGCTGCCCGACGGCACCGTCAAGGTACTGGTCGAAGGTCAGGCGCGGGTGCGCATCACCGAATATCTCGACAACGAGAACTTCTTCGAGGCGCGGGCGGAGTATCTGACCGAAATGCCCGGCGATGCGGCGACCACGCAGGCGCTGATCAAGACGGTCGCGGATGAATTCGAGCGCTACGCCAAGGTGAAGAAGAACGTCCCGGACGAGGCGCTGGCTGCGGTCGGCGAAACGAGCGAGCCCGCCCGGCTGGCCGACCTCGTTGCCGGTCACCTTGGCATCGAGGTGGAGCAGAAGCAGGATCTTCTGGAAACGCTGTCGGTCTCCGAACGGCTCGAGAAGGTCTATGGCCTGATGCAGGGCGAAATGTCCGTCCTGCAGGTCGAGAAGAAGATCAAGACCCGCGTGAAGTCCCAGATGGAGCGGACCCAGCGCGAATACTATCTCAATGAACAGATGAAGGCGATCCAGCAGGAGCTGGGCGACGGCGAGGACGGCAAGAACGAGGTCGCCGAGCTGGAAGCGCGGATCAACGACACCAAGCTGTCCAAGGAAGCCAAGGAAAAGGCGGATGCGGAGCTGAAGAAGCTCAAGAACATGTCGCCGATGTCCGCCGAGGCGACCGTGGTGCGCAACTATCTCGACTGGATGCTGTCCATCCCGTGGGGTGTCAAGTCGCGGACCAAGAAGGACCTGTCGAAGGCCCAGAAGGTGCTGGACGACGATCACTACGGTCTCGAGAAGGTCAAGGAACGCATCGTCGAATACCTTGCCGTGCAGCAGCGTTCGTCCAAGCTGAAGGGCCCGATCATGTGCCTTGTCGGCCCTCCGGGCGTGGGCAAGACCTCGCTGGGCAAATCGGTCGCCAAGGCCACGGGGCGCGAGTTCATCCGCATCTCGCTCGGCGGCGTGCGGGACGAATCCGAGATCCGGGGTCATCGGCGGACCTACATCGGCTCCATGCCCGGCAAGATCATCCAGGCGCTGAAGAAGGCCAAGACCACGAACCCCCTCATCCTGCTCGACGAGATCGACAAGATGGGTCAGGACTTCCGTGGCGACCCTGCCTCGGCCATGCTGGAGGTGCTCGATCCGGAACAGAACTCGACCTTCGTGGACCACTATCTCGAAGTGGAATACGACCTGTCGAACGTGATGTTCCTGACCACGTCCAACAGCTATAACATGCCGGGGCCGCTTCTCGACCGGATGGAGATCATCCCTCTCTCCGGATACACGGAGGACGAGAAGCGCGAGATCGCCAAGCAGCATCTCGTGGCCAAGCAGATCAAGAACCACGGGCTGAAGGCCAAGGAATTCTCCATCGAGGATTCCGCGCTGACCGGCATGATCCGCTATTACACCCGCGAGGCGGGCGTTCGGAACCTCGAGCGGGAGATCGCCAAGGTGGCGCGCAAGTCGCTCACCAAGATCGTCCGCAAGGAAGCGGAGAGCATCACGGTCACGGGCGACAACCTCGAGGAGTTCCTCGGCGTGCGCAAGCACCGCTACGGCCTCGCGGAGAAAGAGGACCAGATCGGCGTGGTGACCGGCCTTGCCTATACATCCGTGGGCGGGGAGCTCTTGAGCATCGAGGCCCTGCGCCTGCCGGGCAAGGGCCGGATGAAGACCACCGGCAAGCTGGGTGACGTGATGAAAGAGTCGATCGACGCGGCCTCAAGCTACGTCCGGTCGATCAGCCCGAAGATCGGCGTCAAGCCGCCACGCTTCGACACGCTGGACATTCACGTTCACGTTCCGGACGGGGCCACGCCCAAGGACGGGCCTTCGGCCGGTCTGGCCATGGTGACGGCGATCGTGTCCGTGCTGACACAGATCCCCGTGCGCAAGGACATCGCCATGACCGGCGAGGTCACGCTGCGCGGCAATGCCTCCGCCATCGGCGGATTGAAGGAGAAACTGCTCGCGGCCTTGCGGGGGGGCATCACGACGGTGCTCATCCCCGAGGAAAACGAGAAGGATCTGCCGGATATCCCCGACAACGTGAAGGAAGGGCTGACCATCATCCCCGTGAGCCACGTGTCCGATGTGCTGAAGCATGCGCTGGTGCGCCAGCCGGAACCCATCGAATGGGATCAGGAGGCTGAAGATGCAGCAGCCGCCGCCACGCTGGCCGCGCAGAAGGGGTCGGGCGACAGCGCAACCGCGCATTGACGCCGACACGGCCTGAATGAACGAAAGCGCCCCGATCCGGATCGGGGCGCTTTTTTTGTGCGGTGTTATCTGACGGCGCGCATCTCGAGCCCGAGCATGTCGTAATCCACCGCCATGTAGCCGAAACCGATCGGAATGATCGCTTCGGGCATGACCTTGGCCACGTCCTGCGCCATGACGCCTTCGAACGTCTGCTGTCCGCCGACGTAGCGGTATTGATAAAGCGGCAGGCCCATCGAGGTCATGCCCACCGGTTTGATGTCGGTTTTGAGCCGGGCGTCGCTGACGGCACCGCCACCCCCGCCGTTGTTTCCAGAACTGAGGACGATCACGCCAAGCGCGAGGATCATCAACGGGATCAGGGCGCCGCCGGACGAGGTCGAGGCTTCTTCCACGATGACAGGTGCGCTGACAACGGGTTCGGCAAGCGAGCCGGCCGTGGCAGACGACGCGGCGATGCAAAGGGACAATGCGGATGCTTTGAACAGGTTTTTCATTAAATACCCTCCTGTGAGTGGAGACATGTTGTGGTGGACTCGTGTCATCGGTCAACAGATTTGAACGCACCGCACCGGATGCGGTGTTTGACCGTTGCCACGCCTCGGGAACGTCGCGCGGCCCGGAATCGGGCATTTCCATCGCAGGCCGACAGCAAACTGCGCAGAATCGGCACACTCGCGCGAATATGCGAGGCGGCGGTCGCATTTTCGTATCCACGGGAGGATCGGTGTGCTAGAACGGAAAAAAAGCAAAAGAACCTACGAGGCAGTACAATGGCAACCAAATCAACCCGGTCCACAAGGACCAGAAAGACCCCCGTGGCAACAAAATCTGAAACTCCCGCACCCGTCACCGCGATTGATGGCAAGGCGCCCGCCGCCGCCGCAAAAGCAACCCCTGCCGTCGTCGATGCGCCGCAATCGGTCATCCTCGGCCCCGTCTTGCGCAAGAAGGAACTGATCGACCAGGTCGTGAAACGTTCCGGCATCAAGAAGAAGGACGCAAAGCCCGTCGTCGAAAGCCTGCTGTCCGTTCTGGGCGAGGCGCTGGCCGATAACCGTGAACTGGTTCTGCCGCCCTTCGGCAAGGTCAAGGTCCGTCGTGAAAAGCAGATGCCGAATGGCCGTGTCATGGTCGTCAAGGTCCGGCAGGCTGGCGGATCCGAAAGCGGTCCGTCCGATACGATGCCGGATGCGGCCGAGTAACGGTTTTTCGCATCCCCTCTTGCAACCGCCCGCGCGATTGGCTAATTCGCGCGGCAAGGGTGATTAGCTCAGTGGTAGAGCGCTTCGTTCACATCGAAGATGTCAGGAGTTCAAATCTCTTATCACCCACCATTCTTCCCGCGCTTCGATAAGAACCGGCCGGTTGGTAGGCTGAGAGCCTGACCTACGCGCGCCCTTCGGGCACTCTGGGTCAGGCGTTCAAATCTTCTGTCACCCACCGCTTTTCCGATGTCTTCGGAATGATGCCACGCTTTCGGCAGGTCGTGTGTGGGCATCCATATGCAAGGCGAAGAGGGCGCAGACGTGCTGCGCCCCCGTCTTGGGTCAGAGGCCCGGCAGAAACTTCGCGAGGCCACGCTGCTCGAAGGTGGCGCCGCGCTCCGCTCCGAAGACGTACTTGCCGCCGATGCCCACGTAGGTCTCGGTATCGCTGCCAAAGCCGACGTCGGCCCGCACGGCACCGACCTCGAGGAAGAGGTTGACGTCGCTGCCGACCACGTCGCGGTCGATCTTGACGCCAAGACGCGTGGCATCGCCGACCCCCTCGGGGTTCAGGTGGTCGAGCGCGCCGGTGATGCCGACGCCATTCTGCAACTCGTAACGCGCGGAAACGCCCAGCAACGTCGCGTCGGCGGTGCTGTCGTCAAGTCGGCCGAGATAGCCTTCGAAATCCCACAGCGCCATTTCGTGGCCGGCTTCGACGCCATAGAAATCGGCATCGCCCGCGTCGAAATTGTCGTTCACGTAGAAGGCGCCGAGAGAGGTGTAGTCATCAACGTGATAGATCCCGTGCAGACCGATCGATTGCACATCCTCGTTGGACGCGCCGAATTTCGCGGCACCGAGGTCGAGTTGCGCGCCGAAGCTGCGGTCGAAGCCGAATTCCACGGACCCTTCGATGGCGATCTTGTCCACGTCCCAGTCGGAAGTGAAGCCGGAGTAGGAAAGTTGCACCGACCCTCCGGTCACTTCGACCGCGTGGGCGGCGGTGGCGCAAAGGAGGGGAATGCCGAACGCGGCGGCGAGAAATGTCTTCATGATACTGCTCCAACAGGTTTAGGCCCCGGTTTTTTCCGGGTGTCGCTGCCCTCTTTTCGACCTGTGCGGGAGGCAACACAATGGCCCTAACCGCAGAACGCCGACGGTGCGGACTGTTCGCGGCGGCCTGAGTCCTTTATGCAACGCAGGCGATTCCTTGCCGATGTTCCGGTCGCGTGCAGGGGGATGCGAAGGAGCCGACATGACCTACCCGACAATCTGGTTCCTGCGCCATGGTCAGACGGAATGGAACCGCGATCACCGCCTGCAGGGGCGGCTCGATTCCCCGCTGACCGACCAAGGCGTCGCCGAGGCGCGGCGCCAGGCCAGCCTGATGCCGCCGATCCTCGCGGCGGGGCCGGCGCTCATCGTCTCGCCGCTCGGACGGGCGCGGCAGACCGCCGACATCGCGCTCTGCGGCACAGCCTACCGGACCGATCCGCGGCTGATGGAAATCGACGCGGGCGACTGGCAGGGCTTGCGGCGCGAGGACATCCTCGAGGCGCACCCGGACCTCGCGGCGCGTGCGCCGACACCTCTCGACATATACGAGGCGGCCCCGGGCGGCGAGGGGCTGGCCGCCTTTCACGCCCGTATCCGTGATTTCATGCAGGACCTCCAAGGCCCCACCGTGATCGTGGCCCACGGCCTGCTGGGCCAGGTGCTCCGGGCGGAAGCCTGCGGTCTGCCGCCCGAGGACGCCGGGCGGCTCTCCAACCTGCAGGGCTGCGTCTACCGGCTGGACAAGGGTGTCGAAACCCGGCTGGAGGCGCCGTGATGACCAGCGTCCCGCCGCTCTATATCCTGCGCCACGGCGAGACGACGTGGAACGCCATGGGCCGGCTTCAGGGTCATTTCCATTCGGACCTCACCGACCTTGGTCGGGCGCAGGCCGAGACACAGCGCGCGATCCTTGGGGCGCGCGATACCGACGGGTTCGACCTTGTCAGCAGTCCGCAGGGCAGGGCGCTGCAAACCGCGCGCATCGTGATGCGGGACATGCCCGGTCACCTGCGCACCGACCCGGCGCTGTCCGAGATCGGCCTGGGGGAATGGGCCGGTCGGGACCGTGCGACGCTCCTCGCGCAGACCGGGGCGGCCGACGGTTTCGCGCTCTACGAACTGGCGCCGGGGGGCGAAGGGCTGGATGCGCTTCAGGCCCGCTGCAGCGCCTTCATCGCGACGCTGCGCCGGCCGGCGATCCTCGTGACACACGGCATCACCTCGCGGATGCTGCGCCTGCTGCTCACCGGCAGGCCGCTGGCAGACCTGCGCCATGTGGACGGAGGGCAGGGCGTGGTATTCCACGTGGTCGACGGTCGCCAGTACCGCCTGACTTTAGGGGCTTGATGCGGCCCCCGGCCTTGGGCTAAGAGATCCGGACCGGGTCGTTAGCTCAGTTGGTAGAGCGCTTCGTTTACACCGAAGATGTCGGGAGTTCGAGCCTCTCACGACCCACCACTCGCTCTCTTTTAGCTGCCTTCCGACCCACGCAAGTTGCGGTCCGAAAAAAGTATTTTCCTTTCGGCCTTGTTGAAAGACACCCGCGCTCTACACTTCCCTCACCGGCGGCCCCGTGGGGCGTTGACGGTGGTGCCCGGGGGGAGACGCGCGAAAGTGCTGAAGAAACAGAGTCTGTACGATCCGATGGATTTTCTCGCCGGAACGGGCGAGATGGCGCAGCGCATCCGAAACCACGATTGGCAGGATCATCCGTTCGGTCCGCCCGACACCTGGCCGCAGACGTTGCGGTCCGCGCTGTCCATCGCGCTGAACTCGGCTTTTCCCACGGCGATCTACTGGGGGCCGGAGTTGCGGCTGCTCTATAACGATGCCTGGTCGCCGATCCCGGGCCCCCGGCATCCGGAGGCGCTCGGCGCGCGGGCGGAGGACGTCTGGAGCGACATCTGGCACATCATCCAGCCCCAGTTCGCCGAACTGATCGGGACCGGCCAGGGGCTGTTCCTCGAGGAT
The DNA here is from genome assembly GCF_001886735.1 of Sulfitobacter alexandrii. Lineage (NCBI taxonomy): Bacteria > Pseudomonadati > Pseudomonadota > Alphaproteobacteria > Rhodobacterales > Roseobacteraceae > Sulfitobacter > Sulfitobacter alexandrii. The sequence goes on from NZ_CP018076.1 coordinate 1,487,406, forward strand.
CAGCTGCTTCCGATGCGGCGCTACGGATTCGAGGAAGAAACCTACTGGAATTACAGCTTCACCCCGCTCAGGGCCGAGGATGGCCGCATCGTCGGGATCTTCAACTCGGGCAGCGAAACGACGGAAAAGGTCATTCAGGCACGCAACGCCGAGGGGCTGGTCGTGCTAAACCAGAAGCTGCGGGACTGCGACAAGGCGGACGATGCGCTGGCGCTGTCCCTGTCGCATCTGGGCGGTCTGCTGAACGCCGACCGGGTCGGGATGCTGGACCGGGTGGCGCAATCCGGCAGGGAGGGGCTGACGCTGACCAAGGAGTGGTGCGCCGCTGGCGTGGCCGCCACCGATGACGATCTGGCCTTTTTCCCGCCGGATCACGTGCAGCGGCTGATGACGGGCAGGGTGGTTCAGCTATCGCTCGCCGATCCGGACCTCGCGGCGGACGATCGTGATTTCCTGACCCGCAAGGGTGTATCGGGGGTGCTGGCCGTGCCATGGACCGAACAGGGGCAGGTCGTTTCGGTGCTTTATCTTCATGCGGGGGAAGCGATACGTTTCCATGCCGTGAACGTCGGAACGGTCGAAAAGGTGCTCGAGACGACCATGTTCTGGTTGGACCGCGAACGTCACCGCGAACGCGAGAAGGTGATGGCGGCGGAAATCGACCACCGTGCACGCAACATGCTGGCGGTTGTCCAGTCCATAACCCGGATGGCCCAGGGGACGGATGTCGCCGACATCAAGGCCAAGTTGTCCGATCGCTTTACCGCCCTCTCGAGGGTGCATTCCCTGTTGGGTCGGAAGCGTTGGATCACTCTTGAGTTCCGGGACCTGGTCGAAGACGAGCTTGCGCCCCTGGGCCAGGAGATTTCGGATCGGATCACCCTGAGCGGCCCGCGCATCGTGCTCAAGCCCCAGCAGGCGCAGCTTTTCGCGATGATCCTGCACGAACTGACGACCAACGCCATGAAATACGGCAGCATCAGCCATGACGCCGGCAGGTTGTCGGTGGCCTGGTCCAACGATACCGACGGCAGCATCACGCTCGACTGGGTCGAGACAGGGGGCGTGATCGGACGGGACGCCGAACTGCGTGATTCCGCGGGCGGTTTCGGTTCGGTCCTTCTGACCAATCTGGTCGAGACCCAGATGGGCGGTTCCGTTGAAAGGGTGCTTGGCGATCACGGTATCACCTATCGGTTCGTCTTGCCGCTGAATCGGACGTCCCGTGTTGCGTCGGCGCGACCCGTGTCCGAGGATGTGCAGAACCCCGAGAAGCGGCCGCTGTCCGTCATGGTCGTCGAAGATGATGCGATCATTTCGCTCGACCTCGCGGATCTGATGACCTCCGAGGGGCACCACGTGTTCGGCCAGTTCAGCACCGTTACTACCGCCCTCGACGCCTTGCAGGGCGAGCTGCCCGATATCGCGTTGCTTGACGCGAACCTTTGCAGCGAGAGTTCCGCCCCGGTGGCCGAGGCGCTGAGCGCGCGGCGCGTTCCTTTCATCGTGGTCAGTGGCAATGGCGGCGGCTTTCCCGAAGGGGACGCCCGTACGGCGGCACCGCTCATTGAAAAGCCGATCTCGAATGCCGAGCTGATGTCGGCGGTGCAACACACCCTCAACTGAAACCCGCGCTGGCTGACCAGTAATTCCCGGCGGCAGTCGGGGCTTGCGCGCCAAGCCGAGGGAAATTTTGCAATCGGTATCGGTCGCGGTCATAACGCGACAAATCGGTGATTTGCAGCGACATCCTCGAAAATCTACTGTTGATTCCCACATCGATATTGTGTGGTCTCCGCGACGGGCACCGGTGAGTCCGGATAAAATGCAGCGATGGGGAAATAATGCACAGCATCGGGGAGTCCTTGGGTCTTGCGGTCGCGCTGGTGATTTCCGCTGACCGCGACCTGCTGGAAATCGTGCTGCTGTCGTTGCGCGTCAGCCTTTCCGCGACTGCGGTTGCGTGCCTCGTCGGTCTGCCCCTGGGGGGTCTTCTGGCCATCGTGCGCTTCCGGGGGCGGGGGGCTGTTCTCGTGCTGGTGAATGCGTTGATGGGACTGCCGCCCGTGGTCGTCGGTCTGCTCGTCTATCTTTACCTGTCGCGATCGGGACCGCTCGGGTTTCTCGGGCTGCTTTATACCCCGACCGCCATGATCGTGGCCCAGACCATCCTGATCGCGCCGATCGTGGCGGCCCTGTCCCGTCAGGTGCTGGAAGACCTGCACGCGGAATATGCCGAACAGTTCCGCTCTCTCTGTCTCACACGGCTGCAGATCATGCGGGCGCTTCTGTGGGATGCCCGCTACTCCCTGCTGACAGTGGGGCTTGCCGGTTTCGGCCGTGCCGTGGCCGAGGTCGGCGCGGTGATCATCGTGGGCGGCAACATCGACCATCTCACCCGCGTGATGACGACGGCCATCGCGCTCGAAACTTCCAAGGGCGATCTGGCGCTTGCCCTTGCACTCGGGATCGTCCTGCTGGTCATCGCGCTCGGCGTGAACGCCGCCGCGCAGTCGGTGCGGATGACGGCGACACGGCAGGCGCATGTCTGAGCGGCGCACGACATCTTCCGGTCCGCCGGCGCTGCTGCCGCTAAAGGTGCGCGACCTCGTCCTCCGGCTGGGCGGCGCGGCGGTGCTGGACGGGCTGTCGATGGATCTCCAGGGGGCGGGCTGCACCGTCATCATGGGGCCGAACGGAGCGGGCAAGAGCCTGCTGCTGAAACTGCTGCACGGGCTCATCGCGCCCACGTCGGGCCACATCCGCTGGGGCGGTCAGCCGCCGGGCGCCGTGACGGCCCGGCAGGCGATGGTGTTCCAGAAGCCGGTGCTGCTGCGTCGGTCCGTCGCGGCCAATATCGACTTCGTCCTGAAAGCCCGTGGCAAGGATCGCGCGTGCGGGGCGGGGCTGCTGGATCACGTGGGGCTGGCTCACAAGACAGACCAGCCCGCGCGCCTGCTGTCGGGCGGAGAAGCGCAGCGTCTTGCGCTGGCGCGGGCGCTCGCCACCGACCCCGAGTTGATGTTCCTCGACGAACCCACGGCCAGTCTCGATCCCGCGTCTGTCCTCGCGATCGAGCGCATCGTGGCGCAGGCCCGCGACGACGGCATGCGGATCGTCTTCGTCACCCATGACGTCTGGCAGGCACGCCGGATCGCTGACGAGGTGGTCTTTCTCCACCGGGGCCGCGTCGAGGAGCATGCCCGCGCGACCGACTTTTTCCCCGAGCCGCGCAGCGCCGTGGCCCGGGATTACCTGAACGGCAGAATTGTCCTCTGAAACAGCAAAAAGGGAAGGAACCATAATGCTCAAGAGATACCTCATCACCCCGGCGGTCCTGGCGCTGCTCGGCGGCGCGGCCATGGCGCAGGAATCGATCATCGTGCAGTCGACGACGTCGACCGCGAACTCGGGCCTGTACGATTACCTGCTGCCGCTCTTTCAGGATGAAACCGGCATCCAGGTCAATGTCGTCGCGGTCGGCACCGGCCAGGCGATCAAGAACGCCGAGAACTGCGATGGCGACGTGCTGCTGGTCCACGCCAAGGCGGCGGAGATGAAATTCGTCGAGGCCGGGTTCGGCACCGACCGGACCGACCTGATGTACAACGACTTCGTCATCGTCGGCCCCGAGGCGGACCCGGCGGGCGTCGCGGGCATGTCCGATGTCGAGGGCGCGCTGACGCAGATCGCCGAGGCCGGTGCGCTGTTTGCGTCGCGCGGCGATGACAGCGGCACGCACAAGAAGGAAATGGCGCTCTGGTCGGACGCGGGGGTCGACCCGACTGCCGCCAGCGGCGACTGGTACCGCGAGACTGGCTCCGGCATGGGGGCCACGCTGAACGCGGGCATCGGCATGGGCGCCTACGTGATGACCGACCGCGCCACGTGGATCAGCTTCGAGAACAAGCAGGACTACGCCATCGCCGTCGAAGGGGACGAGGACATGTTCAACCAGTATGGCGTGATCCCGGTCAGCCCCGAAAAATGCCCGAGCGTGAATGCCGAGGCTGCCCGGACTTTTGCCGATTGGCTGGTCTCGGCCGAGGGACAGGCGGCCATCGCGGCATACAAGGTAGCGGACCAGCAGCTGTTCTTTCCCAACGCCCCCGGTAACTGATAGGCTCATCCGGGCAGAGGGCCGTCCTCTGCCCGGATGACGGTGGACATGCCATGACGGAACCTTCGATGCCCGACCACGAATACCTGACGGTCAGGGAACTGGCCGACCTGCTGCGTCTGAAGGAGCGCAAGGTCTACGACCTGGCCGCGTCGGGCAGCGTGCCGTGTTCGCGCGCGACCGGCAAGCTGCTGTTCCCGGCCGACGAGATCCGCGCGTGGATCGAGCGGGCGAAGTCGGGCAGTGGCGTGGCCGCGCCGCCCTCGGTGGCGCGTGCGCCGATCCTGCTGGGCAGTCACGATCCCTTGCTTGACTGGGCGATCCGACAATCGCGTTGCGGGCTTGCCAGCTACTACGACGGATCGCTGGACGGCTTGCGGCGCTTCACGGCGGGCGAGGGGGTCGCGGCGGGGCTGCACATCCACGATCCCGTTTCGAACAACTGGAACGTGCCCGCCGTGGCGGCTGCGGCAGCGGGCCAGAATGCGGTACTGGTCACTTTCGCGCTGCGCCAGCGTGGCTTGGTCTTCAGGTCGGGTGGCGCGGCGCCGCGCAGTTTTTCCGACCTTGAGGGGCGCAGCTTCGTGCCCCGCCAGCCGGAATCGGGGACGGAGATCCTGTTCTGGGAACTGGCGGACAAGGCCGGTCTGGCGCGGGACGGGCTGCGGCTGGCGGACGTGGCCCGGACGGAGGACGAAGCGGTCGAGGCCGTGCGCCGCGGCGATGCCGAGGCCACCTTCGGGCTGGAGGCCGCCGCGCGCGCCTACGGGCTGGAATTCCTGCCGCTGGTCGAGGAGGAATTCTCCCTTCTGGTAGAACGCAAGGCGTGGTTCGATGCGCCGATGAAGAGATTGATGGCGTTTTTCGCGGAAGAAACCTTTGCCCGTCGGGCGGCCTCCAGCGGGGGCTACGACATCGGACATCTCGGCCGCGTCACCTGGAACGCCTGACCCTCAGATCAGCGCGTCGATCATCGCACGGGTCGACTCGAGGCACTGTGCGGGCGTCATCCGGTTCGGCTGCAGGTGCAGGTTCTGCCAGAACCCGTCCGTCAGCGTGTCGATCCACTGCGCCACCTGCTTGACCTTCTGCTCTTCAGCGTCCTGCATCAGCGCGCCGCAGATTTCCCGGATCGCGCCGCTGCGATCGGTATCGAACTCCCTGCAGATCGCAGCGTATTGCGGCACGAAGGTCTGTTCACCCCAGAAAGCGAACCACAGCGACAGCGATTCGGGCGAGCAGACCTCCGGCGAGAAATCCGCCGCGATCAGGGCCATCAGCCGGTCCCGCGGATCCGGCCCGGCCGTGTCGAGCGCCGCGCGCCAGGTGTCGGCGTAGAACTGGTAATGCGCCCGCAGGGTTTCCACCAGCAGCCCGTTCTTCGACTTGAAGTAGAAGACAGCAACGCCCTGCGACAATCCCGCTTCGGCCGCGACCGTGGCCAGCGTCGTCTTGGCCAGACCGTGTTCGATGATCGAGCGCCGCGTCGCATCGAGCAACTGCCGACGCCGACGGTCCGCGTTGTCCTTGCGTTCCTTGCGGGGCTTCGTGCTGCTGTTGATCGTCTCGTCGGTCAATCGCCGTTCCTCCGGGGGTGTCGTCGTTTTTTTCATACCGGGGCGGCAATGTCATTCCATTTGTTTTTGTTTGAGCGCTCAAAAAAACTTTACGACAAATTCGCGCTCCGGTAAGACTGGAGCCAAGCAGCGAGGAGAGGGCGCATGTCCGGGGCAAAGTACGACGCGATCATCGTGGGGGCGGGGCACAACGGCCTGACCGCCGGCTGCTACCTCGCCAAGGCGGGGCTCAAGACCCTGATTGTCGAGAAGAACGACTGGATCGGCGGGGCTGCGGTCAGCCGGTCCCTGCATGACGGCTGGACCTATTCCAATTGTTCCTATGTCTGCTCGCTCCTGCGCCGGGAGATCGTGCGCGACCTTGAACTGCCGCGTTTCGGCCTTCAGGTGATTCCCTACGAGGGCGGGGCGACCTTCACCCGCGATAATGACTATTTTGCCTACATGTCGGATCACAACGCGCTGCTGCGTGAAATCGCCCGGCACAGCCCGCGCGACGTGGATTCCTACGCGCGTTTCTCGCAGACGGTGATGCGCCAGTGCCGTTTCATCCGGCCCTTCCTGCTGCGCGGCGCGCCCGATCCCACGTCGCTGCATCCGCGGGACCTCGGTGAACTGGCGTTCCTCGTGAAAAAGGCGCATGGCCTCGGGGCGAAGGAACTGGGGGAGACGATCCGCTTCTGGACCATGTCCATCGGCGATTTCCTCGACGAGCATTTCGAAAGCGATCTCATAAAGGCGCATCTTGCCGGGTCCGGGATCATCGGAACGGGGCTGGGGGTGTATTCCCCCGGCACCGCCTACGTGCTGTTGCATCACTACATGGGCGACGTGGACGGCGCGATCGGCGCGTGGGGCTTCGCGCGCGGTGGCATGGGGGCGATTTCCAAGGCGCTCGGCATGGCCTTCGAAGAGGCGGGCGGCGAGATCCGCAAGGGCTCGGGTATCGACAGTTTCCGGATCAGAGACGGCAAGGTCGTGGGTGTCGCGCTGGAGAACGGCGATACCTACGATGCCCCCATCGTGGCGTCGAACATGGATGTGAAGCGCACCTTCCTGCAGCATGTGGACCCGGTCGAGGTGCCCGACGACTTCACGAGGGCGGTCGAACGGTTCAAGATTCGCGGGTCGTCGGCCAAGCTGAATATCGCGCTGGACGGGATGCCGGAGTTTCCGGCCGCGCCCAAGGGGGCGCCGTTCCTGCGGGGCGATCTTCACTGCTCCACCTCCCTGGCCGAGCTGGAGCGCGGCTACGACGACTGGAAAGACGGCAAATGGTCGGCCGAGCCCTATTTCGACATGCTGATCCCCAGCCAGATCGACCCGACCATGGCGCCGCCGGGCAAGCACATGATGACCGTCTTCGTGCAATACGCCCCCTACGACCTCGACGTGGACGGCACACGGTCCGGCCGGAACTGGAACGCGACGACCCGCGCGGCGCTCGCCGATTGCGTCTATGACAAGATGGAGCAGGCGATGCCCGACATCCGCCAGCGGATCGTCCACGCGGAGGTGCGTACGCCGCTCGACATCGAGAACGAGGTGGGCCTGACAGAAGGCAACATCTTCCAGGGTGAACTGACCTTCGACCAGCTTCTCTTCAATCGGCCCGTGCCGGGTTATTCCGATTACACCACGCCGATCGAAGGGTTGTTCATGGTGGGGTCGTCCAGTCATCCGGGAGGCGGCGTGATGGCCGCGCCGGGCGCGAACGCGGCGCGCGAGATCCTGCGCCGGGCCGGCAAGGGGCGCGAGATGCCGAGGTTCGCGGCATGAGCGATTCCTTCGATGTGATCGTGATCGGCGCGGGCCACAACGGGTTGACGGCGGCGACGGTGCTGGCGCGCAAGGGCAAGCGGGTCTGCGTGGTGGAAAAAACGGCGCAGCCCGGCGGCATGGCGCGCATGGTGGACTATGCGCAAGGCGCGCGGGGGCCCGAAATCGCCCATCTGCTCTATAATCTCAGCCCGGCGGTGGCCAAGGATACCGGCCTGACGGTGGATGCGCGCCGACTGCCCACCATCGCCCTGTCCCCGGACGGACGCCACGCCGAACTGCGCGGAGACAGCCTGCGTCATGCCGATGGCGAAGCCCACCCGGATGCCGCGGCCTATGCGGAACTTCGGGCGCGTCTGGTGCGCTTTGCGGGGCTGCTGGGGCAGATGTCGGACGCGCCACCGCCCTCGCTTGCCGAGGGTCTGGCCAACCTCGCCAGCCTGCGCGACCTCGGCGGGTTGGCAAAGCTCGGTCTGAACCTCAAGCGGTTGGGCAAGGAGGACATGCGGGAGTTCCTTCGGATCGTGCTGTCCAACGCCTATGACCTGCTTCTGGACGATCTTTCCGACGGGCCGGTCGCGGGGGCGCTGGCCGCCGACGCGGTTCGGGGGGCATTCAGCGGGCCCCGCGCGCCGGGGTCCGTGTTCACGCTGATGTACCGCATGGGGCAGGGCGGCGAGTCCGCCTGGCCGATGGGCGGCTTCGGGGCCTTCGAAAAGGCGGCGGCGGATGCCGGGGCGGTCCTGCGGTGCGGCACCGGCGTGGCCTCCGTCTCGGTGGAGGATGACCGGGTGCGCGGCGTCACGCTGGAGGACGGCACGGAGCTGCGCGCGCGGGCCGTGCTGTCCAGTCTCGGGGCCGCAACCACCATGCGGCTTGCCGGCCCCGCCCATTTCGACATCGAAGCCACGCGCCGGTTGCGCAAGATGCGGGCGAAGGGAACGGCAGCCAAGCTGAACCTCGTGCTGTCGGAGGCGCCCGACATGCCGGGTCTGAGCGACGCGCAGAAGGCGGGGCGGCTGATCGTGGCGCCTTCGGCAACCTACGTGGAAAGCGCCTTCAACCCGGTGAAATACGGCCGCGTTTCCGATGCGCCGGTGATCGAGGCCGTGCTGCCCTCGCTCACGGACCCGTCGCTGTGCAGGGACGGGCGGCAGGTGCTGTCGGCAATCGTCAGCTACGTGCCTTTCGACCCCGAGGGCGGCTGGACGGAAGAGGCGCGCGCGGATCTTGCCCGCAAGGTCATCGGCACCCTGGAAACCTACATGCCCGGCCTGTCCGGCCGCGTCACCGGTCAGACCCTTCTGACCCCAGACGACATCGCGGCCTCGACCGGGGCGCCGGGGGGGCACTGGCACCACGGCGAACTCAGCATCGACCAGGTTCTCACGGTGCGTCCCGTGAACGGCATGTCGCGCTACGCCTTCGGCATCGGGGGATACTACCTGTGCGGTGCTTCCGCGCATCCGGGCGGGGATATCACCGGGTCTCCCGGTCGCAACGCGGCGCGCCGCCTGCTGGAAGAGGGAATACCGTCATGAGCCATGCCGTTGCCGGGACCGTTCCGATCGGCCTGATTGCCGGTCCGTTCCACGATCGCCTGGAAAGCCTGAGCCATGCCAAGGGCTGGATGAACTGGGCGGGATACCTGTCGCCTTCCGTTCTCGACACGGCGGAGTTCGAGTATTTCGCGATCCGCAACCAGGCGACGCTTTTCGACATCTCACCGATGCACAAGTACCGCGTCAGCGGGCCTGACGCGCTGGACATGCTCAACCGGGTGGTCACGCGGGATCTGCGCAAGATCGGCGACGGGCGCGTCGGCTACGTCCTTTGGTGCGACGAGGAGGGCATGCTGATCGACGACGGCACGCTTTTTCGGTTCTCCGCCACGGACTTCCGCCTGTGCTGTCAGGAACGGATGATGGGCTGGCTGCTCGATGCGTCCTGGGGCTTCGACGTCGAGGTGCGCGATGAAAGCCACGAGGTCGCGGGCCTTTCCCTGCAGGGGCCGACCGCGTACTCGGTCCTCAAGGAGGCGGGGCTGGACGTGGGCGACATGAAGCCCTTCGATTGGCGCGAGGTTGAAACGGACCTCTGGATCTCGCGGACCGGGTTCACCGGCGACCTCGGCTACGAGCTCTGGGTGCCGTGGGACAAGGCGCTGCCGCTGTGGGACCGGCTGTGGGACGCGGGGCACCACTGGGGGCTGCGCGCGGTCGGCTACGATGCGCTGCACATCGCCCGGATCGAGGCCGGGTTCATGGCGGCCGGGATGGATTTTCAGCCGGTGCACGCCACGATGCGGCTGCACCGGGGGCGCACACCGCTCGAACTGGGGTTCGACCGGCTGGTGCATTTCGACAAGGGCCACTTCAACGGGCGCCGCGCCTTGCTGGCCCAACGCGACAAGGGCCTGCGGACCCATCTGGTCAAGGTGGACCTCGGCGGGTTCAAACCCGCGCAGGACGCGTTGATCTACCACCGCAAACGGCGCGAGGTCGGCTATGTCACCTCGGGTGTCTGGTCGCCGACGACCAAGCGCAACATCGCCCTGGCCGAATTGAAGGCCCCGTTCGGCGTCGGCAAGGTCAAGGACCTCTGGGCCGAAATCTATGTCAATCAGGAGGGCCGCTGGGCGCGCCGCATGGTGCCCGTGACGGTCCAGGACAAGCCATTTTTCATCAACGGACGTGCGCGGGCAACTCCGCCCGCCGCCTTCTGATGACCAAGGAGAGCAAAGACATGACAACGCTTCCGCGCGACATGACCAACGGCACACCGCCGGACCTTCTGAACGAATGGGATCGCAATCACCAGCTGCATCCCTGGGCGGCGATGGACGCCTGGCAGGAGAGCGACTATCACCCGATCGAAAGCGCCGAGGGCATCTATCTGTGGGATGCCGAGGGCAAACGCTACATCGACGGGCCGGGGGGCATGTGGTGCGTCCAGATCGGCTATGGCCGCAAGGACATGGCGGCGGCGATTGCCGAACAGGTCATGCGTCTGCCCTACACGTCGCCCTGGACCACGACCACCGACCCCTCGACGATCCTCGCCAAGAAGATCGCCGATCTCGCGCCCGGCGACCTCAACAACGTCTTCTTCACCACCGGCGGTTCCACCGCCGTCGACACCGCGCTGCGCACGATGCATTTCATGAACAACGCCCTCGGTCGGCCCGACAAGAAGATCGTGATCGCCCGTGAAAAGGGCTACCACGGCTCGACCTACCTCGCGTCGACCGTGACCGGCAAGGAACGTGACAAGAGCCGTTTCGACATCGAGAAACGCCTCGTCCGGTTTTTGCCCGACGTGAACCCCTACAACCGCCCCGACGGCATGAGCGTCGAGGACTGGTGCGATGCCAAGGTCGCAGACCTCGAGAACATGATCGAGGAGGTCGGCGCCGAGAACGTCGGCGCCTTCATCGCGGAACCCATCCTGTGTTCCGGCGGTGTCATCGTTCCGCCCGAAGGCTATCACAAGCGCACGCATGAACTCTGCCGCAAGCACGATATCCTCTATATCTCGGACGAGGTGGTGACCGCGTTCGGCCGGCTGGGGCACTGGTTCGCCTCGGAGGACGTGTTCGGCATCACGCCCGACATCATCACCTGCGCCAAGGGGCTGACGTCGGGCTATCTGCCGCTGGGGGCCTGCATCATTTCCGACCGCGTGATGGAGCGGATGACCGGCCCGGACGAGAATGTCCTGTTTTCCAACGGTTATACCTATTCGGCGCATCCAGTCTGCTGTGTCGCCGCACTGAAGAATATCGAGATCATGGAAGAAGAGCGGATCCTCGAACACACCCGCGAGATCACGCCGCATTTCCAGTCCCGGCTGCGTGCGCTGGCGAAGTTTCCCATCGTGGGCGACTTGCGCGGCATGGGCCTGCTGGGCTGTATCGAGGGCCGTCCGGACACGCCCGGCACGTCGCTCGCGGCGGAACGCAAACTGGGCGCGCTGCTGGACGAAGCCTGCGAGAAGCGCGGTCTTCTGGTACGGCCCCTGATCAACATGGCGGTCTTCTCGCCGCCGCTGGTGATCACCAGGGCACAGGTGGACGAGATGTTCGATCTGCTCGAAGAGGCGCTGGAAGAGGTGACGGCCGAGATGGCGTCAGACTGAGGTCTCCCGCCGCCCGTAGCGGGCGGCGAGGTCCACCGTCTCGCCCAGTTCCATGCCCGCGCGGTGGCCCGAATACACCGCCGCGGCGATCAGTCCGGGCGCTTCGGCGTCTCCGATCAGGCTGATGCTTTGCAGGCCGTGATCGGTCGCGCGTACCGCATCGTACAGGGTTCGGTCGGGTATGCGCCGGGTCAGCGGCAGGACCGCGTCGCAGGCCAGCGTGATATCCGCGCCGCCGAAGGGGCAGGCCAAGCGCGCGGCCCCGCCCGCCGCCTGCGTCATCACGCGGTTCGTCACGATCCGCACGCCCGCGGCGATCAGCGCCGCGGTCGAGGCGTATTGTTCCTGCGTGAACGTCCCCCATTCACAGACCCGCCCCGCCGGGGTGACGAGCATCACGTCATGGCCGGCCCTGCGCAACGCCAGTGCGAGGACCGAGCCGTGGTAATAGTGGTCGTCGTCGTAGATCGCGATATGTTCCGCCTCCACCATATGCCCCGCCAGGACGTCGTCGGCGCTGACGATCATGTCCCTGTCCATCTCGTGCAGGCCGTAGGGATTGTTGCGCCCGACGGTATCGTCGGCCCAATGCGCGCCGGTGGCCACGATCAGGTGGTCGACGGACATGGCGGGCAGGTCGTCCGGCCCGATCCGGCTTTCGGGGTACAGGGTGACGTTGTCCATTTTCGCGATCTGTCCCAGCCGCCAGTCGCGGACCCGCGCCCATTCCGACAGGCCGGGCAGGGCGGATTCACGCGTCACGCGGCCGCCCATGACCCGACGCGCCTCTGCCAGCATCACCTCGTGGCCGCGCGCGCCCAGCACACGGGCCGCTTCCAGCCCCGCGGGGCCGCCACCGACCACGAGAACACGCGCCGCCGACGGCGCGGCGGCAAGGCGTTCCGGGTGCCATCCCAACCGCCACTCATCCCCCATCGTGGGGTTCTGCGTGCAGCGGATCGGAACGCCCTGGCTGTCATGGGCGTAGCAGATGTTGCAGCCGATGCATTCACGGATGTCCGCGCTGCGCCCCTCGCGGATTTTCAGCGGCAGGAACGGGTCGGCGATGGACGGGCGGGCGGCGCCGATCATGTCCTGTGCCCCGCTGCGGATGACCTGCGCCATCATGTCCGGGTCGGTGAAACGGCCCACCGCCACGACCGGCCGGTCGGTCAGGGCCTTGGCCCTCGCCACGCTTTCGGTCAGCGCGCCCTGCCTGACGAAACGTGAATTGCTCATCTCGATGTCGTAGTCCGGCACCGTCAGGTCCCACAGGTCCGGCAGATCGGCGAGCAGGCCGAAGGCATCGTAGCTTTCCGCGTCTTCCAGCCCGACGCTGAAGCGGCACGCGACCGCGGCGCGGCCGGACAGGGCCTCCCGCGTGTCCTCGATCAGTTCGCGCACCAGCCGCACCCGGTTTTCCAACGGCCCGCCATAGGCGTCGGTGCGGGTGTTGGTCCGTGCGTCAAGGAACTGCGACAGCAGATAGCCGTGGGTGGCGTAGACATAGACGATGTCGAAACCGGCCTCGACGGCGCGCAGGGCCGCATCGCGGTGCCAGCGGCGCAGGTCGGCAATGTCGGTCAGGTCCATTGGGCGGGTCTGGCCCGGCTGGACCTCGCCATCGTCGGTCTGGGGCAGGCTGCGCAACCCCATCGGAGGAAGCCGGGTGGCATGGTTCACGATCATGCCGCCCCCGGCCCAGAGTTCGACACCCGCCAGCGCGCCGTGTGCATGCACCGCATCCGTCATCAGCCGATGCGCACGGATGTCGCTGTCATCCCAAAGCGCGCAATAGGCGTAATAATCGTTGTCCGACGTGGGATGAATGGAGCAGTATTCGGTATTCACCACGCCCCAGCCGCCTTCGGCCTTCACGCCGCGCATCGCGGCAAGGCTGCGCGGCCGACGCCAGCCCATGCCGGTACAATGCGGGACCTGGTAGAACCGGTTCGGGGCGGTCACCGGGCCCAGTCGGAGCGGCTCGAAAAGGATGTCATGTCTTGAATCGCGCATTTTCTGGTCGAAGCCCCCGGTTTTTCAATCATTATTATTTGAGCGCTCAAATAAATGTTGTGTCAACTCTCTTTCCCCCTTAGCCTCAGGGCCAGAGGTTTGCCGGAACGCGTCCGGCCGGCCGACAAGAACAGACAAGGGAGAGACGGATGACCACTTCAAGACTGAAGGTCGCCGCGCTGGCCGGAGCCGCCGCGCTGCTGACATCGACCGCCATGGCGCAGGATGCCGAACTGACGGTATTCGACTGGGCCGGGTACGAGGATCCCGAATTCTACAGCGCCTACATCGAAGAGCACGGCGAAAAACCCACCTTCGCCTTCTTCGGCGACGAGGAAGAGGCGTTCCAGAAGCTCCGCTCGGGGTTCAAGGCGGACGCCGCGCACCCCTGTTCGCAGTCCGTGCCGAAATGGATGGAAGCGGGCCTGCTGGAGCCGCTCGACACCTCGCGGATCGACCGCTGGGACGAGCTGAACGAGGAGTTCCGCGAGATCGAGGCCTACAAGAAGGACGGCGAGTACTACTTCGTCCCGATGGACTGGGGCAACACCGCGCTGACCTACAACACCGAGAAGCTGACCGAGGAGCAGGTCCAGTCGCTGCAGATCTTCGCCGACCCGTCGATGGCCGGCAAGGTTTCCGTGGGCGACAGCGTGGACGACGCCTATGCGCTCGGCTTCCTCGCCACCGGCGTGCAGGACTGGACGCAGGCCACGGACGAACAGTTCCAGGCGGCCTCAGATTTCCTGCGCAAGGTGCACCAGAACGTGCTGTCCTACTGGGACAGTTCCTCCTCGCTGGCGCAGCTGATGCAGTCGGGGCAGGTGGAACTCGCCTGGGCCTGGAACGAGACCTCGGCCACGATGGGCGGCGAGGGCCTGCCCATCGCGATGAAGCGCGACACGGACGAGGGCGCCTCGAGCTGGGTCTGCGGCTACGTCAAGCTGAAGGACGGCGAGGGGTCCGATGACAAGTTCTACGACTTCATCAACGCCTGGCTCGCCCCGGAATCCGCCGACTATATCGTGAATGCCTGGGGCTACGGCCATTCCAACGCGGCACGCATGGCGGAGATGGACCAGGAGATGCTGAAATCGGTGGGGCTCGACAGCAACGACGCCCTGCGGGCGAACACCCTGTGGCAGGCGCCGCCCCAGCCCGAGATGCGCGAGAAGATGATCGCGGAGTTCGAGAACATCAAGGCCGGCTTCTGAGCCGCCGGATCTTTTTGCAGAGGTCACATGCCGCCGCGATCCGAAGGGGTCGCGGCGGTTTCCTTTCGCGGGGTGCCGCCCCCTCACCCCAGCCCTCTCCCCCCCTTGGGGGAGAGGGGGTGGCGTCGCGCCCCTGGACGGGGGAGCGCGCAGTTGATGGTCTTTTCCGGGTTGGTGGCGAGAACGCTCGGGAAGCCGGGCTAGCCCGGCTTTTGCGCGAGCAGGTGGTGCGGGCAGTGTTCGCCGGTTTCCAGCACGAGGATCATGGCTTTCCAGGTCTCGATCGAGGCGGCGATCAGGTCGGCGCCGTGCGCCTGTTCCCAGGCCGGCCGGTCGGGGCCGGTGAACCGGGCGAGTTCCTGTCGGGCGAGATCCAGATACCAGCGGTTGCGGTTGGTGAGGCGGATGTTGCGGAAACCCGCGGCCGACAGGGCCTTTTCGTACCGCGCGGGCGAGGCCATGGCGAAATCGAGATCCTCCAGCGCGATATAGGCGGCCATCTCGGGAGAGGGGTCCCCGTCGTAAGACATCAGCCAGTCCGAGGCCGCGAACCAGCCGCCGGGCCGCAGGATGCGAAAGACGTCCTGCGCCAGCGCTTCCTTGTCCGGAATATGGATGATCGAATCCTTGGAGAACACGACGTCGAACGTACCGGGCTCGAAGGGCAGGGGGCCGGGGGTGACTTCCGTTATCGTGATCCGGTCCTGCAGCCCGGCTGCGTCGACACGTGTTTGCGCGGCGGCGCAGACCGGCGTTTCCACGTCGATCCCGGTGACATGCGCGGCGCCGTGATCGCGCACCAGTGCCACCGCGATGGCCCCCGAGCCGCTGCCGATGTCGAGCATCCGCGCTCCTTCGACGGGCGCGTCCTTCACCACGCGGGCCACTTCCTCGGGGCCGCCGGGAGAGAGGTAGCCTTCGCCCCAGAGTTCCTCGAGAAGCGCGATGTGGCGGTCGTCGTAGTTCAGGTCGGTCATGGCCGGTCCTCGTACCGTTGCAGGGTGGTCTGGTATGCGTCGATGAAACGGGCGACGTAGCGTTCCATCGGCACCAGCGGGCCCGGGCGGTAGTGGCGCGATGCCACGCCACGGGCGTTGTCCTCGACGATGCGCTTGTCGCTCTTCGTGGTGACGTCCCAGAGCCATGTCAGCCGGTCGATGTTGTAGTCGCGGCCGGGCCGGGCCCCCTCCCGGACGAGCCAGATGATCTCCTGCGCGCAGTGATCGGTGTCTGTCGGCAAAAAGCGGTAGAGCACCGCGTGATCGCAGTAGAGCAGCATGGGGTTCAGCATGCCGACGTAGGCATCCGAGGCGCCGCCGTCGTGCCCGGTGATCTGCCCCAGAAGCGGCGCCACCGGCGTGCCGTCCTCGCTGCCCGTCCGGTAGCCGTCGAAGAGCGCGTACCGGTTGTAGGCGTGATCGGCGACGCCGGGCGTGCCGCTGCGGCCGATCCGGTCGATGAAGGTGGTCGGCACGCCGCAGGCGGCGGCGCGGGCCGCCATCGCGTCGTTGAGCGGGGCGACACGGTCCTCCGCCAGGTGGGTGGCGTGGCTGCGCGCGAACTCGGGGTGCGCGGGCGTGCAATGGTAGCATTCGTTGTAGTTCTCGACGAGCAGCTTCCAGTTCGCGCGAACCGGGTAGACTTCGCGGTGGGCGATCCGCGTCGCGGCCAGGTCGAAGGGGGCGAGGCAGGGCGTCAGGGCCGCGCGGAGGGGCGCGAAATCGGGCGGATCGTCCGCGAGCGAGACGTATATCAATCCTTCGAGCACTTCCATCGCCACCGGGATGAGGCCGAGCGCCGCGCGGTCGTGGTGATCCTCCAGCATCCGGGCGCTGAACAGGCTGCCGTCGAGGTTGAACACCCAGGCGTGATAGGGACAGGTGAAGCGGCGGACATTGCCCCGCGGTTCGATGCACAGGCGCGAGCCACGGTGGCGGCAGACATTGGCAAAGGCGGCCAGGTCGCCCTTGGCGTCCCGCACCACGATCACGCTGTCGTCGAGGATGTCGAAAACGAGGTAATCTCCGGGGGCCGCGAGCTCAGACACATGACCGGCGAGCAGCCATTCGCGCCCGAAGATCGCGGCGCGGTCCGCCTCGAAGATCTCGGGCGCGGTATAGAAGGGCTGCGGCATGGCGTAGCCCTCTCGCTGGGCGGCGATCAGTTCGGCCAGCTGCATCCGGTCACTCCCCGAAGACGACGATGGATTCCGTGCCCCAGCCCACCGAGACCTTGCTGCCCGGCGGCACGACCGAACGGCCCGCGGTGTTGCGCATGGAAATCGTCAACGGTTTCTCGCTGCCGGGCAGACGCACCTCGTAATAGGTCATGTCGCCGTAGTACTCGGTGTCCACGACCTCTCCCTCGACCCGGTTCTGGGTCCAGTCCTGGTTGTCGAAGATCACCGTCAGCATTTCGGGGCGCACGCCGATGGTGTCGATCGTCCGGGGGTCGATGTCGGGCCCCAGCCTGTCGCGCGGCATCTCGACCCGGCCGAGGCAGTCGATGTCGAGTGTCACGTGGCTTTCGCCGAGATCCGTCACCCGGGCGGGCAGGAAGTTCATCACCCCGATGAAGGAGGCGACCCGCTTGTTCACCGGATGCCGGTAGAGCCCTTCGGGCGTATCGAGCTGGGCGATCTCGCCCTCGAACATCACCGCGATGCGGTCGGACATGATTAGCGCTTCTTCCTGGTCGTGTGTCACCAGGATGAAGGTGATCCCGATCGACCGCTGAAGACTGCGCAGTTCCATCTGCATCTGGTCGCGCAGCTTCTTGTCCAGCGCCGACAGGGGTTCGTCCAGCAGGATCACCTTGGGCTTCATCACCAGCGCGCGGGCCAGTGCCACGCGCTGCCTCTGTCCCCCCGACAGCTCATGCGCCTTGCGCTTGCCGTAGCCTTTCATGTCGACCAGCGCGAGGACCTCCTCGACCTCCCGGGCGATGTCCTTCTTCGACATCTTGCGGGTCTTCAGGCCGTAGCTGACGTTCTCCTCGACGTTGAGATGCGGAAAGATCGCATAGCTCTGGAACACCATGTTGGTCGGGCGCCTGTTGGCGGGAATGCCTTCCATGTCCTTGCCGCCGATGGCGACCGAACCGCTGGTCACCGGTTCGAACCCGGCGATGGTCCGCAGGAGAGTGGTCTTGCCGCAGCCGGACGGGCCGAGCAGGGAAAAGAACTCTCCCTCGCGGATATCCGCCGTGATGCCGTGCAGCGCGGTAAAGGTGCCGAATTTCTTGACCACGTCCCGGATCGCGATCATGGGGGTCTTGTCGTCGTTCATGTCTGTCTTTCCGCTCATGGTTCAGACCCCCGCCAGCGTGGTGTCGACGCCCTGTCGCGCCGCCGACCGGCGCCGAAGCGCCTCCGCCGCGATCAGCAGCAGCACGGAAACCGCCAACAGCAGCGTGCCGAGTGCCATGACCGACGGCAGCTTGGCCGGGAACCGCAGCTGGCTCCAGATGTAGACCGGCAGGGTCACGTCGGTGCCGGTCAGGAAGAAGGCGATGATGAATTCGTCGAGGCTGATGGTGAAGGTGATCAGCAGGCTGGAGATCACGCCGGGCAGCACGAGGGGCAGAGTGACCCGCCGGAAGGTGCCCCAACGGGATTCCCCCAGATCGAAGGAGGCTTCCTCCAGTTCACGGTCGAGGCCGCGGTAGGCGGAACTCAGGATCGCGATGGAGAAGGGCGTGCAGATCAGCACGTGGCCCCCGACCACGGTCCAGAGCGACAGGGGCATGCCCAGCTGGTTCAGCATCACCAGCAGGGCCACCGCCACGATGATCTCGGGCAGGACCAGCGGCAGCATGATCAGCCCCACGATCCCGGTCTTGCCGGGAAAGACGAACCGGGCCGAAGCGCGGGCGGCGAACGCCCCCAGCAGGGTGCTGAGAACCGCGGTGGTCAGACCCACGATCATGGAATTGCCAAGCGCGGTGTGCAGGGTTTCGGTGTACCACAGGCCCACGAACCACTCGGTGGTGAAGCCCGAAAGCGGAAAGGCGATGATCGTCGAGGTATTGAACGCGAAGAGCGGCAACAGGATCACCGGCGCGTAGAGAAAGATCATGTAGACGACCGCGTAGACGGTCAGCCAACGCACGGAGAGCCATTTCATCGCACGCGTCCCCCCAGTTTCTTGCCGCCGAAGAAGATCGCGGCGCTGATCAGGCCGATCACCACCATCGCCGACACCGCCAGGGCCGCGCCGAGCGGCGCATTGTTCGCCTTGCCGAACTGGATCTGGATCATGTTCGAGATCATCAGCCCGTCGGTCCCGCCCACGAGCCGCGGCGTGATGAAATCACCCACCGTTGGGATCAGCACGATCAGCGTCGAGGCGACGATGCCCGGCATCGCCAGCGGCAGGGTGATGCGGAAGAAGCGGCGCATCGGGCTGTCGCCGAGGTCGGTGGCAGCTTCCAGAAGCGACCGGTCGATCTTTTCCAGCGCCACGAAGATCGGCAGGATCGCGAAGGGCGCCCAGGCATGGGCCAGCGTGATGACCACCGCGTTCAGGTTGTAGAGGATGAAGGTCAGCGGCTCCTCGATGAAGCCGAGGCCCATCAGCGTGGTGTTGAACACGCCGTTGTACCCCAGGATCACCTTCCACAGGAAAACCCGGAGCAGGTAGCTTGTCCAGAAGGGGACGGTGATGAGGAACAGCCACAGCGCCTTGCGCTTCTGCACATGGAAGGACAGGAAATAGGCGATCGGAAAGGCGAGGATCACGGTCACCGCCGTCACGATGAGCGAAATCTTCAGCGATCGCCACATCAGCACCTGGTAGATCGGCTTCGTCCACGCCTCGCGGTAGTTGTCCAGCGTCGGCGTCATGTCGATGGTCAGGTAGTCCTGCGTCCAGAAGCTGAAGGTGATTACCATCAGCAAGGGCGCGGCCAGCATCACCAGCACATAGGCGAACGTCGGGCTGATCAGCCTGAGGCCCTGCACCGCTTCCCTGTCAAAGCGCCACGCCATCAGCCAGCGCTCCTGCCGGGGGCGGCATCACCGCTCATTCGGCCGCGACCTTTCCGGCCAGCAGTTCCGCGTTGCGCGCGGCCACCGTCCCCTTGGGCGGCTCATCCTCGTTCAGGACGGGGAAATGCTCGCGCAGGCAGTCGTGATAGCTGCGCACCGTGTTCTCGAGATCCGACAGGAACACCCCGTCGTACCCGCTCGAGAATGCGGCCTCCCAGGACCAGCGGACCAGTTCCTCGTCCTCTTCCGAGGTCAGGCGGTCGATCCTGCTGCTCAGGTAGCGCGCCAGCCGCATGCGACGGTCTTCCTTGCCCAGTCGGTAGGTGGTGCCACGCTGCATGGTCTTGCCAAATTCAATCGGGAATTCCTGGTAGAATTTGACACAATCCGGATAAATGCCAAGCACGCAATTGGGAAAGAGCCCGATATAGAGCCAGGCCTTGGCGTGGCTTTCGTCCAGTTCCGGCGGCGCCTGCAGGATGGACGTATATGCCCGCACGCTCCAGAGCCGGTGATCGGCCTCGCGAAACTCCGAGTAGGACCGCGAGGCGCCGTTCTCGAAATCCTCGTCGTAATAGTTGGAGCCGAAGAGATCCTGAAGCCCGGGATGGGCCATCGGCACGTGATAGCCTTCGTTGTCCACGTCGCGCACGCACTTCCAGTTCACTTCCGCCACATCGGCATAGAAGCCTTCGCCCGAGGGCATCAGCCCCTCCAGGTCGTACTGGTCGATCTCCTCGTCGAACCGCGCCAGCACTTCCGAGATCGCGGGCTGGGGGCCGGGACGGAACCGCACGAAAACGAAACCGCGCCACGTGTCCAGCTCGATCGCCTTGAGCCCGAAAGCGACCGAATCGAGTTCCGGCAGCTTGTCGGGCTGTGCCGCGCCGCGCAGCGTGCCGTCGAGGTTGTAGACCCAGCCGTGGAAGGGGCAGATGATCGCGTTCTTGCAATTGCCCTGTTCCGCGGCGACGACCCGCGACCCCCGGTGCCGGCACAGGTTGTGAAAGGCCCGCAGCTCCCCGTCCTTGCCCCGGATGACCAGCGCGCGCTCGCCCACGCAGTCAAGCGTGACGAAATCGCCCGATTCCGGCAGGTCGTTGGCATGGCAGACCAGCTGCCAGTGAGAGCGGAACAGGAGATCCTTTTCCATCTCGAGCATCTCGGTGTTGAAGTAACTCCACGCGGGCAGACCCTTGCGGTCATGATCATTCGGCAGGTCTTTGGCCTGTGCGGCAGGGGACGTCATGGCAAACTCCGGGTTGATGTTTACACCAGCTTAACAAGTTTTTTTGAGCGCTCAAATAAATTTTTCACTTGACGATATCAGATCGGCCCTCCTGCCCGGTTTCCGGGCAGCGGTGCAGGGCGATCCCGCAATTGGGACCGATCGAGAGGTGATGGACAAGATGATTTGACAGGCACACCGCGGACACGCGACACGAGATCGATCTTCAGACCAATGCAAAGCCCGACTCTGCGCCCTTCGCCGGGAAATGGCCGGGCTTATGGAAACTGGGAAACACCAAACCCGCGCCGTGGCAGGCGGAATCGTCGCTGTCGGGGGATTTTGGCTCCGGCGGAAGGGGGGCGACCCTTGCCGTAAAGCCAATTGAATCCTAACGATTTTTCTTTCGATTCCACGCCGAGTCCGACGGTGTGCACACGTTGTTGCTCAAGTATGTGCATACGGTCAAGAGGTGCACAAGAGGACATTAATAAAGCCGAAGTGAACCGCCCGACGCAGCACCTGACAGCCCCGCAAACCGGTCGGGCGCGGAGCAGAGATTGCGGAGGACCTTTCGCGTTGCGGGGGAGGCTGAAGGGTTGCTCTGTAATGGCTTAGAGTTGCGCTCGCTTCGCGCCGAAGGATATCTGAATCCACTAACCGGGATGTGACGCGCTGTCCGGACCAAATCGAAAGACAGCGCGTCAGGTGTTCAGCGGAACCTGGCTGCATTCTCTGCAGCCGCGGCATCCGTGTCGCCCTGACCGAACGCCGACGGTCGCGGCTCCGGCAGTTGCAGCGCCTCCTGGACTCGGGGCTTGGCGTCGATGCGGTCGAACCACGCTTGCAGGTTCGGCAACCCGTCGACGCTCACCGTGGCCCAGAAGTAGCTGCGCGCCCAGGGGTAGGTCGCGATATCCGCGATGGACATCGCATCACCTACCAGCCAGTCGCGCCCGGCAAGCCGCGTGTCCAGCACCTCCAGCAGGCGGCGGCTTTCGGTCACGTAGCGGTCGATAGCATAGGGCACCTCGTCGCCATTTGGCTTGGCGATCCGCTGGAAGAACATCGCCTGGCCCATCATCGGGCCGATCCCACCCATCTGGAACATCAGCCATTGCAGCGTTTCCGAGCGCTCCTTGCGGTCGTGGCTGAGGAACCGGTCGTATTTCTCGGCAAGATACCACAAGATCGCGCCGCTCTCGAATACTGCGAAATCATCCGCGCCGCGATCCACGATAGTCGGAATGCGCCCGTTTGGATTCAGGCGCAGGTAATCGGGCGCTTTCTGCTCCTTCTTCCCGAAGTCGATCGGCACCAGCTCGTAGTCGATCTGCGTTTCGTGCAGGAAAATCAGGGGCTTCCACCCGTTCATGGTGTTGGCGATATAGAGAACGATATCAGGCCGCGTCATTGGCGAGCTCCCCGAATGTCGTGGCAAGATGGGCGTCGAACCGAGCGAGGTCGGAGGCCACGTCGGGGTTCTTCATCACGTCGAAGGCCCCGAAGGTCGGCAGCGGCGTCATGCCAAAGAACCTGGCGTTCAGATGGACCGGACGCAGGAGGTCATCCAGAGACATGCCCCCGAAGAACGGCTCTGCCGGGTCGTCGAAGGCTTCAGCCGGGGCGTTCAGCGTGGCTGAGATAATGTAACGCGTGCCTGCCAGCTTGCCGCCCATGCCGTAATTCGCCTTCGGTGCGGCTGCGCTGCGTCCGTCGCCGTTGCTGAGCTGTCCGCCCATACCGACCGTGTAGACCTCATCCATGTATTTCTTGAAGGACCACGGCACGCCCATCCAGTTCACCGGGAACTGTAAGACGACCACGTCCGCCCACAGGTGGCTGTCCACCTCGGCCTGCACATCATAACCGGCTGCGACAGTGGTCAGGCGGACCTCGTGCCCCTGCGCTTCGAGTGTAGCTTTGGCGCGCTCCGCGAGCGTCTTGTTGAGTTTACCGGGGGCAAATTCATAAGGCTGCGCGCCGTTCAGTATGTGGATCTTGGTCATGTCGTCTCTTCCATCGTTGCTGCGCCCGCTTGACTTCGGCGGGGTCCGGGATGAAATGATCGTGGTGGGAAGTAAAAACAACCAGTATACTTTTAGTAACCTAATCAGGCGCGGATCAGCGGAGCGTAAAACGATGGATGCAAAGATCGAAGTAGACGGTGCCGGCCGACGGAGCGCGGCCAATGCCTGCACCGAGCCCTGCGCTATCGAGCGTGGCATGCGGATCATCGGAGGCAAATGGACCGGCTCCATCCTCTGGCACGTCAAGGATGGGCCGGTGCGGTTCAACGACCTCGCCCGGATGATCGGCGGCGCGTCGAAGAAAATGATCACGGAACGCTTGCGGCAACTCGAAGACCAGGGGCTGGTCAGGCGCGAGGTCTGCGACACCGCCCCGATCACTGTCGTCTACGAAATCACTGATTTCGGGCGCACAGCCTTGGGTTTTCTGGATGAGCTGCGGAAGTGGAGTGAGGGGCTTCCGAAGAGTTTGACCGCGGAAAAGCGATAGCCTGTCGAGAGCGCGATCGGCCCAAACCTGACGTTCAAAGCTGAGACTGTCGCCGCGCTGCGGCGCAGCCAAACCGGTCATTTACGAGTCGCGCAGAATTTGCGCGATTGGATTGCTATTGCGCGGACCTTCCGGACCTTCGCTGCACGCGCTCGACTTCTGCTACCTGCCCTTGGTGAGGCGCCCGTAGGAGGTCAAACAGCGGCCATGCGCTGCGTCGGAGATATCTGTAAGGATCGGCGCTACACCATAGTTTTTAGGGCCAACTTGTTCTCGCTCGAGTTGAAGAACTTGACAGGAACGCGACTGTATGAGCGACAGTTGGAAGCGTGCGTTGACTACACCTTCGGATTCCAGAAGAACTGGGCTCCCGGAAACTACCCAAAGGATGTTCTGTGAGTGGTGATGAAAAAGTAGGTTTAATGGAGGCTCGCTCGGCTCTCCAGGCGGAGTGTTTGAGAGTTTTTCCTGTTGTTCGGAAGCAAGTAGACGCGCACCGCAATACATTTATTTGGCAAATGGACAAGGGGTTAGAAAACAGCGTATTCGGCACTCCGGTTGACCAGGCTCACAATGCAAATTTAACCACTGATCAAGTTAGGCGGATTGCCCGAGAGAATGGCAAGATATACAGCCAAGCGTGCATGGCAATCACACCAAAAGTCCTGGCTCTCTCCTCAAGCATTGAGAGCCTTTCTTATGGCACGCTTTCTCTTCATGAAGAGCTCAACTGCTTTCGCTCTATCGTTGAGAGACTTGCAGTCCTGGAAGCATCTCTCAGAAAGATTGCGCACAAGACCAGCCTACCGGAAATAAAATCATTTGGTGACTTGCTTGAGGTGCGAGAGTCTATTTGGCCGTTAATTGGAACAAGGTTCAGCTGGTCGGATCTTCAGGTCGTCGATTTTCCGGAAATGCCTTCGAAGACAGATTACCTTCATGATGCCGCCGAAACTCGGGTGGATCTTTCAGCGAGAAATATCCTCAATCAGATCGATAGACTTCAGAAAGAGGAAAGTTACAAGGGGATACGTCCATTCTATAATTTCTGCTGCGAGTTTGTTCACCCAAATATCGGTGACAACTTGGCGACCACCAGGAAAAAACGCATAGTAAGAACGCAGGGCGGTCAACTTGCCTACATGACGGAATACAATGAAAACCCATTGGTAACATCAAGCGACGACAGCGACTTCTTCATCCTGTTCTCAAAGGCTTACGCCTTCGGAACAATGCTGGCACGAGAGGCTGAAAGGGTAACGCTGCAATATGGGATTCTATTGAACAAGATAGAACGCGTTAACCAAAAATGCGCACACAAGGTGGTGAAAAGACAAAAAAATGTTTTCTCGAGGGATGACTTTTGCCCGTGCGGCTCAGGGAGAAGTATACGCGTATGTGCGTTCCGATGAGAATGATACTGAGAAAACAAGCCCAGAATTGGACGTGCCATGCAGGAAGGGCGGGTTGCCTTACTTAGACCTTGCGCCCCATTCACCTTGCCATGTTGGCAAACTTCGCATCGCTGACCGGAACGCGGCAAGACGCCTGGTGTCGAGAGCGGCCCTAACCGAACCTTGAGCCGCATCCAAAATGTTGCGTGGAAGCAATCTTTTGACGACGTTCATTATTTGCGTTCCGTTACGGTGCGCTTTGAATGGGTCATGTCGGTTACCAGAAGAAATTCCATTCAACACGAGCCAAAATCTTTTTCTCTGGCGCTGAGAGCTGGTGCCCGGCTTGGCCGTTACAGATTGGGAAGGCGCCATGCATTCTTAGGAAATCGCTCAAGAAGAAACTTTCGACGTCAAATAGGTTGTCATTGCCGTAGTTGCGTAAAACTTCTGATGAGTAGGTGGTGAACTTCACTCTGTGGGTATTGGCGTAATTCGAAATCCCCAAATTACCCGACTGCCCTGTGAGGTGCCCCCGCAAGCGCATCGCAATACTATTCTGCTTTGACTCGCTCATCCCAATATAGATCAAGCGCGAGGGTCGAAACGGGTAGGCAATGCGCAGTTCGGTTAGAAAGATGAAGTAGATGCCCGCCACGCCCTGAACGAACTTGACCTCTTGCTCACGAAAATTGTAGGTTCGTGTGAAAATTATATTCATATACAAATCCTTAATGGAGCCGTTGATTGATGGCTATCGAGAAAATTCAGTCCGCCAGCGAGGTGCTGGCAGCCTTCATGGGCGAACAGGCGCAAGATGAGAGCCTTGACCAAGCCACCATTGCGGTCATTGCTGGCCTGCGCGGCGACGACAAGCTCACCCGCACCAACCTCCTGCGCAAGCTCGACGAGGCTCGCAAGGCGGCACTCAAAGAAGGTGGCAGGCAACGCGAAAGCAGATCATGACCAAGCTGCGCAAGCTCTCCGTCTCGGGGTTTCGCGGGGCGCGCTTCGCGCTGCCGCTCGATTTCACCAACAAGAGCAGAAGCCTTGCCATCTTTGGAGAGAATGCCGCCGGGAAGAGCACCATCACCGACGCGCTGGAGTGGTTTCTGACCGACCGTGTCGGCCATCTCTGGCGTGAAGACTGCAAACAGGAGGCCCTGCGCCACGTCCTGATCGCGGAAGGCGATGACATCACGGTTGCGGTAGAATTTGTTGGAGATAGCCTCGCAGGCGAAAAACGCCTCTCTTCCGCTCTGAAGACAAGCACTGACTTGGCCAACGACAACACTCGTCGCGTTGTCGAAGGGCTTCAGGACGACCGTATCATTCTTCGTCATGCCGATATTGTCGCCTTCCTTGACCAGCAAAAAGGCGCAAAGCGCAAGGCCATCGCCGATATCATCGGCTATGAAGAGATAAACAAATTCCGGGATGCGATCCAGGGCACGCTCAATGCGCTCAAACGCGAGTCAACCTACACCGGAGCAAAGTCACATTCTGTTACTCTGGAAGGCGACATGGTCCGTGGCGTCGGCCAGATCGTGCCGGATCGGCAAGCATTCCTGACCATTGCTCAAAACATTGCCGCGCCTTTCAAAATCGGCACTGAAATTACGGATCAGGCCACCTTCGCAGAAGCCGTGAAAGAGTTGAACGCCCTCGGCAACAGTGAAGAAAAGATCAAGAAAGCGCAGCGCCTGGATCAACTCGTCAAAGCGTGCAGCGCCTTGGCCGCCGAGATCACCACCTTCGCCCCAGACACCGAAGCTTTCGTCACCAGCTACAATGCACTCGCCAAGGAGAGCGAGAGCGTAAACCAGCTCCGGCTGAGTGACTTTCTGGGCAAAGGGAGCGCCGTCATTGAATCCGAGGACTATGTCGATGATGCCTGTCCATTCTGCTTGAGCGCTTACGAGCTTGGCCTCTTGCGGGGCGAAGTTGCCAAACGCATCGAAGACATGAGCGAAATTCAGGAGCGCCTCGAAAACGCCAAGGCTCAGAAGGACTCGGTGCTACAGGCTATCCTCTCCATTGGAATCCAGGCCAAGGCTATCGGTGAGACATACAACGACCTCACAGGCTTCGATGATCTGATGGCCGAAACCACGACGGCGCGGAAGCTCTTGCGAGCGGCACATCAAGGCATCACGGCTGCCTACGAAGGCCTTTCTGTCTACGGAGCTCCCGATGGCTTCGAAGATGGCATTGCACGTCTCCAACATTGCTGTGAAACTGCTGCGGCCAAAGCTGAAGAAGAGGCGGGCAAACTCGGACTTAGCGAGCAGGAACAGAACGTTGCAACCGCGCTATCGACACTCCGGATGCTGGAGAGCCAAGTCCGCGATTATGAACGTGCACAGCGTGTCATCGATGCCTATGAAGCACAAATACTGACGCTTGATGCGATCTTTGAACGTTTCATTAAGGTCCAGAACGCGGCCCTTCAATCGGTTCTTGATACGATCAGTGCCGATGTCGGGAAATTCTATGCCAAGCTCCACCCCGATGAGAGCGTCGATAACGTTCGACTGACGATGGTGGGCGAGGAAGGGGTCGAGTTTCAGTATGCTTTCCACGGCCACGAGGTTCAGCCGCCCCGGAAATATTTGAGCGAAAGCCATCTGAATTCTCTGGGTGTGGTGCTATTCCTCGCCAATGCCCGCATCTTCAATAAGCAAGCGAAATTTCTGGTGCTCGATGACATTGTCACCAGCTTCGACACTTCCCACCGGCGCCGGTTGCTGCGCCTGCTGCGGGACGAATTTTCTGACTGGCAGATTATCATTCTGACCCACGAGAATGTCTGGTTCGAAATCATCAAGAAGGAGATGGCCCAGCACGGCTGGAAATTTCATGAAGTTTGTGCGGACGGCCCAAACGGCATTGTGTTAGACGACTCCCCGGCCAACCTCAAAGAGATCATCGCGCAGAAGAAGGGGAAGGATGATGTTACCAATGATCTGCGTAAACTACTGGAGTTAGTGCTCAAAGAGATCTGCGCCTCATTGGAGGTCAAAGTAGCCTTTCGTTTCAATGAGTGGAATGAAAAGCGCATGGCCGACGAGCTAATTGGCCAGCTTCGATCTACGCTCGGCGACAAGTCTCCCGATCTCAAAAAGCATGCTGTATTTTCTGATCTGGCCGGGTCCGCGCTCGTAGCCAATCTCGTGTCGCACGACAACAAGGACAAGATAGTTGGCGAAGATATCGATGTGCTCTTGGAGGACATTGAGAAGCTTACCGAACTCTTCACGTGTGCCGAATGCGATCGCTACATTTCGGCGAAGATTGAAGTCCCCGGCGAGAAAACTATTTCCTGCAAGTGCGGAAAAACGCGAATACCTTGGAAGTAGGATCGGGCCCGACCTTTAGCGAAAGAAAATTTGGGTGGTATTCAACCGACGACTGAAGGCGTTTCTAAACCTTTTCGGGCCACGACGATGATCGTCCAACCTGCTCACCGTCCGACTGCAACACCCATGTCTTTGAGCCTTGATTGCCTCGTTGAGTGCAAGCGCAACGAACGACCGCTTCCCGCCCTTCGAGCTGCAGATGGCAGGCCATGCTTCGGCCTGAAACATATCAACGAGTGCACGTGAAGGTGATTCTGGCCTTGTTCAATTGACCTTGCTTCGCGTGGCTGGCTTAAGGTCGGTGCTCCGCGCCAATGCTACCTGCCAGCCCCGAGGAGGCCCTTCATGCCGAGCCCCAGTCGCCTGCTTACGCTCGTGCTTAGGCATGAGCCGGAAAAAATCGGTATCCAGCTCGATGCTGCCGGTTGGACGGATGTTCCGCTTCTGCTGCGTGCCATGAAGCGGCAGGGGCAGGCTATCTCATTGGCGGAACTTGAAGCGATCGTCGGTGAGGACAACAAGAGCCGTTTCACGCTGTCGGATGACAAAAAACGTATTCGCGCGGCGCAAGGGCATTCGGTTCCAGTTGATCTTGGTTTGTCGCCACAGCTGCCTCCGCCCGTTCTCTATCACGGCACCGCCAGGCACTATCTCGATCCAATTTTCGTGGAAGGCTTGGTTCCCGGAGGACGGCAGCTCGTTCATCTGAGTTCCGACGTTGAGACTGCGACACGCGTTGGCGGCCGCCACGGCAAGGCCGTGGTCTTGTCTGTGGATTGTGAGGCCATGGTGACTGAGGGTCACGAGTTCTTGGTTGCCGACAACGGTGTCTGGCTGACAGCCTCTGTGCCAGCCAAGTTTCTGGGCTTTGTGCCGATTTCAGAGTAATCTCGGCAGCGCTTTCACGCTGCTTCGGCTTGGTCCATCTGACGCTCCAACGCTTGTCGTGCCAAGCCGACGACGTAAGCAAGGTCTTCCATCTTGTTCAGCCGGACCTCCGAGTTGCCGTTGCCCCACCGGCCAACGCCCGTCACGTCTTCAACCATTCCTTGCGGATCGTTGATGTCGTAGGGCTCGATATTGAGCGAGATGCGCAGGCCTTTCGCTTGGGGCACGACATCCGCAAAGTTTGTTTCGGCCTTAAAGGCGACATAGAGCTTTAGGAATTCGCGGGAAACACAGGGATCGAGGGCAAGGAGCCGCTGCTCAAAAGCGTCGAACAGTTCTCTGCTGTGGCCCCCTGATAGGTGGTGATGATCTTGGATCGTGTATCCCGTCGTCGGCACATCCTTCGCCACGTTCATGGCATCGAGTTCGGCATCCGTTAGCACTGGTGCTGCCCAGACTTTTGTCGCTTCCTTTGCCAGCTTTGCGGCGCGCGCCTGAATGGCTTCCTCGTTCCATGCCTCAGTCGCGCCAAGGCCGTCATTCACGCGGAGCGGGCTGTGCTTGAAGCCATTCTCCATGTCGCGCTTCTTGCGGAACGGGTGGTTTCTGTATTCGGGATTATAGCCGGTAAGGGTCAGGTTGCCGAGAGTGTGCAGCCAGCGCTCCTGGACCTGTTCAGCCTCAGGACCAAGCTCAGCCTGCCACTCGGCGGAAAGGTTAGGGTCTTGGGGCAGGATATGTTCGATCGTGTAATCATCCACATGCACGCGCTCTTTGCGGCCATGATTTTCAAAGCGGCGAAGCCAGTAGCTGCGTGGCGGGAAGTTGTAGAGGTCCCGGGTCTTCAGTTCTTGGATAAACTCTTCATCGCGCGGGAAGCGCCGATAAGACTTCATGCCAAAGAAGTAGGTCCGGACACTGCTGAGGTAGTCCGCCTTGTCGATGGAGCGCGCGAAGTTGGCAAAGGTTTTGTTCAGCGAGTTGGTCGGAATGGAGCAGATCGCACGACGGAAAA
The DNA here is from genome assembly GCF_001886735.1 of Sulfitobacter alexandrii. Taxonomy (NCBI): domain Bacteria; kingdom Pseudomonadati; phylum Pseudomonadota; class Alphaproteobacteria; order Rhodobacterales; family Roseobacteraceae; genus Sulfitobacter; species Sulfitobacter alexandrii. Next base: position 1,517,640 of record NZ_CP018076.1, read on the forward strand.
CATATGCCTCCACCATACGCAGCACCTCGTGGAATTCTTCACAAGTCAGGCGCCCGTTATCGAAATCATCGAAGACCTCAAGCAAGAAGGGATAGGCCACGTCGACCTTTAGCTCGCGGATATCTTGGAATGCCTCGGCCAGCTTCGGGTCGGTTTGGTGGCCAAGCGCGATGACACAGTAGAAGCGTGCATAGCTGCGGACCTCCTTGACCAGATCCTCTATCGTGCCGCCTCTGGACTGCACTTGGCGTGCATAAGCTTTGTAGGCCTCATAGACATCTCCCAATCGGGGAATATTGCCTGTGCGGACCGTCAGATAATGGCGCATGAAGCTGTCAAAATGGGCCGTATAGGCGGCCTGGCCGAAATCTTGCTCCATGGGGTGCCAGTAATGCTCGTAGAGCCTTGTCTGGTAGTCCGGCTCAAGCCCCATGAGAATGAAGTTCCGGATAAGGTCTGCCTGACTGAGCTCGCGCCCGGTCGAGTTCATACTTTCGAAGATGAGCTGGGGATTATCATGTTCGCGGCTCAGCGCGATATCCACCATGATCAGCTTGCCGAGCCCCTTGCAGATCGTCTCGACGACAGCCTCTCCTGCCGCCAGGCGGTTCTTGAACGCGTCATAGTTTTCGACGATGCGGTCGGATTTTGGTGCGGGGTAATCATGCTGACCGACGATGGCTTTCAAGGTGTCACGGTCGGTGCGGGTCAGCAACAGCTTGTAAAACTCATCACCACTGCGTCGGTGGTTGGTCAGGAGTGTCTCTCGGATTTCGTCAGCCGAGAAGCCCTCTACAGGCTCGCCATCACCCACAGTGTCGGCGAGGGCCGCCAGTAGCAATGTGATGGTGGTCAGGCGCTGCTGACCATCGATGACCAGGTTTGGAGCGCGCTTCGTGTTGTTAGACAGCCCATCTTCAATGTAGACGATGGAGCCGATGAAGTGCACATCGATACCGTCTTCCGATCCAGCTCGATAAACATCATCCCACAGCTGGGTGCATTCTTTCTCGGTCCAGGAATAGGTTCTTTGATAGATCGGAATGACAAATCTTGGGGCGGCTCTAAGGAACTGGAGGAGGCCGGCTTCGGTCGCTTTCACAGGGGCACCTAATTCAAAAATGTAATCTGAGATCGAGCGCAGCCTAAAGGGTTCGTCGCCCCGAAACGATCATTGTCCATGAGCGAGGGGATAACAATTCGAATGTGTGCCGTGAGGGAACAGGGCCTGTAGGGTGATACGACATTAGAGCGTGCCCGCGGGCTTCGGGTAAGCAGTCGCGCCGGTTCTTATCGGTGAGCCTACTGTTTCTGCTTGAGGTTTTGCCGCTACTGACAAAGGTTTTCTCGTAGGAGAGGCAGGCAGATGGTCGGCGGAATGAGCGAAGCGATAAACGATCGAGCAAAGTTGATGATGCACCGCCTGATCGCACGGCAAATCAGGATGCGGCCTGAGCTGTTGAAGCGAGCGCGCATACGGATGGGAGAGCCGTCGCAGCGTGAACTATCGGCTGCCGAGGAGTGGCGTCAAATTTTGAGGCGGGACGCAGACATCGTCGCGAGGCTTCTGTGCGAGCGCTCTGAGCGGATGTATCGTCTGCGTCTTTCATCACCCTTCATCGGTGTCATCGATTTTTCGGATCCGAATGTGCGGCGACGGATCCACCGCCTGTGTAGGGATCGCCTGGTTAAACAAAATCATAGGTAACGTTTCTTGGCCGGGGCTCATTTTACTTCAAGTTGGGCGTCAGGGCAGGGCGTGCAGATGGCTGGAGTGTAAATAGGATCATTCTTGGCACCGCCAAAATGTTCCGGTTTCGCTGACCGTCATAGGACGGCAGGCATGCGTCCGGAAGATGCCTGCAGGAACATCATTTGTGAGGTGCGCACGTTCGGTTCTAAAGAGCTGCCTTCTGCTTCCGAGAAAGTGCGACCTGTCTCTGGTATTTCTCGACCAGTTTCTGGTTTTTCTCGACCGGTTTCTGGTTTTTCTCGACCTTCCTCTGGTATTTCTCGACCTTCCTCTGGTTTTTCTCGACCTATCGCCCGGTAAAACTTTGAAATTAAAGGCCGAAATGCCCCTCTGAATCTTAGAATCAAGAGAATCTATATGAAAGGGGCGGAATGGCCACCTGCGATGTATGCCGCAGCCTCGGCGTAAGTTCTTGATTGACCCGTTTGGGCCACCGGCGAAACGTCCCTATTTCAATTCGGAGGCGGGCAACAGATGAAGAGCGCGGGAGTATCCCGATCAGGAAAATTATAAAGATGCAGGTCGGAGCTGTCTTGCTTTTGAGAGGTGAACTCCGTCGTTCTGGGAAACGCGGCTCGGAAGTCCGCACTGATGACGACGTGCCTTCGTCGCTGTCGCACATTCTACGGTCCAGCTCCCAAGCGTCACCCGAAATGGCTTGAAGGTTTGGCGCTGTCGCAATTCCAATTCCTCACTGATGCGCGTAGGTTTGGACTGACACAACCTTGGGAAGGCCAAGATGCCTGTTTTCAAAGTTCAAACGGAAGGCCTTGGCGACGAGGAAGCGGCTGCTCTGGTTGCTGACATTGAAGCGTTGAACGCGGCCTTTGTAGACGACGCGAGACGAGACCTGGCTTCCATCGCGTTGCGCTTGGTTGCCGATATCGTCCGGGGGCAAAGCGGCGAAGACGCCAAACCGATGACATTGACGGCTGAAGAACGGGAGAATCTTGCGGGCTTCGGGGTCACGCAGCTTGAACCGATGACGGCAGCGGAGAAGCTTGCGTCATCGCCTGTGCAGGACGGTCTGAAATCACGCGCTGAGATGCTCGCGACTGCGGTGCCGCTTGAGGAGGCAGCGGAGCACATGGGGTGTTCTGTCGAGGCCGTTCAGCAGCGCATTGCCCGAGGCACGCTTGTCACTGTCGAGCGACCGACGGACGGCGTAGTGACGGTGCCGGTATTCCAGCTCGCGCAAGACGGAGAACTGCCGCACTGGGAGCGCCTCATGGAATACGTGAGGGGAAAGCCATCTGCCTTGACTGTGCATCGCATGATGACCCTGCCTCAGGATGAAACTGATGGCATGCCTCCGCGCGATTGGTTGATTGCAGGCGGCGCGCCAGGGCCTGTTGCGGTCCTGATGGCAGGGCTCTGACATCGCACGCGCGGCGCGTTTTCGCATCGTTTGCAAAAGGGCAGTGTGGTTGGCAATTCAGCATATGCGGTCTGGTGGCCCCAAGGCTTGTTCAAGCGTCTGACCGAACTCTTCAAGCGAGCCCCAACACGGCCGAGAAAGACAGACAGGCAGCGATAGAGCGGCCTCGCTCGGCGCATTTGGCGGCTCGCGGACCATGGCAACTGCTTTCGACGTAAGCTGCCCGAGCGATCTTGCGCCCCCGCGGTATCCACGCCTTTCCGACAAATGCCAGCAAGACCAATCTCTGAGAGATGGATACACTCGCAGATATCATCACTCGAGGAAACGCCGCAGCTTTGTCCGGCGCGCCCTTCGTAAACAACTGGCCGCAAGCGCGCGGCGCCATCTATATGATCGGTTGCGCTGGCGGTGGCCTTGACCAGGTGCGCTTGACTGAATTCGAAGAGCGGTTTCCGCAAGACTTCGAGGAGCTGGCTATGACGATAAAGATGGCTCTTCCAAGCAAAGAGACCTACGAACTGGCCCATCTTCAAGTGACGCGCGTCCTATTAGGTCTGGGGCTCATAGACGGTCCTTGGGAACAGCTTCGAGTATTGATCCGCCGGGCAGGCCGAGATCATGATATCGAGAACGCGCTGTATGCGCTGCGGCGGGCGGCTCTCGATGCAGGCCTTGCACCGTCGGATATCCAAACGGACTGGGTCTGGTCTCTCGACGCCGAGTTGGCGGGGGGGCTGGCGCGGCAATCCTTGCGCCGCGCTGCGACAGTGTTCAACGAGCTATTCGATATCCCGGACGTTCTGGAAGCGGGCGTGCTGCCGGCAGAGCGGATCGGGGCGCCACCGACCTACGACCGTCAGGGCCGACCGCTGTGTCCGCTTCCGCCGACGCTGTCCGGCTACCTCTCCGGTAAGGAGACCTCGAAGACGGGGCTGCCCCAAGTATGGCAGGCGATTTTCGTTTCGGGCGCCGTTGAACTTCCCGCTGATCCCTCGGCAGACGATCTTCTTGAACCTCAAACGTGGGACCGGATCGCGGCGCTCCCGCAATCGACGACCGGGGTAGGGGCGGCGAGCTGGGCACAATACCTCCTTCGCACAAAACGCGTGCTCCTGCCTTATGCCACAACCGCGCTTCCGGAGCGCTTGCCTGATCGTTTGGAGGCAATGCTCACGCGTCGAACTGATCGGAGCGCCCTTTGCGCTTTGTGGGGGGCTATGCGCGCGCAGGGCGTGACCGACGCCGGGCCGGAAGACCTGCTTAGCTCCGCGATTTGGGAGGGCCTGTGGGCGAACGTGCCGGAAGCGACAAAACCAGCGACATGGCGGCAATACAAGTCGCGGGCGAAGAAGGTCCTGAACGAGCATTGCCGTCAAACCCAAGGCGACAGCCTTCCATAGTGCGTCACTCGACGACATGGCCTGTTTTCCTATCGAGTGACAAAATTCGGCCCCATCTCCTCTCCGAATTCAGGAGATGCGGGTCATGCCAACAACACTATCAACGGAACGGAGAGCTGAACTGGACGGAGCGCTGGCAAGCGGCTGCCAGCTGACTTCTGCGCAATTGGCTTATCATATCGGTGTTGATCGCAAGAACGCGCCCAAAATCGCCAAGTCATTCGGTCTCGAGCCCGAGGGGCGGCATTACCCTTGGCGTCGCATCTGGCGGTGCCTTCACAATACAGAAGGCGCTCTTCTGCCCGCGCATTTGGTGGGGTTGAAGGACAGGTATCCTGGATCAGTGCTTTTGGCTGGTGTTGAGGATCTGGAAGTCGCGCTGCGCGTTCCGCTGATGTCCTTCGCGAGGATGTCCGAGGCTCTCGGTCGAAGATCCGACACCTTGAGCAAGGCCCTGCGTGAAGGGCGTGAAACTCTCCCTTTTCCATTGATCACGCTTGGGCCGCGCACGCGGGTCTTTCGCAAGCTCGAAGTCCGGCTATGGGCCGAGGAAGAGATCCGGCTCGATCTACCAAAGGCCCTCGGCTGGACCACTCCGGCACCGGAGCAGGTCGAAGGCGGGGTCGAAGAGACGGAAGGTTCGTCGTTCCTCGATGAGGACCCACTTTCGGCTGATCCTGCCAAAAAAGCCATTTTCGGACAGTTCGCCGGGCCCAAACAGAAGCCTGCGACATAGCCGGAAAAAGGTCGAACTCCCCCTTCTTTCCGGCACAGGGAAACGAGTCAGAGAATGACCTTTCCTGCGACATTACCGGAAATCAGCGACTTTAACGGAACTTACGCAGAGAGAAGACCAAGTGACTTTCCCATTTATGCTACCAACGACGACTGAGCCGAAACGCCCATCAGAGGTCCGCAATATGCAGGACGTCTGGGATTACTTTGCTTGCCAAGCGCCGGATCCGGCGAAGGCAAAAAAAGATGTCCCGGAAGGGTGGCGCCTGCAATATCTGACGAAGCTGAAGAGTCACTGTGGGGGGGGCCCTCTGGCAATGATCTTCGCGCATGGCGATATGCTGGCCGAGTTCGACGGGGCCTTTCCTAAGGTGCGGAAAGGCGTGCATCCGCGCCCGGACCTGCCGCAGAATTTGGAAACCTACAAGAAGTGGCGGCGGCAATGTCGCAAAGCCATCGAGATTGCCACGGGTGCTGCCAGCGAGAAAGCGGAGCTGCGGGCGCGGCAGGACGGCTGGGCTGATCTCCTTGTGGCGATCAAACTGCACACTACGGATGGGGGCATCGTGCATCATGCCGCGGCCAGCCCCGTCGTGACCCTCGCCGATGTAGGGCGACGTGCGGGAGTCTTGCCGCATGAATTGGCTGAGGAGGGCATCCTGGATCGCCTCGAAGCGTCCTTTGGGACAGCCCACGACCTTAAGGCGGCTCGCAAAGCCCAGAGCTTTTTACGGGACTTCGCTTGTATCCCTGAGATCGGCGCCGTGCTGCCAAATTCACCTGTGGAAGTTTTTCCCATCCGCCGGTCGCACGCAGCGATCCCTGCGCATATTGAGATCTACTTGGCGCAACTCGTTAAGCGCGCAGGTGGAGCAAAGGACGAGGTTTCAGGTGGCGACAGCGATGATGTTGGTCCTACAACAAAGCAACGCTGGTTTGCGGCCCTGCGTCATCACATCCGAACTTTGCCGCATTGTCCGGAAGAGCGGGACCTCGGCTACACAAAGCCCATTTCCAATCTCGAAACGATTGACGATCTGGCCGGGTTGTTTGCGCGAGAGCATCTCTACGCCACATTGCGGCGAACAAAGGAAATGGAGCACCTACCAGGACACATCTGCCATGCCTCTGCCTATCAATATTACACCGACATCCTTCGGATTCTCTGGTCGAATAATCCCGAAACTGATGACTTCGGGGAGCAGATCGAGCAGGATGCGCCGCAGCTGATCGACGCACGAACACATCGCGCGATCAAGAATTGCCGTATCATGACGCAGGGGCGCGAACTCGCCAATGGCATGACCAAGAAGAACCAGGAATGGTGCCAGGCGCTTGTGCAAGACAAAGCGAAACGCGTGCGATTTCGTCGATTGCATTTGAAGATGATGGCGATGGCAGAAGCCATTTTTGATGCTGCCGCTGCGGAGGGCCGAACGCTTACAGCGACGGAGATCAATCGGGTTCGACAACTTGGCACCTCTGCCGCCGCCTGCGCGATCGAGGTTGCCGGTCGGCCTATTCGCCTCGGCAATGTTCTCGGTTTGAGACTTTACGGCTCGCGACAGAACCTGTCGACCAAGGATCCGAACTACAGCTTCACGCTGTATGCGGATGAGACAAAGTCGGGCAAAGACGAACCAAAGACACCGCTTGTCGCCGCGCTCGGTGGCCCGAAGGTGATGGCATGGTATTTGAAGAAGATCCGGCCGCTTTTCCCGCACCACGAAACGAACATCTACTTGTTTCCAGCAATTATGACGGCCGGGAAGAGGCTTTGTGACAAGACATTTGATGCTTGGTTTCAGCGCGCGGCATCGGCCGCAGACCTGCCAATGACGTTTCACCAGTGGCGGCACGGCTACGCCTCGCTGCTTCTCAGCGCCAACTGGAATAATCTGCCGCTCGCTGCGGAGATGCTGGGCAATACACCAGGAGTCTGCGCGAAGAACTACGCGTGGATCGATAAAGAGCGCTTGATCCTCAAAGGGCAGGCGGAAACTCTCGCCGGACTGGAGGCCGACCTATGACGCGTCGTGCCGCTTTGTTGAAAAGACCGCATATGCAGGTCTTGCTCGACCATCCTGAAATCGAGGCCCTCTCCGACACGGAAATCCGCGTCCTGGAGGGGTTCATGCGGTTCTGCGCCGAACATCGGTTGGCTGATCCGAATGGAGGTGACGTAAGGGCCTGGTGCCGTCTGGATAATGTCGCCTCAGATAGCCTCCCAGAACTCGCTGCAGCGCTGCGGCGCCTTGGGGTCGGCAGTGACCTCCTGAACGATCTCGAGATCGCCCACAGCGCGCAGGATCGTAAAGCACGGTTTCGAGGGGTTCCGAAGGGCGCGACGCGCACCTTCAAACGCGTGGTTTCGGTTCCGCTCGCTGACCTACCTGACGACTGGCAGAGAACGCTGCGACGCCTGCGATTTGGAGAGGCCTACGCCCCCTCGATCATGACGCGGATGGAATCTCGCCTTGGCATGTTCGTCTGGTCCGCGAAGCGTGCCGGATGTCCCGTAGACCTTGCGGACACGGTAGCTCTTCGGGCTCTCTACAGTGATCTGCGAGACCGATCGATCACTCGGCAGCGCGAGAGCGCCAGAAAGAGGGGCCTCAAAGACGACGTCGACACCCCTCGATGGGCCTACCTGCGCTCGACCTGGGAAGAGCTGCGACGCTTTGCGTGCGCCCATGGAATGCCGGATGAGCTCTGGGACAAGCTTACGGTAACTTATTCCGTGCTCGTCACAAAAGAGGGTCGGCAAGCCGCCGAGAAGTTTGCAAAAGCGGAAGCTGCTGGGACCCGAACCGAATTGCTCAAAAACGCTGAAGCCATGTTGGTGTTGGCTGGGAATATTGATTGCCCGCACATACGTCATGCGATGCGCAACCGCGCGGCTGCAATTGCCTTGGGCTGTGGTATCCCCGCGCGCTCAGCTGATGTGCTCGTGCATCACCGGTTCGGGGTGGGGATCAGTTACGAACCCCACCGGAACGCTTACAGGTTTCGCTATACGGCAAATAAGACCGCAGGCAGCACCGGCGTCCGAATCGATGTTCCGCTGTTGCCGTGGTGGAACAAGTTCATCGACGCGCTCATCCTGCAAGACGACGATCCGCGTTACCTGGGTTCTTTGCGTGCGATGCTCATTGCGCAGCAACGTCCGCTTTATGTGCACTACGATGGCACGCCGGCGACCTACGCATGGTATAGCCGCATGTGGTCGATCGTCACGGGAACTGGCGGGCATATCGCGCGCACGCTGATCTACGACGACGCCATCGAGCAGGGCGCTGAGGGTATCCAGTATGCTCGGCTGCTGAATGGGCACGCTCCGACGAGTCCGATCGTCCAATCCTATGAGAGCGAGCGCTTGAGGCGGGAGCGGGTTTTGCAGGCGCAAAGCGCTATGGCTGTCTTGTTCGGTGACGATGAAGAAGACCTCGCGGACTGGGATTAGTGGACCGTCATTCACCACTTCATCTGTCGTGCGGGGGGCATACGGACCTTTCTTCGGGGGCAGCACCCATATATCTCGCCCTCAAACTGGCACCCGCACGACGAGGAGGGCGGGAAGCCGACTTTCGCTGCATGTGGGAGCAACAACGATCTCAAACCAATAAGCGGATACTCTACGAGCCAAATGCTCTTGGGAATCTCGCATATCGGAGTGTGGGTTCACCAGTGTCGCACCGGACTATGTGATCCTCACGATGTGTCCGGTCCTCAGCCGTTTTGTGCGAAAAGGCCCTTCGGCTTGGTCATTCTTCGGGTTGGTCGTCATCGAGCCAAGCGTCTTCCGGTTCAAAGACATCGACTTCGCCCAATTCAATTTCGTGCTTCGGATCATCAATTTCACTGTCCAGATAGATGATCTCCTGATCATCCGTCCCAATGCCGTATATGTCGACAGTGATTGTTGCGCGAACCCTCATGCCCTCATCAACTTCGATGCACCGCCCGCCCATGCTAACGGACTCTTTGTCGATGCCGTCCCAAACAGAGAAATCGAGTTCGACCATAACTCTAACGACCAATCCCAAAGGCATGCTCAGGACAAGTCGAGCCGCCTGATCTTCCTCACGATCCTCGAAATCGATAACATTGATTTCATCCTCTGGTGGCCAATCAATGCTCTGTAGTTCGCCTGCCCACGTGAAGACTTCTGCCTCACCAAACGACGGATAAGCGGAAGCTGAAAATTCAAGATTTTCTACGCGCAGCGCAAGGTTTGAAAATACCTCATCTGAACCGTCCCCCTCTTCTACCAGCCAAGTGTGAACCGCCATCTTGAGGACGGGCGGCGCGTTTCGTATCAGCGCCAACGCCTTCTCAATTTCTGGCACAATGTAGAGGTTTTCGGACTTTTCGCAGTATGCTCGCCAGTCACCGTCCTTCGACACGACAAGGACTCCAGTGCCGCGTTCCACTGCGGCGCATTCGAGAGCGTTCAATGCAAGAGCGTCTGGAAACTCGTCTTTTTTTCGTCCGGTGCCAAAGGGTGGTTCGCCAGAAAAGTAGGCGTCAAACAACGTCGATGTGTCGACCAGGGAATGATCATCAATGACCTTGCAACCGCTTTCGGCCAAATATTTGTCCCAACGCTCTTTAGCTATCTCACTCGCCGATTTTCCCCCGGTAATCTGATCAAGAATTTCATCTCTAGTAGGTTTCTGGGTATCAAAAGCAAAGAGGGCCTTCCCGACCTCTTTCTTTGCTTTCTGCAAGGCAACTTGCGCTGCATTTTCGAGGTGGTTTTCGACCTCTTTCGCGACAGTGCTCGACAGCATGTAGTCGAAAGAAAGCGGTTTCAGCCGCGCCGTAGCCTGCATTGCCGCCGAGTTCAAGTTGAGCTGTTTCTGATCGAAGATACTCGTGTCGATCGAGATCGCGGTAATTCCGCCATCCGCAAGCAGTTTCTTGAGCTCTTCTTCGTCGGCTATCGGCATTAAAGAATAAACCATCGATTGGGTTGGTGGATTAAATAGTCGAAATCGATTGAATTGTGAAGCTTGGTTTCATGCTGGGTGCAAAGATCGAGCAATCCGCTTTCAGGACGCCGCACTGCGGCGTCCTGAAAGCGATGAACGGCTGCTTTGGGCCGATCTTAACGCTCCAAGGTGTCGCGCGCTTCTGCGACGACCTCTCGCAGGAATTCAGCAACGACCTTTACCCGGCGGGAGGACAGGAGGTCGCTCTGCGTCACCAGCCAAATGCCCTGATCGATGCCGAGATCGGCATCTAAGCAGATCAGCCCGCGTGGTGTCGCAAGGAGATGTGGCAGAACCGCCAGGCCCACGCCAGCAGAACACGCCGCGACCTGGGCTGCCAACGAGGTGGTGAGCCCCGCAGGCGCCCGTCCGCGTAACACGCGCTCGATCCATTGGGCCGCAGGCAGGTGGCTGTGGCTGTCGGCCCAGGCGATTACTTCGTCCTTATCGAGATCTACGGGGCCCGCGCCGCGCCGTTCCAGATAGGCAGGCGCAGCGTAAAGCCCGTATCCAAGCGTCCCCAAACGTTGCAGTGAGACATTGCCGCGATCCGGCTTCACCATGCGCAGCGCGATATCCGCGTCCCGGCGGTGCAAGTTGACCGTGGCGATGTCGGTCAGAACCTCTAGCACCAAGTTTGGATGTGCAAGGCGCAAGCGCGGCAGTGCGGGCAGGATCAGGGCCGTGGCGAGGTTCTCTGCCGTTGCGAGGCGCACGGTGCCGGAGACCTCCTGAGCGCTTGGGAGTGCGGCGCCGAGGGAGCGCGCGACGGCCTCCATCTCTTCGGCGCGCGCGACCAACTCTGACCCGTCGTCGGTCAGCCGATAACCGGTGTGGTGGCGCAGGAAGAGCGGCTGACCGAGGGCCGTTTCGAGCCGCTCAATCCGGCGAGAGACCGTCGCGATCCCGAGAGAAAGCGCCGCCGCCGCCGCGTTCAGCGAGCCGGAGCGTGAGACTGCGAGGAACACCCGCACGTCATCCCAGACCATGTTGCTGTTTTCCATATTTGGAAATCGGGTTGCCAGTAGAGCGCATTCTCGCTCAATTTTGGAAATGCCATTCTCCTGCTAAGTTATCAAGTCAGGAGATCACCATGTTGAAACGCACACTCGGAACCGACCTCCACGTCTCCGCCATTGGCCTCGGCTGCATGGGTATGAGCGAATTCTACGGTCCGCGCGACGATGAGGTCTCGCTGCGCGTGCTGCATGAGGCGGCAGAGCTGGGGATCGACTTCTTCGACACCTCGGACATGTATGGGCCGCATCACAACGAAGAGCTGATCGGGACATTCCTCAAGAGCAGCAAGGCGCCAGTGAAAGTCGCCACCAAGTTCGGCATCGTCCGCGCGCCGGGCGACTACCGCCGCAGTCTCGACAATCGGCCCGATTACGCCCGCGCGGCCTGCGAAGGATCGCTGCGGCGCCTCGGGGTGGAGCAGATCGACCTCTACTATGTGCATCGCGTGGCGGCAGAGCAGCCCATAGAAGAGACGATGGAGGGCCTCGCTGCGCTGATCAGGGAGGGTAAAATCGCGCAGATCGGATTGTGCGAAGTCAGCGCAGAGACCTTGCGTCGCGCCCACGCGGTGCATCCGGTCAGCGCGGTGCAGACGGAGTATTCGCTCTGGACGCGCGAGCCGGAAACCGAGATTCTGCCGACCTGTCGCGCTCTCAGCGTGGGGTTTGTGCCTTACTCGCCGCTCGGGCGAGGCTTTCTGACCGGGCGGTTCCAGGACGGCGCTTTCGAAGAAGGCGACTTCCGCGCCTCGCTGCCCCGTTTCCAGAAAACAGCCCTTCAGGCCAACCGCGGGATCGCTGATCTTATCGCGATGATGGCCGCACGCAAGGGCATCACGCCTGCGCAGCTGGCACTGGCCTGGCTGCTGGCGCAGGGGGACGACATCGTGCCGATCCCGGGCACCAAGCGGTCATCCAACCTGCATGACAACGTGGCAGCCGCCGAAGTGACCCTGTCAGAGGATGAAATGGCCGAGATCGAAACCGGACTGCTGGCGCGGCCCGTCACGGGCGAGCGCTACACGGCCGAAGGCATGAAGGGGGTGAACGTATGACTGACCGTCTGAACGCCGCCTTCGCAGTCCTGAGCGACCTCGAGGAGGGCGCGCCAGAGCGCGTGAAAGCCAATCTCGATGCGTTTCATCCGGATGCGGCAGAGGTTGTCCTCGGGTTTGCCTTTACGGATGTGCTCAGCCGGGACGGCCTCGATCTGCGAACGCGTGAAATGCTCACCGTGGGAATGCTGGCCGCGATTGGCACCGCGCCCGGTCAACTCGAATTTCACATGCGGGCGGCATTGAACACCGGCGTGAGCCGGGAAGAGCTGAGTGAAATCGTCTTGCAAGTAGCGGTCTATGCCGGAGTGCCGGCCTGCATGAATGCCATCAGTGCAGCACGGAAGGCGTTCGAGGCGTAAAGGCAGAGTGGTCATTTGCCGTAGCGAAGGAACTGGCGCGCCTTTCGATTTAAGAAAGATGCGTCAGAGACTGGGCCAGGGCCCGGCATTGCAAGAGCTGCACGACGGCTCCTGCCTATCGTCCCTACGTCCGCGATTTCACGCCATGCCCTCTTCGAGCGAAGCGTTCTCCAGTGCGCTTGGCTCATACTCGGTATAGGTGCGCGAAGCTGAGATTGATGTCGCATCTGCAAGTCATGCCTTGCCCGATCGTCAGCCTATGGCTCAGCTGGCAATGTTGCGCACAGCTGAAGCTGATCGTTCAAGGAAGCTGCGCAGTGGCATCGATCCGCCCTGCCATTGTCTGCAGAGGGCCGGGATGAAATGCGCCGCCGTTTGGCGGCGGCGCAAATCTAATCAGACGCCCAGCCCGAAGTTGTCATCTTAACCCTATTGGGCGGTGCGCAAGGCGTTTGGGAGCGGCCTGTCCGGTGCGGATATTTCTGAGCGGCACCCCAGTCTTGCTGATATGTGCCGATGCCTCTCGCTGTGCAGTTTGGTTGAATAGCACAAGGCGCAGGTCGGACAGGGCTTCTGGAAGGCCATAATGACGCTCAAAAAATCGAGGGTAAGCGCTGAGAAGGGGAATTGGCTGGACGGCTGTTTGTGCGTGGTCATCTCGGTGAGACCACGCTCAATCAGCCGCCTGCCGGCGAAACGGGGAAGAGGAAGGTGTGTATGCCCCGCGGTTTTGCGCGATAGCAGAGACCGACAAAATCGAGCCGGACGCGCTGAAAGACATAAAAACAGAAAGGAAAATAGCCACTTAGAAATGACCCCGCCCGAAGGTTGCCGTTGGCAACTCATCGCGACGCTCAGGGCGCACGTAAGAGCATCGCAAAACCGTCCCGGCCGACCTCCCTGCCGAAGACGGGAATCTTGAACCGCGCAGTTTTCAACGATTGGTCCACTGGCCTTTCGCTGCGCAGGGAGGTTCACTTCATGAATGATATGACAACGCGCCGCTTCGGCGGTTTCGCGCGCGCAGTTCAGGACGCGCATAAATTCATTTGCGCGAATGACGCCAGCCTGTGCTGCATTCTTCGCATCGCTGGGGGAGACTATGGAGAGGATCTTCTCTGTGAAACCCGTCGGATTTTCGAAGAGGAAGACACACCGGATGTGAACCAACTCGGGCGCCTCTTTGCCGCGATGCGGATGATCTTGTCGGAAGCGGGGCACATGCCTGGCGATCAGCTTGCAGCACTTCGCTGGCATGGCGCGCGGGTCTCAGATCTGTCGTCGCGTCTCCCGATCTAACATCAAAACGCAGGCCCCTTGGTGGGGCCTGCGTTTATGACGTGTTAGACTGAACGCACCGGAGGTCAGCATCTTGGCGAAGGCGCAGCGTATGAGATGGCATCAGCTCACTACGCGGAGCCCATGTTCGGCTGCACGGCTTCCGATTTCTCTATCATCAGGACCAAAGGGTTTCCTGATCATGGAGATATCAACCTGGACCGATTGCAGGCGATCAAACAAGGTCTGAATACCCAAGCTTTGAGCGTATGACGCTGCCCCTTCGTCCTTGGGCACGTGTCCCATCAAGCGACAGCGCACAGCATCTGACTTGTCATCCGTCAACAGGTCGGTGTGGAATGTTGTGCGGAGTGAGTGGAAATCCAAGCCTGCCCAGTAGCACCCATTCGTCTTGCGGTAGTATCCGAACCGCTTGCTGAAATTGGCCGAGAACGTGCCTTTCTGAACGCCACCCGTAAGGCATGGGAACAGGCGAATATGGCCCTGCTTCTTGCGCAAATTGACAAGCTTTAGCAGGCCGAGTGAGAGGAGCTGCGGGTGCACGGGTAGGTCGCGTTCACTGCTCAGCGTCTTCGTTCCGTTGATGATGGTCCGCTCGATCCGCAAGTATGCAATGCCCTTGTCGAAACCAAAATCGTCCGGGCCAAGTTGAAGGCATTCTTCCATGCGCATGCCCATGTGGCGCGCGATGAGGGGAGCCCAAAACATCGGATCGCCGACGTCTTCAAGCGGCTCCTGGAAGATCGGCGTGTGAAAGAGATCGCAAAGCCTGTCATCCCAAGCGCGCCGTGCATGTGCGCCTTCGGTGCTCTTGAGTTGCTCCACCTCCTCAGTCGTCCAGTTGCAGATGCTGAATGGATCGTGGTCGATAATTTGCAAAGCGAAAAGCGTTTCACCGATCGCGCGAGGAACACGTCCGTGTTTCAGGTATGTATCTACTCGCAGGCGCTTCACGTGCTTGGTTGAGATCAGTTTGTCGATCTCTTCGGCAGATGCCCCACGGTCTTTCGCTGCTGCGATTTCTCGATCTGCTTTTGCCTGCTTGGCATCTGCAACTTCGATCAGTTCGATCATGCTGTATTTTTCGCGCTCGGCTGAGGAGCGGCCGTGGTTCTTCGGCACGCGCCACATTGTTTCGAGCGCGTCATTCACTTCATCGAACGAGATTTCATCAACCGGGACGTCCCCCAACACCCCAAGCCAGAAGTTCAGGGCGAACCGAAATTTTCCCTTATGGTCTTCGTTCAAGCGGTCTTCGACAGGCTTGGATCGTATATCGGGGTCGATGCGCATGCGCTTCTTCGGTGTGTCGAAGGGAGCCACATAGCCGAGGCTAATGAGTTCAAAATGAAGCACAATCGCCTCTCGCAGCGTGATGCCGCGCTTTTTCTCGAGCGCCGCGCGGGTTTCGTCGGTCAAGAGCTTCCGATCAATATAGATCTTCGGCGGCCTGGCGAGGATACGGGCGTCTTGCCACTGCTGCGCGCTGTATCCATCGGGCGCGTCAAGATCGGCGGGAATGACCAGTGGTGTCGACGATAGATCCTCCGTCTGATCTGCCTGACTGTCTTTCGACACAGGGGCTGCGGGTGCTTTCTCGAATGACGGCTCTTCCAACTGGACGCGGTGTGTCAGGGGCTCTGGAGCTGTGGCAATGGGCGCATCGGCGGAAGGCATGACCCGGTTCTGCGCGACGGCGGTCGAAGCGAAAGAAGCGGGTGCCACCGAGCTACCCTGTGGCGAAGTCAAGGTCGCGGGACGGTGGTGAGTAACGTCCGTGGAGATTGCCCGCTGGAATACGGGTGTGGGCTGCTCGTAGAAGCCCTGTTGCCGCTTGTGACGTTCCTTACTGATATCCAGCAGGACCTTTGTCGCCTCATAGGCCAGTCGCGTCCAGTCCTCACAGTCCTCTGCTATGGAGAGGCCCAATTGGCTGGCGACGTGGCGAAGCGGCGCGCGTGCTACTTCTCTGTCGCCAAGGTAAAGAGCCTGGCAGAGCGTAGATTGCAGCACTTCTTCCCGTTGCAGGTCGATGGCGGCCATCTCGGCGCTTCGCGGGGCAGCAATAGCGCGCGCGTGCTCGAACGCTTCGATTTCGAAGCGCGCGAGGTTTTCCAGCATCTGAACCTGTGTCTCGGGCGCAATCGCCATCGTCATCTCCGCATTCGCGGCGAAGAGAAGGTCGCTCATCTCGGTGAGGCGGCGGGCCAGCATCTTCGCGTTGAAAGGGAGATTGGTTCGTAGCGAAAAACACAGGAGCAACTTTGACGATGGGGTCCAGATATCGCTCCCGCCACCACCGATGGCCATCCGGTCAACGCCGTTGAACGCGGAGGGGATCCGGCGTCGCCAATAGTAGCCATTTCGGCGGATCTCGAGGTGAGGGGGGAAGCTCCGACTCCGGGCCATTTTCGGGCCCTCCTGTGCACACGCTGTGCACCGCCGAGTGCACACGTTCGTGCACCTCGTCATCGAGCCTCGTTTGCCAGTATCGAAAAACTCTGCCTTATCAGCAGGTTGTGAGGATAATGGCTCCGGCGGTAGGGATCGAACCTACGACCAATTGATTAACAGTCAACTGCTCTACCGCTGAGCTACGCCGGAACGGTCCCGGGCATATAGCAGTGCCGATTTTCCGCGTCCAGAGGGGAAAGGTGCAAAAGTGCGGGTTTTTTTCTCAGGCCGTCAGAGCAGGTGAAATGTGGCGTCCGCCTGCAGGGCGCCCGTCGGTGCGATGCGCGATTTCTGCGTCAGATCAACGAGATGGGCCAGAACGTTGCGGGTGGCGGCCGGCAGCAGGGCGGCGGGCGTGTCGGCGTAGATACGGGCCGCGAGGGTCGCCGCGTCGGCGGGGCCGTCCCCGAGCGCCTCGAGGATCGCCGCCTCGCGGGACAGGCGGTGACCGGTCAGCCAGTCCAGCCGGGCGGCGGGGTCCGTCACCGGGGCGCCGTGGCCGGGGTAGAAAACGCGCCAGTCCCGTGCCGCCAGCCGGGCGCAGGAGGCCATGAAATCCGTCAGGTCGCCGTCCGGCGGCGAGACCAGCGAGGACGCCCAGCCCATCACGTGATCCGCGGTGAAACAGGCATCGTTCCAGCCGAGGCTGATGTGGTTGCCCAGATGGCCGGGCGTGTGCAGCACCTCGAGCGTCCAGCCTTCGGCCTCTACCATCTCGCCGTCGGTCAGGGTCCGGTCCGGCACGAAGCCGTGGTCGATGCCCTCGCCACCGCCCATCGGGCCACTGCGCGCCAGCCGCTCCATGATGGCGGAGCGCCCGGCAAGGGGGCCGCCGAAACCCAGCACCTGCGCGCCGGTGCGGTCGGCGAGCGGACGGGCGAGGGGCGAGTGATCGAGGTGGCTGTGCGTCACGATGACATGACTGATCCGTTGACCGGCTTTCACGGCGTCGAGGATCGCCTGCAGGTGCGCTTCGTCGGGCGGGCCGGGGTCGATCACCGCCAGGTCGGTGGTGCCGAGGATATAGGTGTTCGTGCCGCGATAGGTCATGGGCGAGGGGTTCGGCGCCACGATCCGGCGCAGCCCCGGCTCCAGCTCGATCGCGTCCCCCACGGGCGGATTGAAATCGTCGGGTGGCAGCATCGGCGGGACCTTTCATTTCGGCTTTCACGCGGGTCTGGCGCTGGCTAAGGTCTAGACATGTTTTTTGTCTGGCTCAAACGCTATGTGCCGCGGGGCATCTACGGGCGCGCGGCGCTGATCCTGCTGTTGCCGGTGGTGATCCTGCAGCTGGTCGTCGTCGTGATCTTTGCCCAGCGTCACTTTGAGGGTGTGACGAACCAGATGTCGGACACCGTGGCGCGCGAACTGGCGCTGGTGCTGGAGGTCGTGGACGATGCCGCCCCTGGCGCGAATGTGGCCGCCACGGTCAATGATCGGCTGGGCCTGCTGGCGATTGCCGCCGAAGCGGTGCCGGAGGCAGCGGTGCCGGGGGCCAACATCTACCACTGGTACGACTACTCGGGCCGGGTGCTCGCGCGGCGGCTCGACCTGCGCCTGCCGGGGTACCGGGCGGTCGACCTCGGCGATGACAATGTCGTGGATCTCTACGTCGATACCGACAGGGGGCCGCTGAGGCTGCGGTTCGACCGGCGGCGCATCTCCGCGTCGAATCCGCACCAGCTTTTCGTCTACACGGTGTTCTTCGGCGTCGTGCTCAGCCTCATCGCGTCGATCTACCTGCGCAACCAGCTGCGCCCGATCAAGCGGCTGGCCCGCGCGGCCGAAGCTTTCGGGCGCGGCCGCCACGAACCCTACAGCCCTTCCGGCGCGGTGGAGATCCGCGCGGCGGGCAACGCCTTTGTCGACATGCGTGCCCGCATCGAACGGCAGATGGAGCAGCGCACTCTGATGCTGTCGGGGGTGAGCCATGACCTGCGCACGCCGCTGACGCGCATGCGACTCGGTCTTTCGATGCTGGACGACGAAGAGGCCGAACCGCTGCTTCAGGACGTGGAGGACATGCAGCGGATGCTGGACGAATTCCTGAACTTCGCCAAGGGCGCGGCAGAGGGCGATCCCGAACCGGTCGATCCGCATGCGCTGATGACTGAGGTCGTCGAGGACGCGCGCCGCGCCGGGCGCAACGTCACCCTGCTGCCGCCCGAGGGCGAGGGCACCGGAACGGTCAAGCTCCGGCGGGTCGCCATGCGCCGGGCGGTGGACAACCTGATATCGAACGCGGTCCGATACGGGGCCAAGGCCGAGGTTTCGGTCATGCTCAGCGACAGGACGCTTCGCATCCGGGTCGAGGACGACGGCCCCGGTATCCCCGAGGCGCGCCGGATCGAGGCCGTCAAACCCTTTACGCGGCTCGATCCCGCGCGCAACCAGGACAAGGGCGGGGGCGTCGGGCTGGGTCTCGCCATCGCCACCGACATCGCACGCGCCCATGGTGGCGTTCTGAGGCTGGGAGAATCGCCGCGCCTGGGCGGATTGCGCGCCGATATCGTGATCGCGCGATAGCGGCTTCTCGCGTCGCGGCGGGGCGCTTCGGGCGAATCTTGGTGAATCGGGTCGGGCCGAAGGTTTCACGGTGCGGAAACAGAATTAACCAACATCCAAAATCGTTTCGGCGTGATTCAATTGAAGGTTGAATTCTTGCGGAAACCGCCCTGAATTTCTCAACCATAAATAGAATCCAGACATTAATTGGCCGTTCGGTTTGCTCAATTGCCCAATTTATGGCTAATTTCAGAACGTGGGATGAAAGATCAGGGAGAGGAATTCGGCGATCGGGAAAGCCAGCGGTCATGCGACCTTGGCATCGGATCGGCGAAGTTTGTCAGCCGTCCGTTCGCGCGGATCGCCGACGAAGCGGAAGCATTTTCAACTGGGATCATGGGCGCGCTGCCGTGCCGCGCAAGGTCGGCAGGGATACGGCGTCTTTTCAGGTCTCCCTTCGGTGAAACCGCGAACCGCACTCCCCTTGGCCTCTTTCATCGCAAGACCGCCGCGGCGTCATCGCGTCGGGGTCTCAAGTAGTTTTGTCCGGCCATTGAGGGCGGGCAGGTTTATGGAATGAAAAAGGAATTGGACGACATGACCAGACATTTTCTCGGAACAGCAGCCATCGCCGCACTGATGAGCACCGCAGCCTATGCAGGCGAGGGCAACGATGCCACGCTTGACCAGATCGGGGCGGGCAACTCCGCGCTCATCGAACAGATCAGCGACAACAACCAGGCGGGTGGACCGCGCGGGTTGTTCCAGGACGGTGACAACAACGAGATGACCGTCGAACAGTCCGGTTCCATCGGCGGAAACCGCCTGGCCACCGCGAACCGCAACAACGCCCAGTACGGCCAGAACGGTGACAACAACGTCGCCGAGATCGAACAGTCCGGCAACAACAACACCGTGCTCGAACTGTTCCAGAACGCACCCGATACCGGCGCGCCTGCCGACACCAACGTGCTGTCGCTGACGCAGTCCTCCGACGGCAACCTGATCGACTACGTGCTGCAGACCTTCTCGGGTGCCAGCCCGGTCGGCGCGAACGACATGTCGATCGAACAGTCCAACGGTGACGACAACCGCATCTTCAACGCGTCCCAGCAGGGCAACGGCAACACGATGGATGTCGAGATGACCGGCACCTCGAACTTCCTGCGCGTGTCCAAGCAGGCCGGCGTGGCGAACAGCTCCACCGTGATCATCTCGGGCGACGAGAACGGGTTCGACTCGTCCGCTCAGTACAACATCCGTCAGTTCCCGCTAGGCGGCGCCTATGCCGGCACCAAGACCAGCGTGCCCAACGCGGGCGGCCGCCTGCCGCTGGCACCGTCGAGCGTGCAGCAGAATGGCACCGGGAACGGGACCTACGTCGAGCTTCAGGGTAATCGCACCGCCTTTGGCGTCTCGCAGAACGGCAATGGCAACGACGCGCTCGGCATCGTGATCCGCGGCGATGACAACGCCTTCAGCTCGGACCAGTACGGCGACGGCAACACCATCGCGCTGACCACCGTGACCGGCATGGGCAACTCCATCGGCTTCGCGCAGGAAGGCGACGACAACCTCGCCAGCGCGGACGTCGCGGGCGATGACAACCGCGTGCGCCTGACCCAGTTCGGCGATCGCAACGACACGACCCTGTGGGTCGGCACCAGCGACAACACCGCGACGCTGGACGTGATCGGCGACGACAACCGTCTCGAAGCACAGCAGCGCTTCGGCGGGTCGAACGTGATGACCGTGAACGTCACCGGCGACAACAACAACAACAGCGGCGCGCTGTTCACCGGTGCTGCACTCGATGCGCGCAATGCGGCCAACGGTGCGACGGGCCTGACCTTCGGTCGCGGCCGTCTGTGGCAGCACGGCGCCAACAACGACCTGACCCTGACCGTCAGCTCCAGCGACAACCTGTTCGCCACGCTGCAGCAGGGCGACAACAACACCATCAACGGCACCATCGGTGGCGGTGACGGCAACAAGGCCGCCGTGGCACAGCTGGGCAGCGACAACACCGCGACCTTCAGCCAGATGGGCAGCGGCAACAACGCGGGCATCATCC
Organism: Sulfitobacter alexandrii; assembly: GCF_001886735.1. NCBI lineage: Bacteria > Pseudomonadati > Pseudomonadota > Alphaproteobacteria > Rhodobacterales > Roseobacteraceae > Sulfitobacter > Sulfitobacter alexandrii. The sequence continues at coordinate 1,538,671 of NZ_CP018076.1, forward strand.
AGTAAGGACGCCCCGCGCAGGATAACGCCCCCGGCCGGATCGCTCCGGCCGGGGGTTTTTCTTTGTGTGATCCCCGAACAGGGCAGGGGCCCGTCGCCGATCATTGCCGCGCCGCCGGTCGCGCGACGGCCCTTGGGCCGTCAACGGTCGCGCCTCGCGGGCGTGACGCAGCGCGACGGTTGATCCCGCCGCCGGGGCAGGCCAGTCTGAAGCCGAACCCACCGGAGCCCCGCATGACCCCTTATGACATGATAAAGGCGCATCTCGACAGCGCCGTACCCTTCGCCACCCACACCGGAATCGACTTGCTCGAGATCGCGGACGGCACCGCCAGCGCCCGGCTGGTGCAGCGGCAGGAAGTATCCAATCACATCAAGTCGGTGCACGCCGGTGCGATGTTCACACTGGGCGAGGCCGCCTCGGGCGCGGCGATGGCGGGCGCACTGGCGCCGATGATCTTCGACCTGCGCCCCGTCGCCGCCACCGCCCGGATCGCTTACGTCAAGGTCGCCCACGGCACGCTGACCGCCCACGCCAAGACCTCTGAGCCGGGTGCCACCCTGCTCGAAACGATCAGGACGGAGGGCAAGGCGGCCTTCGACGTTGAGGTGGATATCCGCGACGAAAGCGACGAGACCGTCGCGGAAATGACCGTGAACTGGCATGTAAGCGCGGCAAGAACCTAGCGGCGCTGGAACGTGGCAGGTGAAATGGTAGGCCCGGCAGGACTTGAACCCGCAACCAAAGCGTTATGAGCGCTCTGCTCTAACCAATTGAGCTACAGGCCCGCCACGACGGTTGGGTAGGCGCGCGGAACGGTTTCGTCAAGGCTTACCGTTGCGCAGAAGGCGACGATGCACTAACCCCGGCGCCAACGGGATCACTGCGCCGGGGGCCATGACATGTCGACACCAAGTAACGGGATCACCTACGCGGATGCGGGCGTCGACATCGACGCCGGCAACACGCTGGTGGAGCGGATCAAGCCCGCGGCGAAACGGACCGCGCGGCCCGGCGTCATGTCGGGGCTGGGCGGGTTCGGCGCGCTCTTCGATCTCAAGGGTGCGGGCTTCTCCGACCCGGTGCTGGTCGCGGCGACGGACGGCGTGGGCACCAAGCTGCGGATCGCCATCGACACCGGCAACGTGGACAGCATCGGCATCGACCTTGTCGCCATGTGCGTCAACGACCTCGTGTGTCAGGGGGCAGAGCCGCTGTTCTTTCTCGACTATTTCGCCACTGGCAAGCTGGAGATCGACAGCGCCACCCGCATCATCGAAGGGATCGCCGAAGGCTGTGCCGCTTCGGGCTGCGCGCTGATCGGCGGCGAGACGGCCGAGATGCCGGGCATGTACCATGCGGGCGACTTCGATCTCGCGGGCTTCGCGGTGGGCGCGATGGAGCGGGGCACCGAACTGCCCCGCGCGGTGGCCGAGGGCGACGTGCTGCTGGGCCTGCCCAGCGACGGCGTCCATTCCAACGGCTATTCGCTTGTCCGCCGCATCGTCGAACTCAGCGGCCTCGGCTGGGACGATGCCTGCCCCTGGGGCGGGGGAACGCTGGGGGCGGCGCTGCTCACCCCGACGCGGCTCTACGTCAAGGGCGCGGTGGCCGCCCTGCGCGACGACTGCGTGCGCGCGCTGGCGCATATCACCGGCGGCGGCCTGACGGAGAATCTGCCGCGCGTGCTGCCCGACGGGCTCGGCGCCGAAATCGATCTCGACGCATGGGCGCTCCCGCCTGTCTTCGACTGGCTGGCGGAACAGGGCGGCATGGCACAGGCCGAACTGCTCAAGACCTTCAACTCCGGAATTGGCATGATCGCCGTCGTCGCGCCCGACAGGGTGGAGGCCGCCCGCGCCGCCTTTGCCACGGACGGCCACGACGCCATCGAGATCGGGCGCATCACCGCCGGCAACGGCGTGACGTACCGGGGCAGCCTGAGGTGACGAAACGGGTTGCGATCCTTGCCTCCGGCGGCGGGTCGAACATGCGCGCGCTGGTCGCGGACATGACGGGCGACCACCCCGCGCGGCCCGCCGTTGTGCTGTCCAACAACGCCGACGCCGGCTGCATCGCTTGGGCCAGGGCGCAGGGAATCGCGACCGAGGTGGTCGATCACCGCCCCTTCGGGTCCGACCGCGCGGCCTTCGAGGACGCGGTAAGCGCCGCGCTGGCCCCCCATGCGCCGGACATCATCTGCCTCGCGGGTTTCATGCGCAAGCTGACCGCCGGTTTCACCGATGCCTGGGCCGGGCGCATGATCAACATCCACCCCTCGCTCCTGCCCAGGTACAAGGGCCTCGATACCCATGCCCGCGCGCTCGCGGCGGGGGATGCGGAACACGGCTGCACCGTGCACGAGGTGACCGCCGCCCTCGACGACGGCCCGATCCTCGGCCAGGCGCGCATCCCCGTTCTCCCCGACGACACGCCCGAGACGCTCGCCGCCCGCGTGCTCGTGCAGGAGCATCGCCTGTACCCGGCCGTCCTGCGCCGCTTTGCGGCGGGCCTGCGCGACCGGATCGACCTGACGGGGTGACTGGCAAAGGCCGCGGACATGCTGTAGCTGTGTCCGGACCAGCAGTTCAGAAGTGACTCCATGAAAACGATCACCAGTACCGCCGACCTGGCCGCCTTCTGCAAGGAGGCCGCCGACCACGACTACGTTACCGTCGACACGGAGTTCCTGCGCGAACGCACCTATTATTCCAAGCTGTGCCTCGTGCAGCTGGCCATGCCCGGCAAGGACGACAGCAACGCCGTGCTGGTCGATCCGCTGGCCGAAGGCATCTCGCTCGATCCGCTCTACGAGCTGTTCCGCGACACGTCGGTGGTCAAGGTGTTCCACGCCGCCCGGCAGGATCTCGAAATCTTCTACGTCGATGCGCAGGTCTTTCCCGAGCCGCTGTTCGACACGCAGGTCGCGGCCATGGTCTGCGGATTCGGCGAACAGGTGGGCTACGAGACGCTGGTGCGCAAGATCTGCCACACCGGCGTGGACAAGACCTCGCGCTTCACCGACTGGTCCCGCCGTCCGCTGACCGAAGATCAGAAGAAATACGCCCTGGCCGACGTGACCCACCTGCGCCAGATCTACGAATTCCTGCGTGACAAGCTGGAGGAAAGCGGCCGCGCCCGCTGGGTCAGCGAGGAACTGGAAACGCTGACCAGCCCCGACACCTACGTGACCCAGCCGCGCGAGGCGTGGAAGCGGGTCAAGACACGGACGTCCTCGCCCAAGTTCCTCGCCATCGTCCGCGAACTGGCGGCCTTCCGCGAGGACTATGCCCAGAACCGCAACGTGCCCCGCAACCGGGTGTTCAAGGACGATGCACTGGTCGAACTTGCCAGTCTCAAACCGTCCACCCCCGAGGAACTGGGCCGCGCTCGGCTGCTCCTGCGCGAAGCGCGGCGCGGCGACATCGCGGACGGCATCCTTGCGGCGGTGAAGGCAGGTGTCGCCTGCAAGCCCGCGGACATGCCCCAACCGGACCGGAGCCGCGACAAGCTTCAGGTGAACCCGGCCCTCGCCGATCTGCTGCGTGTGCTGCTCAAGGCCAAGACGGAGCAGGCCGGCGTCGCCGCCAAGCTCATCGCCCCGGCGTCCGATCTCGACGGCATCGCGGCAGGACTGCGTGACGTGCCCGCCCTCAGCGGCTGGCGGCGCGAAGTCTTCGGCAACGACGCCTTGCGCCTGTGCGACGGGGAAATCGCCCTCACGGCCCGCGGCAACGATGTCAGGGTGGTTGAACTTTGACACCCAAACCATTTAAGGAGAACACAATGTCTGAAATCACCCGCAAACATACCAATACCCGGATGAGCCAGATCGTCACGCACAACGGCACCGTCTACCTCGCGGGCCAGGTCGGTACGCCGGGCGCCAGCGTCGCGCAGCAGACCCAGGATTGTCTCGACAGCATCGACAAGCTGCTGGCAGAGGCGGGGTCGGACAAGTCCCGCATCCTGCAAGCCGTGATCTGGCTGGCCGACATGTCCGATTTCGAAGAGATGAACGGCGTCTGGGATGCCTGGGTTCCCGAAGGTCAGGCGCCCGCCCGCGCCTGTGGCGAGGCCAAGCTCGCACGCGCCGACTTCACGGTGGAAATCATCGTGACCGCCGCCGCCTGAGCCCGGTCGCGGGATCAAGAATTTCCCGTAAGTTATTGAAAATGCAGCCTTCGCTGATCTCGTGTCAGCGGCGGCGCGTTTCCTGGGCGTTCAGCGCGCCCTCCACGCGGATCACGTCGACATTGCGCAGTTGCTGGTCGGTCAGTTTGCGGCCCGCCGTCACTTCGCGCGTCGGCACGGTCCCGACGGGCGTGTTCGCCTTGGGGCGAACCCCTTCCAGCCGGTAGGTCAGCACGCCGTTCACGGGTTCTTCGTCCTCGTTCGCGGGGGTCAGCTGCACCGCGTAGATGCCCTGCCGCGCGGCAAGGCCGGTCGCGCGGATGATCGCGCCGCCGGGCACCCGTTCCACCGTCAGGTCGGTGACCTGCTCGAACGGGCGGCCAAGGTAGATCTCCTCGTTCGCACGACCGCGCGAAAAGAAACCGTTGCTGCGCGGTATCAGCGGGTTGGTCGATTCCGGTGCGGTCGTGGCGACCGAACGGGACTGTCCGAACCAGTTGAACGGGTTGACCCGGCTGTCGCGGATGGCCCCGCAGGCCGACAGGGTCAGGCTCAGAGCCGCGAAAAGGGTCAGGGTCTTGCGCATTGTGCCGCCTCGGGTGTTTTCTTGATCTTTGACTAGCCTATTCGACAGTCCTTGGGAAGGGGGTGGACCTTTGCCGGGGCGCTGCTTACCTCTGGCCCAGGTGCAATTCAGGGGAACCGTCCATGGCCAACGCCGCTTTCGAAGAGCTTGTCGAGGATTTCGAATTTCTGGACGACTGGGAAGACCGCTATCGCCACGTCATCGATCTGGGCAAGGCGATGGACCCGCTCGACGAGGCGCTGCGCGTGCCCGCGACCAAGGTGGACGGTTGCGCCAGCCAGGTCTGGCTTCACGCGCAGTTCGACGACGGCACGCTGCATTTCGACGGGGCGAGCGACGCGATGATCGTGTCGGGCCTGATCGCGGTGCTGCGGGTGCTCTACAACGGGCTGAGCCCGGACGAGGTCGTCGCGGTCGATGCCCGCGCGGAAATGGGCCGCCTCGGGCTGAACGATCACCTGTCGGCACAGCGGTCGAACGGTCTGCGCGCGATGATCGAACGGATCAGGGAACTGGCGGCGCAGGCGGCCTGAGCGCGAGGTCCGGCATCCACGCCAGCGTCACCGCGGCAAGCACGATATACCGGCCCCCCTTGGCCAGCGTCACCAGCAGCACGAAGGGGCCGATCGGCATGCGCATCACTCCCGCCACCACCGTCAGGGGATCGCCCACCAGCGGCAGCCAGCTGCCCAGCAGGGACCATCGCCCATAGCGCGCGTACCAGCCCTGCGCGCGCGCAAGCTGGCGCGGCGACACGGGAAACCAGCGCCGGTCGCGAAAGTGCAGCAGGTACCGGCCCAGCACCCAGTTGAGCACGGACCCCAGCACGTTGCCCGCCGTCGCCACCAGCACCAGCAGCACCACCGGGTGCGTCCCGGCCACCATCAGGCCGACCAGCACCGCCTCGGATTGCATCGGCAGGAGCGTCGCCGCCACCAGCGCCGCAAGGAACAGGGCAAGATATCCGATCACCCTCCGCGATACCCCACCGGGTCCGCCGTGGTCACAGCCGGGCCAGCGCCGTTTTCAGGTCACCATACCCGGTATAGCGCCGCTCGAACGCCAGCCCCAGCGTCTCGGCGCAGGCGCGGGCCTTCTCCGTCAGCGCGGGGTCGTCGGTCTGGGCCTGGTACACCAGCTTTTCGTAGTTGCCGAAATACATGTCCCGCAGTTCGGGATGCCGGTCGAGCCCCATCGGCTTCATGATGAAGGCATCGAACTGCCGGACGAGGAAATCGGTCAGGTAAAAGGCGGTGAATTCCTCTTCGGCCTTTGCCGCAAAGGCATCGTTGCCCTCGAAGAAGCTGTAGCAATGCGGCCCCGCCACCATTTCCACCCCCAGCTCGGCACAGGCCGCCTGAAGCTGCCCGCCGGTGCCGCAATCGGCGTAGACCACGAAGATGTCGTCGTAATCGGCCCGGTGTTTGGCGACGGCCTCGCGCACCGCGGCGGTGATCCGGTCGGGAAACAGGTGATACTTCGCGGGAAGACAGGTCAGGTCCAGGTGCGTCCAGCCGTTGACGGCTTTCAGGTCGAGGATCTCGCGCGCCAGCGCCCCGCAGGCGATCAGCAGGATCCGCCCCCGCGGCCGTTCCAGTTCCAGACCGGTTTCGGTCAGGGTATCGTCCGACGGGATCATCGCAGGCGCACGGCGGTGCCGTAGGCGACGATCTCGGAAGCGCCGTTCATGATCGACGATGTCTCCATCCGGCACCCGACAACGGCATCCGCGCCAAGGTCACGCGCGGCGGCGGCCATCCGGTCCAGCGCCTGTTCCCGCGCGCCCGCCAGCATCGAGGAATAGCCCTTCATCTCGCCGCCAACGAGGTTGCGCAGGCTCGCCAGCACGTCCGTGCCGATGTGCTTGGCCCGTACCGTCGCCCCGCGCACGAGGCCCAGCGTCTCGACCACCTCGCGGCCCGCGATCCCTTCGGTCGTGGCGATCAGCATGTCACTTCTCGATGCGATCATAGTGATCGTCCTCCCTGTTCGACAGCCGCTCGCCGATCACGCGGGCGACGATGTAGGCCACCAGCGCGGTCGGCACGGCAAGGGTCATCCCCGCCCAGGGCGATACGCCGACGGCCACCAGCAGCAGCCAGCCCAGCCACAGCGTGGCACCGGCGGCGGCGATCACCGCGATCAGGATGAGGACAAGGCGTTCCAATGGCATATTGAGGCTCCTTTCCCGTCAACATGGTGCTTCCGCGCCGCAATGAAAAGAGCCTGCCGTGCGCCGCAAGGCTCCGCAGGGCAGGGCGGGTCTCCGACCCCGGCGGCAGCAAAAAGGCCCCCGGAACGCACCGGGGGCCTGTCAGGATCTCGCGGTCTATCGACCTGCTCAGGCGCTCTTGGCGCTGTTGTGCTTGCGGTGCATCCATTCCTTGGCGGTTTCCACCGCCACGGCGGCATCGCGGCAATAGGCGTCCGCGCCGATGGCCTTGCCGAATTCCTCGTTCAGCGGCGCACCGCCCACGAGGATGATGTAATCGTCGCGGATGCCCTGTTCGACCATCGTGTCGATCACGACCTTCATGTAGGGCATCGTCGTGGTCAGCAGGGCGGACATGCCAAGAATGTCGGCCTTTTCCTTCTCGATCGCCTCGAGATAGTTTTCCACGGGGTTGTTGATGCCCAGGTCGACGATCTCGAAACCGGCGCCTTCCATCATCATGCCGACAAGGTTCTTGCCGATGTCGTGAATGTCGCCTTTTACCGTGCCGATCACCATCTTGCCGATGGTCGGCGCACCGGTTTCGGCCAGCAGCGGCTTGAGGATGGCCATGCCGCCCTTCATCGCGTTGGCCGCCAGCAGCACCTCGGGCACGAAAAGGATCCCGTCGCGGAAGTCGGCGCCGACGATGGTCATGCCGCCCACGAGGGCCTTCGTCAGGATGTCGTAGGGTTCCCAGCCCCGGTCCAGCAGGATTTGCACGGCCTCTTCGATCTCTTCCTTGAGACCGTCGTAGAGGTCGTCGAACATCTGTTGGACAAGCTCTTCGTCATCGAGCTCGGAGAGGATGATTTCTTCATCGTCAGACATGGTGGTCCCTTCTGCCGTCTTTGCAGGTGCGGTGCGCTTTCGCCTACATGTCACGAATTCCCGCCATCGGAAGAGCGAATTGCGACATGGGCCGCGTAAAGCGCGACGCCATCGGCCCAAGACTACGCTTTTTATGCCCGGGGAGACAAGGCGTTGACGCCTCGAATGCCATCTAACCGGATTGCCCATGTTCCCATTTTGTTCTAACGTTCGGCATGGATAGGGAAGATCGGCGATTCAGGGTGGTCGGACGCGCGGCGGGCAGCAACCATGCCGGCCGGTTCGAACGGCACGCGCGGGTGCAGGTGGACGATGGCTGGACGCCGGAGGACGATCTGCCGGTGCTGCGCACCCATACCGCGATCGAGGTGCCGCGCAAGGTCATCACCTACAACACCTCGCCCGATCTGCCCTTCGACCGCTCGATCAACCCTTACCGGGGCTGCGAACACGGCTGCGTCTACTGTTTCGCGCGGCCCAGCCACGCCTATCTCGGTCTCTCGCCGGGCCTGGATTTCGAGACACGGCTGGTGGCGCGGCCCGAGGCGCCGTCGGTCCTGAAACGCGAACTGGCGGCGAAATCCTACCGCGTCGCGCCCATCGCCATCGGCACCAACACCGATCCCTATCAACCGATCGAGCGGGAGCACGGGATCATGCGCGCCTGCCTCGAGGTGTTGTCGGACGCGGGCCATCCCGTCGCCATCGTGACCAAGGGCGCGCTGATCGAACGCGACCTCGACATCCTGTCGGACATGGCCGCGCGCGAGCTGGTGCGTGTCGGCATATCGGTCACCACGCTGGATGCACGGTTGAGCAGGTTGATGGAACCCCGCGCCCCCGCGCCGCAACGACGCTTGCGGGTGATCCGGGCCTTGTCGGACGCGGGCGTGCCGGTGCGCATCATGGCCTCGCCGCTGATCCCCGCGCTGACGGACCCCGAGCTCGAGGCGATCCTCGCCGCGGGCCGCGATGCGGGCGCACGCCATGCCAGCTGGATCATGCTGCGCCTCCCGCGCGAGGTGTCGCCGCTGGTGCAGGACTGGCTTGCCACCCATTATCCCGACCGGGCGGACCGGATCATGGCCCGCCTGCGCGAGATGCACGGCGGCAAGGAATACGACGCCACGTGGCATCGCCGCATGCGGGGGGAGGGGCCCTACGCCGAGATCATCGCGCGGCGATTCGACGTGGCGATCAGGCGGCTGGGGCTCGACCTGCGCTCTGGTCCGATGCGCTGCGACCTGTTTCGCCCGCCGTCCAGGGACACGGCCCAGCTCTCCCTGTTCTGACTGCGGCGGGCGACGGGTTAACGCATTTTTATCCAATATTAACAGTGCGTTAAGTTACCCATGGGTAACGTGCTGCCGGGGTGTCAGCCGCGGCGGCGGCCACCGCGCCGCTCGCGCTTGGGCGCACCGCCGTCACCGGTGCCGTCACTGTCCGAAGAGAACGGCCCGAGAACCGATACGATCTCCTCCAGCGTCGGCGCGGGCCCCTTGGGCTGGCTGTCCAGCGCCGCCCGCATCGCCACCAGATGCTCCGGCATGGTCCCGCAGCAGCCGCCGATGATCGTCGCGCCGCAGTCGCGTGCCATCACCGCGTATTTGCCCATCAACTCCGGCGTGCCGTCATAGTGGATATGGCCGTCCTTGTACTTCGGGATCCCCGCGTTGCCCTTGGAAATGATCGGAAGCGCGGGATTCTTCGAGGCGAAACCCAGCACCGTGCGCAACAGGTCGGAGGCCCCGGTGCCGCAGTTCGCGCCAAAGGCGAGCGGCCCGTCGTCCAGCCCCTCGACCATGTCCACCATCCCTTCCGAGGTCACGCCCATCATGGTGCGTCCCGCCGTGTCGAAGCTCATGGTGCCGCACCACGGCAGGCCCGCGCGGGCAAAGCCCTCGGCGGCGGCCTTGTATTCCTCGGGCGCGCTGATCGTCTCCAGCCAGCCGATGTCGACGCCGCCGGTCTTGAGCCCGTCCGCGGCCTCGTGGAACATCTCCACAGCGGCGGCATGGCTCAGCGTGCCGACGGGTTCCATGATGTCCCCGGTCGGGCCGACCGATCCCGCGACGATCACCTTGCGCCCTGCCGTATCGGCCACCTCGCGCGCCAGTTCGGCGGACACCCGCGCCAGTTCATGCACCCGGTCCTGCGCTCCGTGCAGCTTGAGCCGCGATGCGTTGGCGCCGAAACTGTTGGTCAGGAACAGGTCGCTGCCGCTGTCCACCGCACCGCGGTAAAGCTTGATGATCTTCTCGGGCTCTTCCACGTTCCACATCTCGGGCGCGTCGCCGGACATCAGCCCCATGTTGAACAGGTTGGTGCCGGTGGCCCCGTCGGCCAGCAGATAGCCCTTTTCGGCCAGAAGATCGGTCAGTGCATTGGACATGATTTTACTCCGCGCGTGTTTCCCTGCCTATTTCACGCGGTCCGCGCTGTCGCAAGTTCATATTCCTCATCTTGTTCATGAAGCGCGGTTCCGTGGATCAGCGGCGGCGGATGGTGCACCTCGCGGGCGATGTCCGCCAGCGCCAGCAGCAGTACCCCACCGCCGGGAGCGGCGGCATAGCGCGGCGACCAGCGCGGCGCGAAAGCGGACTTGAACCGTGTCAGCCCGTCGGCCCCGGCCCGGTCAAGCACCGCCCGGCAAAGCCATGCCGGCAAGGGGCGCTTCAGCGCCGCGATATCGGGCACGGCGGCAAGGCTCAGGCGGGTCAGCCCGCGCGCTCGCGCCTCCGTAACGGCCGCCGTCACCAGCGCCTGCATCGTGCCATCGGGGGCCCGCGCCGCCAGCCGCATCAGGTCCAGTGCCATGTCGCGGGGCCCCGCGTGAAAGGTCGCGAAACCGACCAGTTCCGCGCCCTGCAGGGCAAGGAAAACCCGCTGCCCCGCCACGTAGTCGGGACAGAACCGCCCCATGGTGCCACCTCGGGCGCCGCCGTTGCGATGCTGCCACTCCGCATCGAGCGCGGCCATCCGGGCAAGCGGCAGCCGCGCCGCCGGCCGAACCTCGACGCCCGCCTTCGCCGCCTGGCGCAGCTTTCGCCGGAGGCTCCGGCAGCCCGGTCGGTCGAGATCGAAGCGCTGCGGATCCAGCAGCGCCTCGCGCGCGATGCGCGTCACGTGCCAGCCCGCCGCCCGGACGCGGGCCGCTTCCCGCGCGCTGCACTTGTAAAGCACCGGCACCCTGTTCCGGGCGCGCGCCTCGCGGTGCAGGGCCATGAGGGCTTTCCGGTGAAGAATGGCCGCGCCGCCCGGCAGCACCACCAGCGCCTGCGGAGTCGGCCACAGGGCGGCGGGGCGGCCGCCAAGCATCGCCAGATGACCCCCGTTCTGGCGCAGCAAGCCCAGCTCCGCGCCGGTATCGCCGCAGGGCACCGCCCCGGTCCGGCGGGACGTGCCGCGCGGCAGGGGCCGCACCAGCGCCACGGCCCCCAGAAGGGCGGGCAGGGCGTAATAGAGCGCACGGTAGCCCATCACAGCCGCCAGCAGATCGGCTTTCGGCACGTCGGGCAGCAGGGCCAGCAAGGTCAGTTCGAACGGCCCGGCGCCCCCCGGCGCCCCCGACAGCAGCCCGGCGCCGAAGGCGAGCAGGAAGACCGGCACGAAGCCGGGCAGCGTGACCGTGCCCTGCGGCAGCAGCAAGTAGAGCACCAGCGCCGCGGCCAGCAGGTCCACCAGCGCCCAGAACAGGATCGATCCCATGGCCGGCAGGCTCGGCACGGCCCGCAGCCAGCGCGCGACCCGCGGCAGGGGCGGGGGCGGCCCGAAGGCCGCGAGCGTCGCGCACAGCGGAAGCGCCGTCACTGCGGCCAGCGCGGGCGGCAGGGTCCACGCCGGCGCGGGCAGCAGCAGGCAGGCCAGCGCGGTGATCCACCCCCATGCCAGCAGGAAGCTGGCTGCCACGCACGCCGAGAGCCGCAGCGCCGTCGCGACCCCGAGTTGCGGCAGCAGCCGCTGGCGGACGAGGGCACCCGTCAGCACGCCGAAGCCGAGGGTCTGGGACAGGGCGATGGCCACGGTCCCGCTGAAGCGGGCGTGGCGGGGCGACAGCCCGGTGTCCAGATGCCGGTGGAACAGGGCGTCGTACCGGCCCAGGGCGGCAAAGCTGACCGCGACGCAGGCCAGTGCCAGCGCAAGGGCGGGCGCGCCGACGTTGCGCAGGCCCGCGGGCAGGGCGCGCCAGGGCGTGTCCCCAAGCTGCAGGCCAACCAGCCAGAGGCTGCCGAGCGTGATGCCCGGCGGCACGGCCAGCCGCGCCGTGCGCGCGACCTGCCGTCCTGTCCAGATCCGCCTTGCCATGGTCCCGACCCCCGCTCTTTCTCGACCGGGGTCGTATAGGCGGTGGCGGCCCTCCAAACTGTTAAGACCGGGCAGGCAACGCAAAAACGCGCCCTTCATTTGACTGAAAGGCGCGTCGAATGCGCGTCAATGCCCGCGTGGGATCGCGGGCGGGCCGGGGGTCAGTCGGTCTCGCTGACGATCTGGGCCTTGGCCTCGGTCATCAGCGAAGCCATCTTGGCGCGGATGGTCGCCTCGTCCGCGCGGTGGCCGAGATCGCCCGACACCTTGCGGAACACGTCCTCGTCGCCCGCTTCCTCGAAGTCGGACTTGATGACCTCGCGCGCGTAGGCCGCGGCGTCGTCGCCCGTCTTGCCCAGCAGGTCCGCGGCCCAGAGGCCCAGCAGCTTGTTGCGCCGCGCCTCGGCCTTGAACTGCATTTCGGCGTCGTGGGCGTACTTGTTCTCGAAGGCGTTCTCGCGGTCTTTCATCGTGGACATCTGGGTCTCCCTGGCAAAGATTGTCTGCGCCTAGATGTGGGTGCGGCCGCTGCGCGGCGCAAGGGAAAAGCGCCCCAAGGCGTGCTTGCGGTAAGCGCACCCATAGACTAAGAGGAGCGCGAACGGGCCACGCATCTCTCCTCCCGGCGGGCCCCCTTTGCGGAAAGGACGCCCATGGCCCGGCGCAACAAGATCTACGAAGGCAAAGCCAAGATTCTCTACGAAGGTCCCGAACCCGGCACCATCGTACAGTACTTCAAGGACGACGCCACCGCCTTCAACGCGCAGAAGAAGGACGTGATCGAAGGCAAGGGCGTGCTGAACAACCGCCTGAGCGAATTCTTCATGACCGGGCTGAACCAGATCGGGGTGCCCACGCATTTCATCAAGCGGCTGAACATGCGCGAGCAGCTGGTGCGCCAGTGCGAGATCATCCCGCTCGAGGTCATCGTGCGCAACTTTGCCGCCGGGTCCATGGCCAAGCGGCTGGGGATCGAGGAAGGGATGCAGCTGCCACGCCCGATCGTCGAATACTGCTACAAGGACGACAAGCTGGGCGACCCGCTGGTCACCGAGGAACACATCGCCGCCTTCGGCTGGGCCAGCCAGCAGGACATGGACGACATCCTGAGCCTTGCGCTGCGGGTGAACGATTTCCTCTCGGGCGTGATGATGGCCGTGGGCATCAAGCTGGTGGACTTCAAGATCGAGATCGGCCGCGTCTACGATGGCGACTTCCAGCGCCTGATCGTCGCGGACGAGATCAGCCCCGACAGCTGCCGCCTGTGGGACATCGAGACCGGGCAGAAGCTGGACAAGGACGTGTTCCGCCGCGACCTGGGGTCGCTCACCGACGCCTATACCGAAGTCGCGCGTCGGCTGGGGGTGATGCCGAAATCGTCGACGCCGATTTCCAAGCCGACCCTCATCAACTGAGACCGGCCGCGCGCCGGAGTATTTTTGGCATAAAGAAGCGAGGGGACGCGCCATGAAGGCACGGGTGCATGTGATGTTGAAGAACGGGGTGCTCGACCCCCAGGGCGAAGCGGTGCGCCATGCGCTCGGCGCGCTCGGGTTCGACGGCGTGAACGGCGTGCGGCAGGGCAAGGTGATCGAGCTCGACCTCGCGGAGGGCACCACGGAGGCGGACGTGACCGCCATGTGCGAGAAGCTGCTGGCCAACACGGTCATCGAATCCTACACGGTGGAGATGGCCTGATGCGGGCCGCGCGGCTGACGCAATGGCGCGCGCCGCTCGAACTGGTCGAGGTGGAGACGCCCGACGTACCGGAGGGCGGCGTTCTGCTGCGGGTGCTCGCCTGCGGCATCTGCCGGTCCGATTGGCACGTCTGGACCGGGGCGGACCCCGACGTGGTCCTGCCCCATATCCCCGGACACGAGTATTGCGGCGAAGTGGTCGCCGTCGGTGACGGCGTGACGCGCTGGCGCCCCGGCGACCGGGTGATCGCGCCGTTCATCCTCGCCTGCGGCCGCTGCCCCGACTGCGCGGCGGGACATCAGACCGTCTGCGCGCGGCAGGTGCTGCCGGGGTTCACCCAGGCCGGATCCTTTGCCGAGATGGTCGCCGTGCCCTTCGCCGACACCAACCTGACGCCCTTGCCCGAGGGGCTGGACCCGGCGATCGCCGCCGCGATGGGCTGCCGGGTGACCACCGCCTACCATGCGCTGACCGGCCGCGCCGCGGTGCGGGCGGGCGAATGGGTCGCCGTCTTCGGCGCGGGCGGCGTGGGGCTGTCGGCCCTGCTGCTTGCGCGGGCCCTCGGCGCGCGGGTCGTCATGGTGGACGTCGTGCCCGAAAAGCTCGCCACCGCGCGCGATCTGGGCGCCAGCGGCGTCGTGAACGCGGCCGAGGCCGATCCCGTGGCGGCGATCCGCGACCTGACGGGGGGCGGCGCAGACGTGGCGATCGAGGCGCTGGGGCTACCGGAGACCACCGCCAATGCCCTGCGGTGCCTGCGCAAGCTGGGGCGGATGGTGCAGGTCGGCATGCCGGCGGGCGCGCATTTCACCATGCCGGTCCCGATGGACGCGGTCTATGGCGGGCAGCTTGCCCTGTTCGGCACCCGGGGCATGCCCGCATGGCGGTACCCCTCGCTGCTGTCGCTGATCGCGGCGACCGATCTCGACCTGTCCCCGCTGGTCACCCGGCGCGTCGCCCTGTCGGACGCGACCGCGGAACTGGCCGTTTTCGACGGGCCCGCACCTCCCGGCGTGGCCGTCATCACCGACTTTCAATCCTAGGAGATCTTCCATGCGTGCAGCCGTCATCGTGTTTCCCGGATCCAACTGCGACCGCGACCTCGCCGTGGCCTTTCGCGCTGCCGGCGCCGAGGTGGAGATGGTCTGGCACAAGGATAGCTCCCTCCCGCAGGGCATTGATATCGTTGGGATTCCCGGTGGGTTCTCCTACGGTGACTACCTGCGCTGCGGGGCGATTGCGGCGCAGTCCGCGATCTGCGGCGCGGTCAGGGAGCACGCGGAACGGGGCGGCTACGTCCTCGGGGTCTGCAACGGGTTCCAGGTGCTGACCGAAACGGGCCTGCTGCCGGGCGCGCTGCTGCGCAACGCGGGGCTGAAGTACATCTGCCGCACCGTCGGGCTGAAGGTCGAGACCGCGGCCAGCGATTTCACCGCCGGCTACGCCGCGGGGGACGTGATCGACATCCCGATCGCGCATCACGACGGCAACTACTTTGCCGATGCCGACACGATCCGGCGGTTGCAGGACGAGGACCGCGTGGCCTTTACCTATACCGACAATCCCAACGGCGCGCAGGCGGACATCGCGGGCATCCTGTCGGCCAACCGGCGGGTGCTGGGGATGATGCCGCACCCGGAACGGGCGGCGGACGCGGGCCATGGCGGCACGGACGGGGCGGCGCTCTTCCGCGCATTGGCGGGGGCGCTGGCAGAGGCGTGACTTGAGTGCGCGGCCCCCAGGGCGTAGATTGCGCGGATGGTGGAACCAAGTGACAAGCGGCGTACTCTGACGGTCTCCTGGCGGGTCCGGCTGGCCACCGGTGCGCTGATGCTGCTGGCGATCGTCACGATATCGGTCACCAACAGCCTGCTGACGGACCGTTTCACCGAAAGCACCCGCAGCCGGGCCGAGCTGCGGATCGCGCTGTATTCGGGCAACCTGCTGGCGGAGTTGCGTCAAAACGCCATCGTGCCGCAGCTTCTGGCCCGCGACCCGACCCTCATCACCGCCTTGCAGACGGCGGATTATTCGCTCTCCACCCAGCGGCTGATCTCGTTCGTCGAGGAAATCGGCGCGGCCTCTCTTATGCTGTACGACGTGGACGGGCGCACCGTGGCCGCGACCGACCGCAACAGGCTGGGCGCGAACCACCGTTCGGATGCCTACTTTGTCGATGCGATCCGGTCGAACGCCACGATCTTCAGCACCATCAAGATGGAGGGGGGCGGCTACAAGTTCATGTATTCCCGCCGGATTCAGGATGGCGGGGCGACGCTGGGCGTGATCGCGGTCGAGGTGGACCTGCAGAAGTTCGAACGCGCGTGGGCGGGGATCTCGGATGCGGTCATCGTGATGGACAGCAGCGGCGAGATCATTCTCGCGACGGAGCCGCGCTGGCGCGGCCTGACGGAACCCGAGGCGCTGTCGACCCAGCCGGCGCGGACGGCCATCGAACGCGCGATCAAGGTCACCGCGGACTGGACCGCGCTGCCGCCCGACGCCTACCTGCAGGGCGAGGCCGTGATGCGGCTGGAGAACAAGATCCCCTTCCGCGGCTGGCGCATGACCAGCTACACGACCTACGCGTCGGTCCGCGAGAAGGTGAACGGCGTGCTGGCGCTCGAGGTGATGGGGTTCGCCATCCTGCTGGCGCTGACGTTCTATTTCCTCAGCCGCCGCACGGCGGGGCGTCTGGCGATCTTCCAGCGCGAATCCGCGAAGCTGCGGGCGCTGAACGCGGCGCTTCAGCGGGAAATCGCCGAGCGCAAGCGCGTGCAGGAGACCCTCGCGGTGGCGGAGCAGACGCTGGAGCAATCCAGCAAGCTGGCCGCCCTGGGCGAGATGTCGGCGGCGGTCAGCCACGAGCTGAACCAGCCGCTGGCGGCGATGAAGACCTACCTGGCGGGCGCGCGCCTGCTGTTGCGGCGCAACCGGCCCGAAGAGGCGCTGTCGTCCTTTGGCCGGATCGACGACCTGATCGAGCGGATGGGCGCGATCACGCGGCAGCTGAAATCCTATGCGCGCAAGGGGCAGGAGGCGTTTTCGCCCGTGGACATGGGGGCGGCGCTGGCGTCCTCGCTGTCGATGATGGAGCCGCAGCTGCGCCAGCGGCAGGTGCAGATCAGCCGGATCCTGCCGGATGCGCCGGTCATGGTCATGGGAGACCGGATGCGGATCGAGCAGGTGATGGTCAATCTCTTGCGCAATGCCCTCGACGCCACCAAGTCGGAGCGCAACCCGCAGGTGGAGATCATGCTGAGCGCGGGAGAGACGGCGACACTGACGGTGCGCGACAACGGGCCGGGGATCGAGGATCTCGACGCGCTGTTCGAACCGTTCTACACGACCAAGCAGCCCGGCGACGGCGTCGGACTGGGGCTTGCGATCTCCAGCGGGATCGTCAGCGACCTGGGCGGACGGCTGACGGCTCGGAACGGACAGGGCGGTGGCGCGGTTTTTGAAATGCAACTGCCCATTCTGGGCGATACGACAAATGTGGAAGCGGCGGAGTAGACGGCTATGGCACAGGCAATGAAGATCGCGATTGTCGACGACGAACAGGACATGCGGCAGTCCATCAGCCAGTGGCTGGCGTTGTCGGGGTACGACACGGAAACCTTCGGATCGGCCGAGGACGCCCTGAAGAAGCTGGGGCCGGATTATCCCGGCATCGTCATCTCGGATATCAAGATGCCGGGCATGGACGGGATGCAGTTTCTCAAGAAGCTGATGGGCAACGACAGCGCGCTGCCGGTCATCATGATCACGGGCCACGGCGATGTGCCGATGGCGGTCGAGGCGATGCGCGTGGGCGCGTTCGACTTTCTGGAGAAACCCTTCAACCCCGACCGGATGAACGAGCTGGCCAAGAAGGCGACGCTGGCGCGGCGGCTGACCATGGACAACCGCGCCCTGCGGCGCGAATTGTCGGACGGCGGTCAGCTGATGAAGAAGCTGATCGGCCAGAGCCCGGTGATGGAGCGCTTGCGCGAGGACATCCTTGACCTTGGGCAGGCCGACGGTCACGTGCTGATCGACGGCGAGACCGGGACCGGCAAGACGCTGGTGGCGCACGCGCTGCACGCGGTCGGCAGCCGCGCCGGCAAGAAGTTCGTGTTGGTGAGCTGCGGTGCGCTGGAAGAGGACGCGCTGAGCAAGCGGCTTTTCGGCCCGATGCTGCCGGAGGACACCCAGCTTCCCGCGGTCGAGGAAGCCCGTGGCGGCACCTTGGTGCTCGAGGATATCGAGGCGCTGTCGGAAACCCTTCAGGCGCGGCTTCTGAGCGTGATCAACGAGCAGGGCACACCGGCCGAGACCCGCATCGTCGCGATCTCGAACCTGCAGGAAGCCGGGCGGACGTCGGAGGACGCGCTGCGGTCGGACCTTTTCTACCGGCTGGCGGCCCTGCGGATCACGGTGCCGCCG
This sequence comes from Sulfitobacter alexandrii, assembly GCF_001886735.1. Taxonomy (NCBI): domain Bacteria; kingdom Pseudomonadati; phylum Pseudomonadota; class Alphaproteobacteria; order Rhodobacterales; family Roseobacteraceae; genus Sulfitobacter; species Sulfitobacter alexandrii. The sequence goes on from NZ_CP018076.1 coordinate 1,556,865, forward strand.
CTGCGCCAGCGCGGAGAGGATATCCTGACCCTGTTCACACGGCTGTCGGACCAGTTCGCGGACGAGTACGGCTGCGAGGCGCCGCAGGTGAGCGCACAGGAGGCCGCGCAACTGCTGCAGGCCCCGTGGCCGGGCAACGTGCGCCAGCTGATCAACGTGGCGGAACGCGCGGTGCTGCAATCGCGGCGCGGATCGGGCACCATCGCCTCGCTTCTGATGAGCGACCACGACGAGATGCAGCCGGTGATGACGACCGAGGGCAAGCCGCTGAAAGAATATGTCGAAGCCTTCGAGCGGATGCTGATCGACAACACCATGCGCCGGCACAAGGGGTCCATCGCCAGCGTGATGGACGAGCTGTGCCTGCCGCGCCGGACGCTGAACGAGAAGATGGCCAAGTACGGCCTGCAGCGGTCGGACTACCTGTAGGAAAACGCACAGGCCGCCCCGGTGGGACGGCCTGCCAAGCGATCTGCGGTGTACGCGTCGGGGATTTGCCCCGAGGCGTCTTCGGTCAGCCCCGCTGATTCTGGGTGATGGTCTGCGCCTGGCCCTCGTCGTTGGTGATGCAGGTCCAGTAGGGCGCATTGGGCACGTTCACGATGTACTGGTTGACCTCGATGATCGGGATCGTGGTGTTGATCGAGGCGCCGCTGACGCCGGTTTCGTTCTCGACGGCGGCGATGCAGCTTTTCGTCGCCCGCAGTTCCGCCCGCGCGACCGGATCGTTCGCCACGGCAACTTCATCGCAGGCGGCAACGCCGAGCAGGGCGATCAGAAGGGCGGGGCGCAGAAGAGGGGGCATGGCGGATCCTTTGATGTCTGATGGCCAGGTGAGGCCGCGTAATGTGGATTGGCGCGGGCACCGGGCAGCGGGTCCGCGCGGGGCGACTGTTCCCAAGCGGTGGCTTGTTGTCAAGCAGGGTGCCCGATTGGCCGGCATTCGAGACACTCCGTCACGATTGCCCATTGTCATTTGCCCCCCAAACCACTTAACTGTGGGGAGGGAGGATTGACGCGATCCTGCGCCAATCTGGCCTCCCGCACACAGTTTCGCTGTTCTAGCGCGTTCCCACAGAACCGCTGAACAGACCGATCGGGCCGGAAACGGCCAAAGAACCGCTGACGGTCCGGGCAATGCCCCATGAAAAACCGCAGTAAATAATGGGTATGTCCACCCCAAGGGGCGGCACATATCGGAGAAGAACCGCGATGACGCGCGCGAGAGCCAAGAGCAGACGATCAGCGGCCGGTTTCGGCCCCGTCTTTGCCGCGTCCCCCATCGCCCTGACAAGTCACGTCCCGCAGCCGCTCGCTCCCCCTGGGAGGGACGCGGCCCGCGTGTCGTGCAAAGTGGATTTATGCCTAAGAAAATGCTTATCGATGCCACCCACGCGGAGGAAACGCGTGTCGTGGTCGTGGACGGAAACAAGGTCGAGGAATTCGATTTCGAATCCGAGAACAAGCGCCAGCTTGCTGGCAACATCTACCTCGCCAAGGTAACACGTGTAGAGCCGTCGCTGCAGGCGGCCTTCATCGACTACGGCGGCAACCGGCACGGCTTCCTCGCCTTTTCGGAGATTCACCCCGACTACTACCAGATTCCCGTGGCCGACCGTCAGGCGCTGCTGGAAGAGGAGCGCGCCTATGCAGAGGCGCAGGCGGCCCGCGAAGAGGAGGAGGACAAGCCCAAGCGGTCTTCCCGGTCGCGGTCGCGCAGCCGGTCCAAGTCGAAGGCGGAGGATGTCACGTCGGAGGACGCGACGACATCCAGCGATATCAGCGGGATGGAGACCGTCGACCTGTCGGACGACGACGAGGTCGAGGTCGCCGAGGATGAAGCGTCTTCGCCGATGGAACGGGTGGGCGAAACCCCGGTCGAGACACCGGCGGTGGACGATGACGATCACGACGACGATGACCACGACGGCGAGGGCGACAGCGCCGCGGATCGCGACGACAGCATCGAATCCGTCGCCGACGAGGACGACAGCGAGGAAATCCGCATGCCGCGCAAGCCGCGGCCCAAGCGCTACAAGATCCAGGAAGTCATCAAGGTGCGCCAGATCCTGCTGGTGCAGGTTGTCAAGGAAGAGCGCGGCAACAAGGGCGCGGCGCTGACCACCTATCTGTCGCTGGCGGGCCGCTACTGCGTGCTGATGCCGAATACCGCCCGCGGTGGCGGCATTTCGCGCAAGATCACCAACGCCGCCGACCGCAAGAAGCTCAAGGAGATCGCGAACGAGATCAAGGTGCCCACCGGGGCTGGCCTGATCGTGCGCACGGCCGGCGCGAAGCGCACCAAGGCCGAGATCAAGCGCGACTACGAATACCTGCAGCGCCTGTGGGAGCAGATCCGCGAGCTGACCCTCAAGAGCATGGCGCCCGCCAAGATCTACGAGGAAGGCGACCTTATCAAGCGGTCGATCCGCGATCTCTACAACCGTGACATCGACGAGATCCACGTGGAGGGCGAACGCGGCTACCGCATCGCCAAGGACTTCATGAAGATGATCATGCCGTCCCACGCCAAGAACGTGAAACGCTACGAGGAGCGGCTGCCCCTGTTCGCGCGCTACCAGGTGGAATCCTACCTGAGCGGCATGTTCAATCCGACCGTGCAACTGCCCTCCGGCGGTTACATCGTGATCGGCGTGACCGAGGCGCTGGTGGCGATCGACGTGAACTCGGGCCGGGCCACCAAGGAAGGCTCGATCGAGCAGACGGCGCTCAAGACCAACCTCGAGGCGGCCGACGAGGTCGCGCGCCAGTTGCGCCTGCGCGACCTTGCCGGTCTGATCGTCATCGACTTCATCGACATGGACGAGCGCAAGAACAACGCCGCCGTCGAGAAGCGGATGAAGGACAAGCTCAAGACCGACCGCGCCCGCATCCAGGTCGGCCGCATCTCGGGGTTCGGCCTCATGGAGATGTCGCGCCAGCGCCTGCGTCCCGGCATGATCGAGGCGACGACCCAGCCCTGTCAGGCCTGCCATGGCACCGGGCTGATCCGGTCCGACGACAACCTCGCCCTGTCGATCATCCGCCAGATCGAGGAGGAAGGCACCCGCAAGCGGTCGCGCGAGGTGCTGATCAAGGCGCCGGTCGGCATCGCCAACTTCCTGATGAACCAGAAACGCGAACACGTGGCGCAGTGCGAGGCACGCTATGGCATGTCCGTGCGGATCGAGGGCGACCCGCATCTGGTCAGCCCCGACTTCAGCATGGAGAAATTCAAGACCGCGACCCGCGTCGTGCCGCCGTCGAACCACGTGGTTTCGGTGGACACGTCGCTGATGGACCAGATCGACGAGGATGACGCCGCCGCCGACGAGGCCGAGGACGAGGCGGACAGCGGCGATACCGGCAGTTCCAAGGGCGAGCACGGGAACGGCGGGTCTTCGTCTTCCTCCTCCTCGTCCTCCGACGGGGAAGGCAAGCCCAAGCGCCGCCGCCGCCGCCGCCGCAGCCGGTCCAAGAGCAAGTCGAACGGGGATCACCAGAACGGGGATCAGCAGAACGGCGACCAGTCCTCCGATGACGATGCGTCCGGCGACGATGCGCGTGAGTCCGGCGATTCGGCGGACAAGGTGAGCCAGTCGCCCGAGGCCGCCCAAGGTGATACGCCGGCCGACGCCGTGCCGTCGCAGGACGCGGCGGCCGAGCCTGCCGAGACCAAGAAGAAGCCGACCAGCCGCAGCCGTTCGCGCAGTTCGTCGTCCAAGGCAAAGGCCGAGGCCGAAGCCGCCGCCGATACCGATGCCAAGGCATCCGCCCCGGCGGAGAGCGCCGGATCGGCGGAGGAAGACAAGCCCAAGCCGAAGTCCACGCGCTCGCGCAGCAGTTCTTCCAAGTCGAAATCGACCGCCAAGAAGGACGACGCGGCCAAGGCGGACGACGCGGCAACCGGGGACGCACCGGCCAAGACGACGGCGGCCAAGCCGAAGTCGTCGCGCAGCAGTGCCAAGCCGAAGGCGGCGCCCCCGACCACCGAGGCCGAGGCGCCCGCCGTGGATATCGCGCCCGAGCAGCCCGCGCCGCCTGCCGACACCGCGCCGCAGACACCGGAACCGGCCGTCGACGACAAGGCGGAAAAACCGGCAGACGCGGGCACCGGCGCGCCGGAGACTCCGCTGCCCGGCGTGCCGGTCGACCCCGAAGCGCAGGCCGCCAAGGCCGAGGCCGAGAAAGCCAAGGAAGACGAGACCGCCGAGAAAAAGCCCAAGAAACGGGGCTGGTGGTCGCTGGGCGGCTGATCGCCGCACGGTCGCAGATGCGTGAAAGGCGGGCCTTGGGCCCGCCTTTTGCTATCCGCCCTTGCGCACGAGGTAGACCTGCGAAGGCCCTTCGTCGCGGGTTTCGAGCAGGGTGTGACCGGCCTGGGCGCAGAAGTGCGGGACGTCCACGATGGCGGCGGGATCATCGGCACGCATCGAAATGCAGTCGCCCGGCGCCAGCGCCCCCAGCCGCTTGCGCAGCTTGAGAACGGGCAGGGGGCAGAGCAGCCCGAGGGCGTCGAGGTCATGCGTGGTCATGGCGTCGGGATAGGACAGATATTTCAGCCCGTCCACAGGCTTGTGACCCCTGGGGGCGTGACGCGGCCCCGCAACGGGTCTATGGGTTGGGCATGTTTGGTATCGAACTCATCGACGCGGGGCTGCTGCCCGCGATGCTCGTGGCGCTGCTGGCCGGCGTCATCAGCTTTCTCAGCCCCTGCGTCCTGCCCATCGTGCCGCCCTACCTCGCGTACATGAGCGGTGTGAGCCTTGGCGACATGTCGAGCGTGGGGACGGCGCGGCGGCGCGCCGTGGTGGCGGCCCTGTTCTTTGTGCTCGGGCTGAGCACGGTGTTCCTGATCCTCGGCTTCACCGCCTCGGCCTTCGGTGCGTTCTTTCTGCAGAACCAGGTGATCTTCGCGCGCATTTCCGGTGTCGTCATCATCGTTTTCGGTCTGCACTTTCTCGGGCTGTTCCGCATTCCCTTCCTCGACCGCGAGGCGCGGATCGAGGCGGGGGACAAGGGCGGTTCGAGCTTTGGTGCCTATGTGCTGGGGCTTGCCTTTGCCTTTGGCTGGACACCCTGCATCGGGCCGCAGCTGGGCGCGATCCTGTCGCTGGCGGCCTCAGAGGCCTCGGTCTCGCGCGGGACGCTTCTGCTGGGGATCTACGCGGCGGGGCTGGGGATACCGTTCCTGCTGGCGGCGATGTTCATCACCCGCGCCATGGGCCTGATGAACCGGATCAAGCGGCATATGGCGCTGATCGAGCGGGTCATGGGCCTGTTGCTGATACTGGTCGGGCTCGCCATGGTGACCGGCGCGTTCTCGAGCTTTGCCTTCTGGCTGCTGGAGACCTTTCCCGCGCTCGGCGAACTGGGATAGCCTGCCGGGTCGCCGCGCGGGGGCCATGGCGGTTACGCGAATGCGCCTTACTCTCGCCCGGATTTCTGTCTAGGCTTTCGGCAGGCAGACGGGCATCGAGCGGCAGGACATGGCGGCAGCATCGGACAATCGCGTGGCGCGGCGCCGGGTATTCTATATCCCCGGCTACGATCCCATACACCCCCGCCGCTACCGCGAGCTCTACCGCAAGGAGGGCGCGGCGCAGGCCCGGATCTCGGGGTACGAGATTGGGCTGACGCCGAAAGCGGGGGGCGCCAACTATGGCTGGCAGGTCGCGGCCACGATCGACGGGACGGCCGTTTCGACCGAGGTCGAGGTGCTGGTCTGGTCCGACATCGTCCGCGACAGCATGAGCAATTCGATCCCGGCCACCTATCTGCAACTGGTGCGCACCGCCTGGGTCTACATCGGGTCCGGCGCACTGTGGCGTCTCATGCGGCTGCGCAAGGGGCCGGTGATCGCGGCGCTTTACCCGGTGGGCATGTTGCTGGTGCAGCTAGCCCTCGCGGTGCTGGCGGGCTGGGCGGTCGGTGCGTCGCTGTGGGCGCTCTGCACCCTGCTGCTGCCGGCGGTCCCCCCGGTGCTGGCCGGCGGCGTGGCCGCGCTGGCCGGTGTGGCCGTTGCGATCGCGGTCCTGCGATGGTTCCGCAGGAAGGACGGCAAGTTCTTTGCCTATTACCTGATGCATGACTATGCCTATTCCGCCGCGACCCGGGGCGCCAATCCGCCCGCGCTGGAGATGCGGATGGCCGCCTTCGGCACGGCCATCGCCGCCGCGCTGCAAGAAGATGTGGACGAGGTGCTGGTGGTCGGCCATTCCTCGGGGGCGCATCTGGGCGTGTCGGTCCTGGCCGACCTGATCCGGGCGGGTCGGGTGCCCGGCGACGGCCCGGTGCTGTCCTTTCTCAGTCTCGGGCAGGTGGTGCCGATGGTGTCCTTCCTGCCGCAGGCGCACCGTTTGCGCGCGGATCTTGCCTTCCTGTCGGTGCGGGACGAACTCACATGGGTCGACGTGACCGCGCCGGGCGACGGCTGTGCCTTTGCGCTGTGCGATCCGGTGGCGGTGTCGGGCGTGGCGCCGCCCGGCCGCAAGTGGCCGCTGGTCTTCTCGGCGGCGTTCACGCAGTCGCTCAGCCCCGCGCGGTGGAAGGCGCTGCGCTGGCGGTTCTTCCGGCTGCATTTCCAGTACCTCTGCGCCTTCGACCGGCCCAAGGACTACGACTATTTCCAGATCACCGCGGGGCCGCGCACGCTGGGCGCACGCTATGCGGACCGCCCGCCGTCGCGCTCGCGCATCGACCGCGCGGTCAGCAAGTACACCTCGCAGGCCGCATGACCCGACCGCCCAAGCCCGAAAGCCGACCCGACCGGGTCTCGCTCTGGCGGTATGCCCGGCTGTTCCGGGCGGACATCCTGTCGGCCCAGCCCGCGCGGCTGTACCGCGCCTGGATGGCGGAGTTCCGCACGCCCTTTTTCCGCAGCTACCTGATGAACCAGCCCGAGCTGGTGCGCACGGTGCTGAAGGACCGGCCCGACGATTTTCCCAAGTCGGACCGCATCGGCGAGGGGCTGCGCCCGCTGCTGGGCAACTCGGTGTTCCTCACCAACGGCGAGACATGGAAGCGGCAGCGGCGGATCATCGACCCCGCCTTCGAAGGGGGCCGGCTGCGCGAGACCTTTCCGGCGATGTGGCACGCGGCGGAGGCCGCGACAATGCGGCTTGCGCCGCAGGCGGGCAGGGTGGTGGAGATCGAGGCCGAGACCAGCCACGCGGCCGCCGACGTGATCTTTCGCACGCTGTTCTCGATCCCGATCGAACACCACCTCGCGCGCGAGGTCTTCGAGGAGTTCAGGGCCTACCAGCGCAGCCAGCCCCTGCTGAACCTCGCGGCATTCGTGCCACTGCCCCGCTGGATGCCGCGGTTCTTCCGGCGGCGGACCCGCGCCAGCGCCGCGCGGATCCGGCGGCTGATTGCCACGCTCACCCGCGAGAGGATGACCGAGATCGAGGCCGGGACCGCCCCGGACGACCTTGCCACCAAGATCATGACGAATGTCGACCCGGTGAGCGGGGCGCGGTTCGACACGGACGAAATGGTGGACCAGGTGGCGATCTTTTTCCTCGCCGGACACGAGACCAGCGCCTCCGCCCTGGCGTGGACACTGTACCTGATGGCGACCCATCCCGAGTGGCAGGACCGGGTGGCCGAGGAAGCACAGGTGCTGCAGGCCTGCGATTTCGCCGTCATGTCGAAGCTGCGCGTGAGCCGCGACGTGTTCCGCGAGGCGCTGCGGCTCTATCCGCCGGTCCCCATGATGGTGCGGGAGAGCACCTGTCCCGAACATTTCCGGGAGCGTGCCGTCGCCCCGGGCGCGCAGCTGGTGATCAGTCCGTGGCACCTGCACCGCCACGAACGGCTGTGGGATGATCCCGACGGGTTCGATCCGGCCCGCTGGGCCACCGAGAACGGGCAGAAATGCCAGCGCGACGCCTATATCCCGTTTTCCGCCGGCGCGCGGGTCTGCACCGGCGCCGGTTTCGCGATGATCGAGGGGCCGCTCATCCTGTCGCGCCTGCTGCGCGATTATCGGGTCGAGGCAGTGCCGGGCCGGGTGCCGGTGCCTGTCGCGCACCTGACGGTCCGGTCGGAAAGCGGAATCTGGCTGCGCCTGACCCGCCGCTGAGCGCCGTTTGCGCTATCATCCGCGGGTCTCTCTACCATCGGCGGGCGTCTTGTCCTAAGAACGTCGGGGATTGGAATCAAAGCACAGGCAGGACCCTCCATGGCGATCAACTCGGCCCAGAAGATGCAGATGAAAAGCGGCAAGGGGTTCATCGCCGCGTTGGATCAATCGGGGGGCTCGACCCCCAAGGCGCTGAGCCTCTACGGCGTCGAGCCTGAGGACTACAACGGCGAAGAGGAAATGTTCGCCGCGATGCACGCCATGCGGTCGCGCATCATCCTTGCGGATGACTTTACCAGCGACAAGGTGATCGGCGCGATCCTGTTCGAGCGGACCATGGATGCGCAGATCGACGGCAAGCCGGTGGCACAGCTGCTGTGGGAGGACCGCAAGGTGGTGCCGTTCCTGAAGATCGACAAGGGGCTCGAGGACACCGAGAGGGACGTTCAGCTGCTGAAGCCGATGCCGGGGCTGGATGATCTGCTGGCCCGGGCAAAGGACATGGGGATCTTCGGGACCAAGGAGCGGTCGGTGATCCACGAGGCCAACGAGGCGGGGATCGAGGCCGTGGTGGCACAGCAGTTCGAGGTGGCGAAAACCGTCTGCGCCGCCGGGCTGGTGCCGATCATCGAACCCGAGGTGAACATCAACTCCGAGACCAAGGCGATGGCGGAGGAGATGCTGGCGCGGGCGCTGATGGCGCAGGTCTCCGAACTGGACGCCGATCAACTGGTGATGCTGAAGCTGACCATCCCAGAAGAGGCCGGGATCTATGACGCGCTGGCGGGACACGACAACGTATTGCGCGTCGTCGCGTTGTCAGGCGGCTATTCCACCGACGAGGCCTGCCGCAGGCTCAGCCGCAACCCCAAGATGATCGCCAGCTTCTCGCGGGCCCTGACCGAGGGTCTGAACGTGAAGATGTCGGATGCCGATTTCAATGCGGCCCTGGGCGAGAACATCGACAAGATCTACCGCGCGTCGGTGAACTGAGGGGGCGGAATTCTCCGAGAATTCCTGCCTGTTTTCCTGCGAGGAAAACAGGTCCGGGATGTGAGCCAAGGCGCCTTTGATCTGGAATTCTCGCGGAATTCCAGAACGTTTTCCACGGTGGAAAACGTTACACGATGCACCTGATGCGCTCCTGGTTGCAAAAGACGATGATGTGGCCCGCGTTCTCGACCGCCTGGAATCCCCTGCGCCGCACCTCGCTCTCGAACGCCTCGCGCCCGACGTAGCGTTCGATATCCCGCGTCTTGCGCCGGATGATGCCGCCGGTGAGCACCTGCTTGGCACTGAACACGTCACGCAGCCAGATTTCGGGGGAAAGGGGGCCTGAGAGCATCTGCATCCCCCGATCCTCCCGGATCAGGGTAAACGATCCTTTAACGCGCGCAGCACGTAGAGCCGGATCGCCGAGGCCAGCCCCGTCTCGATCCCGCGCGCCGCGTCGATCTCGGCCACGAGCGCGTTGATCGGCAGGTCGCGGTCGGCCGCCAGCGCGCGCAGCTCGGCCCAGAATTCATCCTCAAGCGACACGCTGGTCCGGTGCCCTTTCAGCGTGACCGAATGCTTGACCGGCCGCCCGCTCATGTTTCGCGCTTGTGGCCGTCGAGGTCGCGGCGCGCGCGCTCGGCCTCGGCCTGCTCCTTGCGCTTCTGGGCCTTCGGGCGCCCGAAGGCCACGGCGTTTTCGTCCGCCTGCCTGCGCTTGAGGGCCTTGGCCCGCGCCTTGCGCGCCTTGTTGAGGTTTATCGGCCCCTCGCTCACTTCGGTCCGATCATGTCCTCGGGCCGCACCACGCGATCGAAGGTCTCTTCGTCCACGAAGCCCAGCGCGATGGCCTCTTCCTTGAGCGTCGTGCCGTTCTTGTGGGCGGTCTTGGCGACCTTGGTGGCGTTGTCGTAGCCGATGGTGGGGGCGAGGGCGGTGACCAGCATCAGCGATTCCTTCATCAGCTTGTCGATCCGTTCGATGTTGGCCTCGGTGCCCGCGACCATGTTGTCGGTGAAGCTGGATGCGGCATCGCCCAGCAGCTGCATGGACTGGATGACGTTGTAGCTCATCATCGGGTTGTAGACGTTCAGCTCGAAGTGACCCTGAGAGCCAGCGAAGCCCACGGCGGCGTCGTTGCCCATCACGTGGGCGCAGACCATGGTCAGCGCCTCGGCCTGCGTCGGGTTGACCTTGCCCGGCATGATCGACGATCCTGGCTCGTTCTCCGGCAGGATCAGCTCGCCCAGGCCCGAGCGGGGGCCGGAGCCGAGAAGCCGCATGTCGTTGGCGATCTTGAACATCGACGCCGCCACGGTCTTGAGCGCGCCCGAGAACATTACCATCGCGTCATGGGCCGCCAGCGCCTCGAACTTGTTGGGCGCGGTGACGAAGGGCAGGCCGGTGATGCCGGCGATTTCCGCCGCGACCTTTTCGGCAAAGCCCTTGCGGGTGTTCAGCCCCGTACCGACCGCCGTGCCGCCCTGCGCCAGTTCGTAGATGTCCGGCAGGCAGGCTTCGATGCGCGCGATCCCCTTGGCCATCTGGTGGGCGTAGCCGCCGAATTCCTGGCCCAGCGTCAGGGGCGTGGCATCCTGTGTATGCGTGCGGCCGATCTTGATGATGTCCCTGAATTCCTCGGACTTCGCCGCCAGCGCCTTGTGCAGCTTGCGCAGGCCGGGCAGCAGCGTATCGCGGGCGACCATGCCGATGGCCACGTGCATGGCCGTGGGGAAGGTGTCGTTCGACGACTGGCCCATGTTACAATGGTCGTTGGGGTGGACCGGGCTTTTCGAGGCCATCTGCCCGCCCATGATCTCGATCGCGCGGTTCGAGATCACCTCGTTGGCGTTCATGTTGGACTGGGTGCCGGAGCCGGTCTGCCAGACCACGAGCGGAAAGTTATCGTCGAACTTGCCGTCGATCACCTCTTGCGCGGCCTGCTTGATCGCCGTCGCGATGTCGCCATCCAGATCGCCGAAGCCTTCGTTCACCGTTGCCGCCGCCTTCTTGATCACGCCAAGAGCCCGGATGATCGCCACCGGCTGACGTTCCCAGCCGATGGGGAAGTTCATAATCGACCGCTGGGTCTGCGCGCCCCAGTACTTGTCGGCGGGAACTTCGAGGGGGCCGAAGCTGTCGGTTTCGGTGCGGGTGTCGGCCATGTGGGGCTCCTGGTGTCCTGGATCGGTTGGTCACGGGTTTAGCGGCCCGCGTGATCCGGTGCAATCGGGAGGTGGCGCTAACAGGTGCCGCGCCGCACCGCTACTTGCGGAAGGAGTCGAGCGACACGATCTCGGCGTCCTTGTGCGCTTCTTCGGGCACTTCCAACTCGTCCTCGGTCTGCTGGGGCAGATCGCGCTGGCGCTTGTCCGGCGCATCCTCGCTGTCCTGCTGCTCGAAGCGCAGGCCGAATTCGACCGACGGGTCCACGAAGGTGCGGATCGCGTCGTAGGGAATGTAGAGCGGTTCGGGTGCATCGCCGAAATTCAGCGTGACGGCAAAGCCTTCTTCGCTGACTTCCAGCTTGTCGTACCAGTGCTGCATGACCACCGTCATCTCGCCGGGATAGCGGTCCGACAGCCAGTCCGCCAGTTCCGCATCCGGATGCGAGGTGTCGAAGGTGATGAAGAAATGGTGATTCCCCGGCAGGCCCCGTTCCGCGACATCCAGGAGAACCTTGCGGATCAGTCCCCGCATGGCTTCGTGCATCAGGTTGCCATAGTCGATCTTGCGGCTCATCGCGGTCTCCGGTTGCGCCCTTGGGCAGGGGAAGCATAGCCCATTCACCGTCAAGGAAAAGGGGGGCCGTGTCAAAGCGCGCCGAACAGCAGGGCGGCGGCGGCGAGGGCGGCCATCGTCAGCACGAATCCCCACCGCATCCCGAGCATCAGCACCAGTCCGGCGGCGACAAGACCGGCTGCCAGCGGATCGAAGCTGGCGGGCTCCGGCAGAGGCACGGCGAGCCGATCACCCGTCGAGACACGGTCGAACAGGACATGGATCGCGAACCAGACCGACAGGTTCGCGATCACGCCGACGACGGCGGCGGTAATCGCCCGGAGCGCGCCCGAGAGACGCGGCTGGGCGGAAATCCGCTCCAGGTAGGGGCCGGCGAGGAAGATCCACAGGAAGCAGGGGGTGAAGGTCACCCAGAGCGCGAGGGCACCCGCCGCCAGCGCCCCGCCGACCCCCGCCTGCGCGAAGCCTGCCATCATCGCCACGAATTCGGTGACGAGGATCAGCGGCCCCGGCGTCGTTTCGGCCAGCCCCAGCGCGTCGATCATCTGGTCGGTGTCGATCCATCCATAGTCCTGCACGACCGTCTGGGTCATGTAGGCCAGCACCGCGTAGGCCCCGCCGAAGGTGACGACGGCGAGCCGCGAGAAGAACAGCCCCAGTTGCAGCAGGAATTCCCGGTCGATCGCCCAGAGGACCGCCAGCGGCGCGGCCCAGAGCGTGCCCCACACCAGCAGGGTGCGCCGGCTGTGCGCCGCGCGGACGGGCGGGGCCTGTGCCTCTTGCGGGGCGGGCCGCCCCCGCGCCAAGCCCCACAGGCCGGCGCACAGGATGATGAGCGGGAACGGCAGACCGAACACGAACAGCGCCGTGAAGGACAGCAGCGCCAGCGCCCAGCCCTGCAGGCCGTCCAGCGCCTTGCCGGCGACCTTGCGCAGCGCCTGGAAGACGACGACGATCACCGCCGCCTTGATCCCGAGAAAGGCGGCCTGCACGAGGGGGACCTGACCGTAGAACGCGTACCCCAGCGCCAGCGCCGCGATCACCAGCGCGCCCGGAATGACGAACAAAAGCCCTGCGAGAAGGCCGCCTGCAACGCCGCGCAGGCGCCAGCCCGCGTAGGTGGCAAGCTGCATCGCTTCCGGCCCCGGCAGCAACATGCACAGCGACAGCGCGCGCAGAAACGTCGCCTCGGTCAGCCACGGGCGCCGTTCCACCAGTTCGTCGTGCATGATGGCGATCTGCGCCGCCGGTCCGCCGAAGGACAGCAGCCCGATGCGGCCGAAGACCCGCAGCATCTCGCCCCAGGCAATGGCGGCGTCGGCCGGGGATCGATCATCGCCAGGGGGGGATCGGAGAGGATCGCGCGGGGCAGGTCCGGGCATTGCGGGTGGCCTCGCGGGCAGAAACCATGCGAACTTTCGGCGGCTGCCTCACGGGGCGTTCGCGGCTGCCCCGGCGCAAGGACAACACCGCCCTGCGGGGCTGTCAAGCAAGCGGGTGCGGGTCAGGCCACAAGGTTGCGGGGGGTGTCTTCGGCGTCCTGCCCGGCGGCCTGTTGCGACCCGCGCGGCAGGCGCATGACAAAGGTGCTGCCTTCGCCGGGAACGCTGGTCGCGGTCAGGGTGCCGCCGTGCGCTTCGGCGATGTCGCGCGAGATGGCCAGCCCCAGCCCCGTGCCGCCGAACTGGCGGGTCGAGGTGGAATCGACCTGGTGGAAGGCTTCGAACACGCGGCTGACCTGGTCCTGCGGAATGCCGATGCCGGTGTCGCGGACCGAGAACACGACGGAATCTTCGCTGACGGAGGCGGTGAGGTCGATGCTGCCCTCCTTGGTGAACTTGCTGGCGTTGCCGACGAGGTTGATGAGAACCTGCCGCACGCGGTTCGCGTCGGCGTAAACATCCCCGGCATCCACCGTCACGTTGAAGGCCAGTCCCTTTTCCTCGATCATCGGGCGCATCTGGTCTTCGACCGTCGTGACGATGTCGGCGACCTCGTGCAGTTCGGGCTGCAACGTCTGGCTGCCGGATTCGAGCTTGGCGAAATCGAGGATCTCACTGATCAGGGTCAGCAGGTGGTCGCCGGACCTTTCGAGCCGCGCCATCATGCCGGTGACCTGCGTGAGCAGCGCATCGACATGGGGCTCGATCTCGCGGGCGGCCTCGGGGTGGGCTTCGAGCGCCTGCTCGAGCGCCTTGGCGGGGGGCAGCCGATCGATGTTGCGCGCCAGCCGGGCGTGCCCGAGGATCACCGTCAGCGGCGTGCGCAGCTCGTGGCTGAGGACGCCCATGAAATCCGTCTTGGCCTTGTTCGCCGCTTCCGCCGCCTGCTGCGCGCGTTTCAGCTCGGTCACGTCGATGCGCAGGCCGACGATGCTGCCGTCGTCCATCAGCCGGTCGGATGTCTGCATGATGCGGCCGTCCGGAATGATCTGTTCGGGGTCGAGCGAGCCGTCCAGCGGGCGGTTGCGCCACATTTCGAGCCATTCTTCCTCGCGGCCGACGGCGTCCTTGATGATACCCTTGTCGAGGCTGGACTTGACGATGTCCTCGTAGAGCACGCCGATCTTCACGACGGAGGAGGGGCCGTGCATTTCGGCGTACCGCCGGTTCATCGCCACGAGGCGTCCCTCGGGGTCGAACATGACGAACCCGTGCGGCAGCGCCTCGATGCCGTTTGTCAGGCGCGTTTCGGCGGCACGGCGGTTGTCGGCCAGACGCAGCACGTAGAAAAGCCCGACACCCACCAGCGCGGCAAAGAGAAACCGCAGCGTCCAGTGCCAGAGGTACATGGGGCGATGCTTGGGCCAGCCTTCGATGGGCGTCGCGGCGAGTTCCCAGATGCCCAGCGGGATGTTCAGCGTCATGACGACGGGATCCCGGCTGAGGGCGCCGACGTCGCCCAGGCGAAGCTCGGCGCCGAAACGGTTGTCCGGTCGCCGCTCGCGCAGGACGATGTCGTATTGGTCCGTCAGGGCCTCGTTGCTGATGCTCTGGATGAAGGATTCGTAGTCCAGCACCACGGAGACGATGCCCCAGGGTTCGAGCGCGTTGCTGCTGCCCCGGCGGGTAAAGACCGGCTGACGCAGGATCAGACCGCGTCCGCCTTGCACGAGGTCCACCGGGCCGTCGATCTGGCCGCGGCGCGTGTTCATCGCTTCCTCGACCTTGGGGAACTGCCGCGGGTTCGCGCGATAGTCCAGTCCCAGTGTCCCTTCGTTGCCGGTCTTGGGAAAGATCATCTCGACCACGAGGTCGGGCGCCGCGGCGATGTTCACCACGTCGTTGCTCTGCAACAGGAAATCGACCGCCTTGATGTTGAATTCGGTCTGGTTCATGTCGGGATTTTCGGACAGGGCGCTTGCCAGCTGGTTCAGACGCAGCACGCGGTCGACCATCTGGATTTCGAACTGTTCCCGTATGGCGGACAGCTCGAGCGCGGCATTCATCCGCAGGTTCTGCAGGTAGGTCTGGTAGGAAAGATCTTCGATCCGTTTGCCGAACGTCAGGATCAGCCCGCTGACCATCGCAATCAGCAGAAAGCGCGGTGCCCAGATCCTCATGTTGCGTTGAGGTGCCGCTCGATTTCCCGTTCTGCGGGTCACCATACCTTGATCAGATCCTTTTCCCTGCCGCGCTGAAGATGGCTGGAACCGCCTGTCACCATGCACTCATCACGTTTCCATTTATTCGGGAAGTGCCGGTTGCAAGTCACTGATATTCCGTTCCATCGCGGTGTTTTTGATGTAGTGTGACACGATCACACCATCGAAAAACGGCATCAGCACGACCGGAAAACGGCATCATCGCCGTGGTTGTGGCACAATCGGAAGTTGGGGGATGAAGTGCAGGCTTCTGTTGCCAGGTGCCTGCGAACCCCGCCTGATGCTGCAAGGCATCAGGGCTTAAGATTTCGGTAGATCCGACTGCTTACGCAGCCATTGCCACCGGTGCACGATTGTCATTTGCAATTGTACGTTTTGAACCGATAACGGTGGTATCTCACCGGGACAAAGCTAACCCCTTTAGACGTTCGTCGATCCTGTTTCGGCCCCATGATCCCCAAATGAAGGATTATTGGTGGAGCCGCCGGGTACCGCCCCCGGGTCCGATCCGCTTATTACGAGCGCGTTTATGTCCATAGTCCCGAAGAACAAGACAGATATAGGGGACCCGGCGCGCCGTTTCAATCGTCGCGATGCGGGAAATCCGGAAAATCACAACAGCCCGCCCGCACCCCAGGCCAGCCCCAGCGCGATTGCGGCGGCGGACAGGGCCGCGGCGTAGCAGGCCAGTTTGACGCGCGAGAAGGGCCGTTCGCCGAAAGTGCGGCCGTCTATGCCGGAGACGACCACCTTCATCGGCCTGCCGCGCCAGGTGTAATGCGCGATCCAGACCGGCAGCAGGATGCGGCGGTACCGGATGCCCGTGGTGTCGGTCTGGAACCGGATGGCGTGCACGCCGGACCGGCCGATGTGCTGGCGGATGCGGTTGCGGATCAGCAGCTTCTTGTCGGGTGCATTCGCCGTGAGGCCCTGCGCGACGCTCTGGTGATGCCGTTCGGCGGCGAAACCCGCGAGGTAGCCCACGCGGTACGGCTTCAGCGCCGCCGGGTCGAAATCGTGCAGGATCCCGTCGCGGATCATCGCGGTCACATGGGGCGAGGCGGGCATCAGCAGGTCGTCGAAGCGCAACTGGAGCGCGCCCGAGGTGCTGTGGGTGCGGCGCCGGTCTCCCGAGCCCGTGGTGTACCGCGCCCAGTATTCCAGCGCTTCGTGGCTGTCGAAGGTCCAGAACGGCGCGTAGATCCCCACGAGCCGCGCGTCGTCCAGCAGGGCGGGCAGGGCGCGGGGGGCCGCCAGCCTGCGGCCCACCCAGGCGCGCATCCGCGTGCGTGCCGCCGCTTGTTCGATGCGGAAGGGGATCAGCGCGGTGGTGCGGTAGCCGACGTCGGCGGGGGCCAGAACCACCGGCCCGTTGCAGTAGGGGCAATCGGTGGAGAGCGCGGGCCCGATGAACAGCACCGCGCCGCCGCAGTTGCGGCATTGGTGCGTGCGGTCGTGGCTGACGTCGGGCAGGTCGGCCCCGGTCGTTTCGGCATCGTCCGGCGCGTAGGGGAACTCGCGCGCCGCCGTTGCATCCCACGGGCTGTCGAGGTCGGAGAGGCTGCCGCAACTCGTGCAGCGCAGCGCCCCGTCCGACGGGGAAAAGACGCAATGTGCGCCGCAGTTGGGGCACGAAAGCGCCGCCTGGTCGGCGGTCACATGGTCCGGCGCGCCCTTGCCCATCAGTCGTTGTCCCCCAGTGCCGCCGCGATCTCGAGCAGGATGCGCAGCCGCAGCCACGACCTGTCCACCGCCCCGGCGAGGTCACCGCTCATGTGCCAGTCGCCGATGATCGTGGCCAGGAACCAGGTCGCCATCAGCCAGAAGGCGATGACGGCCCAGCCCGCGACCGACCGGAGCCGCCCGGCGGAACCGGGGCGCAGTTCGTGCCTTGCCTCGTAGACACGGATGAGCTTGATGACCGGCAGGATGCCGACAGCCGTGGACAGCGCCAGCAAGCCGAGGGTGGCGATCAACGGACCGTGGAGCAGGGACATCGGCGAACCTTACATGCGGGAACCGTCCCTTCGTAACACGGCAGGGGTCCCCGCCGGAACCGGGGCGGCCAAAAACCCGCCGAAATATGGGGTAAAATGATACCTTAATTGCAAGTCACTAATTTCGCTGGATAAATTTGGAAAGGTCGTGCTTGACCCGCCGCGCGGGATGGATATAACCCGCCCATCAGTTTACAGGCGGCACGCCGTGGCGGCCTCCTTCACCACCAAACGGGAATGACCGATGAAAACTTTCTCTGCGACACCGGCAGACATCGACAAGAAGTGGATCATCATCGACGCCGAGGGCGTCGTGCTGGGCCGCCTCGCCTCGATCGTCGCCATGCGTCTGCGCGGCAAGCACAAGCCGTCCTTTACCCCCCACATGGATTGCGGTGACAACGTCATCGTGATCAACGCCGACAAGGTCCAGATGACCGGCAAGAAGCGCGAAGAGCACTTCTATTGGCATACCGGGCATCCCGGCGGGATCAAGTCGCGCACCAAGGCGCAGATCCTCGAGGGTGCACACCCCGAGCGGGTCGTGATGCAGGCCGTCAAGCGCATGCTTCCCGGCAACCGCCTGAGCCGCCAGATCATGACCAACCTGCGCGTCTACGCAGGCGGCGATCACCCGCACGAGGCGCAGAGCCCTGAAGTTCTGGATGTCAAATCCATGAACAAGAAAAACACCCGGAGCGCATGAGCATGGCTGACGAAATCAAGACACTCGACGATCTGAAGGATGTCGTGACCGAGGACATCGGTGGCGTCCAGGGCGCTGCAGCGGACGAGGCGATCAGCCGCGAACCCGTCCGGGACGAGCTGGGCCGTTCCTATGCCACGGGCAAGCGCAAGGACGCTGTCGCCCGTGTCTGGATCAAGCCGGGCTCCGGCAAGGTCACCGTGAACGGCAAGCCGCAGAACGACTACTTTGCGCGTCCGGTGCTTCAGATGATCCTGGCGCAGCCGTTCGGCATCACCAACACCGAAGGCCAGTTCGACGTCGTCGCGACCGTCAAGGGCGGTGGCCTTTCCGGTCAGGCCGGCGCGGTCAAGCACGGTGTCTCCAAGGCACTTCAGCTGTACGATCCCTCGCTGCGCGGTGCGCTGAAGGCGGCAGGTTTCCTGACTCGCGACAGCCGCGTGGTGGAGCGCAAGAAGTACGGCAAGGCCAAGGCGCGCAAGAGCTTCCAGTTCTCCAAGCGTTAAGCCGCTGTTTCGATTACGGGGAAGGGCCGCACCACCGGGTGCGGCCCTTTTCATTTCCGGCGGGCCGGTTTCCCCCGGCGGACGCCCGGAAAAAGTCGCGGGACGGGGGTGCGTATCGTGGTGGCCGTGCCTAGATTGGGACAAAAGGAGAGCGACATGCAGTATTCCCTTCTCGATCTTTGTCCGGTTCCCGAGGGCAGCGACGCCGCGCAGGCGATGCGCAACACGACCGCCCTCGCGCAGCGGGCGGAGGCGCTTGGATACCATCGGTACTGGATGGCCGAACATCACAACATGCCCGGCATCGCCTCTGCCGCCACCTCGGTGCTGATCGGCCACGTTGCGGGGGTCACCCGAAAGATGCGCGTGGGCGCGGGCGGCGTGATGCTGCCGAACCATGCGCCCCTCGCCATCGCGGAGCAGTTCGGGACGCTTGCGACACTCTACGGTGACCGGATCGACCTAGGACTGGGGCGAGCACCGGGCGGCGATCAGGCGGTCTATCACGCCCTGCGGCGCGCGGGCAGCGACGATTTCGTGGGCGACGTGGCCGAGTTGCAGGGCTACCTCGGGGATGCGCGGCCCAGCGCCACGGTGCGCGCCCTGCCGGGCGAGGGCACCCATGTGCCGCTGTGGATCCTCGGCTCGTCGCTTTACGGGGCGCAGGTGGCGGCGCATTTCGGGCTGCCCTATGCCTTTGCCTCGCATTTCGCCCCCGACGCGCTGGAGCAGGCAGTCGCTGTCTACCGCCACCAGTTCCAGCCGTCCGCGCAGTTGGACAAGCCGCATTTCATGCTGGCCGTCAACGTTTTTGCCGCGGACACCGATGCCGAAGGGGCGTACCTGCGGACGTCGATGCAGCAGGCCTTTGCCCGCATGCGGACCGGCCAGCGCGGCAAGTTGCCCCGGCCCGTCGAGGACATCGACGCCGAGATCGGCGAGGCGGTGCGCCGCGGCGTGGATCAGGCGCTGCGGGTGACCGCCGTGGGCAGCCGGGAGACGGTGCGCGCCCAGCTGGAGGCCTTGCAGGCCGAATACCGGCCCGACGAGATGATCCTGACGGGGCAGATCCACGACCCCGCGGCACGGGTGAAATCCTTCGAGATCGCGGCGGAGGTCATGCAGGGCCTCGACGCCGTGGCGGCCTAAGCTGCTTGTCAATCAAACCTAACGGTCTTCTGAAATCGTCGTAGAAGGATGCCTTTTTGCGTACTGCTCTGTTACGAACTTACCGCTTTTCGCACTCCGGGATCGACCTGTAGGCTGTCCGCCGATCTCCTCGGTGACAGTGGTTGCAGGGCGACGTTTTGCGGTTGCGGGGGAAACGAATTGCCCGTTCTTAGCGTTTCTAGATCTTGTGGCCATATTGGTCTCCATGACACTTTGTAGTGCCATCTTACTTCGAAGCCGAGATCAAAGCAAGAACATCACTCATCGGGGCGGATCAGCCCCAGACCCCGCAGGTAGATGCCGATGCCTGTTTCCAGCAAGTCGTCGGGCGGAAAGGGCGAGGCGCGACCGGGGGAGTTCCGGGCGAAAAGCTCGACAACGCCGTGACTCATCGCCCAGATATGGGCCGAGAACATGGAGGCAGGCGGGCGGCGGTCGTCGGGAATGTGCTTGCTGAGGTCCGTGGCGGCGCGTTCCAGCACCGCATTGGCGCGGCCCGCCACGGCGGCAAGTTCGGGCGTGCGGTTCACCGAGATGCCGCTTTCGAACATCGCGATGTAATGACCGGGATATTTCCGCGCGAAGGCCAGGTAGGCCCGGCCCGTCGCTTCGAAGGCCTTCAGCGCCGAGGGCTGCCCCGACTGGTAGGCGAAGTCCATCAAATCCGCAAAAATCTCGTAGCCCTGCCGGGCGGCTTCGGCGATCAGATCCTCGCGCCCGTCGAAATGGCGATAGACCGCCGCGGGGGTCACCCCCGCCTGCTTGGCCGCCTCCGACAAAGTGAACCCGGTGGGGCCCCGCGACTCGATCAGTTCGAGGGCGGCATCCACCAGCGCCTGTCGCAGGTTGCCATGATGGTAGCCGCGTTTAGGCATCCCAAAGATCCGGACCGCCACAGATCAGCGGGTCGATCTCGCCGATGGCACGGGCATCCTTGCGCGGATAGTCGAAGGCATGACACAGCACCCGCATCGCGTTGAGCCGCGCCCGCCGCTTGTCGTCCGAGCGGATGATGGTCCAGGGCGCGTGGGGCGTGTGGCTGCGGGTCAGCGTGTCGCGGATCGCGGCGGAATAGGCATCCCATTTCTTGAGGCCCTCCACGTCGATGCTGCTGAGTTTCCACTGTTTCAGCGGGTCGCTTTCGCGCGCCAGCATGCGGCGGAGCTGTTCGCCCCGGCCGACGTTGAGCCAGAACTTGAACAGGTGGATGCCGTCATCCACCAGCATCCGCTCGAAGTCCGGCACCTGGGTGAAGAAGTGGCGATTCTGCTCGGGCGTGCAGAAGCCGAAGACGGGTTCGACCACGCCACGGTTGTACCAGGACCGGTCGAAGAACACGATCTCGCCGGCCGTGGGCAGGTGGGCGACGTAGCGCTGGAAATACCATTGGCCCTGTTCGGTCTCCGTCGGCTTGGGCAGCGCGACCACCCGGGCCGCGCGGGGGTTGAGGTTGGCGCGCAGGCGGCTGATCGTGCCTCCCTTGCCGGCGGCATCGCGCCCTTCGAAGACCGTGACGATGCGCGTGCCGCTTTCGCGCACCCATGCCTGCAGCTTGACCAGTTCGATCTGAAGCCTGTCGTACTCGCGCTCGTACTGCTTGCGCCCCAGCCGTTCGGAATGGGGATAGCTTGCGGTGATGATGTCATCCTTGTCCGCGCGCCGGATGGCGTTGCGGATGCTGTCGGGCGCCTCGTTCTCGAAGAATGCGCTGATCGCGCCGTCGAAGGGCAGGTCCATGCGGCCTCCTGTCGTGTTCTTTCGTTTCAATATGGGATGTTAAGAGGCTTAACGCAAACCCGCACGCGTCGCGGCGCGGTCGATGGCGGCGATGACGGCGTCGGGCGCGGTGTGTTGCAGCATGTGGCCCTGACCGGGGAGAATGTCGAGCGCGCCGTCGGGCACGTCGCCCATCAGCACCTCGGCGTGGATATGGGCGGGCACGATCGTGTCGGCGTCGCCGTGGATCGCCTCGATCGGCATGGTCAGGGTGGCGTAGTTCTTCTGCATCTCGACCACGTGGGGCCGCAGGGCGTTGACCTGCTGGGCATTCGCGCGCAGGGACGCCCGGCGCAGGGTCAATCCCGTGCCTAGGTGGTCGCCGTATCCTTCGGGCGCATCCTGCGGGGCGAAGATGCTGCCGATGCTGGCCTCGACGTAGGATTTCGGCACGAAGGCGGAGACCATCGGCACGAAGAGCGCACCGCCGAGGCGCGAGCCGTTGACCGTGTAGGTCCAGCCAAGGCCGCCGGGCCAGGGTTCGGACACGGCGCTGACCAGCACCAGCGCCGCGGTGTCGGCGGGGCGGGAAAGGCCCCAGGCAAGCGCCACGATCCCGCCGAACGAATGGCCCAGCACGATCGGGTTGCGGACGTCCAGCCGGTCGGCGGCCTTTTGCAGAAGCGCCGCCTGCGCCATCGGCGTTTCCTCGGTGATGTTCCATGCCCCGCCGGAACCGGGCAGGCGCCCGGTGTAGCCCATGCCGGGGCGGTCGAACAGGATCACCCGGTATTGGTCCGCCAGCCGTTCGGCGAAGCCCATCGTGAAATCGCGCAGGTTGCCGCTGGCCCCGTGGATCAGCACGAGGTCCGGACCCTCGCCCATGACCAGCGCGTGAACCGGCGTGCCGTCGATGTCGAGGATCCTGCCGACCGGGGGCGTCGCCGCCTCCGCAGCCGCTTCGCGCGAGGAGGCCCGCCACTGCACCACGCCGACCAGCAGCGCGAGCAGGATCACGAAGAGGATCAGTGCGGTCCTCAAGGCGTCAGGTTCCGATGCGGGAGATGTCGTAGGGACAGCTCTGGTAGATTTCGTTGATCCAGTTGCCGTAGAGCAGGTGCGCATGGCTGCGCCAGCGGTTCATCGGCGCGCGCGCGGGGTCATCGTCGGGATAGTAATTGCAGGGCACGTTGACCGGGGTGCCCGAGGCGATATCGCGGTCGTATTCCTGCTTGAGCGTATCGCTGTCGTACTCGAAATGGTTGAACACGTAGAGCGCGCGGTGGCCCGCGTCCTCGATCAGGCAGGGGCCGACCTCGTCGCTTGCCAGCAGGGTGGTCAGTGCCGGATGCGTGTCCACCTCGTCCTGCCGCATCTCCGTCCAGCGCGAGACCGGCACGACGCAGTCGTCGGAAAACCCGCGCAGATAGGGCGAGGCCGGGGCGAGGTTGCGGTGCCGGAAGCAGCCGAAGGCCTTTTCCTGCAGGATGTGCTTCTTGACGCCGTGGAAGTGGTTAATCATCGCCATGCCGCCCCAGCAGACGCCGAAGGTGGAATGCACGTTGGTCTGGGTCCAGTCCATGACGCGGCGCAGCTCGTCCCAGTAGGTGACCTCTTCGAAGTCCATGTGTTCGATCGGCGCGCCGGTGATGATCAGCCCGTCGAATTTCTCGTCCCAGACATCGCTGACCGGGCGATAGAAGCTTTCCATGTGCTCGGCGGCGGTGTTGCGGGTGCGGTGATCCGACATGCGCAGCAGGCTCAGTTCGATCTGCAGGGGCGTGGCCCCGATCAGCCTTGCGAACTGGTTTTCGGTCTGGATCTTCTTGGGCATCAGGTTCAGCAGCGCGATCTTGAGCGGGCGGATGTCCTGATGATCGGCTAGCTCGTCATCCAGCAGCATCACGCCCTCGCGGCTCAGCACGTCGTAAGCGGGTAGGTTTGCGGGAATCTTGATGGGCATTGCAGAGGTCGATCCTTGTGAGGGGCTTAGATAGACCGCGTCGGGCGCGCTGCCAAGAGGGCGGGCCCGCGCAGCCTAGCGCCCCGTTTCGAGACAGGTCGCGATCAGCTCCACGAAGTCGGCCTCGGACGTCAGCGGGCCGATCTGATCGGGGGTGATGGTGACACCCCATTTCGCCATCGCCGCATAGCGCGGCTGGCGGTGCGACAGGGCCTGCGCATAGGTCCACCTGACAAAGGCGTCAGGATCAACGTCGTCTTCGGACACGTTGTTTTCCAACAGGTAATCCTTCCAGACCCGTGCCAGGAACGCGGGCTGGTAGGCCATCGGTTTCGGCGCCCTGTCGAATCGCCGGATCAATTCCTGCGTGTGCGCCTCGTCCCCCTTGATCCAGACCAGAAGGCATTCTTCCGACAGGGTTCTGAGCAGCGGATCGTCGGGGTTTTCGGGGTCCACCCATTCGCAGATCGACCCCCCGGTGTCGCAGATGAAATGGTCGTAGCCGTACAGGGTCTTGGCGCGGCGGGCGAAATGCGGCGTGTCGTTGAGCGCCGCGATCTCGGCCAGGCGGAAGGCCTCCTGCCGGGTGGCGTATTCGGCCATCGGCAGGCCGCCCTTCTCGCGCGAACCGGGCTTGCCCAGCCACGTGGCGACGGGGCTGAGGTTCTCGAAGGTGATGTTGGACGCGATGTAGATGCTGTCGGTCATCAGCAGGTCGCGCAGGAACGGGACCTTCATCGCCTCGGCCTTGGCGTTGTCGACGATCGCCTCGCCGAGGTAGCGGGTGCCGATGCGGTAATCGATTGAGTAGTGGAACCAGTCTCCCGTGACGCGCAGCAGCCCGCTCAGGTGGGTCTTGCCCAGCCCGGACATGCCGAAGACCAGAACCTTGCGGCGCGATGCGGTGCGCCAGTCGTGGGCGGTGGGGTAGAGCATGGGCAAGTCCTGTCGGCCAGTTTCGACCTGACTAGCGCAGCCCCGCGGAATGTGCCAGCCGCTCCGTAAGGGGGCGGGGCCGGAACCCCCGCGCCCGGTGGGCGCGGGGACATCGCTTGGGCCATTCGGTCCGGATCAGAAGGAATAACCGACCTTGAAGCCCACCGACACGGCGGAATTGCCGTCGAAGTTGGCGCGGCCCGCGTCCGGCGTGCCGGTCTCGGGCTGGGCATCGCCCAGATCGGTGTAGCGCACGCCGCCGCTCAGGTTGATCTGGTCGGTCACCTGGTAGCTCGCGCCAAGGGCGACGTATTTCGCCCCGTGAGTCGGCGCGAGGGGCGAGACCAGCGTGTCACCGCTGGAGTCCTGGAAGCCGAAGGCCAGCGAGGCCGACAGCCGGTCGGTGAACCGGCGGCCGATGCCGATCTCGTAATCCGTCGAATTGTCGATGGTTGTCAGGCTTTCACCTGCCGCGCCGGTAAAGACGGGCGGGCGGACCAGCACGTCCTCGTAGCGGGCATGGCGGATCGAGCCGAACAGCAGCGTATCCTGCGCGATGCCGGTCTGGAACTCCAGGTTCAGGCTCTCGGGTGTCGTGACCTCGGTGATGGAACCGGGGTTGACCACGGCCGGCCCGATCCGTTCGACCGTCGGCAGGTCGTGGTCGATCTTGGAGTTGTAGGTCAGCGAGATGCGCAGCGCGATGTCGGGCCGTTCATAGGCCGCCCCGACGACGTAACCGAACGCGCCGTCCTCGGCGAAGGTGGCGTTGTAGCCGTTCAGCCCCGCATAGGCGAGGCCGCCCAAGGTCACGTTCGCCTTGATCTCCTGATAGCGCAGACCGCCGTGAAGGCTGAAATTGTTGTCGAACTTGTAGCGCCCGAGCGCGGTCAGCGCGAAGCTGTCGACGATCGCGCTGGTGCCGCCAAGGGCCGTGGTCGTCGGATCTCCCGGATAGGTGACATCCGAACCGTAGGGTTCATCCACGATCAGGGCGAAGGACACGTTCTCGTTGATCTGGTATTTCAGCCCCGCGCCGATGGTCGAGAAATTGTCGCCCACGTTGCCGATGAAGTTCGTGGTCCCGGTCGATCCGTTCTCGCGGCCCTCGATGCTGGGATCGGTGTAGCCGAAGCTGAGTTCCAGCAGGTTGCCGGGTGCGAACAGGATTTCGACCGACTGACCGGATCGGTCGAGGTTGCCCGCAGAGGCCAGTGTCGTGGTGGCCAGCAGGGCGGCGATGGTGCCAAGTGTACTCTTCATGTCTGGTTTCTCCTCCCCAGAAACTCCGGCAAACACGATGCGCCGGTGCGTCAAGGAGAGGGCTTCCACATAGCCGGCGTCAACGGGTTCCGTCGCGGAACGCGGCTTTCCGCCGGTACGCCTGCGGCAAAGTCACGACACCTTGCGGCGCGTCTCGACCCAGATGTTCAGGTAGTTGCCGGCAAAGATCACGATCCCGCCGACGAAGACCCAGGCGTCGACGGTCTCGCCGTAGATCAGCATGGCCAAGATGGCGATGACCGGCAGGCGGGCGAAGTCGATGGGCGACACTACCGCCGCCGGGGCCAGCCTGAGCGCATTGGTGATGCAGAAGTGCGCGAGCAGCCCGCAGGTGCCCACCAGCGCCAGCAGCGGCGTGCTGGCCAGCGTGGGCAGCGCGATGTCGCCGTCGTATCCTGCCGTGACGAGCCCGAGGATCAGTTGCAGCAGGGTGAGGTAGAACATGATGGCGGTGATGCTCTGCCGTGCGGTCAGTTTCTTGGTGGTGATGAAGGTCAGTGCGAAGAAGACGGCGCAGCCCGCCGCGGCCAGAACGCCGGAGTTGAGCCCGGCCACCGTGGGCCGCGCGACGATCAGGATGCCGATGAACCCCATCAGGGCGGCGATGGTGCGTACCCGCGTCAGCCGCTCTCCCAGAAAGACGGGCGAGAGCACGATGACCCAGAGCGGCGTGGTGAATTCGAAGGCGAAGACCTGCGCCAGCGGGATCACGGTGACCGCGTAGAACCACAGGTTCTGGCCCGAGAAGTGGACGAGGTTGCGCACCACTTGCAGCCCCAGCGCATCGCGGTTGATCTCGCCCAGCGTGCCGGCGGCGCGGGCCACCGCCATCACGATGACGAACCCCACGACCGACCGGTAGAGCATGATTTCGAAGGTGTCGTAGTCCACGCCGAGCTTGCGCCCCGCGAGGGCCATCGCCGTGAACGAACCGATCGCCCCAAGCATCCAGAACGCCGCCTTCAGCGTCTGGTTGATGGGCGGGATGATCGCCTCGTCGGTCATGCGCGTGTCCCGGTCAAGGCGGGATCACTCCCACTCGATCGTGCCCGGCGGTTTGCTCGTGATGTCGTAGGTCACGCGGTTGATTCCGGGCACCTCGTTGATGATACGGGTGGCCGTGTCGCCGAGGAACTCGTGGCTGAAGGGGTAGTAGTCGGCGGTCATGCCGTCGACGCTTGTCACCGCGCGCAGGGCGCAGGCGAAATCGTAGGTGCGCCCGTCGCCCATGACGCCCACGGTCCGCACCGGCAGGATCGCGACGAAGGCCTGCCAGATCTCGTCGTAGAGCCCATGTTTGCGGATCTGGTCGATGTAGACCGCGTCGGCCTCGCGCAGGATGTCCAGTTTCTGGCGCGTGATCTCGCCCGGGCAGCGGATCGCGAGGCCCGGACCGGGGAAGGGGTGACGGCCGATGAAATGCGCGGGCAGGCCCAGTTCGGCCCCGAGGGCGCGCACCTCGTCCTTGAACAGTTCGCGCAGCGGTTCCACCAGTTTCAGGCCCATCTTCTCGGGCAGGCCGCCGACGTTGTGATGGCTCTTGATGGTGACCGACGGACCGCCGGAAAAGGACACGGATTCAATGACATCGGGGTAAAGCGTGCCCTGCGCGAGGAATTCGGCGCCCTCGATCTCGTTCGCGTATTTCTGGAACACGTCGATGAACAGGCGCCCGATGATCTTGCGCTTGGTCTCCGGATCGCTGACGCCGTCCAGTTCGCCCAGGAACAGATCGACCTCGTCCGCGTGGATCACGTGCAGGTTCATGTGGTCGCGGAACATGCCGACGACCTCTTCGGCCTCGTTCTTGCGCAGCAGACCGTGGTCCACGAAGACGCAGGTCAGCTGGTCGCCCACCGCTTCGTGGATCAGTGCCGCCGCGACGGAGGAATCGACCCCGCCGGAAAGCGCGCAGATCACCTTCTTGTCGCCGATCTGCTCGCGGATGGCCGCCACCGCTTCCTCGCGATAAGCGCGCATGGTCCAGTCACCCTTGAACCCCGCGAGACGCACGAAATTCTCGTAGAGCCGCGCGCCATTCGGGGTGTGATGCACCTCGGGATGGAACTGCACGGCATAGAAGTGCCGGTTGACGTCGGCGGTGATGGCAAAGGGCGCATGCGGCGAGGTGCCGAACACCTCGAACCCCGGCGCGATCTTGCTCACGTGGTCGCCGTGGCTCATCCAGACCTGCTCGCGGTCGGTGGCGAACCAGCCCTCCAGCAGGTCCAGCGATTGCCCCGTCGGCGTGACGAAGGCGCGGCCGAACTCGGCGGTGCCGTGTCCGCGCTCCACGTGGCCGCCAAGGCAGTGCATCATCACCTGTTGGCCATAGCAGATGCCGAGGATCGGAACACCGAGGTCGAAGACCGAGGCAGGCGGCATCGGCGCGCCTTCGGCGAACACGGAGGAGGGACCGCCGGACAGGATGACAGCCCTTGGATCGAATTCGCGCAGGAAGGCGTCGTCGACACGGTTGAAGGGGTGGATCTCGCAGAAGACGTTCAGCTCGCGCAGGCGGCGGGCGATCAGCTGCGTGACCTGGCTGCCGAAGTCGATGATCAGCAGGCGGTCGTGGGCGGCGGGGGAGATGAGTTCGGTCATGGCCATTGATTAGGCAGGCTTTCGCACGGTGGCAAGTGGCCGAAGCGGAGACGATGCCGGGCAGGCAGATTTTCGGTCCGAAATGTCCGGCGCGGGGCGGGCGCGATGTCGTTTTTATCCCGTGGGGGGCGGAAACCGCGCGAAGCGGTCCGAGGCGATACGCTAGGAGAGGGAAAATTCTGAACAAGGGTCGAAGCATGGCGGAATCAGCACGGCGCGGACGGACACGTGGGGGCGGCGGCGCAGCGCGGCGCGCGGAGCGCACGGCGGTCTCATTCGAAACCGCGCGCTACATCGAACGCAACATTCCAAATTTCGAGGTGCTGAACGACGAGGCGCTGGAAATCATCGAGCGCAACGCGGAAACCGTGCTCGAGGAGATCGGGGTCAATTTCCCCGACAACCCCGAGGCGCTTCAGAAATGGCGCGACGCCGGTGCAGATGTGCAGGGCGAGCGGGTGCACATACCTCGCGGTCTGGCGCGCAAACTTTGCGCCACCGCGCCGTCCACCTTTACCCAGCACGCGCGCAATTCCGCCCGTAACGTCGAGGTCGGCGGCCGCAACCTCGTGCTCGCGCCGGTCTACGGCCCGCCCTTCGTCCGCGATACGGCGGGCGGACGGCGCTACGCCACGATGGCGGACTTCAACAAGTTCGTGAAACTGGCGTACATGTCCAAGTGGCTGCACCATTCCGGGGGCACCGTCTGCGAACCGACGGACATTCCCGTGAACAAGCGGCACCTCGACATGCTGCACGCCCACATGACCCTGAGCGACAAGCCCTTCATGGGGTCGGTCACCGAACCGAGCCGGGCGCGCGATTCGGTCGAGATGTGCGGTCTTCTTTTTGGCGAGGATTTCGTGCAGCAGAACACCGTGATGACCTCGCTCATCAACATCAACTCGCCGATGACCTTCGACGACGTGATGATGGGGGCGCTCAAGGTCTACGCGGAGAACAACCAGGCCTGCATCATCTCCCCGTTCATCGTGGGTGGTGCGATGGCCCCGACCACCGTGGCGGGAACGCTGACACAGGTCCTGGCGGAAACCCTTGCCGGGGTCGCGTACAGCCAGCTCTGCCGGGCCGGCGCGCCGATCGTGATGGGGGCTTTCGTGACGTCCATCGACATGAACTCGGGCGCGCCCACCTTCGGCACGCCGGAGGCCGCGCATATCACCTACGGCGCGGGCCAGCTCGCGCGGCGGCTCAACCTGCCTTACCGCTCGGCCGGGTCCTTCTGCGGCTCGAAGCTGCCCGATGCGCAGGCGGCGTACGAAACGGCGAACAGCCTGAACATGGGCCTGCTTTCCGGCGTGAACTTCATGCTGCACGCCTGTGGCTGGCTCGAAGGGGGCCTTGTGTCGTCCTTTGAAAAATTCGTCATGGACGCCGACCAGCTTGGCGTGCTGCACCACTTTGCCCAGGGCGTCCACATGGACGAGAACGGCCAGGCGATGGATGCCATCCGCGAGGTCGGACCGGGCGGTCACTACCTCGGCTGTGCCCATACGCAGGCCAACTTCAAGTCCGCCTTCTGGAAGTCCGATCTTCTGGACTACAAGCCCTTCGAGACCTGGGAAGATGAGGGCGCGCGCGACACGACCCAGCTTGCGAGCCTGCGGGTCGAAAAGATGCTGGCGGACTACCAGCAGCCGCCGATGGACGAGGCGATCCGTGAATCCCTCGACGCTTTCGTCGCCCGCAAGAAGGCCGAGTCGCCCGACAGCTTCATGTAGGCGCGGGCCGACACTGGATGAACCGACAAGACCCGTCGCCTGACCGGCGGCGGGTCATTGCATGCGGGGCGACGGCTTGGTGATCGCGCGCAGTACCCGCGCCTCTGCAACCATCGCGATCAGCACGTCGATGTGCCGCAGCAGGCTGTAGCCCGCATCGGAATTCAGGCGCTCCTTTTCCAGCGCGGCCTCGATATCCATCAACTGCAACAGGGCCGCCGCGTGACGCGGCAAGACCCCGTACCCGAGGAGACGGGGCAGGTGGCTTGACCTGCGGTAATTTTCCGCGCCGAGGCGCGCCGCGCGCATCATCAGACGCGGGCGGTGAAGGGTGTTGAGCATCGACAGGACATCTTGCATGGCCGGGTTCCTCAGCAAAACGCGCTCCCACCACGGGAGAATCGCTGCCCCGGTTTTTGCACAACTCAAGCGGGTGTTGCGTTGCCATCGCGGGGCCCGTTCGCCGCTTTCACCACTGTTTAGAATTTGGAAACAATGATTGAGAAACTGATCGAATTTTAACGATCAGGTAACCAGTGCAGCCATAGGTTGCGTCCTGTTGGCCTGTGGATAACTTTGCAAACATCTGAAACCAAACCAGAAAACCGAAGTGGAATTGAATTGCCAGCCGAAAGCGGTCACCAATCCCTGCACTTGCCTGCCTGGGTGCCCGAGGGGGCGCTGCACTATCTCGCGCACACGGAACTGGGGCAGCCGATGCGGGAACTGGCGCGAAGCGCGGGCTGCCATGCCTCGACGATCATGCGCCAGATCCGCCGCATCGAGACACGGCGCGACGATCCGCTTGTGGATGCCGCGCTCAGACACCTTGGCAAGTTCCGCGCGGCGAAACACTGTTCGAAGGAAGACCCGCCCATGGTCCAAGACACCCCCTGCAAGGTACCGGACGAAGCCACGCTGGAGCACGAAGCGCTGCGCATCCTGCCCCGGTTGTGTGAAACCGGCGCGGTGCTGGCTGTTGCCGCCGACATGGAGAAGGCGGTCGTCGTCAGGGATACCGCATCCGGCGGCAGCACGCGGACGGCCGTCGTCGACACCGCCGTGGCGCAGGCGATGGCGCTGAAAGACTGGATCGCGCCGACCAATTCGGGGCGCATCATCCGCTACTTCATCACCACGGCCGGGCGCAACGCGCTGCAACGGCTGATCGGCAGGGACAGGGCCGGCAAGCGCGCCGACCGCGGCTTTGCCGAGGCGCAGACTGCCTTCGACGGGCCGGGTGCGGACTGGGAGGACGGCAGCGATCCCGCCTGCGAGACCCGCCGCCAGCGGATGCGGTATTCGGTTGCCGAAAGTCCCCTTGTTGCCTTGTCCCGGCGGCGCGACAGATCGGGAAAGCCGTTCCTGACCGATGCGCAGGTTCACGCCGGAGAGCGCCTGCGCGAAGATTTCGAACTGGCCCAGATGGGAAGCCGCATCACGCAGAACTGGCAGGGTTTCCTGACGGGCGGGACGCAAGCGGGGCCGGGTGCTGGCGCCGGCGTTCCGGATCATGCCCGCGCGGCGCAGTCGCGCGTGACCGCGGCGCTCAGTCACCTTGGGCCCGGGCTCTCGGACGTGGCGCTGCGCTGCTGCTGCTACCTCGAGGGGCTGGAGACCACCGAAAAGCGGCTTGGCTGGTCCGCGCGGTCGGGCAAGATCGTGCTGCGCATCGCGCTGATGCGGCTCAGGCGGCACTACGACGAAACGATCGGTCCCGGCGGCCCGATGATCGGATGAGCGCAGCCCGACCGGCGGATGCCAGATACGCCGCCGATCACGAAAATGTTTTTGGTGCTCTCCACGGCCCGTGCCATGGTGATGGGAAAACCAGTTTCCGATCACTTTTGCGATTTCCGAGGGAGACCATCACATGCAAAAGACTTTCACTTCCAAGACCGTGGCCGTTCTGATGTGCGGCATGGTCGCCACCGCAGGCTTTGCTGCCAGCCACGCGGGCGGCGAGAACAAGAGCGTCGAGGCCCGCCACCACCAGATGCAGATGATCGCCTACCACACGGGCATCCTGGGGGGCATCGCCAAGGGCGAGATGGAATACGACTCTGCAATGGTGGATGCCGCGGCCAGCAACATCGCCTCTCTCGCGGCGATGGAGCGTGCGACCCTCTGGATCGAGGGAACGGAGCAGGGGGCCGCCGCCGACTCGCGCGCGAAGCCGGAAATCTGGAGCGACGCGGAAGGGTTCGCCGCCGCGTTCGAGGATCTCGAAACCGCTGCCAGCGCCGTGGTCGGTGCCGGTGACACCGCTGCCGTGGGCGCGGGGATGGGTGACATCGGCGGCGCCTGCAAGGCCTGCCACGAGAAATACCGCGGCCCGGAAAACTGATCGCCGGGGCTGACCCTTGCGCCGTTTCCTGATTTCGGTCTGCCTGCTGGCGGTAATCGGTCTGGGGGTGTTCTGGGTGCTGACGCGCCCGGCGCCCCTGAGGGCCGATGTCGCGGCCGGTCATACCGTGGATGCAGACAACGGCGCGGGGGTCTTTCACGCGGGCGGCTGCGCCTCTTGCCATGCGGCACCGGAAAGCGAAGACAAGCTGACCCTGGCGGGTGGGGAAGCCTTTGCCAGCCCCTTCGGCACGTTCCACGCGCCCAACATCTCGCCCGGGCCGCAGGGCATCGGCGGTTGGGATTTGCCTGCCTTCGCCCGCGCGGTCACGCGGGGCGTCTCGCCCGAGGGGCAGCATTACTACCCCGCCTTTCCCTACACGGCATACGTCCACATGACCGATACGGATGTGGCCGACCTCTTTGCCTACATGCAGACGCTGCCGGTCTCCGACACGCCAAGCAAGCCGCACGACGTGGGGTTTCCCTTCAACATCCGGCGCGGCCTGGGACTTTGGAAGCTGCTTTACGTCCACGAAGACTACGTGATGGCGGGCGATCTGGACGACGAACTGGCGCGCGGCCGCTACCTGGTCGAGGCATTGGGCCATTGCGGCGAATGCCATACCCCGCGCGGGCCGCTGGGCGGGCTCGAGCGTGACGCGTGGCTGACCGGCGCGCCCAATCCGTCGGGCAAGGGGCGGATCCCCAATATCACGCCGGGCGGACTGGACTGGTCGGCGACCGATATCGCCTATTACCTGCAAAGCGGCCTGACCCCGGACTACGACAGTGTGGGCGGGTCGATGGCGTCGGTCGTGCAGAACCTCGCGCAGTTGCCCGAAGATGACCGGGCGGCCATTGCCGCCTACCTCAAGGCGCTGCCCTAGTGGTTTGAACCGGCTCCGACGCCTGCTATCCTCTGGGCAGGAAGGAGCCGCAAATGCAGATCCTGATCGTGGGTGCCGGCCCGACGGGCCTGACGGCGGCCGTCGAACTTGCCCGCCGGGGCGTTGTGCCGCGCGTGATCGACAAGCGTCCGGGCCCGTCGCAACTGAGCCGCGCGGTGGGTATCCTGCAACGGTCCATGGATATCCTTGCGCCGTCCGGCGTGGCCGATGCCATCGCGGCGGAAGCCATCCGCTTCGACGGTATCGCCTTTCACAAGGGGGCGGAGCGGATCGCGACCTTCCCGCTGAATTTCGACGACCGAACGCGCCTCTATGGGCTGCCGCAGGACCGGACGGAACATTTCCTTGCCCAAGCGCTTGAACGCTACGGCGGACGGATCGAGTACGACGTTCCGTTCGAGGGGCTGACGCAGGACGCGGCAGGTGTCCACGCCGTCCTGGGGGCAGGACCGCGCGGTTCGACCAGGTGATCGGCGCGGACGGCACGCACAGCGCCGTGCGGCAGGCACTCGGGCTGGACTTTCCCGGCTACGACCTGTCGGGCCGCTGGTCCATTGCCGACGTGGACAGCCCGGACTGGCGCGATCCCCGGTTGTTTCAGGGCTTTCTCTTGCCCGAGGGCGAGGTCTGCATCGTGGCCCCGCTGGAACGCGCGCGCTTCCGGGTCATCGCCAGCACCGCGGACGCGCTGGCGGCCCTGCCGGTTCCGATGAACGTGAGCGCCGTCCGCCGGAGCGGGGATTTCACCATCTCCGTGCGTCAGGTGACGCGTTACACGGTGGGGCGGGTACACCTTGCCGGGGACGCGGCGCATTGCCATTCCCCGGCCGGCGGGCGCGGCATGAACCTTGGAATCGCCGACGCGGCGGACCTTGCCGGTCGGCTGATCGATGGTGGGTTGCCGGAGTATCACGCGGCGCGGCAGGCCGAGGGCGCGCATGTCCTGGCGTTCAGCGAGGGCCTGCGAAAGGCCGTGCAGTCGAAAAGCCCGCTGCGCCGGGCGGTGATGCCAAGATTGATGCGGATGATCGCCGCCGTTCCGCCGCTGCGCCGGGCCGCGATGCGGTATTTCGTGAGCGGCTAGGCAAGCCCCAGCTTGCGGTTCCGCGCCTCGCGCAGGCGCGCGAAATCGTCGCCCGCGTGGTAGGATGACCGCGTGAGCGGCGTGGCGGAGACCATGAGGAACCCCTTGCCGTAAGCCGCCTTTTCGTAGGCCGCGAACTCATCCGGATGCACGAACCGGTCCACCCGATGATGCTTGGGCGTGGGTTGCAGGTACTGGCCGATGGTGAGGAAGTCGATATCGGCGGCGCGCATGTCCTCCATCACCTGAATGACCTGCTGGCGCTCTTCGCCGAGGCCCACCATGATCCCGGACTTCGTGAACATCGACGGGTCCAGTTCCTTGACCCGCTGGAGCAGGCGCAGCGAGTGGAAATACCGCGCGCCGGGCCGCACCTCGGGGTAGAGCCCCGGGACGGTTTCGAGGTTGTGATTGAAGACGTCCGGCTTCGCGGCGACCACGACCTCCAGCGAGCCCGGCGTCGCGCGGATGAAATCCGGTGTCAGGATCTCAATCGTGGTCTCGGGCGACCGTTTGCGGATGGCGCGGATGGTCTGGGCGAAATGTTCGGCCCCGCCGTCCTCCACGTCGTCGCGGTCGACGCTGGTGATGACCACGTGATTCAGCCCCAGCTTGGCGACGGCGTCCGCCACGCGGCCCGGCTCGAACACGTCGAGCGCCTCGGGCGGCTTGCCGGTGGCGATGTTGCAGAAGGTGCAGGCGCGGGTGCAGACCTCGCCCATGATCATCATGGTGGCGTGGCCCTGCGACCAGCATTCGCCGACGTTCGGGCATCCGGCTTCTTCGCAGACCGTGGTCAGCTTGTTGTCGCGCATGATCTTCGCGGTGTCGGCATATCCCTTGCCACCGGGCGCCTTGACCCTGATCCAGTCCGGCTTCTTGGGCTGGGCGTTGTCGGGCTTGCGCGCCTTTTCCGGGTGGCGCTGTTCGGGGATCTTCAGATCGCGCATGGAGACCTCATGTTGCATGAGCCTTATGTAACACAGTTGCGGCCCGGCGAAAGCCCGTGCGGCGCAATGCCGTCCTGCGTTCCGTGCGGGGCGGTCAGAAGCGGCGCGGCACCCGTTCGGTGGTCGCCCAGTCGGGCCACCAGCCCATCCATTCGATGCCGAAGATCAGAAGCGCCAGAATGATCGCCCCAAAGACGAGCTTGACCCGTGTCGCGGACGGCGGGTTGCGGGCCCAGCGGGACATGCGCATCAGCCAGATCGGGTTCATGTGAAACGGACCTTTCCGATGAAGGGCAGGTTGCGGTCGCGTTGGGCGTAGTCGATGCCGTAGCCCACCACGAATTCGTCGGGAATCTCGAACCCGGTCCAGTCCGCCTTCATGTCGACCTCGCGGCGGCTTGGCTTGTCCAGCAGGGCGATGGTCTTGAGCCGGGCGGGTTCGCGCGATTTGAGGAGGTTGGTGACGTGATGCAGCGTGTGGCCGGTGTCGACGATATCCTCGACCACCAGCACGTCGCGTCCTTCGATGGCGCCGCGCAGGTCCTTGAGGATGCGCACTTCGCGGCTGCTCTGCATGCCGTCGCCATAGCTCGACGCTTCGAGGAAATCGACCTCGATCGGGAGGTCCAACTCGCGGACCAGATCGGCGATGAACACGAAGGATCCGCGCAGAAGCCCGACCACCACCAGCTTGTCGGTGCCCTCGAATTCCGCCTGTATGGCCCGGCACAGGGCCTCGATCCGGGCGGCGATGGATTTGGCCGAGATCATTTCATCAATCACGTAGCGACGATCTGTCATGACCATTGGCCCTTGAATTCATGGCGTTTACCGGTGACATAGAGCTAAACCGAGCAGACCCGGAACGCAATGCCGACCCATTCAGAGACCAGAGAGCTGCCCTATACCCCGCAACAGATGTACGATCTGGTTGCGGACGTGGGCAAGTACCCCGAATTCCTGCCCTGGACCGCCGCCGCCCGCATACGCAGCGACGAACAGGTGGATGACCACCGCGTGATGGATGCGGACCTTGTCATCAGCTTCAAGGTCTTCCGCGAACGGTTCACCAGCCGCGTGACGCTGTGGCCCGACGACATGAAGATCGACACCGAATACCTGGACGGACCATTCAAGTACATGCTGTCGAACTGGCACTTCGAGGATGCGCCGAAGGGCTGCAATGTGCATTTCCACGTGGATTTCGAATTCCGCAACCGCATCCTTCAGGGAATCATCGGCGTGGTGTTCAACGATGCCATGCAGCGGGTCGTGCGCGCCTTCGAGCAGCGCGCGGCGGATCTCTACGGCCCCGCCGGATGAAGACCGTCACGGACCAGCTGATCCGGTTTCGCAAGGCCGAGGTGCCCGCCGAAGCGGCCGTGATGATGCGTCTGTCGCTGTTCGACTGGGCCGCCTGCGGCATCGCCGGGGCGCAGGCGGGCACGTTCGACGATTTCGCCGCCGCGCAGCGGGCGATGGGCACGGGACAGGCGCAGATATTCGGCGGTGGCTCTGCCACGGCACCTTCCGCCGCGCTTGTGAACGGCACGCTGTCCCACGCGCTGGATTACGACGATACCCATTTCGCCCATATCGGGCATCCGTCTGTCGCGGTGCTGCCCGCCGTCATCGCGCTGGCGGAGGAACTGTCCGCGCCGCTGGACGACGTGGTTCTTGCCGCGACGCTGGGGGTCGAGGCTTCGATCCTCGTGGGTCTGTGGCTGGGGCGCAGCCATTACCAGGTCGGGTACCACCAGACGGCCACCGCCGGGGCCTTTGGCGCGGTGATGGGCTGCGCGCGTCTGCTGGAACTGGACAAGCGGCAGCTGCGGGCCGCGCTGGGGCTTTGCGCCAGCATGGCGTCGGGTCTGAAGGCACAGTTCGGCACCATGGCCAAGCCGCTCAACGCCGGTCTTGCCGCACGCACGGGGGTGGAGGCGGCGCTCTGGGCGCAGGCCGGCATGACCGCGGCGGAGGACGGGCTTGCCGGGCCGCTGGGATTTGGCCCGACGCACCACGGCGAGGCGGCGGAGGTCACGTTGCCGCGCGGCACCTGGCGCATCACCGAGATCAGCCACAAGTTCCACGCCTGCTGCCACGGTCTGCACGCGATGCTCGAGGCCGTCCGGGAGGCCACGCTCGATCCCGATACCGTGGAGAGCATCCACATCCGCACCAGTCCGCGCTGGATGAGCGTCTGCAACATCGAGACACCGGCCACCGGGCTGGAGGCCAAGTTCAGCTACACGCAGACATGCGCGATGGCGCTTCTGGGGCACGATACCGGCGCCATCGCCAGTTTCACCGATGATGTCACGAAAGACGCGGACATCGTCGCGCTGCGCGCGCGGATCCGGGTGAGCGAGGAAGCCCGCCTGTCCGAGACGCAGTCGGAAGTCGCCGTGTCCCTGGCCGGGGGGGCGATGCGGCGGCTCAAGCATGACCTGTCCGCCCCGTTGTCGCTGGAAACCCGCGCGGCCAAGCTGCAGGACAAGGCCGTGGCGCTTCTGGGCGAGGACCGCGCCGAAGCGCTCTGGCAGGCCGCCCAGGGCGACGACCTGCGCGCCCTGATGGATCAGCTCGTCAGGTCGTAGGCGCGTTCGCCGTGGCTGGACAGGTCCAGCCCGTCGGATTCGGCCTCGGCGTCGACCCGCATGGGAACCACCGCGCGGCAGGCGTAGGCGATGACCAGTGTCATGACGGTGGTGAAGGCGCCGACGATGGCCAGCGATCCCAGTTGCGCGGCCCACGTGCCGGCCCCCAGCGCCGCGATCATAACGGTGCCGAATATGCCGCCCACGCCGTGCACGGCAAAGACGTCGAGCGTGTCGTCCACCCGCATCTTGTTCCGGATCAGCACGACGGCCTCCTGGCACAGGATGCCCGCGATGCCGCCGATCAGCAACGCCGCCCACGGGCCCACGAAACCCGACGCGGGCGTGATCGACGCGAGGCCCGCGATGGTGCCCGTCACGAGACCCACCAGCGACGACTTGCCGAACTTGATCTTCTCCCACAGCGCCCATGTCAGCGAGGCGGTCGCGGCGGAGATATGGGTCACGGTGATCGCCATGGCGGCGCCGCCGTCGGCGGCCAGCTGCGAGCCGCCGTTGAAGCCGAACCAGCCGACCCAGAGCATCGCGGCCCCGATCATCACGAGTCCGGGGCTGTGCGGCGGCTTGGTGTTGTCGCGGCGCGCGCCCAGCATGATCGCGAGGATCAGCGCGGCGATCCCCGCCGTTTCATGCACCACGATGCCGCCCGCGAAATCCCGCACGCCGGTCTCGCCGAAGATGCCACCGTCGGCCAGCATCCCGCCGCCCCAGACCCAGTGCACCACCGGCGCGTAGCACAGCAGCATCCACAGCCCCGAGAACAGCAGCAGGAAGGCGAAGTTGACCCGCTCCACGTAGGCGCCGACGATCAGGGCGGGCGTGATGATGGCGAATGTCATCTGGAAGGCGAAGAACAGGATCTCGGGCAGGGTGCCGGCGAGGCTGTCGGCGGTGACACCGCCGAGGCCGGCCTTGCCCAGCCCGCCCCAGATCCCGCCGGGTTCGGCGCCGAAGGCGATGGAATAGCCCAGCAGGAACCACAGCACCGACATCAGGCAGGCGAGCGCGTAGCAATGCATGAACACGCTGAGCACGTTGCGGGCGCGCACGAGCCCGCCATAGAACAGGGCAAGCCCCGGCAGTGTCATGAAGAGGACCAGCGCGGTGGCGGTCATGATCCAGGCGGAATCGGCGGCGTTCATCGTTGGGTCTCCCGGTCGGCATCAAGGTTGCCGCACCTTGACCAAGTGCCGTGCCCGGAAAAGTCCCGGCCTGCCTGTTTTGTGGTCTTTTGTGAAAATGCCTGATTTTTCGGCGGGAAGCCGCACCTTTCGCCCAGGATCAGGGCAAAGTGTGAAGCCCTTCGAGCAGCAGCGTCTGCGCATAGTCGCGCGCCGCGGTACGCACCCGGCTGCGCCCCAGCGCGCCGAATTCCTGTGTGACGCTCCAGACCTGAATGCCCGAGGCGAGGCCGAAGCAGACCCGGCCTTCGGGCTTGTTGTCGGATCCGCCGGGGCCGGCGATCCCGGTGATCGACACGGCCAGTCCCGCGTCCGACCCGGCCAGCGCACCCGTCGCCATCTCCTTCGCGACCTCTTCGGACACCGCGCCGTGCATGTGAAGCGTGCCGGGTTTCACCCCCAGAAGTGCTGTCTTGGCCGCGTTGGTGTAGGTCACGAACCCGCGGTCGAACATCATCGACGATCCGGGCAATTCGGTCAGCGCCGCCGCGACGAGCCCGCCGGTACAGCTTTCGGCGCAGGCAATCATGACACCCTTAGTCCTAGCCAATTCAAGTATTTGTGCGGCAATGCTCATGTCAGAACTCCGTGGTACAGCCCGGCGAGCGCCATCACCCCCAGCGCCGCGAGGATGCCCGCGATCACGTCGTCCAGCATCACGCCGAGCGGATCGCCCCGCCGGTCGGCCCATCCCACCAGCCAGGGTTTCCAGATGTCGAACAGCCGGAACAGGACGAAGGCCGCGATCCAGCCCGGCCACATCACCGTCACGTCCATGCCCCGTGTCCAGGCCGCGTAGGACAGCGGCAGCAGCGCGACCCACTGGCCCGCGACCTCGTCGATCACGATCTCGGAGGGGTCATGGTCGTCGCTGCCCGCCGTCATCCGGGAGGTGGCCCACCAACCGCCGAAGAACGCGGCGCCGATGCCCAGCACCAGCAAGGGCAGCCCCCCAGCACATGGAGCAGCCAGCCCCAGGGCAGCGCCACCAGCGATCCCCAGGTGCCCGACGCGGGCCGGATGTACCCGATGCCCAGCACCGTGCCGATCAACCGCGCGGGGGTCATGGCTTCACCAGCGTTGCCGTGGCCATGCAGGCAATCCCTTCGCCCCGGCCGGTAAAGCCCAGCCGTTCCGACGTTGTCGCCTTCACGGACACGCGCGACTCTTCAAGGCCCAGCAACCCGGCCATGACGCGCCGCATTTCCGGGGCGTGAGGGCCGATCTTGGGGGTTTCGCAGATCAGCGTGCAGTCCACATGGGTCAGGGCAAAGCCCGCGTCCGACGCGAGGGTCGCCGCGTGACGCAGGAATATCTCGCTTGCGGCGCCCTTCCATTGGGGTTCCGTCGGGGGAAAGTGCTGGCCGATGTCGCCCATGGCCAGTGCGCCATAAATCGCGTCCGTCACCGTGTGCATGCCGACGTCCGCATCCGAATGTCCCACCAGCCCGCGATCGTGCGGGATGCGCACCCCGCACAGCGTCACGTGGTCTCCCGGCCCGAAGGCGTGCACGTCGAAGCCGTTGCCTGTCCTGATGTCCATCCTGCCCTCCAGTAGGCGTGCCGCGCGGGCGAAGTCGCCCGGCGTGGTGATCTTGATGTTATCCGCGTCGCCCCGCGTGATGGCAACCGGGTGTCCCGCCGCCCGGGCCACCGCCACGTCGTCCGCCGCCGGGCCGTCGTACTGCCGGTGCGCGTCCCGGATCAGCGCGAGGTCGAAACCCTGCGGGGTCTGGGCCGCCACGAGGTTGTCACGGTCCTGCGTGCCGGCGACCTGCGCGCCCTCGCTGCGCCAGAGCGCATCCGTGACCGGCAGGCCGGGCGCCGCGGCATCGCATGTATCGAGCGCCGCGATCACGTCCGCGATCACAGCCTGGCTCACGCAGCAGCGCGCCGCGTCGTGGATCAGCACCTTGCCCGTCGCGGGCAGCAGGGCCAGCCCCGCACGGACCGAGGCCGCGCGGTCCGCGCCGCCGGGGGCCACATCTATGCCCTCGCGCCGGAAGGCTTCGGCCCGGTCCATGTCGTCGGGGTGCAGGACAAGGGCGATGCGGTCGACGCGGGGCGCCGCGCGGAAGGCGGCAAGGGTATGTTCGAGTACGCTGCGCCCGGCGATCCGCTGCCACTGCTTGGGAAGGTCGCCGCCGGCGCGGGTGCCGCGCCCGGCTGCCACCACGAGGGCGGAAATGGTCATCTGGGCCTCCGGTCACGCATGAGGTCTGTCTAGGCAAACTGGCGGAGGCGCGCAATCGGCATGTCGGCTGCCTAAAAGATAGGCACAACGCAATGTGATGGCCGTTAATGGGGCGATATCGCGTTGAGGTCCGGGTGGTGCGGGAGTAGACCAGAGACAAGCGCCCAAGGATTAAGCACGTGACCCCGACCAGCCTGCCGATCGACCTGACCCCGCCGGTGTTTCTCGCCCCGATGGCCGGAATCACCGATCTGCCTTACCGCAGCCTCGTGGCGCGCTTCGGCGCGGGGCTGGTGGTCTCCGAGATGGTGGCCAGCCAGGAGTTGCTGACCCGTCGCCCCGGCACCCGCGAGAAGGCCGAACTGGGGCTTGGGGTCGAAGGGACCGCGGTGCAGATCGCGGGACGCGAGGCCGAACCCATGGCCGAGGCCGCGCGGATGATCGCGGGGCAGGGCGCGCGGATCATCGACATCAACATGGGCTGCCCGGCCAAGAAGGTGACCAACGGCGCGTCGGGGTCCGCGCTGATGAAGACCCCCGATCACGCGCTGCGCCTGATCGAGGCGGTGGTCAGCGCTGTGGATGTTCCCGTCACGCTCAAGACCCGTCTGGGCTGGGACGACGGGATGCTCAACGCCCCTGACATCGCCCGGCGTGCCGAGGCGGCGGGCATCCGCATGATCACGATCCACGGCCGCACCCGCTGCCAGTTCTACAAGGGACGTGCGGACTGGCGCGCGATCCGGCGGGTCAAGGACGCGGTCGGCATCCCCGTCATCGCAAATGGCGACATCACCGGCCCCCGTACCGCGCGCCAGGCGCTGGACCGGTCCGGCGCGGATGGCGTCATGGTCGGGCGCGGTGCGCAGGGCCGGCCCTGGCTGCTGGCCGAGATTGCCCACGCGCTTCACGGCACGCCCGCCCCCGAGGTGCCCGAGGGGCGCGCTTTCGCGGACATGGTCGAGGATCATTACGATGCCATGCTGTCCTTTTACGGGGCGGCGCTGGGGGCGCGGGTCGCGCGCAAGCATCTGGGCTGGTACATGGACGCCGCCGGCACCTTGCCCGGCCCGCGCCGGGCGCTGCTGACCGCCGCCACACCGGGCGCGGCGCGGCGGCTGATCCGCGACGTCATGATGCCCGACCGGGCCGCGGTGGCGGCGTGAGCATGGACCGCCAGATCTGGGCCTCGCTGCCCATCCCCAGTTTCGTGATCGCGCCGGACAACCGCATCGACGCGGTGAACCCGGCCGCCGAAGGGTTTCTCAACGCCTCGGCCAAGCATGTCACGGGCACGCCGATCTGGGACATGGTGGCCGTCGACGATCCGCTCGAAGAGGCGTTTGCCCGCGCGCGGGAGACCAGCACGCCGCTTTTCGTCAACGACATCGACGTGGGGTCGGGCCAGCGGCCGCCGCTGAAATCATCGCTGCAGATCGCGCCGCTGTCGGGGCGCCCCGGTTACATGCTGATGATGATCAGCCCGCGCGAACTGGCCGGCCGCATGACGCAGAGCCATTCCGTCAAATCCGCCGCGAAGTCCGCCATCGGGATGGCCGAGATGCTGGCGCACGAGATCAAGAACCCCCTTGCCGGCATCACCGGCGCGGCGCAGCTTCTGTCGATGAACCTCAGCGCCGAGGAGCTCGAGCTGACGGATCTGATCGTCGCCGAAAGCCGCCGGATCGTGAAGCTGCTGGAACAGGTCGAGCAGTTCGGCAACCTGACGGAGCCGGTGCGCAAGCCGGTCAACCTGCACGATGTGCTGGACCGGGCCCGGCGCTCGGCGCTGCTGGGCTTTGGCGCGCAGATGAAGATCATCGAGGATTACGACCCCTCGCTGCCGCCCGCACTGGGCGACAAGGACCAGTTGCTGCAGGTGGTGCTGAACCTGCTGAAGAACGCGTCCGAGGCCGCGGGCGAAGGCGGCGGCACGATACGGCTGCACACCTATTTCGAACATTCCTTCCGGCTGCGCCGTGCCGACGGCACGGGCCAGTCGCTGCCGCTGCAGATCGAGGTGATCGACGACGGTCCCGGCCTGCCGGAACACATCAAGTCGGTGATCTTCGACCCCTTCGTGTCGGGGCGTGAGAACGGCACCGGGCTGGGGCTGGCGCTGGTCAGCAAGATCATTTCAGAACACGACGGCTGGATCTCGGTCGACAGCACGCCGGGCCGTACCGTCTTTCGCATTTCGTTGTCCCGCGCCCCGGCGCAGCAAGAGGAGAGTTAAGACATGGATGGCACCGTTCTCGTCGCCGATGACGACCGCACGATCCGCACCGTCCTGACACAGGCGCTGACCCGCGCGGGCTGCAAGGTACATGCCACGTCCAGCCTCACGACGCTGATGCGCTGGGTGGGCGAGGGCAAGGGCGACGTGGTCATCACCGATGTGGCCATGCCGGACGGCAACGGTCTGGAAATGCTGCCGAAGATATCCATCGACCGGCCCGACATGCCGGTGATCGTGATCTCGGCCCAGAACACCATCATGACGGCGATCAAGGCGGCGGAGGCCGAAGCCTTCGATTACCTGCCCAAGCCCTTTGACCTGCCGGACCTGATGAAACGCACGGCCCGCGCGCTCGATCGCAAGGGCGCGCCGCGCGCGGCACCCGTCTCCAAGGCCGCGTCCGAGGACCGTGACGATCTGCCTCTGGTCGGACGCACACCGGTGATGCAGGCGCTTTACCGGCTGGTAGCGCGGGTGATGAACACGGATCTGCCGGTTCTCATCTGGGGCGAGAGTGGCACCGGCAAATCGTTGATCGGACGGGCGATCCACGACTTTTCCGATCGCCGGTCGCTGCCGTTCGTCACCGTCACCGGCGCCGAGCTGCAGGATCTCGAAGGACCGGCGCGGGTTCTGGCGCGGGTGCGCGGCGGAACGCTGCTGATCGACGAGATCGCGGACATCGACCAGGAGGTTCAGG
Organism: Sulfitobacter alexandrii; assembly: GCF_001886735.1. Taxonomy (NCBI): domain Bacteria; kingdom Pseudomonadati; phylum Pseudomonadota; class Alphaproteobacteria; order Rhodobacterales; family Roseobacteraceae; genus Sulfitobacter; species Sulfitobacter alexandrii. Next base: position 1,601,136 of record NZ_CP018076.1, read on the forward strand.
CCCGCATCGCGCGGATGATGGACGCGCCGGGCGAATACAGTCCGCGTTTCCTCGCCACCAGCCAATCCGACCTCGCCGCCGCGATGAAGGCAGGCACCCTGCGCCGCGACCTTTATTACCGGTTGTCGGGCGCGACACTGCATGTGCCCGCCCTGCGCGACCGGGTGGAGGACATAGAGCTTCTGGCGGCGCATTTCCTTGAAAAGGCCGAAGGCACGGGCACCACCGGGCCGCGCCATCTGTCCGAAGGGGCCGCCAAGGTCTTTGGCAACTATCCATGGCCGGGCAACGTGCGCCAGCTTGAACACGCCATGCGCCAGCTGGCGCTGACCAGCCGCGCGGCGGAAATTTCGCAGGCCGAGGCGGAACAGGTTCTGGGCGCGCAGCCATCCGCGGAACCGCTGAGCACGCAGGCCAATACCGAACGTCTGGGCCAGAGCGTGGAGCGGCACCTGCGCCGCTATTTCGACCAGCACGGCGCGATGCTGCCGCCGCCGGGGCTCTATGCCCGCATCCTGCGGGAGGTCGAGGCGCCGCTGATCGAGATCGCCCTTGGCGCGACGTCCGGGAATCAGGCGAAATGCGCCGATCTGCTGGGCATCAACCGGAACACCCTGCGCAAGAAAATCACCGACCTCGATATTGAGGTGACACGGGGTCGCAAAATGATGTAAAACCGCCACATAACCGTGGCCATCGTGTCTCAGCCAAAGGCTCAGTGCGGTCAGGACCACATAATATGGCGGTTGATGCCCCGGTGCATCACATCATCAGGCGAGGTAGCGGGTGGTATCCCGGTCACGCAGGATTACGTTGGAACGTCTGGGCCGCCTGCGGCGTGTCAAGCGTGTGCGCAATCTGGCCACGCTGGGTCTGGTCGTGCTCGGGCCCGTGCTGGCCATGGCGACCTATCTCATCCTCGGTCCTCTGGGGCAGGGGGCGAACACGCCGAGCCTGCGGCTCATCCTGCTGACGGACCTTGTCTATGTCCTGCTTGTCGCGGCTCTGGTCCTGTCGCAGGTGGCCCGGCTCATCGCCGCGCGCCGGGCCAAGTCGGCGGGATCGCGGCTGCACCTGCGTCTCACGGGCGTTTTCGCCCTGATGGCGCTGATCCCGACCGTCAGCGTCGCGGTGTTCGCCGGGCTGACGGTGAACGTGGGGCTTGAGGGCTGGTTCTCGGACCGGGTCCGCTCGGTCGTGGAAACATCGCTGACCGCCGCCCAGGCCTACGAGAACGAGCAGCGCGAGGGCCTGCGCGAGGACGCGGCGGCGCTGGCGCGGTTCATCGACCAGAACGCCGGGCCGGGCCGCGTGCTGACCGACCGCCAACTGCTGACCGAGGGGCAGCGCCAGATCCAGCGCGGCCTGCGCGAGGCCTACCTGATCGACGGCACCGGGCAGATCCGGGCGCGGGGAGCGCGGTCCTATCTTTTCAACTTCGAAGAGCCGACGAGCGCGCAGATCGAGGAATCGCGCGGCAGCCGGATTCTGGTGATCGAGGACTGGGCGAACAACGAATTCCGCGCGCTGGTGCCGCTGGACAGCGCTGTCGATCGGTATCTCTACGTCAGCCGCGATGTGGACGGTGATATCCTGTCGCTTCTCGATGAAACACAGGAGACCGCGCGGCTCTACCAGCAGCTCGAAGCGGATCGGGGCAGGCTGCTGTTCGAGTTCGGTCTGCTCTATGTCGGGTTCGCGGTCATTCTGATCCTCGCGGCGGTCTGGCTGGGCCTGTGGTTCGCCGAACGGCTCTCGGGCCCCGTGGGGCGGCTGACAGGCGCGGCGCAACAGGTCGGGGCGGGGGACCTCAACGTGCAGGTCCGCGAGGAGGACGGCGACGACGAGATCGCCATGCTCGGACGGTACTTCAACCAGATGACCACCCAGCTGCGCGGCCAGCGCGAGGCCTTGCTGGACAACAACCGGCAGATCGAGCGTCGCCGCCGGCTGTTCGATTCCGTGCTCACATCGGTCACGTCGGGGGTGGTGGGGCTGGATCCCGAGGGGCGGGTGACCTTCGTCAACCGTTCCGCGATGCGGCTGCTCGACTGGGCCGAGGACCAGCAATCGCTGGCGCTGACGGTCGCAGTGCCCGAGTTCGGCCCGCTTTTCGAGACGCTTGCCGGCACCGGGGTCGAGGCGACGACCGGCGAGGTCAAGGTGTCGCGTCAGGGCGCGATGGAGAACCTGCTTGTCCGCATGGCCACCCGGCGCAGCGACAACGGCAGGCTGGAGGGCTACGTCGTCGCCTTCGATGACGTGACCGACCTCGTGAGCGCGCAGCGCATGGCGGCCTGGGGCGATGTCGCCCGCCGGATCGCGCACGAGATCAAGAACCCGCTGACGCCGATCCAGCTTTCGGCGGAACGCATCAGGCGCAAGTTCGGCAAGCAGCTGCAGGGCGAGGACGCCGACAAGCTGGAGCAGATGACCGGCGTCATCATCAGGCAGACCGGCGACCTGCGGCGCATCGTCGACGAGTTTTCCAAGTTCGCGCGGATGCCCGAGCCTCTGACGGCCGAAGAAGACCTGTGCCAACTGCTGCGCGACGCGGTGCTGCTGCAACAGGCGGGGCAACCGGGGGTGCGGATCGACCTGACGTTGCCGGACCGACCGGTTCCGGCGCAGGTGGACGCCGCGATGATCTCGCAGGCCCTGACAAACCTCATCAAGAACGCCGGCGAAGCGATTGAAAGCCTGAAGGAAAAGGGCGCGCCCGATGATCTGGCGCCGCGCATCGTCGTGACGCTGGTGCCGGGGGGGACCACCGCCCGGATCACCATTGCCGACAACGGCATCGGCCTGCCCGAGGACCGCGCCCGCCTGTTCGAACCCTATGTGACGACCCGCAGCGAAGGCACCGGCCTTGGCCTGCCCATCGTCAAGAAGATCATCGAGGAACACGGCGGCAGCCTGACGCTCGAAAACGCCCCGGTGTTCGAGGGGCAGACCCATTTCGGCGCGATGGCGGTGATCACCCTGCCGGTCGTGCCATCCCAGAACCCCGCCCAGATGGAGGAAACCGCATGAGTGATATTCTGATTGTTGATGATGAGAGGGACATCCGCGAGCTGATTTCGGACATCCTCGAGGACGAGGGATTTGCCACCCGGCTTGCGGGCGGATCGGACGAGGCCATGGCGGCGATCAACACGGAACCGCCGGCGCTGATGATCCTCGACATCTGGCTCAAGGACAGCCGGATGGACGGCATCGACATCCTCAAGGCGGTCAAACGCGACAATCCCGACGTTCCGGTCGTCATCATCTCGGGGCATGGCAATATCGAGATCGCGGTGGCCGCAATCAAGCAGGGGGCCTACGACTTCATCGAGAAGCCTTTCAACATCGATCAACTGCTGGTTGTGATCCGCCGCGCCATGGAAACCTCGCGCCTGCGCCGCGAGAACCAGACGCTCAAGCGCAAGGACGTCGTGTCGTCCGAGATGCTTGGCAATTCGGCGGCCTTCCGTTCGCTTGTCGGCCAGCTCGACAAGGTGACCAAGTCGAACGGCCGCGTGATGCTGAGCGGGCCCGCCGGATCGGGCAAGGAGATCGCGGCCCGCTACATTCACGGCCATTCCAACCGCGCGCAGGCGCCTTTCGTCACCGTCAACTGCGCCGGGGTCGCCCCCGACCGGATGGAGGAAGTCCTGTTCGGTCGCGAGACGGCAGAACGGGGCGTGGAGCCCGGCCTGCTGGAGCAGGCGCACGGCGGGGTGATCTATTTCGACGAAGTGGCGGACATGCCGCTGGGGACGCAGTCCAAGATCCTGCGGGTCTTGGTGGATCAGCAGTTCACCCGCGTGGGCGGCAACGACAAGGTGCGCGTGGACCTGCGGGTCATCTCGTCGACCAACCGCGACCTTGAGGCGGCGATCCGCGCCGAGACCTTCCGGCAGGAACTCTACCATCGGCTGAACGTGGTGCCGATCTCCGTGCCTAGCCTCGAGGACCGGCGCGAGGACATTCCGCTGCTCGCGGAGCATTTCATCGCCGAGTTCAACCGCAGCCAGGGGCTGCCGCAACGCGCGCTGAGCGAGGACGCGGTGGCGCTGATGCAGACGATGGTCTGGCCCGGAAACGTGCGACAGCTCAAGAACCTCGTGGAACGGGTGCTGATCCTGGGCGAGGGGACCGGGCCGATCGAGGCGCGGGAACTGCCGGGCGAGGACGAGCGCGGCGAGGACGATGGCCGCGTCGTGCTGTCGGGTGCGCTGGCCACCCTGCCGCTGCGCGAGGCGCGTGAAGCCTTCGAGCGGGAATACCTGCTGACCCAGATCAACCGCTTCGGCGGCAACATCTCGCGCACGGCGAATTTCGTCGGCATGGAGCGTTCCGCCCTGCACCGCAAGCTGAAATCGCTCGGCGTTGTGACCTCGGCCAAGTCGGGGGTCCGTGTGGCCCACGTCGACGAGGAGCAGGCGGCGGAGTGACGGGCGCCCTGCGGCCGGCGCCCGGTTTCAGCCGCGGTTGACGATCTGGAAGCTGCCGTCGCGGTTGCGGATCACGCAGGCACGCGGCCCAAGCGCGGGCAGCACCCGCGTGGCGGCGGGTGGCGCGGCGCGCGCGATGGTGTCGGGGCAGGGCGGTATCGACACCGGGGCATAGCCCTTGTCGGCCATGCACTGGCGTTCGACACGGTCGCGCAGCCCGTCATTGGGGTCGAAGCTGACGGTTTCGCCGGGGATGTAATAGCCGGGCACCACGCTGCAATTGCCCGCCGAATCGCAGCGCCGGCGCGGCGGCACGAATTCGGGCGGTATGCGCCGCACCTGCGTGCTGGCGGGCACGTCGCGCAGGGCCGATACCTGGCAGGCGGTCGTGTCGCGGTTCAACCGATCCACCGCGACGCCGGGTTTGTAATAGGTTGTCAGCGGCGCGCAGCCTGTCGCCAGCCCGAGGCCCAGAAGGGCAATGATGCGAAGGTGTCTCATGCGTGCATTCTGCACCCGGCCCGGCGCAAAGGCAATCGCCGCCCTTGCCAAGCCGGGCGTCATGTCCTCTAACCGGGGCAGGACGCGCCGGAGCGCGCGCCCCGGGGCAACTTGAGGACGCACCATGAAGGTGATCATTTGCGGCGCGGGACAGGTCGGCTGGCAGATCGCCCGCCACCTCAGCGGAGAGCGGAACGACGTGACGGTTGTCGACAGCAACGCCGACCTCATCCGGCGGGCCACCGACACGCTCGACGTACAGGGGATCGCCGGTTTCGCCAGTTACCCGGACGTGTTGGACCGGGCCGGCGCGCGGGACGCCGAGATGATCATCGCCGCCACCCATTCGGACGAAGTCAACATGGTGACCTGCCAGGTCGCGCATTCGGTCTTCGGGATCAATCGCAAGATCGCGCGCCTGCGCTCGCAAAGCTATCTCGATGCCATCTATTCCGACCTCTACCGCCGCGATCACATGCCCATCGACGTGGTCATCAGCCCCGAGAAGGAAGTCGCGGCGGCGGCGCTGCAGCGTCTGTCGGCACCGGCCGCCTTCGACACCGAGATATTCATGGACGGGCAGGCGCACCTGCTGGGCATCACCATCGACCAGGATTGCCCGGTGGTGAACACCCCGCTGCGCCAGCTGACCGACCTGTTCTCGACCCTGCGGGCCGTGGTGGTGGGCGTGCGGCGCGACGGCACGCTCTTTGCGCCCGAATCCGCCGACCAGCTCTTTGTGGGGGACGACACCTATGTGTTCACCCACCACGAGGACATCTCGCGCACGCTGGAAATCTTCGGCAAGCGCACCTCCAAGCAGGAGCGGATCGTGCTGGTGGGCGGCGGCAACGTGGGCCTTACCGTCGCGCTGCAGCTTGAAAGCGGCGCCAGCCGCATGCGCACCAAGATGATCGAGAAGAACCGCGCCTGCGCCGAACGTGCCGCGGAAGCGCTTGAGCGGACCATCGTGCTGAACGGCGACGGGCTGGATGCGGGGCTGCTGGCCGAGGCGGGGATCAGCCGCGCCGACGCCATGCTGGCGGTCACCGACGACGACAAGACCAACATGCTGGCCTGCGTGCGGGCCAAGGCGGAGGGCTGCCCCTTTACCATCGCGCTGGTCAACGATCCGACGCTGGTGCCGCTGATGTCGCCGCTTGGCATCGACGCCTACATCAACCCCCGCGCCACCACCGTCAGTTCCATCCTGCGCCACATGCGGCACGGACGGGTGCGTGCGGTCTACTCCATCGGCGACGCCGAGGCGGAGGTGATCGAAGCGGAGGTGCTGTCGACCTCTCCCATCGCGGGGCGGATGATCTCGGAAATCGAGTTCCCCGAGGGGGTGCTGGTGGGGATGCTGCGCAAGGGCGGCAAGATCGTGCGGCCGCTGGCGAACACGCGCATCGACGAAGGCGATACCATCGCCGTCTTCGCCCTTGCCGGGGACGTGCCCAAGGTCGAGCAGTTGCTGCAAGTTTCCATCGACTTCTTCTGAACCATGAGTGCCCCGCGCCACAGGAAGACACCGACGCTGCGCGACAGTTTCCGCGACCTGCCGCTGTTCCTGCTGATCTTCGGCGTTGCCTGCGCGTCCATGCTGGTGCCCGCGATCCACGGCCTTGTGGTCAACGATCACACTAGCGCGCAGGCCTTTCTCTATGCCGGGCTGCTGGGACTGGTGGCCTTCAGCCTCGTGGCGATCGCCCACGCCGGCCGCGCGCCGCGCCACGGCACGCTGGGTCCGCTGATGTCTCTGCTGTCGGCCTTCGTGTTCCTGCCGGTGATGCTGGCCGTGCCCTTTGTCGAGGCGCTGCCGACGACGCGTTTCATCAACGCCTATTTCGAAATGGTCAGCGCCATCACCACCACCGGCGCGCCGATGTTCCAGGACCCCGAGCGCCTGAGCGGGACATTGCACCTGTGGCGTGCGCAGGTGGGATGGATGGGCGGGCTGCTGATGTGGGTCGCGGCCTCTGCGATCCTCGCGCCGCTGCACCTGGGCGGTTTCGAAGTGACGGCGCAGGCCGAACCGGGACGGCGCGATACGTCATCGGCGCGGATGACCCAGATGCATCCGCGGGTCAGGCTGATCCGGGTGACACGCACGCTGCTGCCGATCTACGCGGGGCTGACGCTGCTCCTGTGGCTGTTGCTGCTGGCGGAGGGCCAGCGCCCGCTGGTGGCGCTGTGCCACGCGATGTCGGTGATGGCGACATCCGGCATATCGCCGGTCGGCGGGGTGCAGAACACGGGCATCGGTCTGTCGGGCGAGGCGGTGATGGCCCTGTTCATGCTGTTCGCCCTGTCGCGACTGACCTTTTCCAAGGATACGATCACGGCGACCCAGGGCGGTCTGCGGACCGATCCGGAATTCCGGATCGGCCTCTTCATCACCCTGGCGGTGCCGCTGGTGCTGTTCGCGCGGCATTTTCTCGGGGCCTACGACGTTTCGGCCATGGAACAGCTTGGACAGGCCGTGCGCGCCTTCTGGGGGGCTCTTTTCACGGTGCTGTCGTTCCTGACCACCACCGGCTTCGTGTCGGTCCACTGGATCGAGGCGCAGGACTGGTCCGGCCTGCCGACACCCGGACTGATCCTGATGGGGCTGTCGCTGATCGGTGGCGGCGTCGCGACCACCGCGGGCGGGGTCAAGCTTCTGCGGGTCTTCGCGCTCTATCAGAACGGCGCGCGCGAGATGGAACGGCTGGTGCATCCGTCGTCGGTCAGCGGTGCGGGAACCGCCGGCAGGCGACTGCAATCGAACGGGGCCTTCATCGCCTGGATCTTCTTCATGCTGTTCGCGCTGTCGCTCACGGCGGTGACGCTTCTGCTGACGCTGACTGGTGTGCGGTTCGAGAACGCGGTCGTGCTGTCCGTCGCCTCGCTTGCCAGCACCGGGCCGCTGGTGGAATATGCCAGCGACACACCGATCCGGCTGATCGAGCTGACGGTCGCGGCCAAGGGGATCCTCTGCGGGGCCATGGTACTGGGCCGGCTCGAAACGCTGGCCATCATCGCGCTGCTGACACCGGACCTGTGGCGCGGCTGACACTGGCCGGGGGCAAAACCCGTGGGGGTGCCTAGATTGGGGGTGGAAACTCCCCGGCGCTGCCTTCATAGTTGGGGAAATTTGGGGGGGCCCGGTCCGCGGGTGCCAGCAAGAACAAAAGCGAGAAGTCCAATGGCGTCTGACAGACAGAACCTTCAGGATGCGTTCCTGAACCACGTGCGCAAGACCAAGGTCCCGGTCACGATCTTCCTTATCAACGGTGTGAAACTGCAGGGCGTGATTACCTGGTTCGACAATTTCTGCGTTCTGCTGCGCCGCGACGGACAGTCGCAGCTTGTCTACAAGCACGCCATCTCGACGATCATGCCCAGCCAGCCGATCAGCCTTTACGAGGGCGAAGACGCCTCTTGAGCAAGGCGCCCTTCCAGATCGACAACAGCGACGGGCCGCGCATGACGCGGGCCTGGGTTCTGCATCCTGAAATCAGGTCCGATCCGGACCGTCGCACGCCCAAGCCGGCGCTGGACGAGGCCGTGGCCCTGGCCCGTGCCCTGCCGCAGCTCGAGGTGGTGGGCGCCGACGTGGTGCCGTTGCGCACCGTCGATGCCGGCAAGCTGTTCGGCAAGGGCAAGATCGCCGAGCTGCACGACACGCTGAAGGAGGCGGAGGTGGAACTGGTGCTGGTCGACGGCCCGGTCAGCCCCGTTCAGCAGCGGAACCTCGAAAAGACCTGGGGCGTGAAGCTGCTGGACCGCACCGGCCTGATCCTCGAGATCTTCTCGGATCGCGCGGCGACGCGCGAGGGCGTCCTGCAGGTGGAAATGGCCGCGCTGAACTACCAGCGGACCCGGCTGGTCCGTGCGTGGACCCACCTTGAACGCCAGCGCGGCGGGCTGGGGTTCGTGGGTGGCCCCGGGGAAACCCAGATCGAGGCCGACCGCCGCGCCATCGACGAACAGCTGGTGCGCCTGCGCCGGCAACTCGACAAGGTGGTCAAGACGCGTGCCCTGCACCGCGCGGCCCGGGCCAAGGTGCCTTACCCGATCGTCGCGCTGGTCGGATACACCAACGCGGGCAAGTCCACGCTGTTCAACCGGCTCACCGGGGCCGAGGTCATGGTCAAGGACATGCTGTTTGCCACGCTCGACCCCACCATGCGGAGCCTTGTGCTGCCCGACGGGCCGGAGGTGATCCTCAGCGATACGGTGGGTTTTATCTCGGACCTGCCGACGGAACTGGTCGCCGCCTTCCGCGCCACGCTGGAAGAAGTGCTGGCCGCGGACATCGTGCTGCACGTGCGCGACATCAGCCATGCCGAGACGGAGGAACAGGCGCATGACGTCCGGGAGATCCTGACCTCGCTTGGGGTGGACAAGGATACGCGCACCTTCGAGGTCTGGAACAAGCTGGACCTGCTGGCGCCGGACACGGCAGAGGCGATGCGCCAGCGCGCCGAGCGGGACGCGGACGTGATCGCCATCTCGGCGATCACCGGCGAGGGGCTGGAAGGGCTGCAGACCGCCGTGGCCGAGGCGCTGCAGGGCGCCGTGCGGGTGGCCGAGATATCGCTGGATTTCTCGCAGGGCCGTAAGCGCGCCTGGCTGTTCGAACAGGACGTGGTAGAGCACGAGACCCAGACGGAAACCGGCTTCGACCTCGTGGTGCGGTGGTCGGCGCGGCAGGAAGCGCAGTTCCAGGCGCTGTGAGCCGCGCGGCGCGTTGATCGCATAGGCCGGGAAACGGTCAGGCGCCGGATCGCCGCAACGCCTATGGGGTGCGCAGGGTTCCCCGAAAAAATCGGCGATGGAAATTAGAATTCTCCGGTCCCCGCTGCATATCAAGATGCAACGCAGCGTCGGAGCATCACATGACCCTCATCGTACTATACATCGCCACTTTCGTTCTCTTTCTCGGGCTCGACTACGTCGGTCTCACCAACATCATCAGGCCCGTGTTCGAGCGCGACATCGGTCCCTTGCTGCTGGACAACTTCCGCTTGGGCCCGGCGGTGGTGTTCTATGCCTTCTACGTGGGCGTCCTGCTGTGGTTCGTGTCCTGGCCCGCGATCATGCAGGACAAGAGCCTGCTGTGGGTGCTTGGCAACGCCGCGCTGATCGGGGCGATGGGCTATGGCACCTACGAGTTCACGTCGCTCGCCGTGATGAAGGACTGGACCTGGCAGATGACGCTGACGGATTTCACCTGGGGCACATGCCTGACCGCCGTGGCGGCCACCGGCGGTGTCTGGGTCGCGCGGCTGGTGGGCTAGGGAGAAGGGCTCTGCCAGTGTCCGCTATGGACCGATGGTCGCACTCGATGCACCGTGGCGAAAATCGGGTCTGATCCCTGAATAGCCTTGCCGACCGCCCGAATGGGACACCGGGCCGGCACCGCCGGCCAGCGTCCGTCCCGCCCCCCACGGGGCGGGCGCTTCGTCAACGTCAGGCATAGGGGTGCCGGAGCGCATGATGGTTACGAGGTCACTTTGCGGCGAGCCGCCCCGTCGGGACGGACGCTGGCCTCATTGCTCATGTCGTCCAAGGTCAACAATGTCCCGCACACCGGCCCTCCCCTCAGGCCCCGGTTTCCGAGGCCCAGCGCCACGCGCCGGGGGCGAGGTCGTTCAGGTGCCAGTCCCCGATAGACCAGCGGATCAGCCGAAGGGTGGGCAGCCCCACGTGCGCCGTCATCCGCCGCACCTGCCGGTTGCGCCCCTCGCGTATCGTGATGCGCAGCCAGGCGTCGGGCACCGTCTTGCGGTACCTTACGGGCGGGTCACGGTCCCACAGGCCCTCAGGCGCCTCCACTTGGGTGATCTCGGCCGGCTTCGTCGGCCCATCCTTCAGCGTGACGCCCCGACGCAGCGCATCCAGCGCGGCGGCATCCGGGCGCCCCTCGACCTGCACGAGGTATGTCTTGGCGCGCTTGTACTTCGGGTGGGCGATCCGGGCCTGCAATGCCCCGTTGTCGGTCAGCACCATCAGCCCCTCGCTGTCGCGGTCCAGCCGCCCGGCGGGATAGAAGCCGGGCTGGTCGATGTAGGCGGACAGCGTGGGCCGGCTTGAGCCCTGCGTCCCCTTGTCGGTGAACTGCGACAGCACGCCGAAGGGCTTGTTGAACAGGATCACGCGGTTCACGGCGTCTCCGGTCGCAGGGTGGTGATCCCAACGGATGCCGCGCGCGCGAGATCCTCGTCCAGCGACATGGGAATGTACTCTCCCCGCCGCCAGAGCTGCGCCAGGTCGTCGTAGTGGCGGGACAGGAAGTGGCCGGACTGGCCGGTCGACGTGATGAAAACCGACGAGTTGGGATCGGCAAAGTCGTAGACCCCGCGATAGCCCGCACCGTGCACGTTGTCGAAGGGGTCGGGCAGGGTGCCCTTGGTCCGCCCGCGCTGCAGCGTGTTGTCCCCGCCAGAGGTGGATTGCCGGATGTTCACGAAATACCGCAGCACGGGCACCTTTCCCAGCACCGGGTGGTCGTGTGTCGCCTGGTGCGCATCCCCCCAGCGCAGGGATTCAAGCTGCGACCCCCAGTTCTCGTCGATCCAGATGAGCGCGTCGTCGAGCGCCAGCCGCGCCATGTCGGGGCAGGTCTCGACGGGGGCGGACTGGCGCACGTCGCACCATGCGGAGGCCCCGTCCACGTCGCGGAACACCCGCTCGATGAAGAGAGGCTCCACATGGGTGAACTCGGCGGCAAGCGGGCCCAGGTCGTCCTGGATCAGCCGTGCCTGAAGCGCCCTGAGCCAGGCGGCGTAGATCAGCGGTTCGGGCAGATGTTCGTTCATTTCGCCCGACCATTCCGCCAGCAGTCCCAGCGCCCTCTGCCGTTGACGTTCGGCGGTGCCGTCCGGGGCTGTGCCTTCGGTGAACCACAGGTCCGCACCGATCAGCGGCAACAGCGACCGCGCGGTGAAGCTCACCGTGTCGAGCTGCGCCTCGATGAAGCTGTCGCGCGTATGGACCTGACGGCCCTGCATCAGGCGCTGCCACCGCTGGATGCGCTGCGTATCGCCCCAAAGGTAGGAGACATGGTTCGGAAAAGGACGGTCCACCGTCTTGTTGTTGGTATTGCCAAGGATACCGCCAGCGGGGGCGACGAATGCCGGGTTCGCGGTGAAGGGCATCACGCCCTGCCAGCGGTTCGCGGCGATCCAGCCGGGCGAGGGAAGCCGCCCTTTCGACTGGTGCGCCGGGTCGCGCCGGGGCAACGCGCCGATGGTCTTCATCGCGATCTGCTGGCGATCCACCAGCGTGAGGTTCTGGGCCGGTGCGATATAGCGTTCCGACGCCCGGATCGCCTCGGCGATGGATTTGGCCTCCATCAGGTCGAGCGCCGCGGCGAGCGAGGTGTCCTTGGCGCTGAGCACCGTCCAGCTGAGCGAGGCGACATGCCCTGGCGGCGTGATGCTGGCGAGATTGTAATGGCTGCCGGGAAGCACCGGGCCGTTGTCGGTCCACCGCAGGGTGACGGTGACGGGATCGGCGTCCTTGACCGTGATGATGGAGGACCGGGTGACGAAATCCTTGAACCCCTCCGGCGTGCGGTACTGCTCTCCGTCATCGGGGTTCAGCGCCTCGATGTGCACGTCCTGATCGTCCACGTAGGCAGAGGTCAGTCCCCAGCCGAGGGTGGCGGACCGGCCGGTCAGCACCGCCGGGATGCCGGGGATCGTGCCGCCGATCACCCCGCCCGACGCCAGTTCCATCCGCGCGAGGTACCAGATCGACGGTGCGGAGAACCCCAGATGCGGGTCGTTCGCCAGCAATGTGCCGCCCGAGGCAGAGCGCGAGGGCGCGGCGGCCCAGGCATTCGACGCGCCGGCAAAGGCGATGTCCTTGAACGGCGACAGCGGATGCGGGTCGAGCGGGATGTTTTCCGCGAAACGGGTCACGCCAGGGACGATCTGGGCATATTCCGGAAGCGCCGCCACGCCGGGCCCGGGCACGTCCGGCAGGATGTCGCGGATGCGGTCCGGCTCGGGCAGGGCCAGCGAGACCCGTGCGCGCAGCACTTCGGCCTGCAGATGCGCAGACAGTTGCAGCCCCATCAGCTTGGTGATGGCGATGGAATCCGCAGGCCGCCAGGGTGCCATGGGCGCGTTGAACAGCAGCATCTCGGGCGCGCCGCGGCCCAGCGCCTCGGTGTTGATCTGGGTGATGCGCGCGTTCACGCCGGCGGAATAGGCTTCCAGCTTGGCGCGGGTCGCCGGGTCGAGCGCATCCACCGATTGCACCGACAGCCGGTAGATGTCGAACCTCCGGAGGAGCCTGTCGGTGTTCAGCGTGGCTGCGCCGAAGACCTCGCTCAGCCGGCCCTGCGCGGTGCGTCGCAGGGTGATCATCTGCCACATGCGGTCCTGTGCATGCGCAAACCCGAGACCGAAGAACACGTCGAGATCGTCCTCGCCGAATATATGCGGCACGTTGGCGTTGTCGCGGACGATCTCGACGGGGGCGGTCAGCCCCGCGACCTCGACGTCGTCGTTGTAGTCGGGCAGCGAGCGCGCCGCGAGCCAGTAGACCAGCCCCACCGCCACGACGCTGATCGCGATCAGCGCCGCGGTGATCCTCACGAGCCAGCGAAAGACAGTGACCATGAAACTCTCCGAGGGACCGGCGCGATTGACCAGCGCGCGCAGGGTGATAGGTAAATCTCTGACTAGCGCAACTGATGGACAAGGAAAAGCAGATGGCGAAACTCGCATTCTTGGGACTGGGCGTCATGGGCGCGCCGATGGCGGGGCATCTGCAGAAGGCGGGGCATGACGTGACCGTCTATAACCGCACCGCGTCCAAGGCCGAGGATTGGGCGAGCGCCCACGGCGGGTCCATGGCGCGCACGCCGCGCGAAGCGGTAAAGGACGCCGAGGTCGTGATGGCCTGCGTCGGCAACGACGACGACCTGCGGTCGGTCTGTCTGGGCGACGACGGGGCCTTTGCCGGGATGACTGCGGGGGCGATCTTTGTCGATCATACCACCGTGTCGGCGGCGGTGACGCGCGAACTGTACAAGACCGCCGACGCCGCGCAGATCAGTTTCGTCGATGCCCCGATTTCCGGCGGGCAGGCGGGCGCGGAGAACGGACAGCTTTCGATCATGTGCGGTGGTGACACGGGGGCCTTCGACCGGGCGCTTCCGGTGATGGAGGTCTACGCCAAGATCTGCCGGCGCATCGGCGAGAGCGGCGCGGGCCAGATGACCAAGATGTGCAACCAGATCGCCATCGCGGGCGTGGTGCAGGGCCTGTCCGAGGCGCTGCATTTCGCCGAGAAGGCGGGCCTCGACGGCCGCGCGGTGGTCGAGGTCATCAGCCAGGGCGCCGCCGGTTCCTGGCAGATGGCGAACCGCTATGAAACCATGCTGGACGACAAGTTCGACCACGGTTTCGCGGTGGACTGGATGCGCAAGGACCTCGGCATCTGCCTTGACGCCGGGGACGAGGTGGGCGCGAGCCTGCCGGTGACCGCCCTCGTCGATCAGTTCTACAAGGATGTGCAGAAGCTGGGCGGCGGGCGCTGGGACACCTCCGCGCTGATCAAGCGCCTGCGCGCCGCGGGCTAGGGCCTGTTCTCGCGGGAACAGGAAAAATATCTTGCGATAACTTAAAATTATCAAGAGGTTACGTTGGTAAGTTAAGGTAACCAAGTTCGGTGATCGAAAATGGCAGATAATGTCGTTATCTGGACCCTGGACTGGGTCCCGATGCCAGATGGTCCGGCTGGCTTTGTCCGTGACCTGCGGCTGCGATGGGCATGTGAAGAAGCGGGCTTGTCTTACGAGGTCCGCACAATTCCATTTGAAGGCCGCGAAGCCAACCACCTTGACCGGCAACCGTTCGGACAAGTGCCGTACCTTGATGACGGTGAAATAAGGATGTTCGAAAGCGGCGCCTGCCTGCTTCATCTCGCCCGGAAAAGCGAAGTGCTGATGCCCCGCGACCCGGTCGATGAAGCCCAGGCCCTGCAATGGACTTTTGCTGCGCTCAACTCGGTGGAAATGGTATCGGTCCCCTGGTGGTTTCTGGACATGACAGGTGCGCAGGAAAACGGCTTGACCGGCTGGCTCGAAAGTCGGCTTTCGCATATCGATCGTGTCCTGAGCGAGCGCGAATGGCTGGCAGCGGATCGTTTCACGGTCGCGGACCTCGCAATGGCCGATGTGCTGCGTGTCGGAAAAGTCAGGTCCTTCGGAGACCGCCCCGCGACAGAAGCCTATCTCAGCCGTGTCACGGACCGTCCGGCTTTCAAGAAGGCCTACTCCGATCAAATGGCCCACTTTGCGGCAGCCGAGGCGAAAAGAGCCCAAGCCCAGGGTTGACCGGCGGGTTTGGCCGCAGAGCCGACCCCCCAACTGTCTCCGTCTGATTGTCCGCTTTCGGTTTTTCCGATGGCGTCGGGTCAAGCGGGGGGCTGCTCACCACCTGGTTCAGAACCGGCGTCGGCGCGCCGGGGCGATGGCTGCCCCGGCGCGGCACTGGCAATCGGCGAAATGAAACCGGATCAGGGGATGATGCGGGTGTACTTGGTGCCTTCCAGCGTTGCGCCAAGGCGCAGTCCCGCGCGGCCGAATACGGCGGCCAATACGGGGCTCAGGACGGTGGTGGTGTCGGCCGACACGCTGTCGCCCTTGTCTGAAATCACGTATTCCACGTCAGCACCTGCGGCCCAGCCCGGAGAGCGGCGGAACTCCGACAGGGCTGCCGGGGTCATGAAGAACAGCACATGGGCGTATTGCTGCGCCCCGATCTGAAGGCCGCCCGAGCCCTTGACGACGGAATAGTAATCAACCGTCACGTCATCGATCAGCAGCGCGCCGCGCCCGTAGGCGCCACCAAAGCCCAGTCCCGCTTCGGTCACCAGCGGCATCACCAGCATCCCGTTGGCCTTGTCCGCAAGGTTCCGGGTGTTGGGATAAAGCCGATACATCTCTTCGACCGTGGCGCGCACGCGGGCGTCGATGGTCGTGCTGCCCCGCGATCCGACACCGTTGCCACATGCCGCGAGGACGGGAGTTGCGGAAAGCGCACCCAAGGTAAAGGCACGCCGCGAAAGCATAGATTTTTTCATGTTGTTCTGCCCGTGAAAGTTGCCTGTTGCCGGTTGGTCCGACTTGGATGCAACTTTAGGCATAATTCGGCCTGCTGTCATGCTCTTAAGGCCACTTGGGCGAATTATTGCCCGGATTCGGCCAGCGGCAGGGTGAACCAGAAGTCGGTGAAGGCGTCCGGCGTGCTGTCGAAACCGATCTCGCCGCCCAGGTTTTCGACGATCTGCCGGCAGATGCTGAGCCCGAGACCCGTCCCGCCGTGTTCCCGCGTGAGCGACGGCGCGGCCTGTGCGAAGGGCGTGAAGATCGCCTCGCGAAACTCCGCGGGGATGCCCTTGCCGCGGTTCCGCACGACCACCCGCGCGCGGTCGCCGTCACGGTCGAGCGTGACCTCGACCTGGCTGCCCCGGTCCGAGAACTTGGCCGCGTTCGACAGCAGGTTGTCCATGAGCTGCGCGAACCGGGTGCGGTCCACCGGCGCGCGAAGCGCCGCTTCGGGCAGGCGGGTCGCGACGGTGACATCGCGCGGACCCGTCATGTGCCGGATATCGACGACGGCCGTTTCCACCAGCGGACGCAGATCCTGCGCCTCTATTTCCAGTTCGAGATCGCCCTTCGAGAATTTCTCGAAATCGAGAATGTCGCTCACCAGCAGCGCGAGCCGGTCGCAGTTCTGCTGCGCGATCTCCAGCAGGCGGCGTTCCGGCGCGGACAGGTCGCGGTCGGCGGTATGTGCGTTGAACAGCTTGAGCGCGCCCTGGATCGAGGTCAGGGGCGTGCGCAGCTCGTGGCTGACAGTGGCGACGAATTCGCTTTTCAGTTCCTGCAGGCGATGCTGTTCGGTCGCGTCGACGACCTGCAGGATGATTTCCACGACCGCGCCCTTGTCGTTGCGGACCGCCGCGAGGTCGACATCGGCCCAGATGACACTGCCGGTGCGGTGCAGAAGCCGCCGCTCCGTACGTTGGGTCGGTCGCCTGCCTTCGCGCACGCCGCGCATGTCGGCCATGCCTGCATCGATTTCCTCGGGATGCAGGATCGCTGAGAAGGGCTGACCTTCGAGATCCTCGACGGCATGACCCAGAAGGGTCGCGATGGCCGCATTGACCCGCAGCAGACGCCCGTCGGGATCGAGGATCGCCTTTCCGATGGGGGCGTGATCGAAGGCGGACTGGAATTGCTGGGCGATTTCGCGCAGGGCGATTTCGACCTCCTTCCGGTCGGTCACGTCCTTTTGTGCGCCGATGATCCGGGTGGGGTTCCCGTCGGCGTCCCGCTCCGCGACGGCGATGTCCGACCGGAACCACCGCAGCGCACTGCGGTCGCGGGAATAGAGCCGATATTCGCTGACGCTGCGGCTGTCGAGATTGTGCGCCAGTCGCCGCATCGGTTCGTCCGCGGCCTCGCGATCGTCCGGGTGCACGCGGCTGCGCCATTCCTCCTGCACGTCGACGGCTTCGTCCTGCGACAGGCCCATCAACTCGCGCCAGATCTCCGACACGTAGGCCTGTTTCGTCACCACGTCGAATTCGAAGACGCCGATATGCGCACCGCGGATGGCATTGCGCGCACGCAGCAGTTCGGCACTTCGTTCGCGGTCGCGGGCCAGTTCCCCGGTGATCTCGCGCAGCACGAGCGTATGGCGGGCCGGGGCGTCGGTTTCCTGCCAGGCGGTGATGTGGACGGCAACGTCGATCTGCCGGCCGTCCCGATGACGAGCCGATACGGCGCCCAGCTTGACGGAGGTCGCCGGCGGTACGATCCGACTGTCGAGGCTGTCGCTGTCATGATCCGGCAGGAGCGCCGAGATCCTCTCTCCGGTCAGCTGTCCGGTATGATAGCCCAGCAGCGCGCAGGCCGCCGGATTGCTCTGGAGGACGATGCCTTCGTGGTCCAGAACGATGATCGCGATCTCGAGGCCGCTCACGGCCTGCGCCATCAGGTCATCGTCTGCCATCAGGTCGGGCCTTGCTTTCACTACACCAAACACGCGGACCTCTGCGCCAAACCAATCACTCACTCTCCGGCAGGGGGACGACAGAAAATTTCCGATACCCGACTACCTTTTAAGTTGAGTTAGGCGATAAAAGGTGTCCAATCGGGGACTGAATTGTGTCGGATTGATGTTTTTTTCGAACTTGATCGGCCCGAAACGCACCATTCTTTCGCGCGCGGCAGCGCTTTGGGACTTATCCGCCGTTGAGCAACCTTGCGGCGGCCGGGGCGAAATAGGTCAGCACGCCGTCGCATCCCGCGCGTTTGAACCCCATCAGGCTTTCCATCATCACGCGTTCCTCGTCGATCCAGCCGTTCTGGGCCGCGGCCTTGATCATCGCGAATTCGCCGGAGACCTGGTAGGCGAAGGTGGGCGCGCCGAAGGTGTCCTTCACCCGTCGGCAGATGTCGAGATAGGGCTGGCCGGGCTTCACCATGACCATGTCCGCGCCTTCGGCCAGGTCGCGTGCCACCAGCCGCAGCGCCTCGTCCGCGTTGCTGGGATCCATCTGGTAGGTCTTCTTGTCGCCGGTCAGCGCACCCGAGGCGCCCACGGCGTCACGGAAGGGACCGTAGTAGGCCGAGGCATACTTGGCGGCGTAGCTGAGGATCATGACGTCGGAGTGGCCCTGGGCTTCGAGCGCGTTGCGGATGGCGCCGATGCGCCCATCCATCATGTCCGACGGGCCGATGATGTCGGCGCCCGCCTCGGCCTGGGCGAGTGCCATCCGCACGAGCGCGTCGACCGTGCGGTCGTTCACGATGATCCCGTCTTCGACGAACCCGTCGTGCCCGTTGATGTTGTAGGTATCCAGCGCCACGTCGGTCATCACCGCAAGATCGGGGAAACGGGACTTGATCGCCCGGATCGCGCGGTTGGCGTGGTTGTCGGGATCCCACGCGCCTTCGCAGTCTTCGGTCCGCTCTTCGAGGCCGGTATAGGGAAAGAGACACATGGCCCCGATCCCCAGCGCGTGCGCCTCGGCCGCCGCATCGACGATCCTGTCCACCGACCGCCGCATCACCCCGGGCATGGAAGGCACGGGTTCCTCTATGCCTTCGCCCGACCGGACGAAGACGGGCCAGATCAGATCGCCCACGTCGAGCGTGTTTTCGCGCACCAGCGCCCGGACGGCGGGGCTGACGCGGGTCCGGCGCAGACGCGCGGCGGGGAAGGGGGCGACGATGGGGTTCATGCAAAAATACCTCAGTTGGCCTGAGCACTTGCTTGGCATGAAAAAATCGGGCTCTCAAGGGTAGGAATTGTCCGGAGCCTTGGGTATGACCTGCGCACTTGTGATCCAGAGGGCGAGCGTTGGACTGGTACCAGACCCTTTTCGAACTCATCGACATGCGGTCCTTTTCGAACCTGTGGTTCTGGATCGTGCTTGCGGTGACATGGTCCACCGCGAGTCACTGGGTGCTGGGCGTGCCCTATGACATGGTGTTGCGTGCCCGTCGGCAGGGCGATCAGGCCGAGGTCGATCTCGAGGACATGGTGCGGATCAACGTGAACCGTCTGCTGTTCATCGCCCAGGTGTCGGGCCTGTGGATATTGGGGTTCGGCTGTTTCGGGCTGACCATGCTGGTCCTGCTGGGGTTCGTATACGGGATGGAGTTCGCGCAGGCCGTTTTCCTGCTGGCGTTTCCCCTGTCCCTGATCGGCTTGCTGAGCCTGTCCACCGCGCGGCTGATCCAGGCCGAAGAAAGCGGCGGCGAGCGGTTGCGCAGGCGCCTCACGCGGCACCGGCTCTACACGCAGATCATCGGGATGGTGTCGATTTTCGTCACGGCGATCTGGGGCATGTATCAAAACGTGGCGCTGGGGCCGCTCGGCGGTTGACAGCGCCCCGCGCGGGGCCAATTGGGACGACATGACGGAGCAGACAAAAATCACGCTGTCGGGCGTGCCCGAAGGCTTTGACGCCCGGGCGGTCCTCAACGAGGTCGCCAAGGGCGCGCCGGTCCTGCACGTGGCGCGGGACGACAAGCGGATGGCCGCGATGCAGGCGGCGCTGGCGTTCCATGCGCCGGACATGCCCGTGATCACCTTTCCCGGCTGGGACTGTCTGCCCTATGACCGGGTGTCGCCGCATGCGGACATCTGCGCGCGGCGTATGGCCACCCTTGCGGCGCTGGTACACGGGATGCCGGAAAGGTTCGTGCTGCTGACAACCGTCAATGCCGCGACACAGAGGATTCCCGCGCGCAGCGTGCTGCGCGAGGCCGCGTTCTCGGCGCGGGTCGGCAGCCGCATAGACGAGGCGGCGCTGCGGGCCTTCCTCGTCCGGATGGGCTTTGTCCAGAGCCCGACCGTGACGGAGCCGGGGGATTACGCGATCCGCGGCGGAATCATCGACATCTACCCGCCGGGCGATCTTGGCCCGGTGCGGCTGGACCTGTTCGGTGACGTGCTCGACGGCGCCCGCCGGTTCGACGCGGCGTCCCAGCGCACGACGGACAAGCTGGACATGGTGGAGCTGGCCCCCGTCAGCGAGGTGATCCTTGACGAGGCGGCGATCACCCGTTTCCGGCAGAACTACAGGATCGAGTTCGGCGCGGCGGGCACGGATGATCCGCTGTATGAAGCGATCAGCGCGGGGCGCAAGCATCAGGGCGCGGAACACTGGCTCGCCTTCTTCCACGACGGGCTGGAGACGCTTTTCGACTATCTGCCGCGCGCGACGGTGACGCTGGACGATCAGGTGACGCCGGCGCGGCTGGCGCGCTGGGACACCATCGCGGACCAGTACGAGACCCGGCGCATCGCCATGTCGAACCGGTCGAAGATGGACAGCGTCTACAAGCCCGCGCCGCCCGAGGGGCTGTACCTCGACGACGACGCCTGGCTGATGGCGACGCAGGACCACCGGGTGATCCAGTTCATGCCGCTGCCGCAGCCCACGGGGCCGGGCGTGCTGGACGCCGGCGCGCGCATCGGGCGCAGTTTCTCGCCCGAGCGGCAGCAGGAATCGGTCAGCCTGTTCGGCGCGCTGGCCGATCACATCCGCCGCAAGCTGGACGAGGGGCCGGTGCTGGTCGCGAGCTATTCCGAAGGTGCGCGGGAGCGGCTGACCGGCCTGATCGAGGACGAAGGGCTGGCCGAGGCGATCCCGGTCAAGAACGGCACCCGCATCGGCAAGCGCGGACTGCATCTGGCGGTCTGGGCGCTGGAGGCGGGCTTCGAAGCGCCTTGGGAGGCGGCGGGGCCCAAGGGCCGGATCACCGTGATTTCCGAACAGGACGTGCTGGGCGACCGGCTGATCCGGGCGCCGCGCCGCAAGCGCCGGGCGGAGAATTTCCTGACCGAGGCGCAAAGCCTCAGCCCCGGCGATCTGATCGTGCACGTGGATCACGGCATCGGGCGCTATCACGGGATGGAGGTGATCACGGCGGCGGGGGCGGCGCATGAATGCCTGCTGCTGGAATACGCCGAAGGGTCCAAGCTGTATCTCCCGGTCGAGAACATCGAACTGCTGTCGAGATACGGCCACGAGGAAGGGCTGCTGGACAAGCTGGGCGGCGGGGCATGGCAGTCCAAGAAGGCCAAGCTGAAGGAACGCATCCGCGAGATGGCGGACAGGCTGATCCGCATCGCGGCGGAGCGCGCGTTGCGCAAGGCCCCGGTGCTGGAGCCGCCCATGGGCGCATGGGACGCCTTTGCCGCGCGCTTCCCCTATACCGAAACGGACGACCAGCTGCGCGCGATCTCGGACGTGGTGGACGACATGACCAGCGGCAATCCGATGGACCGGCTGGTCTGCGGCGACGTCGGTTTCGGCAAGACCGAGGTGGCGATGCGCGCGGCCTTTGTCGCGGCGATGTCGGGGGTGCAGGTGGCGGTGATCGCGCCCACGACCCTGCTGGCGCGCCAGCACTACAAATCCTTCGCCGAGAGATTCCGGGGCTTTCCGGTAGAGGTCCGGACGCTCAGCCGGTTCGTCTCGGCCAAGGAGGCGGCCCTGACGCGGGATGGCATGGCCAAGGGAACCTGCGACATCGTCATCGGCACCCACGCGCTGCTGGCCAAGGGGATCAAGTTCAAGAACCTCGGGCTGCTGATCATCGACGAGGAACAGCATTTCGGCGTGACCCACAAGGAGCGGCTGAAGGCTCTGCGCACGGACATCCATGTGCTGACCCTGACCGCCACGCCGATCCCGCGCACGCTGCAATTGTCCCTGACCGGGGTGCGCGACCTTTCCATCATCGGCACGCCGCCCGTGGACCGCCTTTCGATCCGCACCTACGTCAGCGAATTCGACGCGGTGACGATCCGCGAAGCGCTGCTGCGCGAGCACTACCGTGGCGGGCAGTCGTTCTACGTCGTGCCGCGGGTGTCCGACCTGGCGGAGATCGAGAATTTCCTCAAGGAACAGCTGCCGGAGCTGACCTATGTCGTGGCGCACGGCCAGATGGCGGCGGGCGAGCTGGACGACCGGATGAACGCCTTCTACGACGGCAAGTTCGACATTCTGCTGGCCACGACCATCGTCGAATCGGGCCTCGACATCCCCACCGCCAACACGATGATCGTGCACCGGGCCGACATGTTCGGTCTGGCGCAGCTTTACCAGATCCGCGGGCGCGTGGGACGGTCCAAGACGCGGGCCTATGCCTATCTCACGACCAAGCCGCGCGCGAGGCTCACCCCCACGGCGGAGAAACGCCTGCGGGTGCTGGGCAGTCTCGACACGCTCGGGGCAGGGTTCACCCTGGCCAGCCAGGATCTCGACATTCGCGGGGCGGGCAACCTCCTGGGCGAAGAACAGTCGGGCCAAATGCGCGACGTGGGGTTCGAGCTCTACCAGTCGATGCTGGAAGAGGCGATCGCCAAGATCCGCGCGGGCGAGATGGAGGGGCTGTCGGAAGCCGACGAGCAATGGGCGCCGCAGATCAACCTCGGCGTGCCCGTGCTGATCCCCGAGGATTACGTGCCGGATCTGGACGTGCGGCTGGGGCTGTACCGGCGCCTGTCCGAACTGACCACCAAGGTCGAACTGGAAGGCTTTGCCGCGGAACTGATCGACCGCTTCGGCAAGCTGCCGCGCGAGGTCAACACGCTGATGCTGGTGGTGCGGATCAAGGCGATGTGCAAGCGGGCGGGCATCGCCAAGCTGGACGGCGGCCCCAAGGGGGCCACGATCCAGTTCCACAAGGACAAGTTCGCCTCGCCCGAAGGACTGGTGGCCTTCATCAAGGATCAGCGCGGGCTGGCCAAGGTCAAGGACAACAAGATCGTGGTGCGGCGTGACTGGAAGAACGACGCGGACAAGATCAAGGGCGCTTTCTCCATCGCGCGCGATCTCGCCGAACACGTGATCGCCAAGGAAAAAGAGAAGGGCGGCAAGGCCAAGGCCTCCTGACGCGGGCGCCGGTGTGCCGGCCTACTCGGCGACGGCAAGGCCCCCTTCGGCCCGCATCAGCAGGACCATGAGGCCGACACCGGCACAGCTCATCGCGCAGACCGCACCGAACAGCAGCGACACGTCGCCGCTGAACATCATCGCCACCGGCGACGCGATCAGCGCCGCGAACACGGTGGAGGTCGAGCCGATGACGGAGGCGGCCATGCCCGCCATGTGGCCCATCGGGGCCATCGCGATGGCGTTGAGATTGCCGAGGGTCAGGCCCGCCTGCGAAAAGAGGCACAGCTGCCAGAAAAGAAAGATGCCGAAGCCCGCCGGGTTGAGCGGATCCGCGAAACCGAAGAAATACATCGATCCCGAGAGAAAGACTTGCGCGGTGAGCGCAAGACCAACCAGCCGGCGCATGCCCATCCGCTCGACCAGAAGGGCGTTGACGATGCTAGCCGTGCCTGCGGCCAGCGCCACGGCACCGAACCAGAAGGGAAAGGTATCCGGCCTTTGATAGACTTGGTCATAAACCTGCTGGATCAGCATCAGGGTCGCGAACAGCATTGCCATCGCCAGCGACTGCACGAGGATGGAAACCCTGACCGTGCGGTGGGACGCGATTTCGCGCACCGAAGCGACGATGAGGTTGAGCCGGAGCGGCCGGCGATGTTGGTCCGGCAGGGTTTCCGGCAAACGCAGCGCCATCCAGATCACGCTGATCAGCGAGAAGGCGACGAACGCCAGGTAGATGCCGCGCCAGTCGGACAGGTCGATGATGAGCGCACCCATCGCGGGGGCGAAGGCCGGCACGAGGGTGAAGATCAGCATGATGATGGAGACGATCTTGGCCATCTCGCGTCCCGCGAACAGGTCACGCACCACGGCAATCGCCACCACGCGGGGGCCCGAGGCGCCCAGGCCCTGGAACAGGCGGGCGATCAGCATCATCTCGAGCGAGGTGCTCGCCCAGGCCACGACGGTGGAGACGAGGTAGAGAGCAACTCCCCCGAAAATCACCGGCCGCCGCCCGAAGGCGTCCGACATCGGTCCTGTCAGGAAGGTCCCCATGCCCATCCCCAAGACGAAGGCAGTGAGTACCAGCGGGGCGCGGTGCGCCGTTTCGGGAGACAGTTCCTGCGCGATCTCGGGCAGGGCGGGCAGCATGGCGTCGATCGAAAAGGCAATGGTGGCGAACATCATGGCGATCAGACCAACGAATTCCGCCCGGTGCATCGTCAGTTCCTGTTTTCGATCTTCCACGTCCCGCTCCACCCCATGCGTCGGGCTCGTGGCCTGACGCTATTCAGCGTCTAAATAACCCATGGTTGCAAATCCGACAATCAACAATTGAAACGACTTTTGAATTTTCGTGTTCAGGACGCCCGGCGTGTCATTTCGACACCTGCCTCGCCCGCCGCCCACGGCAGGCTCACCAGATGCACGATGTCCCGCAGGGCCGAAAGATCCACCCCCGGAGGCACGTCGCCAAGGGCGAGGACGTCCACGTTGTAATTGACGATATCGGTGCGCAGCTGGTCCCAGCACTCCTGTCCGATCACGTGCGATACGAAGCGCGTGCGTTCCAGCCGCATCCGGCGCAGCGCGTAAGGGGTGGTGACGGCAAGCCCGCTCCTGCGGCAGAAGGTGTCGGTCGCACAGCCCACGATCACGTCGCGTCCCAGCGCACCGAGCCGGCGCAGCCGTGCGCTGCAGTCCGGGCCCATGTCATCGAAGATACCGTAGGTCAGCAGAACCCGGTGCGGCGCGGGAGAGATCATGCGCCGGTCCTTTCGACGGGGCCCGTTTCCTTGAGCCAGATCGCCTGAACCGGGCAGGGGCGTTGGCGGAACACCGGTTCCGCGGCGGGACGCCCGCCGGGCCGGGAGGAAGGAAGGATGATGAATGCCCGTCCGGTATGCCATGCGGTATCGCCGTCGGGGGTTGCCCGTTCTTCTGCCATCTGCCTGCTCGATCCGTACTGCACGGGGTCTCTGCCCCGTTTGAGGATCAAGGTTAGGCGAGGCGCGGAAGGCTGGCAAAGGGTCGTTGCGAATCAGCCGCGCCATGTGGCCGATCTGCCATAGTCACGCGAAAGCGGCCGTTCAGGTCGCGTCGGAGAGTTCCGCGATGACCTTGGCCCACAGCTCGGGCGGCTGTGCGCCCGGTACCGCGTGCCGGTTGCCGACGATGAAGGTCGGCACCGCGGTGATCCCCATTTTCCGGCTGTGGGCGTCCCTGTCGAGGATTGCCTGCCTGTCCTCGTCGGTCTGCAGCAGGCGGGCCACCACGGCGGCGTCCATCTCGATGCTGTCCGCCACGTCTGCCAGCACCTCGGGGTCGCCGATGTCGCGGCCCTCCACGAAATAGGCCTTGAACAGGGCCGACACGGCGGCGGTCTGCCGTCCCTCGATGCCCGCCCAATGGATCAGGCGATGCGCGTCAAGCGTGTTGGGCGTGCGCTGCATCTCCTCGAAGTTGATGGTGAGGCCAGCGGACCGGGCGTGCTCCGCCACCGGTGCATAGGCGCTTGCCGCGGCTTCCTTGCCGCCGAACTTGCGTTCCAGATAGGTTCGCCTGTCCATGCCGCCGGCGGGCATGTCGGGGTTGAGCTGGAAGGGATGCCATTCGATCACGAAGGGATGATCCGGGTGATCCAGCAGCGCGCGGTCCAGTTGCGCCTTGCCGATGTAGCACCAGGGGCAGATCGGGTCCGACATGATATCAAGCTTGATCGGTTCCGGCATCTTTCCTCGCTTCGTAATCCTTGCGCAGCTTGCGGCGCAGCAGCTTGCCGTTGGCCCCCGTGGGCAGCGCGCCGACGCGGATGTAGAGCCGCGGCCGCTTGTAGCGCGCCAGTCTCTCCTCGGCATAGCGGCCCAGCGTGGCGTCGTCCAGCGGGTTGGCCGAGGTGTAGAACGCGGCGATCACGCTGACGCCGGGTTTCACCTCGATCTCGGTTGCGGCGATCCCGGTCACGCCGGGCGCATCGGCCAGCGCCGCCTCCACCTCGAGCGGGGAGACCCGGAAGCCGCCCGCGTTCATCATGTCGTCCTGCCGCCCGAGGTAGGTAACCTGTCCGTCCGCGTCCATGACGCCCTGGTCTCCGGTCAGGAACCAGTCGCCGCGGTAGCGCGCGGCCGTCTGTTCGGGCGCGCCCAGATAGCCCAGCATCAGCCCCGGATCGCTGCGGTGGATGGCGATTGTCCCCGGCGTACCGGTCTCCGCCACGCCATCCTCCGCGAGGATGGCGACTTTTCGCCCCGGTTGTGGCCGCCCCAGCGCCCCCGCCGCTGCGGGGTGCTCGGGGCAGCCCGATATGAAGGTCGAACATTCGGACATGCCGAACGCCTCGAAGACAGGCGTGCCCGTCGCCGTTTCCCAGGCGGTGCGCACCGCGGGGCTCAGCTTTTCTCCCGCGCTCAGGCCGTGGCGCAGCCGCGGCAGGTCCAGCTTCCGCGGTGTCTTGAGCATCTGCCGGTAAACCCCCGGCGCGGCGGCGAAAAGCGTTGCCCCGTGTCGCGCCATCAGGGCCGGCAGATCCTGCGCCGGCGTGCCGGGGGCCGGGATCAGCGCGGTCGCGCCCCGCGTCCAGGGATCCATCAGCCCGGTGCCCAGCGTGTAGGTCCAGTTGAAGGCCCCGGCGTGCAGCATCCGGTCATCGGCGCGCAGCCCGTACCAGCCGTCGAACATCATCCGCCGTGCGAGGATCGCGCGGTGGGCATGGAGAACGGCCGTCGGCTGTCCCGAGGTGCCGGAGGTGTAGATGATGTAGCCGGGCCGGTCCGCGGGGCCGAGGTGCCAATCCACCGCGGGCAGGTCGCGCATGGCTCTCAACGCGTCGAGGCCGATGCGCGCGCCATGCGGCGGGCAGGGGACGGACGGGTCGTGCAGGATCGCGGCAGGGGCCAGACCGGGCAGCAGCTTCGCCACCTCCGCCTCGGTCAGGGCCGCCGCCGTCGGCACGGGCACCAGCCCTGCGGCCAGCGCGCCGAGATAGGCGATGGGAAAGTCGGGCGTATTGCCCAGCCGCATCAGCACCACGTCACCGGGCGCCAGCCCGGCCTGCAAGAGCCCCGTCCCCGTGCCGCGCACCGCGGCGCGCAGCCGGGCAAAGCTCCAGTCCTCGCGGGCATCGGGCCGCAGAAGGGAGAGCGCGACCTTGTCGGGCGCATCCCGACCGGCGCGCAGCACGTACCGCGCGAGGTTGAAGCCGCTCTCGAGGGTGTCATCCGTCATGCCATGGCGCTAGCCCAGCACGTGGCGCGTTGCAAGCGTCACGGCGCGGCGCTAAAGCAGGAGGATGAACCGAAACGCCAGCCTGATCGAGATCGCCCGCGCGGGCGGAGAGCCGGAAATCACCCCGCCACTGGACCTCGGCGCGCGGGTGCGCGACCTGCGCAAGGCGCGCGGTTGGACGCTCGAGCAGGCAGCACGGCAGGCGGGACTGGCGCGCTCGACCCTGTCAAAGATCGAGAACGGCCAGATGTCGCCCACCTACGAGGCGCTCAAGAAGCTGGCGACCGGGCTCGAGATCTCGGTGCCGCAGCTTTTCACGCCGCCCGCGGCGGAAAAGATCAACGGTCGTATGGCGGTCACCCGGACCGGCGAGGGCACGGCCAAGGCCACCACCACCTACGAACACGAGCTTCTCGCAGAGACCCTGCGCAAGAAGCAGATGCTCCCCTACCGCGCGCGCATCCGCGCCCGCAGCATGGAGGAATTCGACGGCTGGGTGCGCCACGACGGGGAGGAGTTCCTCTATGTCCTGACCGGGGTGATCACGCTCTATACCGAATTCTACGAACCGGTGGAGATGCGGCGGGGCGACAGCGCTTATTACGATGCGACCATGGGACACAACGTCGTGTCCGCTTCGGCCGAGGACGCGACCATCCTCTGGGTGACGGCGCTGTCCTGATCTTCTTTATGCCCCAAGTACTCCGGGGTTTGGGGCGGAGCCCCAAGACATCATGAATCGCATGCGGCGCAGCCGCACCTTCGGGTCACTTCTCCCCGGGTGACCACCACCAGACTTCCGGCATGAAATTCGGCCCGTCCCCGTAAAGCGGGATGTGATCGGGATACCTCATCTCGGCCCGGTGGGCGATCAGCCCCTCGTCGAACTGCCAGAACGGGATGACGTAGCGCCCGGCGGTCAGCACCCGGTCGAGCGCGCGTACCGCGTTGGTGAAATCCTCGGCCTCCCGCGCGGTGAGCATCCTGTCGATCATCGCGTCGGCGGCGGGGCTTTGAACGCCCATCAGGTTGCCCGAACCGGGTTCCGATGCGGCGGCGGTCCCCCAGTAGTAGCGCTGTTCGGTGCCCGGGCTGAGCGACAGCGCGCGGCGGAAGGTGGTCATGTCGAAGTCGAAGGTTTCCAGCCGCTTGGTCATCTGCGCGGGGTCCACGACCTCGACCCGCGCCGCGATCCCGAGCCGTTCGAGCGCCTGCACGTACAGATCCGCGATCTTCTCGGAGCCGCCGACATCCAGGCGGCTGCCCTTGGACAACGTGATCTCGACCGTGAGCGGCCGGCCTTCGGCATCGCGCATCACCCCGTCTTCGGCGGAATAACCCGCCGCCTGAAGCTGCTTCATGGCGTGGCGGATGCCCGCGCGATTGCGGACGGACCCGTCGCCCTCCGGCAAGGCGTAGCCGCTCAGCGTACCTTCGGGCAACGTGTCCTCGAACGGCGCCAGCAGCGCCGCCACGGGGGCCGGCGCGGGGCCGGGGCGCATCGCGAGGTCCGAGTTCGAGAAGTACGAGGTGATCCGCGGCAGCGCGCCGCCGGTCAGCGTTTCGTTGATGTACTCGAAATTGAAGGCCCAGATCATCGCGTCGCGCACGCGCCAGTCGTCGAAGGGCGGCCGGCGGGTGTTCATCACGAAGCCGGTCATCCCCGACGGCTTGGAGTGGGGAAAGGTGGATTTCACGATCTCGCCACGCTGGACCGCGGGAAAGTCGTACTGTGTCGCCCAGGTCTCGGCGTTGAATTCGCGCACGGCCGAGATTTCGCCGGCCTTGAAAGCCTCGAACACGACGTTCGCGTCGCCGTAGAAATCCAGCCGGATCTCGTCAAAGTTGTTGGTGCCCCGCCGAAAGGGGATATCCGCCCCCAGTAGTCGGGGTTGCGTTCCAGCGTGATGTAGCGGCTGGCGGCGTAGTCGGTGATGACATAGGGACCGCTGCCCAGGGGCACCTCCTGCAGGGGGGCGTTGGCGAAATCCTTGCCCTCCCATTGCGCCTTGCTCAGGATCGGGCGCATGCCCGCCAGCAGGGCCAGTTCGCGGTTGTCGGTGTTGAAGGTGATGCGCAGGGAACGGGGGCCGGTCTGTTCGATGGTTTCGATCTGGTTCCACAACCCGGCATAGCGCGGGTGCCCTTCGATGCCGAGCAGTTCGTAGGAAAAGATCACGTCGGCCACGGTCACCGGGCTGCCGTCAGAGAATCGGGCCTCCTCGCGCAGGGTGAATTCGACCCAGGATCGGTCCTCCGGGACGTCGATTGATTCGGCCAGCAGACCGTAGAGCGCGAAGGGTTCGTCCCAGGATCGGCCCATCAGGGTCTCGTGGGTGAAGAAGGGCAACTGCCAGGGAACGGTGCCTTTGCGGACATAAGGGTTGAGGCTGTCGAAGCCGCCGGAGTTTCCGAGGACGATCCGGCCCCCCTTGGGCGCGTCCGGGTTCGCGTAGGGCAGGGACACAAAATCAGGTGGGAGAGCGGGGTCACCGTACATAGATATCCCGTGCATCGGCTCCGCCTCGGCTGTCGCGGCAAGGAGAATCAGTGAAGAAAATGCCGCAAACGCCCAAGCTCTCTGGAAAAAATGAATCAGCATTTTCGCAACAATCTCCGCCTGCCCTTGTTTTGTTGGGGCCTTGAATAGCTGGGGTTCGAGGGCACTTCAAACTTTATGCTTGGCGAAAGGCGCGAGATTGCTTATACATAGGGCACTGCTCGATAGGTTTCTTGCCTGTATGAAACCTGCCTCAATAACTTAACGCCAGCTTCGTGCTGGCGTTTTTTTTTGGCGGACCGCCCTGCGGCGTGGGCCGTGCAGGTGTCGCCGGCGTGCGCATCTACAGGAATGGTTCCCGCGCGCTTTGCACCGCGCTATTCAGGGTGAAACATTCCCGCCTGCGGCGCGTTCCCTTTGCAGATGCAGCAGGGCATGATGCAATGCAGCATTTCAATCAGGAGACATCATCATGGCCTATACCATCGACCTTACCGGCAAGACCGCCGTGATCACCGGGTCCAATTCCGGCATCGGGCTGGGAATCGCCTGGGAACTCGCGCGTGCGGGTGCGGACGTCGTTCTCAATTCCTTCACCGACCGCGAGGAAGACCACGCGCTGGCCAGGGAGATCGCGGAGGAGACCGGTGTCACGGCGCGCTACATCAAGGCGGACATGTCCAAGGGGGACGCGTGCCGACAGCTCATCGCCGACGCGGGGCGCTGCGATATCCTGATCAACAACGCCGGTATCCAGCACGTGGCGCCGATCCCGGATTTCCCGGTGGAGAAATGGGATGCGATCATCGCGATCAACCTCAGTTCGGCCTTTCACACGACCGCCGCCGCCCTGCCGATGATGCGGCAGGCGGGGTGGGGCCGGATCATCAACATTTCCTCGGCACACGGGCTGACCGCCTCGCCTTTCAAGTCCGCCTACATCGCCGCGAAGCACGGCATCGTCGGCCTGACCAAGACGACCGCGCTGGAGACGGCGCAGGAACCGATCACGGCGAATACCATCTGCCCCGGCTACGTTCTGACCCCGCTCGTCGAGGCGCAGATCCCCGACACGATGAAGGAATACGACATGTCGCGCGAAGACGTAATCAAGAACGTGATGCTGGAACGTCAGCCCAGCAAGGAATTCGCGACCGTCGAACAGCTGGGCGGTACGGCGACCTTCCTGTGCTCGGACGCCGCAGCGCAGATCACGGGCACCGCCATCAGCGTGGACGGCGGCTGGACGGCGCTCTGATGGCGAAAGGCAAGAGCGGCAGGAAGCGGATCAATCTGGCGCTGCAGGGCGGGGGCGCGCATGGCGCCTTCACCTGGGGCGTGCTGGAGCGCTTCCTGCAGGATCCCGACCTGGAGATCTGCGGCATCTCGGGCACATCCGCCGGTGCGCTGAACGGGGCCGCGCTGAAGGCCGGATTCGTCGCCGGGGGCGCGGAGGGTGCGCGCGAGAACCTGGCCTGGCTGTGGCGGCAGGTGTCGGGGGTGGCGGACCTGCGCCTGCAGTCGTGGATGGCCCCCTTCGGCATCGCTGCGGTGAGCCAGGCGTTGGAGTATTCGTGGCCGGTGGCGATCGGCGATGCCGTGTCGAACGTGACCTCTCCCTACGTGTACGGGCCTTTCTACCGGAACCCGCTGACCGACATCGTGTCGCAGATGGATTACGACCATGTCTGCAACGGGGTCGCGCCGCTTCTGTACATATGCGCGACGAGGGTGCGCAACGGCAAGATCCGGGTGTTTTCGGGCGACGAGATCGGGCCGGAGGCAATCATGGCCTCGGCCTGTCTGCCGACCGTGTTCCAGGCGGTCGAGATGCACGATGCCGAAACCGGGCAGACGGAGGCATTCTGGGATGGCGGCTATACTGGGAACCCGGCACTGTTTCCCTTGTTTGGCAAGGGGTTGCCGGACGACATTGTCGTCATCAACATCAACCCGCTGGAACGGCATGATCTGCCGCGCACACCCAAGCAGATACAGAACCGGATCAACGAGATCAGTTTCAACTCGAGCCTGCTGCGCGAGCTCAGGGCGATCGAGTTCGTGCAGCGTCTGATCGACAGCGGCCGGGTGCCCGAAGGCGCGATGCGCCGGGTCAGGGTCCACATGGTCGCGGATGACGCGTTGATGGAAAAGCTGTCCGTTGCCACGAAACTCGTGCCGCTCCCCGCGGTGATCGCGACGCTTTACGAAGCGGGGCAATCGGCGGCAGACCGGTTTCTCGAGATGCACAAGGACAAGATCGGCGTGGAAAGCAGCGTCGATCTGCCCGAGATGTTCGGCTAGGCGGAGCCACGCGCGACAGGTTCTCTCAGGAAAAGGTGGCGCTAGTCCCGGGCGGGCAGGGCTTCGGGCAGGTCGTTCTTGTCGCCCCGTTGGGGCGGATAGACCAGCCCGGCCGAGATCACCAGCTTGGCCGCGTCTTCCACCGTCATGTCCAGTTCGATCACGTCCCGCTTGGGAAAGAACAACAGGAAACCTGAGGTGGGGTTCGGCGTCGTCGGTACGAACACGCTGACCATCTCGTCCGTGGGGTCCGACTTGTCCGCCACCTCGCCCTTGGCGGTGGTCGAGATGAACCCCAGTGCCCATATGCCCCGCCGGGGATATTCGATCAGGCAGGCCGTTTCAAAGCTGCGTTCCGACTGGGCGAAGATCGTCTCGGAAATCTGCTTGATCCCGGAGTATATGGTGCGCACCACCGGCGTCCGTTCCACGAGGCTTTCCGCGAAACGGATCAGCGACCGGCCGATGATCCCCTTGGCCATCCAGCCCACGATGATCGTGAACACGAGGAAGATCACCACGCCGAGGCCGCGAACATTGATCTGGACGTCCGGGTCGAGCCCGAGGAAATCCTGCAGCATCCGGTCGGGATGGTATCCCTTGGGCACCAGCGGCAGGACAAATCCGTCGATCCAGCCGACGACGGACCAGATCAGCCATATGGTCAGGCCGACGGGTGCGATCACCACCAGCCCGGTCAGAAAGGACGCCCGCAGGCGCGCGACCAGTCCGGGGCGGCGTGGTTCGGAAGGGTCGATGTCGAATGGCGTGTTCATGGCTGTCCCGGCAAGTCGTCACATAGCTAAGCCGTTTGCGCGCCTGCCACAATGCCGGGTGCGCGTTTTCCTTCTGAAATCAGGCGCGTCGCCCGGAGATTACGCGGCCTGGCGCGCGATCTCGGCGGCGATCCCCGCGGCCAGCCGGGCGTTGTTGCGCACCAGGGCGATATTCGCGGTCAGCGACCGGCCGTCGGTCAGCTCGAAGATGCGCTGCAGCAGGTAGGGCGTGACCGCCTTGCCACTGATTCCATGGGCCTTGGCGTCGGCCTGGGCCTGGGCGATGACCGGGGCCATCTCGGCCGCCGGGATCTCGTCTTCTGCCGGGATCGGGTTGGCCACCAGCTGACCGCCCGGCAGGCCGAGCGCGGCGCGCAGCGTGTGGGCTTTCGCGATCTGCGCGGGGTCATCCATGCGCAGCGGGGCCTTCAGCGGCGAGGACGCGGACCAGAAGGCGGGAAAGCTGTCCTGGCCCACCGCGATCACCGGCACGCCCTGGGTCTCCAGCACTTCGAGGGTCTTGGCCACGTCGAGGATGGCCTTGGCGCCGGCGGCGACGACCGTGACAGGCGTCTGGGCCAGTTCCATCAGGTCGGCCGAGATGTCGAAGCTGTCTTCGGCACCCTTGTGAACTCCGCCGATCCCGCCGGTCGCGAAGACGGCGATGCCCGCCAGACGCGCCGCGATCATCGTGGCGGCCACGGTGGTGGCGCCGGTCCCGCCACGCGCGATGCAGGCGGCAAGGTCGGCGCGGCTGAGCTTGGCGACGTTGCGCGCCTGGGCCAGGGCATCGAGCTCGGTGGTCTCCAGCCCGATGTGAAGCTGTCCGTCCAGTACCGCGATCGTGGCCGGCACCGCGCCTGCGGTGCGGATGTCCGCCTCGACAGCGCGGGCGACCTCGATGTTCTGCGGATGCGGCATCCCGTGCGTGATGATGGTGCTTTCCAAGGCGACGATGGGCGTGCCCGCCGCGCGGGCTTGGGCCACTTCGGCGCTGAAAGTGAGGGGCAGGGTCATATGAGGGTCTCTCCGGACACGTAAAGGGCGGTGGCGTCGAGCGCCTGCTGCAGGGCGGCTTCGGCCTTGATGCCGCCGCGTTCCGCCGCGATATGGGCGGCCATGAAGGTATCGCCTGCGCCGGTGACCCGCGCCACCTGCACCTGCGGTGGGGTCTGCGTGTGCATGCTGTCGGGGTCGGCCACGGTGGCGGGATTGCTCCCATCGGTCACCACCACGCGCGCCGCGCCCCGTGCGAGAAGCCCTTCGGCCGCCGCGCGGGAATCGGCGAACACGCGCTGGCAGAGCAGTCCTGCCTCCTCGAGATTCACGTAGAGCGTGCCGCGACCGGTCTTGACGAACGGGGCGAGACGCAGCGCCTTGCCGGGCGAGGCCGGGGCGACACGCAGGTCGGCCTCGGCCAGAAGCGGGCTTTCGGCCATGAGACCCAACAGGTCGATGGTGAGATTGCCATCGAGCGCGACCGCCCCGGTAAAGGGCTTCGGCAGGCGGCCATCGCCGAGCGGGCCGAGAATCTTGTCGCCCGCGGCTTCGAGCGAGTGGGCGTCCGCGACCGCCGCGATCAGCCCGTTGGCCCCTTCGACGGCCATGTAGCGGTCGGTCGGCAGGTCGTCGGAGCGATAGATGAAGTCCGTCATCAGCCCCCGCACCGCGCAGGCGGCCATGAGCTCATCGCCTTCCGGGTCGCGGCCCACGGCGGAGAGCAGGGCAGGTGCAAGGCCGAAGCGTGACAATGCCATGCCGATGTTCAAGGCCACGCCGCCGGGCAGACGTGTGATCCGCCCCGGCATGTCGGAGCCTTGTCGCATGGGCTTGTCGCAGCGACCGATGATGTCCCATAGGACCGCGCCGATACAGAGGATGTCAGGGGACCGGGATGGCGTCATGGCACGGGTTTACCCGCGCGCGGGCGACCTGCGCAAGCCGGTCGTTGCGGAAGTCCGGCGGCGTCAGCCGGGAACCTCGAAAGTCAGCGCCGCCCAGAGCGTTTCCCACACCGGCGAATCCTCGGCCTGGCCGGCATCCGGCGCCTCGCGGAGCGTTACCGCGTCAAACAGGTATTCATGCCCCGGCGTGACCGGAATGCGCGCGATGCCTTCCGCGTCGGTCCGGTGAAGCGTGATGCTCACGCTGTCGTCCGGCGCGCGGTCGAAGACCTCCACCTGGGCATCGGGACGCGGCGCGCTGTCGTAGGTCAGCTTGACCTCCATCGGCCCTTCGAAGCCCGGCGCATAGGGGTTCGTCAGGGCGGTGAACTCGGTCGCGAGCCCCACCGTCTGGTCCGCGCCCGCGCCGCTGCCCACCGCGATCAGCGCCTTCACGTGCCGCGTGTAACGTTCGCGCACGCGTTCCTTGCTCCAGCCGTTGGCTTCGTGGGTGGCGAGGGCGTTCTTGAAATCCTTGTGCTCCGTGAAGCCGACGAATTTTTCCCATTCGCGGTAGGTGACGTACTGGGGCGTGGATTCGTAGACCACCGCCACCAGCGCATCGTCGACAGGGGCCTCGACATCGAGCGCGGGCCGATCGCCCGCCCGCGGTTTCAGCCGCGTGCCGACGCCATCGGCCACCATCACGTAGAGGTGGGTGCTCTTGTTGAAATACGCGAGAATATTGCCGACGAATTGCTCCCCGTTCCTGAAATCGCCCTGTATGGTGCCGCCATTCTCGACTTGATAGTCGAGCGGTTCGATCCAGAATTCATGGGACAGGGCCGGCGAAAAGGGCAGGGCGCAGAGCGCGACTGGCAGCAGGAAACGGGGCAGGTACATGCGAAATACTCTCACTAGGATGCTGTTCAAGCTGGCAGCGCTGGTCCTTTTGTCAAGTGGGCTGGCGGTGTTCGGGATGCGGGCGGGGGCGCATGAATTGCAGCCCACCATCGCGGATCTGACCGTGACCGGAGACAGGGCGGACCTTGTGTTGCGTATCAATCTGGATGCGTTTCTCGCCGGGATCGACCTCGATGGCATGGATGACACGGACAACGCCGAGAACGCGGAAAGCTACGATGCGCTGCGCGCGCTGCCGCCCGAGCAGATCGTCACCCGCCTTCCGGCGCTGCTGGAGCGATGGAACGCCCTGCCGCTGCTGAGCGCGGACGGTGCGCCTGTCCCGCTGCGCAGTGCGCGCGTCGACCTTCAGGACGACATCGGACCCGAGTTCGCACGCCTCGCGGACTGGACGCTGCGCGGGAGCGTCGATCCGCGGGCTGAAGTCGTGCAGGTCACCTGGCCCGACGGCGGCGGGGCGCTCGTGCTGCGTCAGCAGGGGGTCGAGGAACCCTTTACCGGCTATCTCGACGGGGGGGAGACCAGCCCCGAGATTGCGCTGCAGGGCGGTGCCGAGCAGAGCGGGCTGGGCACGTTCGTCGGCTACATCCCGGTGGGATTCGATCACATATTGCCCAAGGGGCTGGATCATATCCTCTTCGTGCTGGGGCTTTTCCTGCTGTCGACCCAGCTGCGGCCGCTGGTCTGGCAGGTCTCGGCCTTTACGCTCGCGCATACGGTGACGCTGGCACTGGGCGCGCTGGGGCTGGTGCGGGTGCCGGCCGAGATCGTCGAGCCGCTGATCGCCGCATCGATCGTTTATGTCGCGGTCGAGAACATCTTCTTTCACCGGCTGAGCCGGTGGCGGCCGCTGGTGATTTTCGGCTTCGGCCTGCTGCACGGGCTGGGCTTCGCGTCGGTGCTGGGGGAATTCGGGCTGCCGCCGGGCCAATTCCTCCCGGCGCTCATCGGGTTCAACGTGGGCGTGGAACTGGGCCAGCTTGCCGTCATCGCCCTTGCGGCGCTGTTGCTGTGGGGTGCGGTTCTGGCGGCACGCCGGGCGCATCTGGAGGGGCAGGAGGAACTGGTGACGGAATACACGGTGATGTTCCGTGCCGTTTCGGTGACCGGCTCGCTCATCATCGCGCTGATCGGGGCCTACTGGGTGGTGGAGCGCGTGTTCCTGTAGCGCGCGCCCGCGTCCTCGCGGTGTCTCAGCCCATCGCGGCGATGAGCGTGCCCAGGGCGGCGGCCGGATCGTCCGCGGCCCAGATCTCGTCCCCGATGCCGAAGAAATCGGTGTAAGGCGCGAGTTGCCGCATCATGTTCGCGTCAAGCGCGCCTTCGGCCACCACGGGCACTTCGATCACCTCCGACCACCATTGAAAGAGATCGGTCTCGGCGTGGCTTCCATCTCCCAGCGCCGAAGGCTGGACCGGGCCGAAGCTGACATAGTCGGCGCCCGCTTCTCCGGCGGCCATGCCTTCGTGCTTGGAAGGGCCGCAGAAACTGCCGACTATGGCGTCCTCGCCCAGTTCCTTGCGGGCATGGCGCACGGTCCGGGCCGCGTCGTTCAGGTGCACCCCGTCGAGACCCAGCCTTTCGACCATCAGCAGGTGATCCGAGATCACAAGTGCGACGTCGCGGGCGTGGGTGACGTCGCGCAGGGCGTCGGCGGCGCGGGCCAGCCGATCCTCGTCCCGGGTCGAGAGGGCCAGCCGGACACAGGCCACGGGATGGGCGTCCAGTACCGTTGCCAGGCGGGCGGGGAAGGTCCCCAGTTCGATCTCGGGCGGGGTGATCAGGTAGATCTGCGGCTTTTCGGGCGTGTCCATCCGGGGCGTCCTTTGCGGTTCCTGGCGGTCTGCGTACCCCAAGCCGCGGGGAAATGAAAACCTTTCTTGCGGGGCCTTGAGGCCGACGGTAAGAGGCCCGCATGAGCCAGCCCGTCAGCCCCCCGTCCATCCCGGCCTTCGTGCTGGTGCGCCCCCAGATGGGCGAAAACATCGGCGCCGCCGCGCGGGCGATGTGGAACTTCGGGCTCGATCACATGCGGGTGGTCGCACCGCGGGACGGCTGGCCGAACCCTTCGGCCGTGGCGATGGCCTCGGGCGCGGGGCGGCTGCTGGACGAGGCGCGGCTGTGTTCCGACCTGCCCGACGCGCTGGGAGACTGCGATTTCGTGCTGGCGACTACCGCGCGCAGCCGCGACATGACCAAGCCCGTATTCTCCCCCGAAGCCGCGATGACCGAGGCGGCGCGCCGCATTGCCGACGGCCAGCGCGTCGCGGTGCTCTTCGGCCCCGAACGCGCGGGGCTCGAGAACGAGGACGTGGCGCGCGCCAATGCCATCGTGTCGGTGCCGGTGAACCCCGCGTTCCCCTCGCTCAACCTTGCGCAATGCGTGCTGCTGATGGGCTACGAATGGCGCCGTGCCACGGCGGAGGTTCCGGCGGTGACGACCGAGATGGCGGGCACCGACTGGGCCAGCGGCGAGGAGGTCGAGCACCTCGCGGCACATTACGAGGAACGGCTGGAGGAGGCGGGCTTCTTCTTTCCGGCCCACAAGGTCGGATCGATGAAGCTGAACCTGCGCAACATGTGGTCGCGGATGCCGATGACGCGGGCCGACGTGCAGATGCTGCACGGGATGATGCGCCAGATGGTGCGCTGGAAGGAACGGGGCGACTAGGCCCGCCCCGACCGCCGGTGCGACACCGTCGCCCGCGGCAGGACGCCTTGCCGCACTGGACCTTGGCCGCGCCGTGACCTACCAAGACGGCAACAAGCAACCGAGGCGGAATATGGCTGAGAAGCGCAAGTTGTTCGAAGAGGTGGCGGAGCCCGCCACGACGCGGCCCGTTGTCGAGACCGGGGTCATAGATAGGGGCAGGGGGGCTGGCCGGCGCGCGATGCGGGTCTGGCTGATGATCCTGTTCGCGCTCGTATTTGTCATGATCGCGGTGGGCGGCATGACCCGGCTGACGGACTCGGGCCTGTCGATCACCGAATGGCGGCCCGTGACCGGCGCTCTGCCCCCGATGACCGAGGCGGACTGGCAATCGGAGTTCGAGAAGTACCAGGCCATCGACGAATTCCAGGTGCAGAACTCCTGGATGGGGCTGGATGATTTCAAGCGCATCTACTGGTGGGAATGGGGCCACCGCCAGCTGGGCCGGGTGATAGGACTGGTCTGGGCGCTGGGATACGCGTGGTTCGCGCTGCGCCGGCAGGTGCCCGGTGGCTGGCACCGGCGGCTGCTTCTGCTGGGCGCGCTTGGCGGCGCACAGGGCGCGATCGGCTGGTGGATGGTGTCCTCCGGCGTGACCAGCGGCGAAGGGGTGACCGACGTGGCCAGCTACCGTCTGGCGACGCACCTCGGCCTTGCCTTCATCATCATGGGGTTCATCACCTGGTACATTCTCATGCTGGGACGGTCCGAGCGCGATCTCATCCAGGCCCGCCGCGCCAAGGAAGCGCGGCAGTTCGGGATGGCCACAGGCCTGCTTCACCTCGCCTTCCTGCAGATCCTGCTGGGTGCGCTGGTGGCCGGGATCGACGCGGGCCGGTATTTCATCGACTGGCCCCTGATGCAGGGACAGTTCTTTCCGCCCGATGCGTTCAACCTGATGCCGGCCTGGCGCAATTTCTTTGAAAACGCGGGACTGGTGCAGTTCATCCACCGGATGACCGGCTACCTGCTGTTCGTATTCGGCATCGTCGTGTGGATGCGCGGGCGGCGGTCGGCACATGCGACCACCCGGTTCGCCTTCAACGCCGTGATGGCGGCGCTCGCGCTGCAGATCGTGCTGGGGATCACCACGGTGCTTTATGCCGCGCCGGTGCACATCGCGCTTACCCACCAGGCGCTGGCGGTCGTGTTGTGGGTGCTGATCCTGCGCGCGCGCTTCCTGTCCGCCTATCCCGTCGCCACATCCCTGAGAGGTAAATGACCATGACCGCCTACGATGACCTGATGGCATTCCAGCGCGAGACCGAAGCCCTTGCGCAGGTGGCCGGCCGCCTGGGCTGGGACCAGGAGACGATGATGCCGCGCGGTGCCGCGCCGCAACGGGCAGAAGAGATGGCGGCGATGGAATCGGTGTTGCATGCGCGGCGGATCGATCCGCGCGTGGCTGACTGGCTGGCCAAGATCGACGACGGCGCGCTCGACCCGGTGGGGCGTGCGAACCTGCGCCATATCCGCCGCGACCACGAGCGCGCGTCCAAGGTGCCCGCGCAACTGGCGGCGCGGATCGCGCGCGTCACCTCCGAGGCGCAGGGCATCTGGGCGGAGGCACGGGCCGCGGACGACTTTTCCGCCTTCGCGCCCACGCTGACCGAGGTGATCGCGCTCAAGCGCGAGGAAGGACAGGCGCTGGCCACCGACGGCGACGTTTACGACGCCATGCTTCAGGACTACGAGCCCGGCACCACGGGTGACCAGATCGCGTCGATGTTCGATGCGCTGCGTCCCGAACTGAGCGAGCTGCGTGCCGCCGTGCGGGCCGCCGAAGCGCCTCCGAGGCTGCAGGGGAGCTTTGACGAGGCCGCGCAGATGAAACTGACACGGCATCTGGCCAAGACGTTCGGCTACGACATGTCGATGGGCCGGGTGGACAAGGCGGTGCATCCGTTCTCGTCGGGCTCGGGGCTGGACGTCCGGATCACGACCCGGACGAATCCGGCTGACCCGTTCAACTGCTTCTATTCCACCATCCACGAGGTGGGCCACGCCGCCTACGAGCAGGGCATCGACCGCGCCTACCTGCTGACGCCTCTGGGCAGCGGGGTCTCCATGGGCGTGCACGAAAGCCAGAGCCGCATCTACGAGAACCAGATCGGGCGAAGCCGTGCCTTCACGTCATGGCTCTTCGGCCAGATGAAGGACGCCTTCGGCGACTTCGGCATCGCGGACGCCGAAACCTTCTACCGGGTCGTGAACCGTGTGAACGACGGTTACATCAGGACCGAGGCGGACGAACTGCAATACAACCTGCACGTGATGCTGCGGTTCGACCTGGAGCGGGCGCTGGTCGCGCACGACCTTCAGGTGTCCGAAATGGAGGCAGCGTGGAACGACCGGTTCGAGGCCGATTTCGGCTATCCGGTCGACAAGCCGTCGAACGGTGTCCTGCAGGATGTCCACTGGTCGGTGGGGTTGCTGGGATATTTCCCCACCTATTCGCTGGGCAACGTCTATGCCGGCTGCCTGCACGAGGCGATGCGCGCGGCGCTGCCCGATCTCGATGCCAGCCTGGCGCAGGGCAATACGGAGCCTGCGACCGCGTGGCTCCGGGCCAACGTGCAGACCCACGGCGGATTGATGGAGCCGCGCGAGGTGATCGCCCACGCCACGGGCAAGCCACCCACCGAGTCGCCGCTGCTGGCTTACCTGAGGGCGAAATTCACCGAAATCTACGGGCTCTAGCGGGCCGTGGGCGTTTTTTCGCCAAAGAGCTTCTATTATTTGTGCGGTTTTTTTGTATCAGCAGGTGCAAATGCCGCCGACATGGGTTAGAGGCCTTTTAGTGACAATCGATCCGTGTCATAAGCATTGTGAACAGAAATACTCTTGGGAGTTTGGTCCAGATGAGAAAGATTTTCGCACTCACCGCAGCTGTCGCGATGTCCGTCGCCGCAGGTGCATCCGCACAAACGACCGCACAGGCGTCTGTCCTGGGTGAAACCGGCAACCCGCAGTATCCGCTGCGCGTGCAGGGCACCAACGGCCAGATCTATTCCTGCGCGTCCGAAATCGAAACCGTTGACGGCGTGCGCGCACGTCGCTGCATCCAAGATGGCGACGCAGGCCCGCTGTTCGCTTCGGGTGCCGGCCTCGCAACCGGCGGTGCAGTCGCAGCCGGCGCGCTGCTGCTGGTCGTTCTGGCTGCCAACGATGGCAGCTCCAGCACCACCACCACCACGACCGACAACTGATCGTCAACTTCGGTTGACGCCTTCCCCAAAGGGGCAGGTATAGAATCAAGCACCTCCGCGCAGCATCGCGGGGGTGTTTTTCGTTCGTGGTGCGCCAAGGATCCATGAACTGAGGGTTCAGATGCCGTTCCGCAAGAAGAAGGCGCCACCGGTATTCCGGAGGCGCCTTTGCATTTCTCACGTCTGGCGCAAAAGCCTGCGCTGAGGTCCGTGTCAGTCGGCAGGTGTTTCCGTGCCCTCGTCGTCCACGTCGGCATCGCCCTGATCGGCGATCCACGCGACACTGACGACCTCTTCGCCCTTGCCGGTGTTGAACACCTTGACCCCGCCGGCCGAACGGGAGCGGAAGGAAATGCCATCGACGGGCACACGGATCGACTGCCCCTTGGAGGTCGCCAGCATGATCTGGTCGTCCATCTCCACCGGGAAGGAGGCGACGATGTCGCCGGACTGCATCCGCTTGTCCCAGGCGGTGACACCCATGCCGCCGCGGCCCCGCAGCGGGTAATCGTGGGACGAGCTGAGTTTGCCCGCGCCGCCCGCGGTGATGGTGAGAATCAGGTTCTCCGCTTCGGACATCTCGACATAGCGCTCCATCGGCAGGATCGCGTTTGCATTGCCTTCGTCGTCATCCTCGACCTCGACCTCGGCGTCGTCGGCCAGACCGGCCATCGCGCGACGCATCTTGAGATAGGCGGCCCGTTCATCCGACAGGGCGTCGAAGTGACGGATCACCGACATGGAGACAACCCTGTCGTCACCCGACAGCTTGATCCCTCGCACCCCGGTCGAGGCGCGCGAATTGAAGACGCGGACGTCGTCGGCGCGGAAACGGATCGCACGGCCGGAGTTGGTGGTCAGCATGACGTTGTCGTCGTTCGAGGCGATACGTGCGTTGATGAGCTTCCAACCCTCGCTGTCGCCCTCGAACTTCATGGCGATCTTGCCGTTGCGCATCACGTTGG
Organism: Sulfitobacter alexandrii; assembly: GCF_001886735.1. Classification (NCBI taxonomy): domain Bacteria; kingdom Pseudomonadati; phylum Pseudomonadota; class Alphaproteobacteria; order Rhodobacterales; family Roseobacteraceae; genus Sulfitobacter; species Sulfitobacter alexandrii. The sequence continues at coordinate 1,644,003 of NZ_CP018076.1, forward strand.
TGAAATCGGAAAGCTTGTTCCGACGCACGGTGCCGTGGTCCGTGGCAAAGACGACCTGAAGATCGTCCCATTCATCCTCGTCCCGGTCCACCGGCATGATCGCGGCGATGGACACGCCCGTGGGGATGGGCAGGATGTTGACGATCGCCTTTCCCTTCGAGGTGCGGCTGCCCTGCGGCAGGCGCCAGGTCTTGAGCTTGTAGACCATGCCTTCGGTGGTGAAGAACAGAAGCTGCGTGTGTGTGTTGGCGACGAAGAGCGTGGTGACCACGTCGTCCTCTTTCAGTCCGCCGCCCGACAGGCCCTTTCCGCCGCGCCGCTGGCTGCGGAAATCGGCCAGCGGTGTCCGCTTGATGTAACCGCCGGAGGTCACGGTCACGACCATGTCCTCGCGCGCGATCAGGTCCTCGTCTTCCATGTCGCCGGACCAGTCGGAGATTTCCGTCCGGCGGGGCACCGCGAAAAGATCCTTCACTTCGCGCAGCTCGTCCGAGATGATGCCCATGATCCGCTCGCGCGAGCCGAGGATCTCGAGGTATTCCTTGATCTTGCCGGCGAGTTCTTCCAGCTCGTCGGTCACTTCCTTGACGCCGATCTGGGTGAGGCGTTGCAGACGCAGCTCGAGGATGGCGCGGGCCTGTGTCTCGGACAGGTTGTAGGTGCCGTCCTCGTTGGCGGTGTGGGTCGGATCGTCGATCAGGGCGATGTATTGCAGGATGCTTTCGGCAGGCCAGCGGCGGGTCATCAACCGTTCGCGTGCCTCGCCCGCATCTGCCGAGGCGCGGATGGTGGCGACCACTTCGTCGATGTTGGTGACCGCGACGGCCAAGCCGCACAGGATGTGGCTTCGCTCGCGCGCCTTGCGCAGCAGGTAGGCGGTCCGCCGGGCCACGACATCCTCGCGGAAGTCGATGAAGCAGGTCAGGAACCGCCGCAGCGTCAGGGTTTCGGGGCGGCCGCCGTTCAGCGCCAGCATGTTGCAGCCAAAGGAGGTCTGCATCGGCGTGAAGCGGAAAAGCTGGTTCATCACCACTTCGGCATTCGCGTCGCGCTTGAGTTCGACCACCACGCGCACGCCGTTGCGGTCGGATTCGTCCTGCACATGGGCGATGCCCTCGATCCGTTTTTCACGGGCCTGTTCGGCGATCCTTTCGATCATCGTGGCCTTGTTCACCTGATAGGGAATCTCGTCGATGACGATGGCCCAGCGATCCTTGCGCAATTCCTCCAGACGGGTCTTGGCGCGGACGATGACGCTGCCGCGCCCTTCGAGATAGGCTTTGCGGGCGCCGGAGCGGCCAAGCATGATGCCGCCGGTCGGAAAGTCGGGGCCCGGCACGTAGTCGATCAACTGTTCCGATGTCAGGTCGGGATCGTCGATCAGCGCAAGACAGGCGTCGATCACCTCGCCCAGGTTGTGGGGCGGTATGTTGGTCGCCATGCCGACGGCAATGCCGCCCGCGCCGTTGACCAGCATGTTCGGAAACCGGGCAGGCAGGACCGAGGGTTCCTGCTGCTTGCCGTCGTAGTTGTCCTGAAAGTCGACGGTTTCCTTGTCGATGTCGGCCAGAAGATAGGCGGCGGGTTTGTCCATCCGCACTTCGGTATAGCGCATGGCCGCCGCGTTGTCGCCGTCCATGGAGCCGAAGTTGCCCTGGCCGTCGAGCAACGGCAGGGACATGGAGAAATCCTGCGCCATGCGGACGAGCGCGTCGTAGATCGCGCTGTCGCCGTGCGGGTGGTACTGGCCCATGACGTCGCCCACAGGGCGGGCGGACTTCCGATAGGCCTTGTCGTGGGTGTTCCCGGTCTCGTGCATGGCGTAGAGGATGCGCCGGTGCACCGGTTTCAGCCCGTCGCGCAGGTCAGGGATGGCGCGGCTGACGATGACGGACATCGCGTAGTCCAGATAGGACGTCCGCATCTCGTGTTCGATGGTGACGGAGGGACCGTCGAACTCGGGCCGCTCAGGCGGCATTTCGTCTTCGTTTTCAGGCGTTTCCGGCGTGTCGTTCACGTTGTCTGCTCTGCTTCTGATGGCGATCTAGATATTGTGATTTTCTATAGCAGAAGGGGCATATCGGGTGCAATGCGGGATGCCCCGCGTTCTCTGGCAGCCATCTGTGTGGAGTGACAACATACTGTTTTTGTTGAAAATAAATTCCGGCGTGGCAATCTGGTCTGAGTGCAGCAGCAAGGAGAGGTCGCAAATGGCCCAGACACACGTGCCGACGGAAACGGAACTGATGCTGAAGGGGTACGGCCTGACAACGGCGGAGTTTTTTTACCGGATGCCGGATTATACCCATGTCCTGAATTCCTACATCTGGCAGGATTACGATCTTGCGCCGGATCACCCCAAGCTTTTCGGCTTCGTCGAGTTCTGGCAGAACAAGATCGAGGGTCCGTTGCACTCGGTGCGGTTCACCCATCGCAAGCTGATCGGGCCGGGAGAATGGCAGAACCAGGTGGGCGAGTTCATCCTGCACTAGACCGCTGACGCAGCGTCGTCGCGATTTCGCTCTCGTGTGGGGAAACCCGGCGTTAGGCTGGGTGCGACACAGGAGGGGGAGCGCGATGAAAAGGCTGCTGGTCGATCAGAAGGATATCACGCAGGTGCGGCTGGAGGACGTCGCGTCTCCGGCACTGCGGGAAGGCGAGGCGCGGTTGCGGCTGGAAAGCTCCGCCGTGACCGCCAACAATGTCACCTATGCCGCCGTGGGGTTCGACATCGGCTACTGGAAGTTCTTCCCCACGGGGATAGACGGGATGGGCCAGGTGCCGGTCTGGGGCGTGGCGGAGGTGGTGGAAAGCCGCAGCGACGCCCTGGCAGAAGGGACGCGGCTTTACGGTTTCTTTCCGCTGGCGGAGGAGTTGGTGATCGTCCCGCAAGACGATGGCCACGGCGTTGTCCTCGACACGGCGGCGCATCGGGACGGGCTGCCCGCGGTCTACAACCGCTACGTCGCCGTAAAGGCCGGGACGCCGGAGCAGGATCACCTGCGTGCGCTTCTCCAGCCGCTGCTGGCCACGTCCTACCTGCTGTTCGACTGGCTCATGGACAATGATCGTTTCGGGGCGGAACAGATCATCGTCGGTTCCGCGTCTTCAAAAACGGGTCTGGGGCTGTGCAAGTACCTCGCGGAGCCGCAGACGCGCGACTACCGGATCGTCGGGCTGACTTCGGAAGGGAACCGCAGCTTTGTCGAGGGGCTGGGTGCCTGTGACAAGGTGCTGAGTTACGACGAGATCGACAGGATCGCGCAGGTGCCGTCGGTCTATGTGGACATGTCGGGCAATGCCGAGGTGAAGCTGAAGCTGCACAGCCATCTGGCGGAGGTTCTGACACATTCCGCCGCCGTGGGCACCAGCCATTGGGACCGGTTCCGCCCGCAGAAGGGTCTGCCGGGACCGAAGCCGCAGTTCTTCTTCGCCCCGTCCCAGATCGCCAAGCGGCGCGAGGAATGGGGCCCCGGCGAAATAGAGAAGCGGATCACTGCCGCGTGGAAGCGGCTCGCGGCGCAGGCCGGTGACTGGATGACGGTTCGGGTGCATGACGGGATGGAGGCCGTTCCGCAGGTCTACAGCGACCTCGCAAACGGGCGGGCCGATCCAAGGGACGGGCACGTGATCCGCATCTGAACGCTTGTCTTGAAAGAGGCCGCCGCTTATCGCTGTCGCATGGCGCGGATCATCTTTCATCTCGGACCGGGCAAATGCGGATCCTCGGCCATCCAGGCATTTCTGGAAGCCGCGTCTCGGGGCGCGGATCCTCTTCTGGACGCGATTTTCGTCAGGGCACCCGAAATTCAGGCGCTGGAGGCTGGCGACACGTCGCCGCTCGGCCCCCTGGCCGCCCGGATGGGTGCGGCGCGTGCGGATCGGCCGCTGATCGTCAGCCACGAGGCGTTGTTCAAGAAAACCGGGGCCTTGCGTGCGCTGGTCCGGGCCGCGGTCGGGCAGGGGGGCGAGACGTCGGCGCTCGCCTATGTCCGGAGGCAATCGGATTACCTGCGGTCGGTGCATGGCCAGTGGCTTTTCCGGGAGCCGGACCGGGTGGCCGAGACGGCCGGCATCCTGCGCGCGGAAGGCATCGATCCCGCGCTCTTTACCGGGGTGGAGCGCCAGTTGATGGCCTTTGCCCTGGGGCATGTCAGCGTCGGTCGCGACGCCGGCGGATTCTCGAGCTTCGACTGGTCGGTGAGCATGGTGCAAAGAGCACGGGAGTTGGACGAACTGGGGGTGCCGCTGCACGTTGCAGCGCTGCCGCCGCGGGATGCCGACCGCCCCCTGCTGGCCGATTTCGCCGCTCGGATCGGGGTGCGCAAAAGCGATGCGACGGAGGCGGCGGCGGTGGTGAACCCGGCTTTCGCGCCCGCCACCATCGAGGCGGTGACAAACGGGATCGAGTGCGGCTTTCCCATGCCCGGACGCCATGAAGCCAACAGGTTTCTCGCCGTCGGCGACCCCGTGGTCCAGTCCATTCCTCTGCCGGACGGCGCGCTGCTGGGTTGGCTGTCGGATTGCATCGACGCGACGTTCGAGGCGCGCAACCGGCAATTCGCCGAACGCTTCGGCATCGATCCGGCGTATTTCAGCCCCCGGCGGCCCTGCGATCCAAGCGAGATCGGCCAGCGGATTGCGCGCGAGGCGGCCCTTCGGTCGGAAGAACCGGCTGAATCACGTCAGGCGCGGATCACGGCGCGCGCCGGGGCGATGCGCGCGGCATGGCAGGCCTTTCGCGAGGTCGATCGCCCCTAGGCCGAGCAGCTGGCCCCGCCCAGCACGCAGAACTTGGCGCAATGGGGATGGTTCAGGGCCACGTCGCCTTCGGCTTCGGCCAGCGTGGTGCCCAGTTCGAATTCGGGCGAATAGGGCAGCAGGGTGCAGGCCAGCACGGCGGGTTTGTCGGCGCCCTTGCGTTTCACGACCATCCGGGAAGAGGAACACATCACCGCGTCTGGCGACTTGTTCAGGATGCCCCAGCAGGCGGTCGTGATCTCGGGGACATCGATCCTTTCGTCCATTTCCGGGAACAGCACCGTCATGCCGGGATCGGCGGCGTCGATGTCAAAGCCATGTTCCGCGAAGAATGCGGCGTATCCCGCGCGGCTTTCCGCGTCGCTGTCGGCAAAGACCGACCGTCCGGCGATGGCCATCCGAAAGCCGTTGTCGCGCAACCATTCCATGCCTTCGAGCGTCCTGGCGAACGATCCCTCGCCGCGTTCGGCATCGTGCAGGGCAGGGTCGTGGTGATCGACGGAGACGCGCAGGGTCAGCTTTCCGGGGTATTCAGCGTTCAACCGGTTCAACCCTTCCTGCATGGTCTTGCGCATCATCGGGCGCATGGCATTCGTCAGGATCAGCACGTCGTAGCCCCGGGCAAGTGCCGCGTCGGTCATGTCGATCATCTGGGGGTTCATGAAGGGTTCGCCGCCGGTGAAGGCGATCTCGCGCACGCGCCAGTCCCGCGCCTCGAGCTGGTCGAGATAGTCGCGGACCTCGTCTGCCGTGATGTAGACCAGCGCGTCATTGGTGGGAGAGGACTCGATATAGCAGTTCGCGCACTCGATATTGCACAGCGTTCCGGTATTGAACCACAGCGTCTGCGGGTTGCTGAGGGCGACGCGCGCGCGGGCTTCTCCCTTGGCGGTGACGGCGGGATCCGCGAATTTTCCGCGGTTCGCCTGTGCCTTGGCTGCGGCCATATCTTTCATGATAGGTCCTTGTCTGATCGTTCCTGATGCTGTTCCCTGTGCTAAGCGATCGGGCAGGGCATTAAAAGTCTTGTCCGCGGGCGGCGCACGACCTTGTGATGCCCGGATATACGAGTATGGTAGCGCTAACAGAAGCTGATGTAACCGCAGGGCCCATCATGACCCAGACCAAAGACAGGCTGCCGCACATGGTCAGCCGGGTGATTCCCGTAGATCCCTTCGACCTGGTGATCTTCGGCGGTACGGGTGACCTGGCGCAGCGCAAGATCCTGCCCGGCTTGTTCCGGCGCTTCGTGGCCGGGCAGATGCCGGCGGAATCGCGCGTCATCGGTGCGGCGCGCACCGAACTGGACAGCGCCGGCTACCGCGAGATGGTGGTGGAGGCGATCCGGGAGTTCGGCGGCGATTTCACCTACACGGACAAACAGCTGAAGGATTTCCTGGGCCGTATCGAATACACGCCCATCGATGCCCTTGGCGATGCCGGATGGGCCGATCTGCAGGAGTTGATGAAGGGCAAGGGCCGGACCGAAGCCTATTATTTTTCCGTGTCGCCCGCGCTGTTCGGCGAATTGGCGGAGCGGCTGCAGCAGTGGGGCATGGCGGACAGGGATGCGCGCATCGTGGTCGAGAAGCCTTTTGGCCGCGATCTCGAAAGCGCCCATGCGCTGAACGCGACGCTGGCGACCTATTTCAACGAAGACCAGATCTACCGGATCGACCATTACCTCGGCAAGGAGACGGTCCAGAACCTGATGGCGGTCCGGTTCGGCAACATGCTGTTCGAGCCGCTGTGGAACGCGCAGTTCATCGACCACATCCAGATCACCGTGGCCGAGACCGTCGGCGTCGGCGGGCGCGGTGAATACTATGACAAGGCGGGGGCCATGCGGGACATGGTCCAGAACCACCTGATGCAACTGTTGTGCCTCATCGCGATGGAGCCGCCCGCGCGGTTCGCCCCCGACGCGGTGCGCGACGAGAAGCTCAAGGTGATCCGCGCGCTCGACCCGGTCCTGCCGCATCACATCGTGAGGGGGCAATACCTGGCCGAGACGGGAAACGAGGAAAAGATGCCCTCTTACCGCGAGGCCGTCGGGGCACCTCGATCGCGCACGGAAAGTTTCGTGGCGCTCAAGACCCATATCAGCAACTGGCGATGGGCAGGCACCCCGTTCTACCTTCGGACCGGCAAGCGGCTTTCGGCCCGGTCGTCCGAGATCACGGTGGTGTTCAAGGAAACTCCGCATTCGATCTTCGGGGAGGACGCGGGCCGGCATCGCAACGTCCTTTCGATCCGCCTGCAGCCGAACGAGGGGATCACCCTCGGCGTCACCATCAAGGAACCGGGACCGGGCGGGATGCGCCTGATCGACGTGCCGCTGGACATGAGCTTTGCCGAGGCCCTGGGCCAGGATGCCGAACAGGTCGATGCCTACGAGCGGCTCATCATGGACGTGATGCGCGGCAACCAGACGCTGTTCATGCGCGGCGACGAGGTCGAGGCCGCCTGGGCCTGGACCGACCCGATCATCCAGGGCTGGGAGGCGCGCAATGACGTGCCCAAACCCTATGACAGCGGTTCGGCCGGCCCGGATTATGCAAACGAACTGATGCGGCGTGACGGCCGCGAATGGCGCGAGGTGACCCCATGAACCTGATCGAATATCCCGACCGGGAAATCCTGGCGATGAAGGTGGCGAACCGGCTGGCGGGCGAATTGAAGAAATGCCTCATGACGCACGAGTTCGCCTCGTTCGCGGTGCCGGGCGGGACGACCCCGGGCCCGATCTTCGACATGCTCAGCGGCACCGCGCTGGAGTGGGAGCGCGTCCACGTGATGCTGACCGACGAACGCTGGGTGTCGGAGCGCGACGAACGGTCCAACGGTGCGCTCGTGCGGGACCGGCTGATGACGGGCCACGCCGCGGCGGCGCGGTTCATTCCCTTCTTCCAGCCCGGCATGGACGCCGAGACGGGGGCGGCGGCGCTGGCCCCGACCCTCGATCCCGAATTGCCCCTCTCCCTGCTGGTGCTGGGGATGGGCGAGGACATGCACACCGCCTCGCTCTTTCCCGGTGCGGAAGGTGTCGAGGCGGCGATGGCGGGGAACGCGCCCAACCTCTGCCCCGTGCACGTCGAAGGGCAGGAGATCGCCCGCGTCACGCTGCCCGCGCATGTGCTGCGCGGGGCCATGTCGACCCACGTGGTGATTTTCGGCGACGCCAAGCGCGCGGCGCTGGAACGGGCGGAGGGACTGCCGCCCGAAGAGGCGCCGATCGCCGCGGTACTCAACAGCGCAGAGGTGCATTGGGCGGCATGAAGGACATCTGGAACAAGCTGAAGACACGCGCCGATGCGGTGTCTGACCGGACCCTGCTGGACCTGTTCGGCGATCGGGGCAGGGCGGAGGACTTCTCCGTCACGCTGGAGAACCTGCATTTCGACTATGCCAAGACCAACATCGACGGCGAGACGCGGGCCGACCTGCTCGCGCTCGCAGAGGCGGCGGGCGTGGCGGCGCGGCGCAGCGCGATGTTCGACGGAGCGCCGATCAACGAGACCGAGGGCCGCGCGGTGTTGCACACCGCCTTGCGCAATCTCGATGGCGGACCGGTTCCGGTGGACGGGCAGGACGTGATGCCCGGCGTGCACGAGACCCTGGCCAGAATGCGCGCCTACTCCGACGAGGTGCGCGGCAGCGCCATCACCGACGTGGTCAACATCGGCATCGGCGGCTCCGACCTCGGGCCCGCGATGGCGGTGGCGGCGCTGGCCCCTTACCACGACGGGCCGCGCTGCCATTTCGTCTCGAACGTGGACGGCGCCCATATCGCCGACACCCTGCGCGGGCTGGATGCAAGGACCACGCTGGTGATCGTGGCCTCCAAGACCTTCACTACGATCGAGACCATGACAAACGCCCGCACCGCCAGGGCCTGGATGACCGACCACGGCGGCGACCCGGCCCGGCAGTTCGCCGCCCTCAGCACCGCCGGGGACAAGACCGCGCAGTTCGGCATCGACCCGGCGCGCGTCTTCGGCTTCGAGGACTGGGTCGGGGGCCGCTACTCCATGTGGGGGCCGATCGGTCTTGCGGTGATGATCGCCATCGGCCCCAGGGCGTTCGATGCCTTCCTGCGCGGGGGGCAGGCGATGGACCGCCATTTCCGGTCGGCGGATCCGTCCGAGAACATGCCGGTACTGCTGGCGCTGGTGGGGATCTGGCACAACCAGGTGCTGGGCCATGCCACCCGCGCGGTGCTGCCCTATGACCAGCGGCTGCGCATGCTGCCCGACTACCTCCAACAGCTGGAGATGGAGAGCAACGGCAAGTCGGTCTGCATGGACGGCGCCGGTGTGGCGCACCACACCGGCCCGGTGGTCTGGGGGGCTGCGGGCACCAACGGGCAGCACGCCTTTTACCAGCTGATCCATCAGGGGACACGGATCGTCCCCTGCGAATTCCTGGTCGCCGCCAACGGCCACGAACCGGAACTGGCGCATCATCACCAGCTTCTGCTGGCGAATTGCCTCGCCCAGTCCGAGGCGCTGATGCGCGGCCGGTCGCTGGATGAAGCCCGCCGTCGCATGGCGGCGAAAGGCCTGAGCGGGGACGAACTGGAACGCCAGGCCCGGCACCGGGTCTTCCCGGGGAACCGCCCCTCGACCACGCTGATCTACCCGCTGCTCGATCCCTTCACCCTGGGCCAGATCATCGCGCTCTACGAACACCGCGTCTTCGTCGAGGGGGTGATCCTGGGCATCAACTCCTTCGATCAATGGGGGGTGGAACTGGGCAAGGAACTGGCCACCTCGCTGCAACCCATCGTGGAAGGGACCGAGCCCGCCGCTGGCAAGGACGGCTCCACCGCCGCGCTGGTGGACTATGCCCTGAAACACCGCACCTGACCCGGCTTCTTTATGCCCAAAATACTCCGGGGTTTGGGGCAGCGCCCCAAAAATCGGGAATCGAATGCGGCGCAGCCGCACCGTCAGGTCACACCAGGTCCGGCGCGCGCCCCATCCGGTTGGCAAGCCGCCCGACCGTCAGCCCCTCCACGACGATGGAAAAGACGACCACCACGTAGGTGCAGGTCAGGATCAGCGATTTCCATTCGCCCTCGGGCAGCGACAGCGCCAGCGCGACGGAGATGCCCCCCTTCAGCCCGCCCCAGGTCATGATGCGCGTCACCCCCGACGAGAAGCTGCGGAAGGGGCGAAGCATCGCGATCGGGACCGCGACCGCCGCGAGACGCGCGAGCAGGGCCAGCAGGATCGTCGCCGCCGCCGTCACGAGGACATCCGCCTCGAAGGCGATGGCGAAGACCTCGAACCCGATCATGAGAAACAGGACCGCGTTGAGGATCTCGTCGATCAGCCGCCAGAAGGCGTCCACGTATCTCCGGGTCTCTTCCGACATGCCGCGCGCGGTCCCTACGTCGCCGATCAGCAGCCCCGCGCAGACCGCCATGATCGGGGCGGAGACATGCAGCCAGACCGCCAGTTCGTACCCGCCGAAGGCCAGCCCCAGCGTCAGAAGCACTTCGAGCGAATAGTCGTCGATCCGGCGCATGACGCGAAAGGTGATCCAGCCCAGGACGAGGCCCAGCAGGGCGCCGCCAAAGGCTTCCTGCACGAACAGCAGTGCGGCACCGCCCAGCGGGTTGCCGCCCGCGCCGTGGTGGGCGGCCGGAAACGCAAGCCCCACGAGCACGAGGAACACCACGTATCCGACCCCGTCGTTGAACAGGCTCTCTCCCGCGATCTTGGTTTCCAGCGCCTTGGGAAGATCGGCTTCGCGCAGCACCCCAAGCACGGCCACCGGGTCGGTGGGAGAAATGAGCGCGCCGAACACGAGCGCCACCAGCAGCGGCATGCCGGTGAGCCAGGAAAACCCGACCCCGACCACCACCGTGGACAGCGCGATGCCGAGCGTGGCCATCAAAAAGACGCTCGGCCATTCGCTGCGCAGGTCGCTCAGCTTGACATGGAGCGCCCCGGCGAACAGCAGCAGCCCCAGCATCCCTTCCAGCAGCGCCTCGGAAAAGTCGATGCCGGTGACCAGTTGCCGAACCGTGTCCGCGATCCCAAGGCCCGGCAGGGCGAGGTCCAGACCCAGCAGGCCGAAGGATGCCAGCAGCGACACCACGAGGATGCCGATGGCAGAGGGCAGTTTCAGGACAAGGTAGTTGATCGCACCGAAGACGCCCGCCAGAACGATGAGCAGCGAGGTGATCTGAAGAAAGGTCATGTCTTGAGATCGTAGGTGATCCACATCGTCCGGGTCGCCATCCGGTCATAGACATTGCGCCCGCGGTAATTGTCGTCCGCGGTGATCCATCGCACCGTTGCCCAGCCGCGCGCCCGCGCGTGATCCGCCACCGCGTCGATCAGCGCCTGGGCCGTTCCGGTGCCGCGTGCGTCCGGATCGACGAACAGATCGTCGAGAAAACAGTTCGTCACCGCCCGCAAGGGGCTGGCGAAGGGCCTGAAATGGGTCAGCCCGATCAGCCGGCCCCGGTCGTCCTCGGCCACGAAACCGTTGCATTCGTGAGCGTCATCCATCAGCCAGCCGAAGACGGTATCGCGCATCTGCGCGGTTTGATCGACGCGGTAGAAATCGGCGTAGCCGCGGTACAGTCGATCCCAGTCGGTGCGATCCTCGGGAGCGGTGGGACGGATCGTCGGGGTCATGTGCGCGCCTTCCGTTGCGGACCCGGCAAGGCCCGACAAAACAATGCCTTGAATGAGGTTTAGGCGGCTTATCGCGGGCTTGCAAGTACCGGTGCTCTGCTTCACTCTGGCGCCAAGAACGGACAAGGAGGATCCCGATGCTAGGCCAGATGATGTCGCAACCGCTGTTGATTTCCAGCCTGATTGAACACGCAGAAAAATACCATTCCGGGGGCGACATCTATTCGGTCAACACCGGTGGCGGGGTGGAGGAGACCACATGGGGCGAGGTCGCCGCGAATGCGCGGCGGCTGGCCTCGGCACTGACGGGGCTGGGACTTGACCCGCAGGCGCGGTGCGGCACCATCGCCTGGAACAACCGGCGCCATCTCGAGATCTACTTCGGCGTCTCGGGCGGCGGCTTTGTCTGCCACACGATCAACCCCCGCCTGTTCCCCGAGCAACTGGTCTACATTCTCAACCATGCCGAGGACAAGGTGCTGTTCATCGACGCCACCTTCGTCCCGCTCGTGGCCGCGATCCGCGACAAGCTGGAGCATCTGGAGCATATCGTCCTGATGGAGGCCGAGGTGGGCGACGCGGCCGAGAAACTGCCGGGCATCATCGCCTACGACGATCTGCTGGCACAGGGCGATGCCGGGTTCGACTGGCCGGACATGGATGAGAACACGGCGTCAAGCCTTTGTTATACCTCGGGAACCACCGGGAACCCAAAGGGCGTGCTCTACAGCCACCGTTCCACCGTTCTTCACAGCTTCGGCATCAACCTCGCCGACAGCGTGGCGATTTCCGCCGCCGAAGTCGTCCTGCCCGTGGTGCCGATGTTCCACGTCAACGCCTGGGGCGCGCCCTATGCCTGCGCCATGGTCGGCGCGCGCATGGTGATGCCGGGGCCGGGACTTGACGGTCCGTCGCTGGTCAAGCTGATCGACACCTACCGCGTGTCGCTGGCGCTGGGGGTGCCCACGATCTGGCTCGGCCTGCTGGGCGAGGCCAAGAAGGGTGGCAGCAAGCTGGAAAGCCTCAAGCGCACGGTCGTTGGCGGATCGGCCTGCCCGCCGTCGATGATCAAGAGCTTCCGCGAGGAATTCGGCGTCGACACCATCCACGCCTGGGGTATGACGGAAATGTCGCCGGTCGGCACCGTGAACCGCCCGCTGGCCAAGCATGCGGACCTGCCCGAGGCCGAGCAGCACCGCCTGCGCGAAAACCAGGGCCGGCCGGTTTTCGGGGTGGAGCTCGAGATCCTCGACGACGACGGCAATCCCCTGCCGCATGACGGCAAGGCGCAGGGCGACCTCGTGACACGCGGGCACTGGATCCTCGACGCGTACTTCAAGAAATCGACCGACGAGACCCTGACCAACGGCTGGTTCGACACGGGCGACGTCGCCACGATGGACCCGGACGGCTATGTCACGATCAAGGACCGGTCGAAGGACATCATCAAGTCGGGTGGCGAATGGATCAGCTCGGTCGAACTTGAGAATATCGCGATCTCGCATCCCGATCTCTCGGATGCCGCGGTGATCGGCGCACGCCACGAGAAATGGGACGAGCGCCCGGTGCTGGTCGCGGTCAAGGCAGAGGGAAAGGACCCCTCGGAAGACGCCATCCTCGAGATCTTCGACGGCAAGATCGCCAAGTGGCAGATCCCCGACAAGGTGGTCTTTACCAAGGAATTGCCGCGCAACGCGACGGGCAAGGTGCTCAAGCGGAACCTGCGGGACGAGTTCGGCGACGTGCTGATGGATTGATCCGGTAGGGGCCGGCGGCGGGCAACCGCTGCCGGTCCGCCGCAGCGCCGGGAAACCGGCCGCGTATCATGGCGGCCTTCGGCAAACATCGTTTCAGGATTGTTTGGAGCGGGTGGCGGAGGCCGTGGTGACCGCTTAACGGGCAAATAATCAGGTTCTGGACGACCCAACCTTGCCTTTCTATGCCATAGCCATCGATGCGGCTTCCACGCTGGCGCAGGGACTTGCAACCGTGTCGTCTATCAAGGGCACGACCGCCATCGGGACACGCGGCGGTGGTGGCTCTGGCGGCGCAGCAGGGGGCGCGGCTTCAATTCCAGCACCGCGCCGCGTTGCGGAGTTCCAGATCACCGGGAGCAACGTGCAGGGCGGTCGCGAACTAGTGGACGCCTCAACGCTGCTTTGGACCAGGGGTATCAGATCAATCTCGCTTACTCAGGCTGAGCCTGCATTGCGATCCGAATTTTGATAGCCTCGCGCAGCATGTCATCTGCCTCTTCGATTGCGCCGTCTATCTCGCCTTGTGGCACCGGAGCATCGAAGTGACGCCACATTAGTGGCGGATCATCTGGACGCCGAAAGTAATGCTCAACTCGCGCGTCAGTATCATGTTCGCCAGTAAACCAAGCTCCATGAACTGCGGTGTTGCGGACTTCGATACCGGCATCAATGCGCTCAGAGAGCGAAATGATCCGAGCTGAAATATCCGCTGAAGTTAAGTCTGCTGCGCCCCTAAAGTGCTCTCGCAACTGCGTGCTATTCTTGCGCACCTTTAGAAAACGGTCAACCTTGTGGGGGACGCCTTGATCGCCGCCATCAGCCAACATGATTATTTCCCAGCAGGCCAATTCAAGGTGCGCGCAGGTCTGAGTATAGGTTGCGTACTCAACCAGAAACTTTCTCGTCAGCATTGTCTGGATCAAAGGCTTCAATTCTTCAACCTTACCCCGGCGCCGCCGCCATTCTCTGCGATAAACTCCACCCCTGCGGCTTCGAGGGCGGAGCGGATAGCGGCAAGAGCATCCGCACTGCCAGCATATCGGCCTGTCTCGATATTGCTAACCTTATTCCGAATAACCTCAGTGGGCTGACCTTCGCCTTGTGCGGGTTAGCAGGGGAAAACAAGTATGTCGGCAGCAACAACGAGGAAGCGATGGCATTGATGGCGCTTATCATCGTCATCACCGAAATGACCCGGCGAGTCGTAGACCTCCGCCAACTAGCATGGGAGGTCGCGCGAAACAGTAACGGAAGGGCGGCTTAGAGGGCCATTTCCCAGCGATTCTGCAACGGTGGGTATTCGGGCGGGTAGATAAAATGTCTGCCCATTTTTGTGGGCTAAATCAACATTTTAGGTGGTATGTTGGAGCGGGTAACGAGAATCGAACTCGTAACTAAAGCTTGGGAAGCTGCCGTGATACCTTTTCACCATACCCGCGCGCGGTATGAGGGATATGCGCGGCGCGGCGCGCCGTCAAGGGGCGGCAATCACAAAAGGGGCTGCCCTGCGCGGCGGTGGTTACGATGATCCTGGGGTTCAACCGGAAGACACGTCTCGCAGGGCGATGCTTCAGGCGCCGCCCGCAGTTCTGGCGGTGAAGATGTTGATCAGCGCGGGGATGCGGATGCCCTGGGGCGTCTCGTAAGGTGCCAATGCATCGGCCAAAGCCGCCCGCAGCCGCTGGCGATCTTCCTGTCCAACGTCGAAATGGGTCAGGGTACGGTGCGCCGGGCCGATCTGGCACAGCAGATCCGCGACCGTCTGCGCATCGCCCGGCGGCGTGAGGGGCAGCGCGACCTCGCTGGCGGTGATGTCGCGCAGGCCCGCCGCGCCCAGTTGGCCTACCACCTTGCGGGTGTCACGCATCGCGAAGGGGCCCGGGGCATCCGGATCGGTCTTGGGCGGCGCACCGATGATCGATTTCGCGACCCGCGCGGGCATCGTGAAATAGGGGTTCTCCGAGATTTCCCCCCAGGTGGCGAAGGTCAGGCGCGCGCCCGGCCGCAAACCTCGGGCGATATTCGAGAAGGCGGCAACTGTATCGGAAAAGAACATGACGCCGAAACGCGAGATCATTGCGTCGAAGCGGTCCTGACCGAAGTCGTGGGTTTGCGCATCGCCCAGCACGAACGAAACGTTGGGGGCATCCGCCAGCGCCGCGCGCGCGTGATCCAGCAGACTGCGGGATATGTCGAGCCCGCAGGCGCGCCCCTGCGGCCCGGTGAGGCGCGCGGCGGCGACAGTGCTCGTGCCGGCCCCGCAGCCGACGTCCAGCACGCTGTCACCATCGCGCAGTTCGGCATCGGCAAGCAGTCGGTCCAGCACCGGGGCAAGGGTCCGGTCCATCGTCTGCATCTGGGCGATCCAGGTCGGGCCGGCTTCCTCGGTCCAGAACTCCTGCTGATCGGTGTTGGTCATGCCCGGCGTCTCCGGCGGCGGCCGCCCGCGTCGCCAGTTTCGCCGCCGGTGTTGAAGGTGGCGTCCGGCAGGGTAACGATGGAGTTCAGGATCGGGAAAGGCTCCACCGCGTTGGGAATGGCGGAGGCGTTGACGAAATGCTCCTGAAAGCGGGGTTCGATCGCGGTTTCGACCTTGTGAATCTCGCGCACGGTCTGTTCGATTTCAGCCCGCGCGCCGACGTTGAGCAGGGCGATCCGCGCACCGGTTCCCGCGGCATTCCCCGCCGAGGTCACCTTGTCCAGCGGCGCGTCGGGGATCATGCCAAGGACCATCGCGTGCTTGGTGCTGATATGCGCGCCAAAGGCGCCGGCCAGAACGATGCGGTCCACCTTGTCCACGCCGAACTTGTCCATCAGCAGCCTTGCACCGGAATAGAGCGCGGCCTTGGCCATCTGGATCTCGCGGATGTCGCGGTTCGTCACCGTGATCCGGGGGCCGCCGTTTGCCGTGCCATCGTAGACCAGGTAGGAATTCGTGCGCCCGTCCGCGAAAACCGCGGCGGAGCCGGTCTGTTCGGCGGTGCCGATCAGGCCCGGCGCATCGACGATCCCGTGCATCCGCATTTCCGCGACCATCTCGATGATCCCCGAGCCGCAGATGCCGGTGACGCCGGTGCCGGCGATTTCCTCTTCGAAACCGGGCGCGTCGGACCACAGGTCGCAGCCGATCACCTTGAAGCGCGGCATCTTCGTTTCCGGGTCGATTTCCACCCGTTCGATGGCGCCGGGGGCGGCGCGCTGGCCCGAACTGATCTGCGCACCCTCGAACGCGGGCCCGGTGGGGGAGGAACAGGCCAGAACCTTGTCCTTGTTGCCCAGCAGGATCTCGGCGTTGGTGCCGACATCGACCACGAGCACGAGATCCTCGGATTTGTCCGGTGCCTCGCTCAACGCGACGGCGGCGGCATCGGCGCCCACATGGCCGGCGATGCACGGCAGGATGTAGACCCGCGCGGCGGGATGGATGTTGAGCCCGAGGTCGGTCGCGCGCAGCCGCATGGCATTCGAGGTCGCCAGTGCGAAAGGGGCCTGTCCCAATTCGAAGGGGTCGATCCCGAGGAACAGGTGGTGCATCACCGGGTTGCAGACAAACACCGCATCGACGATCAGCCCGGCGTCGATCCCGGCTTCCGCCGCGATCTGGTCGAACAGGGTCGTCATGCCCTCGCGCACGGCACGGGTCATCTCGTCCGCACCGGAGGCGTTCATCATCGAATAGCTCACCCGGCTCATCAGGTCCTCTCCGAACCGGATCTGGGGGTTCATGACCCCCGAGGACGCCAGCACCGCCCCGGTTTGCAGGTCGCACAGATGCGCCGCGATGGTGGTGGAGCCGAGGTCCACGGCCAGCCCGTAGAGCGTCCCGTCGTAGTAGCCCGGCCAGATGTGCATGATGCGCGGCGGGTTCTCGGCATCGCCGAGGTTGACGGCGACGGTCACCTTCCAGTCGCCCTTGCGCAGGATCGGCTGCATCGTCTGCAGGATGTGCAGGTCCGCGGCGACATTGTCGATGTCCCACTGCGTGCGCAGGGCGTCGCGCAGGCGTTCCAGATCGCCGGAGGGGTCGTGCATGTCGGGTTCCGCCACGTCGACATAGAAGAGCCGGGTCGACGGATTGAGCACGATGTCCCGTGCCTCGGCCCGCTTGCGGACAACCTGTTTGTGAACCTGGCTTTCGGGGGGCACGTCGATCACCACATCGCCCTGAACGGTGGCCTGGCATCCCAGGCGCCGTCCCTCCTTCAGCCCGCGCTTTTCCTTGTAGCGTTCCTCGACCTTGTTCCACTCGGACAGGGCGTCCGGCTTCACGTCGACGTTGTGCTTGGAGAAACTGCCGTAGCTGGGCGTGATCTGGCATTTCGAACAGATCCCGCGGCCGCCGCAGACCGAATCCAGATCCACGCCAAGTTGCCGGGCCGCCGTCAGGATGGGTGTGCCCCGTGGGAACCGGCCCCGCTTGCCGGAAGGGGTGAAAATAACCAGCGGATCGACGCTCATCGGTGCACTCCATCAATTCTGGCGCCAACATAGCGGTACGCGCGGCGGGTGAAAGACGGGGGGCGGCAAAATGTCGTCCGGCTGCGCCATTATCGGCACAACACCGCGTGCATCGGCCCTTTCCAATCGGGTCCATCCGTGAAATAGCAAACCGCCAAATGAACCCCGAGAAACGCAAAGCGGAGAGCGACGATGGAGATTCGTGAGGCACTGACCTTTGATGATGTACTGCTGGTGCCGGGGGCCTCTTCGGTGCTGCCCTCGACGGCGGATACGCGCACCTTCGTTACCAAGCGCATCGCGATGAACATTCCCCTGCTGAGTTCGGCCATGGACACGGTGACCGAAAGCCGGATGGCCATCACCATGGCGCAGGCCGGGGGGATGGGGGTGATCCACAAGAACCTCAGCGTGGAAGACCAGGCGCGCGAAGTGCGGCGGGTGAAGCGTTTCGAGAGCGGGATCGTCTACAACCCCGTGACCCTGCGCCCCGACCAGACGCTGGCCGACGCCAAGGCGCTGACCGAGCGATACCGTTTCACCGGTTTCCCGGTGGTGGACGACAAGGGCCGTCTTCTGGGGATCGTGACCAACCGCGACATGCGCTTTGCCCAGCACGACGACACGCCGGTCCACGCGATGATGACCGCCGAGAACCTCGCGATCCTGCGCGAGCCCGCCGACCGGGACGAGGCGATCAGCCTGATGAAGGCGCGCCGCATCGAAAAGCTGCTCGTCACGAATGCCGACGGCAAGCTGACCGGGCTGTTGACCCTCAAGGACACCGAGAAATCCGTGCTGAACCCCACCGCCTGCAAGGACGATCTGGGCCGCCTCCGCGTGGCGGCGGCCACGGGCGTCGGCGACGCGGGGTTCGAGCGGACCGAAGCGCTGGTGGATGCGCAGGTGGACATCGTCGTGATCGACACGGCCCACGGCCATTCGGCCGGCGTGCTTCAGGCGGTCGAGCGGGTCAAGCGGCTGTCGAACGAGGTTCAGGTGATCGCCGGCAACGTCGCCACGCCCGAGGCGACCCGCGCGCTGATCGACGCGGGAGCCGATGCGGTCAAGGTGGGCATCGGGCCGGGCTCCATCTGCACCACGCGCATGGTCGCGGGGGTGGGGGTGCCACAGCTGACCGCGATCATGGAATGTGCGGCGGCGGCGGGCGACGTGCCGGTGATCGCCGACGGCGGCATCAAGTTCTCGGGGGACTTCGCCAAGGCCATCGCGGCGGGTGCGTCCTGCGCCATGGTGGGATCGATGATCGCGGGCACCGACGAATCTCCCGGCGAGGTCATCCTGTACCAGGGCCGCAGCTTCAAATCCTACCGCGGCATGGGCTCGCTGGGGGCGATGGCAAGCGGTTCGGCGGACCGTTACTTCCAGAAGGATGCGGCGAGCGACAAGCTGGTGCCCGAGGGAATAGAGGGGCAGGTGGCCTACAAGGGGAGCGCCGGGGCCGTCGTGCACCAGATGGTCGGCGGCCTGCGCGCCGCCATGGGCTACACCGGCTGCGCCACTGTCCCTGAGATGCGCAAGAACTGCACTTTCGTGCGGATCACGGGTGCCGGCCTCAAGGAGAGCCACGTGCACGATGTGCAGATCACGCGGGAATCTCCCAACTATCGCGGCGGGTGACGCGTGACCTTTCCGCGTTGTTTCAGTAGCTTGGCACGGTTTCTTGATGTCGGGTCAGGGGCATGACACCGGGCGCGCGCGTTGCCGCGGCGATCGAGATCCTCGACGACATGCGCGAGGGACAGGCGGCTGAACAGGCGCTGACCCGCTGGGCGCGCCGCAGCCGGTTCGCCGGGTCCAAGGACCGCGCCGCCATCCGGGATCACGTCTTTGACGTGCTGCGCTGCCGTCCGTTGGCCGCGCATTACGGTCGGGGCGAGACGGGCCGCGCCCTGATGCTGGGGCTGATGCACCTTCAGGGCGCCGAGATCGCGATGCTGTTCTCCGGGGAGGGTCACGCGCCCGCCCCCCCGGCGCCGTCGGAACTGGACTTTCCGTCCCCCCGGACGACCGCGCGACCCGCTGGTGTCTGCCCGACTGGCTGGTGCCGCTGTTCGAGGATGCGCTGGGGGAGCATGCCGCGGAAACGGCCACGGCGCTTCAGGCCCGCGCGCCCGTGGTGTTGCGAGTCAACCTTGCACGGATCGACCGGGCTGCGGCGCAGCGCGAGTTGGCCGAGCAGGGGGTCGAGACAGTGGCGAATCCGCTGGCGGAAGGGGCGCTGACGGTGATCGAGGGTCAGCGGCGGCTTCGTTCCGCGCCCGCCTACACGGACGGTCTGGTCGAATTGCAGGATGCCGCCAGCCAGGCGGTCGTCGCGGCGCTGCCCTCCGGCGGTCGGGTGCTGGATTATTGCGCGGGCGGCGGCGGCAAGGCGCTGGCGTTGTCGATGGACCCCGCGCGGACGGTCCTTGCGCATGACATCGACCCCGGCCGCATGGCGGATCTGCCCGCCCGTGCGGCGCGCGCGGGTGTTCAGATCGGGCAGGTCGGGACCGCCGATCTCGTGCCGGCCGGTCCGTTCGACGTCGTGCTGTGCGATGCGCCCTGTTCCGGATCGGGCGCCTGGCGGCGCGCGGCGGAAGGCAAGTGGACGCTGACCCGCGATCGACTGGATACGCTCACCGGGATCCAGGACGGGATCCTGGATGACGCCTGCGCACTTGTCGCGCCGGGCGGTGTCCTTGCCTTTGCCACCTGCTCGGTCCTGCGCGAGGAGAACGAGGATCGCGCCGCGGCCTTCGTCGCCCGCCACCCCGAGTGGTCCTGCACGTTCGAACGGCGCTTCGCCGTGGATGCCTTGGGCGACGGTTTCTACACGGCGCATTTCGTGCGGTCCGACAGGACGTAACCGACCCGACCAGAGCGGCGGCGTCTCGGATTAAGCTTCGGTTAACCGGCGGCGTTCTTAATGGGCCCCGATTCGAGGGGAACTGGAGGACTCGACGTGTCTGATCGCCTGGGGCTGGACGCATCGGATGACATGTCGCCGCAGCGGTCGCTTTACGCCGCGCACGACGCGGCGGCCGGCCTGCGGGACGGGCGGCAGCGGGCGTGGATCCTGCTGATGATCGGCGGGCTGGCACTCGCCATGGGGATGGTCGTTCCCCACCGGCTGGCGGGTCTCGTCCTTCTGGCTTCGGGCCTCGCGCTGGCCGTCGTCGGCTGCGCGAAAATCTTCCGTCCGGCGCGGCCGACCGCCCGACTGGCAGCGCCCCCCGACAGTGTCGAAGGGTTCATCGCGCATGATGTGGTTCCATCCTTCATCGCCGAACAGGATGGCCGCATTCACGCCGCCAACCGCGCGGCAAAGCGTCAATTCCAGCAAGACCAATTCACCACCCTCGGCGCTACCTTGGCAGAGACCTTCGCCAACCCCGCGGGCATCCTTTATCGCCTGCAATCGCGGGCGGATGCGACAGGCGCCGCGCAGGAGGACGTGGCCACGCGCGCGGGCCACCTGCGCCTGTCGGTCCATGCGGTCGGTACGAACAGTTTTGTCTGGCGGCTGGAACATCTGGGTGCCCGGCCGGCACCCGTGCGCGCCGGGCAGGAGTCCCTGCAGCTGCCGATGCTGATGGTCGGCCGCGGGGGGGCGGTGCTGTTCACGAATGACGCCGCGCGACGGTTGCTGGGGGGAAGGGTCAAGACACTCGACCGCGTCTTCAACCGCCTGCCGCCGGTCCACGGAACGGTCGCGGAAGTGTCATGCCATTCCGAGGTGCGCGAGATGCTGGTCGCCGAGGTCGACGCGGGCGCGGGGCGGCGGGCGCTCTACCTGCTGCCACCGCCCGGGGGCGACGTGCAGGCCCCGATGCAGGCATGGCACGCCTTTCAGGATCTGCCAGTGCCTATGATCCGGCTTGAGCCGGACGGGGCGGTACGGTCCTTCAACAGGATGGCGGCGAGGCTGGTGGGAAAAAGACTGGCCGAGGGGATCAACATCGCCCAGCTGATGGAGGGCCTTGGCCGCCCCATCGGCGACTGGCTGAACGACACCCTGGCAAACCGGGTGGTGCAGAAATCCGAATTCCTGCGCCTGACCCGTACGGACAGGGAGCGTTTCGTGCAGGTCGTGCTGAACAAGATCACGGACGATGGGGAGCCGGCCCTGATCGCGGTTCTGCACGATGCGACGGAGCTCAAATCCCTTGAGGCGCAATTCGTGCAAAGCCAGAAGATGCAGGCCATCGGCCAGCTCGCGGGCGGTGTCGCGCATGACTTCAACAATCTGCTCACCGCGATCTCGGGTCACTGCGACCTGCTGCTGCTTCGGCACGACCAGGGGGACGCGGACTACGGCGATCTCGTACAGATCAACCAGAATGCCAACCGGGCGGCAGGGCTGGTGCGGCAATTGCTGGCCTTCTCCCGCAAGCAGACCCTACGCCCCGAAACATTGGATCTGCGCGACACGCTGGCAGACCTCACCCATCTGCTGAACCGGCTCGTGGGCGAGAAGGTGACGCTGACCCTCAGCCACGATCCGGTGCTGCGCCCGATCCGGGCGGACAAGCGGCAGCTCGAGCAGGTCATGATGAACCTTGTCGTCAACGCGCGGGACGCGATGCCGGCCGGGGGGAGATCAGGATCGTGACCGATTGCGTCACCCTGTCCGAACCGCTGACCCGGGACCGCGTGACCGTGCCCGCGGGGGATTACGTCACGGTGAAGGTCATCGACGACGGCCTGGGCATCCCGGCGGACAAGCTGCCGAAGGTGTTCGAGCCGTTCTTCACCACCAAGCGGACGGGCGAGGGCACGGGGCTCGGGTTGTCGACCGCCTACGGTATCGTGAAACAGACCGGCGGCTTCATCTTCGTGGATTCGCAGCCCGGTACGGGTACGACCTTCGTGCTCTATTTCCCCGTGCACGAACACCCAATCGAACTGGCGGAAAAGCCCGGTGTCGCTGCCGCGACGGGCACATCGGCCGCGTCGGACGGCGTGATCCTGCTGGTGGAGGACGAGGCCCCGGTGCGCGCCTTTGCCAGCCGCGCGCTCCGACTGCGGGGCTTTACGGTGCTCGAAGCGGAATCGGCGGAGGCGGCGCTGAAGACGCTTGAGGATCGGGATCTGAATGTCGACGTGTTCGTGACGGACGTGGTCATGCCGGGCATGGATGGGCCAAGCTGGGTGCGCGAAGCGCTCAAGGACCGCCCCGGCGTGCGCGTCGTCTTTGTCTCAGGCTATGCCGAGGACAGTTTCGGCGAGGAGCAAAGCCGGATTCCCAACTCGGTCTTCCTGCCGAAGCCGTTCTCGCTGAACGAGCTGACCGAGATGGTGCACAAGCAACTCCACTGAGCCGCCGGTCGGCCCGGACATCGCCGCACAGTGCCGAATGGCCGTGCGTCACCGCGATGAATGGCATCCTCCCGTTTCTTTTGCGTGCGACAGGGGGGCACACAACGGTGCAGTGCTGCGCCGATGAACCTGCTGTGCCGGCGTTGCCGATCAGGCCGAACCGGGCGGCCGGGCGGCGAGGAAGATAAGGCCGATCAGGGGATCGACTCGTACAATGCGAACTCATCGGCGTATTTTCGCCGGAACCGTTCCGCCACCCCGGGCGACAGGGTCAGCTCCATCCGAGGCGATACGTTTTCCCGTTCGAGGGTGATGGTCATGTTCAGCCGCTCTTCGAGAAACGCCTTGAGCCGCGGCTGGTCTTCGTAGCGGAAGTGATGGGTGACACCGGTTCCGTTCGGCTGGCTCTTCATGAACTGGACCTGGCTGCCCACGTCGGCAAAACCGGGCTTGTCGCCTTTCATGTAAGCGAGCACGAAGTCATCGAAACTGATGCCATGCGTCGCATTGGGCTTGCCTTCCATGAAAGGCCGTTGGCGGTAGCGGTACCAGCTGCCCAGCCACGACACCGGTTCGCGCATGACGGCCATCACCTCCAGCTCGACCCCGCATACCCGTTCGAACATGGGCCGGATGAAGCGGTTGTAGCGATAGACCGGCGCGTGTTTCAGCATCGGCGGTTCCGAGATCACCATGTCGGCCCGTCCGGCCAGTGCGCTTTCGTAGGCGGTGGTGCCGGTCTTGGGTACCGACAGAAACGCAAGACGTTCCTTATAGAAAACAAGCATCAAGCCGTTCCTTTCCCTTTCCGGACCGGGGGCAGGGTCCATAAACCACTTCTTAACCCATTGGCGGAAAAGATGGACAGACAAATAATTCGATTGAAATGTTCCGGTTTTGGTCCCATAAGAACATTAATGGAACAAAGAGCCGGCGCAGGAGGGCGATTGCCGATCCCGCGCCACTATGACACTAAGGGAACGGGCAAATGGCAACGGCAGATCTATTGACAATGGACAACAAGAAATCGGCGGAAAAGCAGAAGGCGCTGGACAGCGCCCTGGCACAGATCGAACGCCAGTTCGGCAAGGGCTCCATCATGAAGCTTGGGGCCGAGGGGGCGATCCAGGACATCAAGGCGAGCTCGACCGGGTCGCTGGGACTGGACATCGCGCTGGGAATCGGCGGCCTGCCCATGGGCCGCATCATCGAGATCTACGGCCCCGAGTCCTCGGGCAAGACCACGCTGACGCTGCATTGCGTCGCGGAACAGCAGAAGGCCGGCGGCGTCTGCGCCTTTGTCGACGCGGAACACGCGCTCGATCCGCAATACGCGCGCAAGCTGGGTGTGGACATCGACGAGCTGCTGATCTCGCAGCCCGATACCGGTGAACAGGCGCTGGAAATCACCGACACGCTGGTGCGCTCCGGCGCGGTGAACATGGTGATCGTCGATTCGGTCGCGGCCCTGACGCCGAAATCGGAACTCGAAGGCGACATGGGTGACAGCTCGGTCGGGGTTCAGGCCCGCCTGATGAGCCAGGCGATGCGCAAGCTGACCGGTTCCATCAGCCGGTCCAACTGCATGGTCATCTTCATCAACCAGATCCGCATGAAGATCGGCGTCATGTTCGGCTCTCCCGAGACGACGACAGGCGGCAACGCGCTCAAGTTCTATTCCTCCGTGCGGCTGGACATCCGCCGCATCGGCGCGCTGAAGGACCGCGACGAGGTGGTCGGCAACGCGACCCGCGTGAAGGTGGTCAAGAACAAGGTCGCGCCGCCCTTCAAGCAGGTGGAATTCGACATCATGTACGGCGAAGGCATCTCCAAGATGGGCGAGCTTCTGGATCTCGGCGTCAAGGCCGGTGTGGTCGAGAAGTCGGGGTCGTGGTTCTCCTACGGCGACGAACGGATCGGCCAGGGCCGCGAGAACGCCAAGACCTTCCTCAAGGAGAACACGGCGATGGCCATGGAAATCGAGGACAAGATCCGCGCAGCGCACGGGCTCGATTTCAACGGTTCGGAAGAGGATGACGCCGACATTCTCGAGGCCTGAGCCGCAGGCACCGCGATGAGACGACACCCGAGGGGCGCGCCGGCAGGCAGCGCCCCTTTTCACGCGTCCTGACTGTGGACAGGCAGGGCGCCCAAGGTTATCTGACAACGACCGCAGTTGCCCCGGAAGGCCAGACCGATGAAGACCTTGAATGAAATCCGATCCAGCTTCCTGTCCTACTTCGACAAGAACGGTCACCGGGTTGTGCCCTCCAGCCCGCTGGTGCCGCGCAACGACCCTACGCTGATGTTCACGGCGGCGGGGATGGTGCAGTTCAAGAACCTGTTCACCGGGGTCGAAACGCGCGACTACACCCGCGCCGCGACGGCGCAGAAATGCGTGCGGGCGGGCGGCAAGCACAACGATCTGGACAACGTCGGCTATACCGCGCGGCATCACACGTTCTTCGAGATGCTGGGGAACTTCAGCTTCGGCGATTACTTCAAGTCCGAGGCGATCCCGCTTGCCTGGGATCTGCTGACGAAGGTCTTCGGCATCGACGAGAAACGCCTGCTGGTCACCGTCTACCACACCGACGACGAAGCCGTGGAAATCTGGAAGCGGCATGCGGGCCTTTCGGACGACCGGATCATCCGCATCGCCACGGACGACAACTTCTGGTCCGCAGGTCCGACGGGCCCCTGCGGCCCCTGCACGGAGATCTTCTACGACCACGGCGATCATATCTGGGGCGGCCCTCCGGGCAGCCCGGAAGAGGACGGCGACCGCTTTGTCGAGATCTGGAACCTCGTCTTCATGCAGTACGAGCAGTTCGAAGACGGCACCCGGCGGGATCTACCGAACCAGTCGATCGATACCGGCATGGGGATCGAGCGGGTGGCGGCCCTGCTGCAGGGCACCAATGACAACTATGCCACCGACCTGATGCGCAGCCTGATCGAGGCCTCCGCCGAGGCTTCCAGCACCGATCCCGACGGGCCGGGCAAGACCCATCACCGGGTGATCGCGGATCACCTGCGGTCGACGTCCTTTCTGATCGCGGACGGTGTGATGCCATCGAACGACGGCCGCGGCTACGTGCTGCGCCGGATCATGCGGCGGGCCATGCGTCATGCCCATCTCCTGGGCGTGCAGGATCCGCTGATGCACCGGCTGGTGCCGGCGCTGGTGCACCAGATGGGCGCGGCCTATCCGGAGCTGGGACAGGCGCAATCGCTCATCTCCGAGACATTGCTGAACGAAGAAACCCGCTTCAAGCAGACGCTCGACCGCGGGTTGCGGCTGCTGGAGGACGAGGTCGGCGGCCTGGCCGACGGCGCGGACCTGCCGGGGCAGGCGGCGTTCAAGCTTTATGACACCTACGGCTTCCCCCTCGACCTGACGCAGGACGCCCTGCGGGAACAGGGGCGCGGCGTGGACATCGAAGGATTCGACGCGGCGATGGCGGAGCAGAAGGCCAAGGCGCGGGCGGCGTGGGCCGGATCGGGCGAGGCGGCGGACGCCACCGTCTGGTTCGACGTGGCCGAGAAACATGGACCCACCGAATTCCTCGGGTACGAGACCGAAACCGCCGAGGGCCAGATCAAGGCACTGGTCATGGACGGCATTCTGGTGGAGTCGGCAAGGGAAGGCGACAGCATCCAGGTCGCCTTCAACCAGACGCCGTTCTACGCCGAAGCGGGCGGCCAGGTCGGCGACACCGGGCTTATCCGCACCGGCACGGGCGAGATCAGGATCACCGATACGCGCAAGGCGGCAGGCGTCTTTGCCCATTTCGGCGAGGTGGTTTCAGGCGAGGTCAAGGTCGGGCAGGCTTCGGTTCTCGAGGTGGACCACGCTCGGCGCACCGCCATCCGCGCGAACCATTCGGCCACGCACCTGCTGCACGAGGCGCTGCGCGGGGCGCTGGGGGATCACGTGGCGCAGCGCGGATCGCTCAACGCGCCGGATCGACTGCGGTTCGATTTCAGCCATGCCAAGGGGCTGTCGGCGGCCGAACTGGTACAGGTCGAGGGTGAAGTGAACGACTATATCCGCCAGAATGCGCCGGTGGAGACCCGGATCATGACGCCGGACGACGCCCGCGCGCTCGGGGCCCAGGCGCTGTTCGGCGAGAAATACGGCGACGAAGTGCGCGTGGTGTCGATGGGCCGCGCCGACGGGTCGGGCAAGGGCGCTGACGGCAGCACCTATTCGCTGGAGCTCTGCGGCGGCACCCACGTGCGCCATACGGGTGACATCGGTGCGTTCGTGCTGCTGGGCGACAGCGCCAGCAGCGCCGGGGTGCGCCGGATCGAAGCCCTGACCGGGGGAGAGGCGCTGGCCTGGCTCCGCGCGCAGCAAACGGCGCTGGCGCGGACCGCGGAGGCGCTCAAGTCCACGCCTGCCGACGTGCCTGACCGGGTGCGCGCGCTGATGGACGAGCGGCGCAGCCTGAGCAACGAGGTCGCGCAGCTGCGCCGCGAGCTGGCCATGTCCGGCGGCGGGGGCGCGACCGCCAAGGTCGAAACGCGCGAGGTGAACGGTATTCCGTTCGTCGCGCAGGTGCTGTCCGGCGTGACCGGCAAGGACCTGCCGTCGCTGGTGGATGACCACAAAGCGCGGCTGGGCTCGGGCGCGGTTCTGTTGATTGCTGATACCGGCGGCAAGGCGGCCGTCGCCGGGGGCGTCACCTCCGACCTAACGGACCGCATTTCGGCGGTGGAGATCGTCCGCGCCGCGGTGGCCGAACTTGGCGGCAAAGGGGGCGGCGGACGTCCCGACATGGCCCAGGGCGGCGGTGCCAGCCCCGAGAACGCCGAGGCCGCGATCGCGGCTGCCGAAACCGTACTGAAAGGATAAGCCCATGGCCGCACTCTGGATTGCCCATGTCACCGTGACCGACGACGACGCCTACGGAAAATACGCCAAGCTCGCCGGCCCCGCCATCGCCGCACATGGCGGAACCTTCCTCGCCCGTGGCGGCCGGTTCGTTCAGCTGGAGGGCAAGGAGCGCCCGCGCAACGTGGTCGCGCGGTTTCCTTCCGTCGAAGCGGCGGTCGACTGCTACAATTCCGACGCCTACCAGGAGGCGCTGAGCCACGCGCGCGATGCTTCGGAACGCGAGCTTATGGTGGTCGAGATCACGGAGTGACGCCGGCCCACATCGCGCCACCGCTGCTGCTGCTGGCGTCCAACGTTTTCATGACGCTGGCGTGGTACGGACATCTGAAATTTCCGCACCGCGCCCTCTGGCTGGTCATCGTGGTCAGCTGGGGAATCGCGTTGATCGAATACTGCCTTGCCGTCCCGGCCAACCGGATCGGCCACCGGGTCTATTCGGCGGCAGAGCTGAAGACGATGCAGGAGGTGCTGACGCTGACCGTCTTTGCCGTGTTCAGCGTGACCTACCTCAAGGAGCCACTGACGCTGAACCACGCGTTCGGCTTCGGGTTCATTGCCCTCGGTGCGTTCTTCGTGTTCCGAGGGCCGTTCTAGCCCTATTCGAGGTCGGTCTGGATCCACTCGGGCGACAGGTGGATGTCCTGTGCCTCGTAGGGCGCTTCGATCACCTCGAACCGGTGGGGGACGTTGGCCGGGCCGCGGATCACGTCGCCCGGCCCGCCATCGATCACCTCGTCACCGACCGTGAACCGCGCGCGTCCGCGGCGGATCACGAACAGTTCGTCGTAGGGGTGCCAGTGCAGCTTGGGGCCGCCGCCGGGCTTGTCGTGGGTCACGAACAGCACGGTGACGGAGGTGCCCAGATCGCGCCCCTCCACATGGCCGTGCAGGCCCGGGCTGCGCCGCAGCCCGTCGCTCATGACGCCTTGGCCATGCGCTTGCGTTCGTGGGGGTCAAGGAACCGCTTGCGCAGCCGGATCGCGTTGGGCGTCACCTCCACCAGTTCATCGTCGTCGATGTAGGCGATGGCTTCTTCCAGCGACAGGGTGATCGGCGTCGTCAGCCGCACCGCTTCGTCCGTGCCGGAGGCGCGCACGTTGGTCAGCTTCTTGCCTTTCAGCGGGTTGACCTCGAGGTCGTTGTCGCGGGAATGCTCCCCGATGATCATGCCGGTATAGACGTCAGCCTGGGCGCCGATCATCATCTTGCCACGTTCTTCGAGGTTCCACAGGGCATAGGCGACCGACGTGCCGTTTTCCATCGAGATCAGGACGCCCGCGCGGCGGCCGGGGATGGGGCCCTTGTGGGGCGCCCAGCCGTGGAAGACGCGGTTCAGCACGCCGGTCCCGCGGGTGTCGGTCAGAAACTCGCCATGGTAGCCGATCAATCCGCGCGAGGGGACATGGGCGACGATGCGGGTCTTGCCGGCTCCGGCCGGTTTCATCTCCACCAGTTCGCCACGGCGCGCGCCCGTGATCTTTTCGATGACGGCACCGGAATATTCGTCGTCCACATCGATCGTGGCTTCCTCGATCGGCTCGTGCCGCTCTCCGTCGATGTCGCGGAAAAGGACCTGCGGGCGGGAGATCGACAGCTCGAAGCCTTCGCGGCGCATGTTCTCGATCAGCACGCCCATCTGCAGTTCGCCGCGTCCGGCAACCTCGAAGGCCTCGCCGCCCGGTGTGTCCGAAACCTTGATCGCGACGTTGCTCTCGGCTTCCTTCATCAGACGCTCGCGGATCACGCGGGACTGGACCTTTTTCCCGTCGCGGCCTGCCAGGGGTGAGTCATTGATGCCAAAGGTCACGGTGATGGTGGGCGGGTCGATCGGCTGTGCCGGGATCGCTTCGTTGACCGATGTATCCGCGAGGGTGTCGGCAACGGTTGCCTTGGCCATGCCGGCAATCGACACGATGTCGCCGGCCTCGGCCACGTCAATGGCGGTCTGTTCCAACCCGCGGAAGGCAAGGATCTTGGTGCAGCGGAAGTTCTCGATCAGCTTGCCATTGCGCGAGATCGCCTTGAGCGTCTGACCGGCGCGCAGCGTGCCGGATTCGACCCGGCCCGTCAGCATCCGGCCAAGGAAGGGATCCGCGCCGAGGGTGGTGGCGAGCATCGTGAAGGGTTTGTCGACATCGGCCGTCTGCTTGGGGGCGGGCACGTGGTCGAGAATGAGTTCGAACAGCGCGTCGAGCCCCTTGCGCGGACCGTCGAGTGTGTGATCCGCCCAGCCGGCGCGACCCGACGCGTACATGGCAGGAAAATCGAGCTGCTCATCGCTGGCGTCGAGGTTGGCAAAAAGGTCGAACACCTCGTCCAGCGCGCGATCCGGCTCGCCATCGGGCTTGTCGACCTTGTTGATGACGACGATGGGCCGCAGCCCCAGTTTAAGGGCCTTCGACGTGACGAATTTCGTCTGCGGCATCGGGCCTTCGGCCGCGTCCACCAGCAGAACGACACCGTCCACCATCGACAGGATACGCTCCACCTCGCCGCCGAAGTCGGCGTGACCGGGGGTGTCCACGATGTTGATGCGGGTGCCTTTCCATTCGACCGAGGTCGGTTTGGCGAAGATGGTAATGCCGCGTTCGCGCTCGAGGTCATTGCTGTCCATGGCGCGCTCAGTGGTCGCCTGGTTTTCGCGGTAGGTGCCCGACTGCTTGAGCAGTTCGTCCACCAAGGTTGTCTTGCCGTGGTCGACGTGGGCGATGATTGCGATGTTGCGCAGGTCCATTGGATCAGCCTTTTTGCGGGGGTTGCGGGCGCCATACCGTGCAGACGCAGCAAATGCCAGCCCTAAAGCGGTCCGCGCGGTCGTGTCGGGGCCGGCTGTGGCGCAGTTCCGCCACGAGGGCCGCGTCAATGGGTGTCGGTGGCCGAAAACAGGTGGATCACCAGGATCCCGGAGATGATGAGCGCCAGACCGATCACGGCCGGCAGGTCCAGCCGCTGCCCGAAGAGAAGATATCCGATGCAGGCGATCAGCACGATGCCGGTGCCGGACCAGATCGCGTAGACGATGCCGACCGGCATGGTCTTGAGCACCAGCGACATGAAGAAGAAGGACGATCCATAACACAGCACGACCGCAAGCGAGGGCCAAAGGCGCGAGAACTGCTGGCTCGCCTGAAGCGCGGTCGTGCCAAGTGTTTCCGTGAGTACGGCGATGAACAGCCATAGGTAATGCAGCGGCAAGAGAACTTCCTCAGAGGGGCAGGGCGGTGGTTTCCTTGATCTCTTCCATGACGAAACTGGCAGAGACGTCGGAGAGAGGCACCTTGCGGATCAGGTTCTGGTAAAGACGGTCGTACCCCGCCATATCCGCAACCTGCGCCCGGATCAAATAGTCGAGGTCGCCGGACATCCGGTAGACACCGAGGATTTCCGGCATCGCGCGCGTGGCGGTCGAGAATCTCTCGAGCCAGTCGGGCGCATGGGCATTGGTGCGGACCTGAATGAAGACCGTCAGCGGCAGCCCGAGCCGTGTCGCGTTCAGCAAGGCCACGCGCCCGCGGATGATGCCGTCGGTCTCCATCTGCCGGATGCGCCGCCAGCAGGCATTCCGGGACAGGCCCACCGCCGCCCCCAGGGTTTCAAGGGATTGTTCCGCGTCGCGCTGCAATTCGATCAGGATACGGCGGTCCATGTGGTCAATGTCACTCATGATGGCATTATCTTGGGAAATTATCTTGCAGGCAATGGTAAAGCGGAGACATTTGGGAAAAATTCATGCGCGCGATGCCATAGTCTGCCGGGAAACAGCGATAGGAGAGAGACATGTTCGCACGCGTATTCCTGGACCATCCCGCCAAGGTCGATGAGAGCTTTTTCGAGCACATGCTGTTCGCGCTGCGGTTTTCCGCGCTGCTGTTCGCGGCGGCGGGTGCGGCGCTGGTGCACGCCCTGATCCCGTGCCTGTTCGAAAAGACGGCAAGCGGCATTATCGCCAAGCTTTACGCCCGCACTCATAATCGCGGCAGGTAACCATGTGTCGCTGGGCGGCCTGGCAGGGCGAGCCGCTGTTCCTGAGCGAGATCATCTCGGCGCCGGATCATTCGCTGATCCACCAGTCGCGGGATGCCAGCAAATGCAAGACCGCGATCAACGCGGACGGCTTCGGACTGGCCTGGTACGACCGTCGGGCGGAACCGGGGCTTTACCGCGATGTCTATCCGGCGTGGTCCGATCCCAACCTGCGGTCGCTGGCGGAGCAGGTGCAGGCGCGGCTGTTCATGGCGCATGTGCGCGCCTCGACGGGGACGGCCACCAGCCGAAACAACTGCCATCCCTTCGTGCAGGGACGGTGGAGCTTCATGCACAATGGGCAGGTCGGCGGGTTCGAACGGTTCCGGAAGTCCGCGGACATGATGATCGACGATGCGCTTTACGCGCACCGCAAGGGAGCGACGGACAGCGAAGCCTTGTTTCTCGTCGCCTGCGGTCTGGGCATCGATCACGACCCGAAGGCGGCGCTTGCCGGCAGTGTCGCACGGTTCGAGGCGCTCTCGCGGTCCCACGGCGAAGGGCCGCACATGCGCATGGCCGCGGCTGTCTCGGACGGGCGGACGCTTTTCGCGGTGCGCTATGCTTCCGACGGTCTGGCGCCGTCCCTGTTCTACCGCTGGTGTGCGGACTGGCGGGGGTGGGCCGTTGTTTCCGAACCCTACGATCTGGATCGGGCAGGCTGGACAGAAGTGCCGCAGGGCAGCTTCTGCACCTTCACACCCCAAGACTGCAGGATCACGGCCTTTGCGCCGAACCTGACGGATCTGGCGGCCTGATCCGCCGCCCTCGGTCAAACGTAAAACGGGCGCGCCTCCTGTGGAAGCGCGCCCGTCTTTACGGCTTGGTGCCGGTTACTGCGAAACGGCGAGATTGTTGCCACCACCGGTTTGCGTGAAGTTCGTCATATTGGCGACCCCCACCTGTGCCACGGCGAACTGGTTGCCGTTGCCGTCTACGGTGCCTTCGATGCTGTTGCCAACGCCGTCCTGCAGCGTTCCGAACAGGTTGTTGTTTCCATCGATATTCAGATTGACGTCGTTGTCATCGCCGAACTGGGTGACGCGGCCGAGTTCGAAACCGGGCAGCAGGGCAATCCCGGCAGCCGGGTTGTCGAGCGAATCCGCAGAGGTATAGATCCGCTGGCCAAAGAAGCTGACGGAGTTATAGGCAAGGCCGTTGTTGTCGCCGGTGATGGCGACGTCTGCCGTGTTGCTCATACCGTCCTGCAGCACGCCAAGTCGGTTCGCGTTGCCGCTCACGTTGACGCCGGCGATGTTGTTGTCCTGGTATTGCGCGACACCGATGTTGTTGCCGATGCCCGAGATGGTGGAAAGCGACACCTGGTTGTCGTCACCGTCCTGGCGAATTCCCAGCTGGTTGAAACCGCCTGTCATCGTGACCGTGCCGACGGTGTTGCCTTTTCCGTCCTGCGTGATCCCGAAGTTGTTGAACGTGCCGGAGACGTCAAGGTCGATGGTGTTTCTTCTCGAGAACTGGCGTACCCAGCCTTGCCGCAGGGTAGAACCTTGGACGTCTGCGATGTCTGCAAAGAGGTCCAGTTCAGTGGGAGCGCCGATCAAGTTCCGACCGTTTGAGGCGCCCGACATGTTGACGTTGATCGAGTTGGAGACGTTGCCGCCAGCCCTGTTGCGCTGATAGACGTCCTCGAGCACGTTCGCCAAGCCGTTCTGGGTGACGTTCAGAACGTTGTAGTTGGACGCCCCACGCTCCTGGTGGACAGTGCCGATCCGGTGCCCGCCAAGACCCGCCTGCGTGATGTTCACGCGGTTGCGCGCGCTGGCCTGCTGGTCGGTGCCGTCTGAATCCTGATACACCGAACCCACGGTGTTGAAGCTGCTGGACTGCGTGATGACCAGCGTGTTCGCGATCGGGTTGCTGCCGTTCTTGAGAACGGCTTCCTGCCGGACCCCCACACCCTCGAGGCCGATCTCGTTGTTGTTCCCGGACTGAAGGATTTCGAGCTGGTTGTAGAAACCGTCCTGCGTGACGGCAAGGCCCGACGCGCCGGCTTCGTTGTCGTTGCCCGACTGGGTGACCGATGCGGAGTTGTTGGTGCCGTCCTGATCGAGGAACGTCACGTTGTCATCGGCGGCCGAGGCCATGCCGGCAGTTAATGCAATGAAGCTTGCACCGCACAAAGCGGAATAAAAGGTTTTCATGAAAAATCTCCCAAGTGGACTGAAGCGGAATCGCTTCCGGGAAAAGGTTAACGTTAATGACCCCGGCTGGGAACGAATATGCCGCAATTTCGCCCCATTTCGGCCCATATTCAACTTGGGCGGGATAATTCGTCAGGTTTCAGCGGCCAATCGGCTTTATTTCAAGAGATCGTGCCGGCATTCGGAACAAGCGTGAAATGGAAATGAAAAAGGGCGCACGAATAGATGCGTGCGCCCTAGAACCGTTTCTATTCTTTCGGATCAGCCCGGCAGTGCCTTGCTGAGATTCTCGTCCACTTTCTCGAGGAAACCCATCGTTGTCAGCCACTTCTGGTCGGGGCCGACCAGCAGGGCAAGGTCTTTTGTCATGTGGCCGGATTCGACCGTTTCCACGACGACCCTTTCGAGGGTGGTGGCAAAGTTCGTCAGTGCCTCGTTCCCGTCGAGCTTACCGCGGTGCTTCAGACCGCCCGTCCACGCGTAGATCGACGCGATGGAGTTGGTCGAGGTCTCCTCGCCCTTCTGGTGCTGGCGGTAGTGGCGGGTGACCGTGCCATGCGCCGCCTCGGCCTCGACCGTCTGCCCGTCGGGGGTCATCAGGATGGAGGTCATCAGCCCGAGAGAACCGAAGCCTTGTGCCACGGTGTCGGACTGAACGTCGCCGTCGTAGTTCTTGCACGCCCAGACGTAGCCCCCGTTCCACTTCATCGCGCAGGCGACCATGTCGTCGATCAGGCGGTGTTCGTAGGTGATGCCGGCCTCTTCGAACTTGTCCTTGAATTCCTCGTCGAAGACCTGCTGGAACAGGATCATGAACTGGCCGTCATAGTTCTTGAGGATCGTGTTCTTGGTGGACAGGTAGACCGGCCAGCCGCGCTGAAGACCGTAGTTCATCGAGGCGCGGGCGAAATCCTTGATGGATTCATCGAGGTTGTACATGCCCATGTAGACACCCGACGACGGGGCCTTGAATACTTCTTCCTCGACCACCGTGCCGTCTTCGCCGACGAATTTCATTGACAGGGTGCCCGGCCCGGGGAATTTCATGTCGGTGGCGCGGTACTGGTCGCCGTAGGCGTGGCGGCCGATGACGATGGGCTTGGTCCAGCCCGGCACGAGGCGCGGCACGTTCTTGCAGATGATCGGCTCGCGGAACACCACGCCACCGAGGATGTTGCGGATGGTGCCGTTGGGCGAGCGCCACATCTTCTTGAGGCCGAATTCCTCGACCCGTGCTTCATCGGGCGTGATGGTGGCGCATTTCACGCCGACGCCGTATTTCTTGATCGCTTCGGCGGCATCCACGGTGATCTGGTCGTCCGTCTCGTCGCGCGCCTCGATCCCGAGGTCGTAGTACTTCAGGTCGATGTCGAGGTAGGGCAGGATGAGCTTCTTCTTGATGAAGTCCCAGATGATCCGGGTCATTTCATCGCCGTCCAGCTCGACGACGGGGTTGTCTACCTTGATCTTTGACATGAAGCCTATCCCTTTCGGTTATGAAGATGCGTTGCGCCGCGCATAGCGCAAAACACCGGCAGGGGAAAGCGGTATACGATAGTATACAGATCCGGAGGCGCAAATTTTCCGACCGTGCCGTGCTTTCGGGCGGGGTGGGGGATCAGGACGCGCGGCGCGCTTCGAAGAAAGCGGAAATGCGTCTGCGGGCGTAGTCCCACAGCGCGGGGGCGCCGATGGCGATCCGGCTGCCGACGCGGTCGTGGATCTGCTGTTCCGTCACGTCGAAATCGGTCCAGCTGCCGCCGCCGGAGGCGAGGTTCTGCATCGGCGGCTGGAACCGGTCGAGCGATTTGGCGAATTGTGCCGACGGCGTTTCGGCCGCTTCGAACTCCTCCCAGATCGCGCGCAGCGCGTCGCGCTGATCGTCCGGCAGAAGCCCGAAGATGCGATCGGCGGCCGCCCGCTCCGCCGTTTCGATCGCGGCATGATCGAGCGCGCCGAAAATCGGGTTGTCGCCCGCATCTATTTCCACGAGGTCGTGCAGGATGAGCATCCGGATCACGCGGTCGATCTCGACACCCGGTCCGGCCTGGTCCGCCAGCACCAGCGCATAGAGCGTCAGGTGCCACGAATGTTCGGCCGAATTCTCGTACCGGGACGCATCGCACAGTTCCGTGGCCCGGATGGTGTTCTTGAGCTTGTCGGCTTCGACGAGGAAGTCGATCTGGCGGTCGAGGCGGCTCCGCTCCGTCATGTCTTGGGATGGGCGTCGCGGTGGGCTTTCAGCTTCTTGCGCAGGAACGCGCGGCCCTGTTCGTTGGCCATGCGGGTCCGGATCGCCGTGAGAAACGCCTCTTCGAGCGTCTGGGACGAGGCCCCGAGCACGTTACCCACCTCCATGAAAAGACGGTCCTCACCTGTCTCGGACTGAACGGCGAGACATTCCTCGGCCAGTTTGTTGGCCATTTCGATGACGACGGGATCTGCCATGGAGGTTCCTGTCAGCGTGTGGTTTCGGTCAGGCGGCGCTTCACGTAGTCGGTGGTCGCTCCGATCAGCTGGTCCATGTAGGGCTCTTCAAAGAAGTGGCCCGCACCCTCGATCTGTTCGTGGGTGATGGTGATGCCCTTCTGCTCGTGAAGCTTGCTGACGAGGCTGGTCGTGTCGGCCGGCGGCGCCACGCGGTCCGCGGTGCCGTTGATCACCAGTCCCGACGAGGGGCAGGGGGCGAGGAAGCTGAAGTCGTACATGTTCGCGGGGGGCGCGACCGAGATGAAGCCGGTGATTTCGGGGCGCCGCATCAGCAACTGCATGCCGATCCACGCGCCGAAGGAGAAGCCCGCGACCCAGCAATGCTTGGAGTTGTTGTTCATCGACTGAAGGTAATCGAGTGCCGATGCCGCGTCGGACAGCTCGCCGATGCCCTGATCGTATTCCCCCTGGCTGCGTCCCACGCCGCGGAAATTGAACCGCAAGACGGTGAAACCCATGTTGTAGAAGGCATAATGCAGGTTGTAGACGACCTTGTGGTTCATAGTCCCGCCGAACTGCGGATGCGGGTGGAGGACGATCGCGATCGGTGCGTCGCGTTCCTTTTGCGGATGATAGCGGCCTTCAAGGCGGCCTTCTGGTCCGGGAAAGATGACCTCTGGCATGGGCGTCCCTGTATGCTGGTTCCTAATGTCTGGGCAGCTTGACGCGGTCTATAGTTGACGACTTCACTCAGGCACTTTAGAACGGTTCTAATCTTTATCGGCCGGTACTGCATACCGGATCGGAATTGCATGTATGCGCATCGCGCGTCCGCGTCAATCAATGCGGGCTGAAAGAGGACCACGGGCCATGAAGCTATCGACGAAGGGACGTTATGCGATGGTCGCCCTGGCCGATATCGCGCTGCAGCCGGGAGACAGGCTGGTGTCGCTGGGCGATATAGCGGAGCGGCAGTCGATCTCGCTGCCCTACCTCGAGCAGCTTTTCGTCAAGTTGCGGCGGGCCGAGCTCGTTTCCTCGGTGCGGGGCCGGGGGGAGGATACCGTCTGTCCCGCCCTGCCTCGGACATCCGCGTGGTGGAGATCCTTGCGGCAGTGGACGAGAAGGTCGACGCGATGCACAAGGGGGCCGGCGCATCGGGCGGGCTGTCCGGGAGCCGGGCGCAATCGCTGACAAACCGCCTCTGGCAGGGGCTGAGCGCGCATGTCTACGTTTTTCTGCACCAGACGCGGCTTTCCGACGTGATCTCGAACGAGCTGGCACCCTGTCCCGCCGTGCCGAACCTGTTTGCCGTGGTGGACGAATGATGTTCCGCGATCCGATAGCCGCGCAAGCGCGACACGATTCATTTCCGGATGGGGGACGCTGTCCCCCACCCCCCCTGGAAGTATTTGGGGGCATAAAGAAGGCATGAGAACCTACCTCGATCATAATGCCACCACGCCTCTCAGGGCTGAAGCGCGGGCAGCCATGTTTGCGGCGATGGACGTTGTCGGAAACCCGTCCTCCGTGCATGCGGAGGGGCGCGGGGCGAAAGGGCTGGTGGAGCGCGCGAGGGCACAGGTCGCGGCACTGGTGGGCTGCAAGGTGTCGCAGGTGATCTTTACCGGCAGCGCGACCGAGGCGGCGGCCCTTGCGGTGGCGCAGAAGGCGCGCCATGGCGGGGTCTTTGCCGCCTTGCCGACCGAGCACGACTGCCTGCGGGTCTGGAGCGAGCAGGACCTGCCATCGCTTCATGACAGGGCGGGGCATCTGGCGCCGGACTGGCGCGCGGCGCTGCCCGACGGGTTGGTGGCGGTGTCCGCCGCGAACAGCGAGACAGGCATCATGTTGCCGGGTGGGCAGGTCGCCGGCAGTGGCAAGGGGCATTCCGTGATCTGCGACATCACGCAGGTCGCGGGCAAGGTGCCGGTCGTCTACGAGGACGAGACCCCATCCTACGCGATCCTGTCCGCGCACAAGCTGGGCGGGCCCAAGGGTGTTGGCGCCTTGATCAACTTCACCGCCGCCGACCCCGAACCGATCCTGCGGGGCGGCGGGCAGGAGATGAACCGCCGTTCCGGAACCGAGAACCTCGTCGGGATCGCAGGGTTCGGCGCCGCGGCCGAAGCGGCGGCGCGGGACGTGGCGGAGGGGCGATGGGACGAGGTGGCGCGGTTGCGCGACCTTCTCGAGACGACCCTTGCGACCGTCTCTAAGAAGACTATTTTTGTCGGGAAAGGGGTGGCGCGACTGCCGAACACTTCCTGCATCCTGACCGAAGGCTGGAAAGGGGAAACCCAGGTCATGCAGATGGATCTTGCCGGGTTCGCCATATCCGCGGGATCGGCCTGTTCCAGCGGCAAGGTCAAGGCCAGCAACGTCCTGCGCGCGATGGGCTACGACGAGGCGCAGGCCGCCAGCGCCATTCGCGTCTCGCTGGGACCGGAGACAACCGAAGAGGACGTTTCGCGCTTTGCCGACGCATGGGCCGCGAAACTCGAACGACACGCACAACGGGCCGCTTGAGCGCCCAGGGAAAGGATGATGACTTTGGACATCGTGAAAGAGCAGGACAACGTCAAGGAAGGCGTCGATCAGGAAACCGTGGACGCGGTGCGCGAGGTCGGCGGCAAGTACAAGCACGGCTGGTCCACCGACATCGAGATGGACTATGCGCCCAAGGGCCTTTCGCCGGACATCGTCAAGCTGATCTCAGAAAAGAACGGCGAGCCGCAGTGGATGACGGACTGGCGGCTGGAGGCCTACGACCGCTGGCTGACCAAGAAGGAGCCGGACTGGGCGATGGTCGATTACCCGGACATCGACTTCCAGCAACAGTATTACTATGCCCGGCCCAAGAGCATGGCCGAAAAGCCCAAGTCGCTGGACGACGTGGACCCCAAGCTGCTGGAAACCTACAAGAAGCTGGGCATCCCGCTGAAGGAGCAGATGGTCCTCGCCGGGGTCGAAGGGGCCGAGGACGCGCCCGAGGAGGGCCGCAAGGTGGCCGTCGATGCGGTGTTCGATTCCGTCTCTGTCGGTACCACCTTCCAGGAGGAACTGAAGAAGGCCGGCGTCATCTTCTGCTCGATCTCCGAGGCGATCCGCGAGCATCCCGAGCTGGTGCGCAAGTACCTCGGGTCGGTCGTGCCGGTCAGCGACAATTTCTATGCCACGCTCAACAGCGCCGTGTTCTCGGACGGGTCGTTCGTCTATGTGCCGCCCGGTGTCCGCTGCCCGATGGAGCTGTCCACCTACTTCCGCATCAACGCCGAGAACACCGGCCAGTTCGAGCGGACGCTGATCATCGCCGACAAGGGGTCGTACGTGTCCTATCTCGAAGGCTGCACGGCGCCTCAGCGTGACGAATCCCAGCTTCACGCCGCGGTGGTCGAAATCATCGTCGAGGAAGACGCGGAGGTGAAGTATTCCACCGTGCAGAACTGGTATCCCGGCGACGAGGACGGCAAGGGCGGCATCTACAACTTCGTGACGAAACGCGCCGATTGCCGGGGCGATCGGGCCAAGGTGATGTGGACGCAGGTCGAGACCGGCTCCGCCGTGACGTGGAAGTACCCGTCGTGCATCCTGCGCGGCGACGACAGCCAGGGCGAGTTCTACTCCATCGCCATCGCCAACAACATGCAGCAGGCTGATACCGGCACCAAGATGGTGCATCTGGGCAAGCGCACCAAGTCGCGGATCGTGTCCAAGGGGATCAGCGCGGGCAAGGCCCAGAACACCTATCGCGGACTGGTGTCGATGCACCCCAAGGCGAAGGAGTCGCGCAACTACACCCAGTGCGACAGCCTGCTGATCGGCGACAAGTGCGGGGCCCATACCGTGCCCTACATCGAGGTCCGCAACAATTCGAGCCGGGTCGAGCACGAAGCGACCACGTCGAAGGTGGATGACGACCAGATGTTCTACTGCCGGTCCCGAGGCATGGACGAGGAGGAGGCGGTGGCCCTTGTGGTCAATGGCTTCTGCAAGGACGTGCTTCAGGCCCTGCCCATGGAGTTCGCCATGGAGGCGCAGGCGCTGGTCGCGATCTCGCTGGAAGGGTCCGTCGGGTAACAGGCAACGGCGGGCGGGTTCTCCGGCCCTGGCGTTGACGGAAGAATGACTGAAGAACAGTCGGCAAACCGTTGAAAGAACACGACATGCAGAACGTCGAAACACCCCAGGAAGGTCACGCCGACCTGCCCGACATCCCGCGGTCCGCCTTGCGGACGCTGCAGGGGCGGATCGATTACCTGCGTGCCTTGCTGGATCTGGAGCGTCCGCTGAGGATCGTCGACGTGGGCGCGAACCCCGTCAACGTTCCCGATTATGCCGAGCTGCTGGCGATCGGCGCTTGCGAGGTCTGGGGTTTCGAACCCGAGCCGGAGGCCTTTGCCGCCCTGAAGGCGCAGGCGGGCGCGAACACCCACGTGATCCAGCGGGCCATCGGGAAGACCGGCAAGGGCAAGTTCTATCCCCACAGGTCGACGGGTCTTGGATCGACGCTGAAAATGGATGCGGCATCCGTATCCTACCTCGGACGGCCCGGCTGGCACGCCAACCAGGGCGAGGGGACGGAGATCGACCTCATCGCGCTGGATGACATGCCGACCGGCGAATTGCCGCGTCCGGACCTGCTCAAGATCGATATCCAGGGCGGTGAACTGGACGTTCTGGAAAGCGCGCAGGAGACCTTGAGCGAGGCCATCGCGGTAATCACCGAGGTCCGGTTCGCGCAGATGTACGCGGATGAGCCCATGTGGGCGGAAATCGATCTCGAGCTGCGACACCAGGGCTTCGTGCTGCACAAGATGGCTGCGGTGAAGTC
This sequence comes from Sulfitobacter alexandrii, assembly GCF_001886735.1. NCBI lineage: Bacteria > Pseudomonadati > Pseudomonadota > Alphaproteobacteria > Rhodobacterales > Roseobacteraceae > Sulfitobacter > Sulfitobacter alexandrii. Next base: position 1,685,309 of record NZ_CP018076.1, read on the forward strand.
GATACCCGTCGGCAACTCCATGCGCGCGCAGATGGTGTCTGCGCATTTCCGCAGCCAGATGCTGGACGGCGACGCGGTCTATATCCGCGACCCGCGCGAGATGGACGACTGGACCGGCGACCAGGTGCGCCAACTGGCGATCGCCGCGGCAGGGGTCTTCAATTCCTACGATCTGGTGATTGCCTGCCTCGATCACCTGGTGACGCGCGGCGAGATCGCGGCCCAGGCCCCCGCGGATTTTTTCAACAAGCTACCGAAATGGATGACGAAGGCGGCCTGAGCCGCCGCACGTCATGGAACAAAGGCCAAGTGCCGAGAAGGAGACGACAAATGCTGAGCATCAAGAACCTGCATGTGAAACTGGAAGAAGAGGACAAGCAGATCCTCAAGGGGGTCGATCTGGAGGTCGAGGCCGGCAAGGTGCACGCGATCATGGGCCCGAACGGGTCGGGCAAGTCGACGCTGTCCTACGTGCTGTCGGGCAAGGACGGCTACGAAGTCACCGACGGTTCGGCCACGCTGCTGGGTGTCGACATCCTGGACATGGAACCCGAGGAACGCGCGGCGGCGGGGCTGTTCCTGGCGTTCCAGTACCCGGTCGAAATTCCCGGTGTCGGCAACATGACGTTCCTGCGCACGGCGGTGAATGCCCAGCGCAAGGCGCGCGGAGAACCGGAGATTTCCGCTGCCGATTTCCTCAAGGAGGTGCGGGCCAAGGCGAAGGATCTGAAGATCGACGCCGAGATGCTCAAGCGGCCTGTCAACATGGGCTTTTCCGGCGGCGAGAAGAAGCGCAACGAGATCCTTCAGATGGCCATGCTGGAACCCAAGATGTGCATCCTCGACGAAACCGACTCGGGGCTTGACGTGGACGCGATGAAGCTGGTCGCCGATGGCGTGAATGCCCTTCGCACAGAGGGGCGCGGCTTTCTTGTCATCACGCACTACCAGCGGTTGTTGAACCACATCGAGCCGGACGTCGTGCACATCATGGCGGACGGTCGCATCATCAAGACGGGCGGACCGGAACTGGCGCTGGAGGTCGAGAACAACGGCTACGCCGGTATCATGTCCGAGGTGGCGTAATGGCACAGGCAGCGGAAAAACCGAACCTGACGGAGACGCGCCTTGCGACGGTGACCCTTCCCGGCAAGGGCTGGTCCGTCGCGGCGCGCGAGGATGCCCTGAGCCGTGTCCGCGACATGGGGCTGCCGGTGCGGCGGGACGAATACTGGAAATACACGCGTCCCGACACGCTGACCCAGCCGGAGCCCGAAACGGCGGCTGTTTTCGAGAACGACGAAGCGCCTCTGTTCGACACGCTCGACCGTCTGAAAATCGTCTTTGTCGACGGCGTGTTCGACGCCGATGCCTCGGACGATCTGCAGCTCGAGGGGATCGAGATCGAGAGGCTGGCCGAAGCGGACACCGACCTGCACTGGGCACGGGACCTCTACGGCGTCCTGGAAAAGAACGGCCAGTCCCCCGTCGCGCGGCCGCTTGCGGCGCTGAACACCGCCTCTGCCACCGATGGCGTGCTGATCCACGTCCCCGGCAAGCCGTCCAAGCCGGTGAGCCTCATCTACCGCCACGAATCCGAGCGTTCGGACGCGGTTCTTCACCACGTGGTCAAGCTGGACCCCGGCGCGGAACTGACGATCCTCGAGAATGGCCCGGCGGCGGCACGTTTCAACAAGGTGATGGAGGTGGACGTGGCCGATGGCGCGTCGTTCCACCACGTGCGGGCCCAGGGCCGCGACCACGAGCGGCGCGCGGCCACCCATATCTTTGCCCGTCTGGGCACTGAATCGGCCTTCAAGAGCTTCACGCTGACCGTGAACGGTGTGCTCACGCGCAACGAATGCGTGATCGAACTGACGGGCGACGACGCGACGGCCCATGTGGCCGGGGCCTGCGTTGGCGACGGGGCGTTCCATCACGACGACACGGTTTTCATCACGCACGACGCGGTGAACTGCGAAAGCCGGCAGGTCTTCAAGAAGGTGCTGCGCAACGGTGCCACCGGCGTGTTCCAGGGCAAGATCCTCGTCAAGGAGGGCGCGCAGAAGACCGATGGCTACCAGATCAGCCAGTCGCTGCTGCTCGACGAGGACAGCCAGTTCCTCGCCAAGCCCGAACTGGAAATCTACGCCGACGACGTGGCGTGTTCACACGGGTCCACGTCAGGCGCGATCGACGAGGACGCGCTGTTCTATCTCCGCTCGCGCGGTGTGCCGCTGGGCGAGGCGACGGACATGCTGACACTGTCCTTCCTTGCAGAGGCGGTCGAGGAAATCGCGGCCGAAAACCTGCGCGAAGAGATCAACACACGCATGGCCGCCTGGCTGGCGCGCCGCCGCGGCTGATGGCGGCGACCAGCGATATCGTCGCCACCTACCGGCGGCCGGGGCAGGTCGTGCGCCGGTTGCTGGGGCAGGGGGCGCGGGAAGACCGTGCGCTGATCTACCTCATGGTCGGCTGCCTGCTGGTCTTTGTGGCGCAGACGCCGCGGTTGGCCCGGCAGGCCCACGTCACCGACGAAGACCTCGGAATGCTGATGGGAGGTACCCTGATGGCGTGGCTCTTCGTGGCCCCGTTGATCCTCTATGCGGTGGCCGGGTTGAGCGGGCTGCTCGGCCGCGCGCTTGGCCAAGGTCCGGGGGGCTTCGGGGCCCGGATCGCGCTGTTCTGGGCGCTGCTCGCGTCCACGCCGGTCATGCTGCTTTGGGGACTGACGGCGGGTTTCGTCGGCGCGGGGCTGGAGTTGAACATCGTGGGGATCCTCTGGCTGGGGGTCTTCGCCTGGTTCTGGGGGGCCGGCTACCGCGCCGCCGTGCAGGTGGAGCGCGGGTCATGAACCCGGCGCTGGCCAACCTTGTGCAGACGACCTTGCGCGCCCCGCGCGACGCGGCGGAGCAGATCATGACGCTCGGCCTGACGCGGGACGTGCTCTGGACCGCGCTTGCGCTCGTCGCCATCTTCAACGCGGCGCTGCTCTACGTGATCTTCCGGACATCCGGAACCACATTGCCCGTGCCCGCTTACGTGGAGCGGCCCCTTGCCCTTTTCATCATCATCGCCGGGATGATGGTCATCTACGTGCACGGCATGTACTGGGCGGGTCTGGCCTTCGGCGGGAGCGGAAAGCTGAACGACGTCTTGGCGCTGGTTGTCTGGTTCCAGATCCTGCGCGCGGCGGCGCAGCTGGCGATCATCGTGGTGTCGCTCGCGCTGCCACCGGCCGGTATGTTCCTGTCGCTCGGGGTGGCCATCTGGGGGTTCTGGATCTTTCTGAACTTCGTGACCGCCGCCATGCGGCTGTCCTCCATCTGGCAGGCGCTCGCGGTCCTGATCGCCGCCGCCGTCGGGGTGATTGTGGGCCTCGGCCTTCTGTTGACGTTAATCGGGCTGGCAGCCCAGGGAGCCACGTGATGTACGATGTGAACGCGATCCGCAGGGACTTTCCGATCCTCTCCCGCGAGGTGAACGGCAAGCCGCTGGTCTACCTCGACAACGGCGCCTCCGCGCAGAAACCGCAGGCGGTGATCGACGCGGTGACCCGGGCCTATTCCATGGAATATGCCAACGTGCACCGGGGCCTGCACTACCTGTCGAACCTTGCCACGGACAAGTACGAAGCGGTCCGCGGCACCGTCGCGCGGTTTCTCAACGCGGGGTCCGAAGACGAGATCGTGCTGAATTCGGGCACGACGGAGGGCATCAACCTTGTCGCCTATGGCTGGGCCATGCCCCGGATGGAAGCCGGTGACGAGATCGTGCTGAGCGTGATGGAACACCACGCCAACATCGTCCCCTGGCATTTCCTGCGCGAGCGTCAGGGCGTGAACCTCAAGTGGGTGGATACGGACAGCACCGGGGCACTGGACCCTCAGGCCGTGATCGACGCGATCGGCCCCCGGACGAAACTTGTCGCGATCACGCATCTGTCGAACGTGCTGGGGACGAAGGTGGACGTCAAGGCCATCACCCGGGCGGCGCATGCCAAGGGGGTTGCGGTGCTGGTGGACGGATCGCAGGCGGCTGTCCACATGCCCGTGGACCTGCAGGACATCGGCTGCGACTTCTACGCGATCACGGGTCACAAGCTGTACGGGCCGTCGGGTTCCGGCGCCATCTATATCCGCAAGGAGCGGATGGCGGAAATGCGCCCCTTCATCGGGGGCGGCGACATGATCCGCGAAGTCACGAAGGACGACGTGACCTACAACGATCCGCCGATGAAGTTCGAGGCTGGGACGCCCGGAATCGTGCAGACCATCGGGCTGGGCGTCGCGCTGGACTACATGATGGCGCTGGGAATGGACAACATCGCGGCGCATGAGGATTCCTTGCGTGACTATGCGGTGTCCAAGCTGGGTGGGCTCAACTGGCTTCAGGTACAGGGCACCACGCCGGACAAGGCCGCGATCTTCAGCTTTTCGCTGGACGGGGCGGCGCACGCGCATGACATCTCGACCATCCTTGACAAGAAGGGCGTGGCCGTGAGGGCGGGGCATCACTGTGCCGGTCCGCTGATGGACCACCTTGGGGTGACGGCCACCTGCCGCGCGTCGTTCGGTCTCTACAATACCACGCAGGAGGTGGACGTGCTCGTCGATGCGCTGGAACTGGCCCACGACCTGTTCGCCTGATCCCGGGGGCGACCCCCGGGACCGGCCTTTTCTTCACGTGCCCGGCGTGTTGGCCTGCCATTCGGCCGCAGTCGGTCCGCACCGCAGGTTCGGGGCAAAGGCCACGTCGCCGTAGTGCTTCTCGACAAAGGCGATGATGCCAGCGAGGACGCTCTCGTTGCCGGTGAAGCCGTGCCACGGCTTGAAATGCGGCACGTGGTAGACGCTGGCCTTGTCTCGTTTGAGCAGGTTGGCAAAGACACCCGCGACCAGAGTGCCGCCCACCCCGGTCAGCCTGCCGCCGCCGAATTCCTCCGCCTCCTGAAGGCAGTAGAACCAGAGCGGAGTCTTGCGGAACCCCTTGTCCTTCAGCGGGTCGGGCACTTCGGGCCGCTTGTCGATCCCGAAATGCGCCGCCGCCATCTGCCCGCTGGCCAGTTCGTAGGTATAGCGGTCGCGGATCATGTTGCGCAGGGGCAGGTTCCGCGACTGGTCCAGCGTCAGGGTGTGATCGATGTCCTTGAGACGGATCGGATCATGCACGAACGGCAGGTTGAGCAGCGGCAGCCCCAGCCCCGTGCCCACCGGACGCGCATGCTGGTGCGTGCCCCCGCCCGTCATATGGAACATGACGTCATAATCCATGTTCGCGCTTTCGGGCCGGGGGCCGAAGCCGAGCGTGGAGAACAGACCCAGCGGATCGCCGTCCTTGCGCAGCTTGTACTGGAACTGCGTGGTGGCATGACCGAAACGATAGGCCGCGCCGGTGAATTCCACCGGCATCACCGGGGCCATGGGCGGCAGCACGTCATGGTGCCACGCCGCCTCGAGGCAAGCCTTGTCCACGAAGGCCGGCAACATCTCGTTCCAGACGATGTACTGGTAATGCAGCCGGATGAAGCGGCGGACCTGTTCGAAATCCTCGAGCGAGGGCACGACATGGTCGGCCCAGACGCCCGCATCCATGCCCGCCATCGCGCAGGTCTTGATATCCTTCGCGGTGTCCCCGTTTTCCTGCCGGTAGGTCATCAGGATGTTGTGCAGCCGGATGAAGATGCTCTGGATCTGCGCCACGATCACGTTCTCGTCGTTGCGCGGATCGCCGATCAGCGCCTTGCCCGAACAGGTCCGCGCAAGGTCCAGGTGGTTCTCCTCCCGGCCGAACATGAGGAACTGCTCGGCCGCCCCGTTGCCGTACAGGTGCGGCGAGGCCTCCGGCCCCGCGCCATAGACGCAGTCGAGGTCGAGGTTGGGTGTGCGGACATTGGTGATGGTCGCCGGGTCGATCCGTGATCCCAGCGCACTGGTAGCATCAAGGGTGATGTCGTGGTCGACGAACTGCCCGAGAAAGGTCATGCCCGCCTCGGCCGGGCCGTCGGTCTGATCGTCCCTGCCCATGGTCACGGACAGGTCGGTCAGCGCATCTATCACGTCTGCGTGGCTGATGTTGTCGATATGCACCGGGTTGCGCTTGAGCATCCGGTCGAGGACACGGGGAAAGACGGCGTTGGGCCCGTTCCCCTCAAGGCAGGTCTTGGCAAGTTGGTCGAGGCGCGAAAGGCCATGGTATTGCTTGGTCATTTCAATCTCCGATTCTGGTGAAAATCCGGGTAAGAACTGCCACTCTTTATGAAATTCCCTTAATGCGGGTATCATGCGCCCCGATGGCCCCGCGCATAAGTGGGGAAAACCCTACCCGGGGCATTGCGGGGGCTGGGGCGCTTATGTATAGGAACTGCAGTGGACCATTAGCTCAGCTGGATAGAGCGCTGCCCTCCGAAGGCAGAGGCCAGAGGTTCGAATCCTCTATGGTCCGCCATCCCCTTGAAGCAGTATTGATTTTATTGAAGAAATCAGGACTTTTGGGAACTTTGGCTGTCCGAGTGGGAACTTTCCGTTCCTGATATGATCCGCCTCAGGTCGGCCGACTTGCTGTAGCGTGCCGCTTCGCTGGCTGTTTCGTGGCCCAGGATCGCCATGCGCTGCGCGTCGGTTGCGCCGTTCTCCTTGAAGACAGCCGCGCGATGTTTCCGGATCCCGTGGGCAGTCTTGTCGGCGTCAAGGCCGGCGGCCGTGCAGGCGCGCGAAAACCATTGCGCTGCCGCCTTCGGGCTGCGCGGCGCGCCGCGGCCTGTCACGAGGAAGGTCATGTGGCGGGGGTGCTGGTCCAGGCAACGGCGGAGGTGGTCGTCCGCCTCGAACCAGGCGGGTCCCGGCACATTGAAGGGGCAGGTGGCCTCGCTGCCGGACTTCTGGCGTCTGTAGGTCAGCCAGCCGTCCTTGATCATACCAGGGCCGAGCCGGCCAGCATCACCGATCGCGGCGCAGGTGCGGTGCATGAGCTCGAAGGCCAGCCGTTGATGCGTGTCGTGCGGCCAGTGGGCCCGGAACTTGGCGACATCGTCTCGTGTCCAGGCAACGCGGCCGTCGGTCTTAGGTGTCGCTCTGCGGCGGACGGCGCGTGCCGGATCCTCCTCGATGAGGCCGGCATCTTCAGCCCAGCGGCACAACCCGCGCCATATTTTACGCCGCGTGTTCGCCGGATGTGCATTGAGCCGCGACAGGTCCTTGCGGATGTGGCGCGTCTGCAGGTCATCGAACAGCGCGGCGCCGTAGCGGGCCTCGATGTCCTCAAGCGCACGCCGCCACAGCGCCCGCGTGGTGGGTGCGAGGCTCATGAACACATCGGAGGCCAGATAAGCCCTGATACCAGCACCCAGCGTGCCCGTCCGGTGCCTGACGGCCGGGTGCGGCTTGCTGCCATCGTGGGCTGCCAGCAGCTCGGCGTACTTCTTCAGGAAGACAGGATCATTCTTGGGCGTGTCGGGCATCGGCACGCCTTTCTGGCCCTTGGGGCGGAAGTAGTACCTTGGGTTGCCAGAGGGGAAACGACCGTTGGGGTTGAGGTGCTTCATTCTGGCGCCATGCCGAAGATGTCGTCGCATGAATTACCGCCTCCCATGTCTGATCCCGGTATCCCGCCTTCAGTAGCGAGGTTGTCCGCATAGGCGTCAAGTTCGATCCGGTCATATAGCCGCTTGCCGTCCAACACCTTGCGGGGCAGCTTCAGGCACCGCAACTTGGACTCGCTGACACCCAGATAATGCGCGGCCTGTGGCGCTGGCATGAGCCTTGGGATGAAAGACAGAGCCGGCATCGCCTACACCTCCTCACGCGCTCGGGTCAGGGAGGGCGATACGTTAAGTCTGACGTAGGTCGCGGGGAATTTTGAATTCAGCGCCGGTTTCTGAAATCGCGCCAGACGTAGTACGGCCAGAATAGCCCCTGTTTCACGTCTGCGATAAATCCTTTGCCGCCTTTGTCCGCCATCCAGAACAGGCCGAATATCAAATAGGCAATTGGTATGACGCCCGCTACGGTGGTCAACATGCACCTCCGTGGTCATTTTTGGGTCTGTTCCCAAAACGATAGTATGACCATCAATCAGGTCAACTTGAGGTTGCCGTTTGCCCGCTTTGTTTCGTTCGTTGAGGGGGGATGTCGAAGTTGTACAGGCGCGCGAAATTGAATGCGCTAATTCCTCCCGGCGCGCCGTCAGCGACGTCGGAGCATCTTTATCAGAAGATGAATGGGCCAGAAAACTGTGCGGAAGATATCCGAGAAGAACCCTTTTGTTCCCTCGTCTGCGACGCGGACCAATCCAATGGTAAAATATACGATGATGCAACAGGCTGCGGCGATGGTCAGGGACACTGCGAACACTTCCTGCTTGGTGCAATACTGAGTAGCTAGCCCAAGGGCGGACATTATCCATGGGACGGTCACCGGTTTGCCTCATTTCGAAACCTCCGCCGCCGCTACCAGAAGTGTCGATACCAAGCGCCATCAGGAGTAGATCCAACGGCGTCATGTCGCTGCCCCTTCCGAGACATTCCTCGCGATCGCGTCCGGCAGCCAGGCGTCGATCGCCGTGATCTCGGCGCGGCTGAGGCCCAAGGCTTCCTGGGTGCTGGCGTCGTTGAACAGCGCCTCGAGCTCCTTGCGCTTCTCGCCGACCTTCAGCTTGGTGAACCGCTCCATCTGGTCGGCTCGATCCTCCGTGGCCACCAGGGTGCGCCAGATCGCGTCAAGCGCATCCGACCGGCAGTACTTGAAGAAGTTCTCGGCCGTCGGCGTCCAGATGCTGCGGGGCGTGACCTCCAGCGCCTCCATCATCGCGCCGTTGATCCGGGCCCCGAAGGGCGCGTTCACGCAGCGCACCAGCGCAAGGGTCAGCACGGTGTTGCGGTACTTCTTGCCCTTGTCCAAGAAGGCCTTGAAGTCGGACCCGATGTCCTCGCCCAGGCGCGGCAGGGGCGCGTCGTCCTCACCGGTGATCCGCTTGTCGATGGTCAGCGCCTCGGTCGATGCCGGCAGCGCGTCCTGCTCCGTCGCGACCACGTTGAACGCACCCGACCAGCTCGAGATCTCGTGCCAGAGTTGGAACGCCAGCAGATCAAGCACCAACTCTGGCCGGCGCAGCATTTCCGTTTGCAGCGCGATCCGCTGGATGCGGTGCAGATCGTCGATGCCCGCCTGGCTCACCGGCGGCTTGGGCTTGACGGTTTCAATGCTGTCGCTGCCTGCGGCGCTGCCGGCGCGCTTGATCGGGATGTAGGCGCCGGTCTGCTCAAGTTTGCCTTCATGATTGACCAAGAGATATGCCGTGGCAGCCGCGCGCTCTTCGTCCGCGTAGTCGCCTTTCATCCGGTCTTCGAGCCGGTCGAACTCCCCTGCCTCTCCGCTGGTGAACTCCCGCGCCTCTCCGATCTCGCACAACTCTTCGTAGCGGGTCATGTCGGCATCGGGCAGCTCGACGCTTGCCCGGTGAATGCGGCGCATGTCATCGGTGTGCTGGTGTCCCAGCCAGGTCTCGAAGATGGGAATGACCCGGGCGAACCCTTCGGCCTGCTGAAGATCCTCGGCGGCCTTGGTCAGCTTCTGCCGGAACAGGTTTTCCACCAGCTCGACGTTGTGCAGGACGGATTGATCGTTGAACAGATCCTCGTCCATCTTGCCGCCCTCGGCCCGGTAGAGGTCCAAGCCGATGTAGCGCACCCGCCGGTCAGTGGAGGGCACGTTGCCTTCCAGCAGCTGCCGGCGCAGGCGGGCGGCGCCGAAGCCCTGTTCGGTGGCGAGGTTCAGCGCTTCCATCTCGCGCGGCAGGCTATCGGTCAGGGTGAGGACCTGCGCGACATCGAGGGTGATCTGCCCCTCGCGCAGCGCGGTTAGCGTCGCGTCGGACAGCCGTGATAGGCGCAGGCGGCGCAGCACATGTGCGAGTGTCTGGCCGAAGGCGGCCGCGATCAGTTCGGGCGTGTTCCCCTGGTCCGCCATCGCCGCATAGGCGCGGATCTCCTCGGCCGGATGCAGCGGGCGTTGGGTGGCGCCCTCGGTGCCGGCCCAGCTGCGCGCCATCATCTCGTCGTCGGTCACATGGACCGGGATGTTCTCGAAGTCGATCTGAACGCCGTCTCGCAGTGGGTCGATGCCCGAGCCTTCATGGGCCAGAAGCTCCAGCGCGCGCAGGCGGCGACCGCCGGCGACGACACCCAATCCTTCCGGGCCATCGAACACGTTAAGGTTCTGCAGCAAGCCGTTGATCGAGATGGATTTCGCAAGCGCGGCGATATCCGTCTCGTCGTGCTCCTGCCGCGGGTTGAAAGGATGCAGGAACAGCGCGGTCAGCGGCACGGTCCGGGTGCTGCGGGCGATGGGGGATTGGTCGGTCATGTGGGGCTTCCTTCTTTGCGCCAAAAGGCGGTTAGGGTCACGGCGTCGGCCATTGCTCCGGCGGCAGGAACTGGGCCTTGCGCCGGGCGACCGCGGCCGAGATGCGGGGCGAGCGTTCGGCCAGATCAACGGCCAGGGGCGAGGCCTCGGGGCGGTCGATCAAATAGGCAGGCTCGCCCAGGCGGTCGAAGCGCACCGGCTGGCCCCGCCGCAGCTTCAGGTAGGCCCATTGCGCAGCCAGAACCGCCGGCACGCGGCAGAAGCGTTCGGGATGGCTGACCACGTGGGCGGCGACCTGGTCCCGGTCAAAGATATCGGTGATCATGCGACGGCCCCCTTGCAGGTCATGGCGCCAGCGGTGCGCACCAGTGTCTCTCGCAGGGCGCGGGCCCGGTGGGCATCGCATCCGTTCGGCGCAAGACGCAGGATCGTGTCGCAAGCCGCGATCAGAACGCTGTCGGGATGATGCGCGCAGTCCGCCAGCAGCCCGCGGGCATGGGCAAGATCGGTGGCGTCGTCGGTGGTCGGGTCGATCAACTGCATGTCTGTGACTCCTGCAGGTGGGGGGTGCTGACGTTCATCGGCGCGCAGCGTTGGGCGGCCTTGATCCATTCGGCCATGGCCTCCTCCATCGTCTCGCCGATGTGATAGAGACCCAGCAGGCTGATCTCGGCGTAGACCGGACCGGCGCGTCCCTGTTTCGTGGGGTCGATGATGGACCCGCCGGTGTCGATCGCGACTTCGGTGAGGCGGCGGTGGCGCGCGTCGGCGTCGGTGATCCTGCGCAACTCGTCCGCCAGGTGGCGCCGCTGGGCGGCCTGGACAAGGGCATGGTGGAAAGTCATCAGAACAGCCCTCCTTGCTTTGCTTCGCCGGGGCGGATCACGGCGACGGTCTCGAGCACCAGATGCGGGGCGTTGGTCTCATTGGCGAGACGGCCCGCGGTTTCCTCGGCTTCGGCGCGTGTGCCGTAGCGTTGACGGGGTTCGGTGCGCGCGCCGGGGTGCATCGGCTTGCGGCAGACCATCCAGAAACGGGCGAAGCGCGGCAGCTCGGTCATTGCAGGCGCATCCCTGCGCGATCTGCCCAAGCGTCCCAGCCCTGAACGCCATCCTCGCGATACTGCGGGCCGTTCGCCCCGCAGGTGTTGCAGTGGACGTAGGACTGCATCTCGCCGTCGCCGTCAGGGCAGGGAAACTCGATCCTGTGCAGATCCATCTGGCCGCAGAACGGGCAGGGCGGCGGGGGTAGGTTCATGCCAGCCCTCCAGCCATCACCAGGCGCCGGGCGCGCAATTCATTGCAGATGTCGGTCAGGAGCATCGCAAGCGTGAGCTGATCGGCCTCGCTGAGGCTCCCGACGCGGCGATGTTCGTCGTCTTGCGCCAGCGACCGCAGCGTCTTGATCGAGGTCAGGGCGGCGGTGTCCCACTGGAAAGGCTCGCCCGCCATCGCTCCGCGGCGTGCGATCAGCTCACCGCAGATGTGCGGCAGTGCCAGCGCGAGCAGCGCCTGGTCGTCGGTCGAGATCTCGCCCAATGCGCGGTCCGGATCGCCGGCGGCAAGGGTGCGGAGCTCGGCGTTGGTGACCAGTTCTTCCGGCGCGATCGGCCGGATCGGTACTGCGGCGATGGCAGCGGCGAGGGTGGATCGGGAGGTGGGTCTGGTGCTCTGGAACATTGGAAACTCCTAGTTGCAGAAACACCTTTAATCCAAAAAAATCGGATACTACAAGGAAAAATACGAAAAAAATGGATATTGGGCTTGCCCGCTATGGGGGAAGTGGTGTTGACTGGGTGAGATCAAAAAGAGAACATTTGCTTCGTGAGCTTTGGGCATGTTGATTCGAATAAGCATTCTGCTCAGGCGTGCTGGCCTAAGCCTCAACTGGTTGCTGAACCGCAGGGTCAGTCGTGCGAGGAAAGAGCCTCGAACAATGCTGTTTGAATATCGCCGGGAAGTTGAACGAAGTCGCCGAAAAGGATGAAGTTTGCGTCGATGCGATGGTTGGTGTGCAGATATCGTATAACTTCTAGTGAAGGGCGACCTTTGATCTCTTGAGAATTGTAGGTTGTCTGTTTCACCTGAACGGCCTCGGCAAACTCTTTCTGCCCAAGACCTACGACGACTCGTGCCGCCTTTAAGCGCGCCCGGATTGCTTCCGGGTCGGACTTCCTGGTCCGCGCAAGTGCCTCTTTCTGCTCAAAGTTCATGAGACCTTGTAGCCTGTAATCCGAAAAAATTGAATACAGTCATCGATCCGAACTTGATAATCCACAATAATCGGATTAATCGATTGTTGCATGTACAGCGACGCTAGATCTTTCATCGACGCCATGGGTGGTTACCGTTCTCTAGCCGCTCGTTTGAGAATTGGTGCCACGACACTTCATACGCACATGATGTCCGGGTTGCTTCCTCCGAAGTGGTACGGAGCTTTGGTCGCCTTGGCGAGCGAGAAGGGCATGGAACCACCGAGCCGTTCATTGTTTGCATTCGAGAAATTGCCTCCTCCGCCGGTGACTGAGCAGGCTGGAGATGCTGCATGATTAACCTTCAAATCGTGGTTTCATCGTTGATCTGTCGCACTCACGTCACGACCTGCCAAGGAAACGAGGTATCCCATGGCTGACGATGTGATCCGGGGTCAGTTTGACGGATTGGTCCGTCGCGCGGGCGGGGTCGACGCGGTGGCCGCGATCCTCGAGGCACGGCATGGCTCCGGCACCAAGGGCACTGTCAGCAAGATGTGCCGGGGGCAGATTGGCGTAACGATCGACGCGGTGGTAGCGGTCGAGGATTTCCTCGGCAGCTATCCGATCACCCGCCGCCTGATCGAGCGGATAGGCAAGGATCCCCAGCCGGCGCAGCCGCTCTCGGAATTGGCCGCGACCTGCGCGGTGGCAGCGGGCGAGGCGCATGGCGCCTTGGTGCGGGCCATGTCGGAGACCAGTGCCGGCGGGTCTGCCCTTACGCGAGGTGAGCGCACCGAAGTGTTGGCCCGGATGCGCACCGCGCGAGAAGAAATGGATCAGATCATCGCGGCCGTCGAAGGGATGGCCGCGCCGTGACCCTGCCTGTCGAATATCCCCCGTGTCCTGGCCTGCCTGTGCCGAAACCCACGGTGGATGGCCCCTGGTCCGCGTCTGCTCGCGCGGGCCGGGGCTCCGGAATTTGCGTAGCGGCCCCGTCTTGTGGGCTTCATGACCGAAGGGGCGCGGTGCTGCGCAATGCCCCGGCCGGGGAAAGAGAAACGCCTCGGTCAACCTCCCTCAACTGGCGGCGCACAGGTTCTCTTGGACCTGCTGCGCCGTCTCTTTTGGGCGGTGCCGGGCCATGAGTTCATCCGAGGAGACCCACTCGGGCCCAACAGCATCCGGGGCCGATCCGCCGATCCGAACCTGATCCCCGCGCAGGCCCCGGCAGAGGGCCGCGCACCCGCGAGGGCCGTAAAGGCCGGTAGCCGAGGCAGGCTGCTCGAAAGACGACAGGGCACGGCGGACGCCGTGCCAACAGGCATGTGAGGACGACATGAGCCACAAGGCGACGAACTGGGCGATCGAGCAACGGGGGCTGAGACCGGCGACGAAGCTGGTGCTATGGCACCTTTGCGACCGCCACCATCCCGACAACGGCTGCTTTCCCTCGCAAGAGACCCTGGCGCACGACTGCGAGATGTCGCGCAGCTCGGTCAACGAGCATCTGAAGCTGCTGGAAGACGCGGGGCTGATCCGTCGCATCCAGCGCAGCGACCGCAAGAACAGGCGCCGGATCTCGACCCTCTATCTCTTCGCCTTCGACTTCCCGGACGGGGATGCGCGGCCCGATGCCGAGAAGCCGGATCCTGCGCCGTCCAACGATAGCGGAGAAGCCGGGGAAACCGATGATCCGGCCGGAAAGCCGTGTCCGGATTCTGGACACGGAGCCGTGTCCGAAAAACCCCGAAAGCCATGTCCGGAAATCGGCAAAAGCCATGTCCAGAATCTGGACACTAACCCTGTAAGGGAACCTTTAAAGAACCCGCGCGCGCGAGCCGACGGTGACGGTTTGTCGAAAATCGCGGCGTTCTGGGTCGAGCAGATCAAGGCGGCCAGGACAGCGGGCAGTTCCTCGATTGCGCCGGCCGTGGCCGACGAGATCAGGCGCAGCGGGCTGCTGAGCGAAGCGCAGCTGAAGTCAGCCGGCATCGACATCCGAAAGCGCGCAGGCTGAGAAAAATGGGGATGGGACACATGGCAGGACAGCAGGCATCCACAAAGACGACGGCAACCGTGGCTCCGCAGGAAGGCAACCGCGCACGGGTCCGCAGGCTCTTCATCGAGCCACTGACACGGGACGGGATGCGGTTCAGGCACGGCACGCCGCCCGACGAGCAGCGCCGCCGGCTCGACCAGATGGCCGATGACCTGGGCTATCTCAGCGACGCCTCGCTGACGGTGCTGGCGGGCTGCATGGTCAGCAAGGGCGAGGGCGCGAACAAGGTGTTTTGGCCCAGCCGGGTCAGCATCCTGGGCTATGCCGAAGCCCGCGAGCCGCGCCCGCTCGAGGAAGTGCCGGGCCTGCGGTCCTGGTTCGTGTCAGCCGCGGGGCGCAAGGCCGCCGGGATCCCGGGACGGCTGGTGGCCGAGTTCGGGTTCTGGAAGCGCCACAAACGGCCGCCGCTGGGGGACCGGGAATGGGACGCGGTGAACCGCAACGCGGGCGACTATGCGCGTCGCGTCGAGCTGACACGGGACCGCCAGGCACGCGGCGTCCAGGTCGATCCCAACGATGAGAACTGGCTGGCGCGCTATGACGCGACCGACGCGATGCTGCGCGGCTGGCTGGCGGACGTGGACGGTGACGCATGACGGAACTGCGCAAGCTCCAGACGGCGCCACAGGGCAGGGTGCGCCGCCCGATCAGCATCCAGCGCCTGCTGGAATGGGCTTTCGCCGATGAGTGCGCGTCGATCGACTTCGAGGACGCGGGCACGCTGGCGCAGGGCTATCGGAACGTGGGCACCGAGTGGGTGCTGATGCAGCGCTGTCTGATAGGCTGCAGCATTGATGGGGGCGGCCGGTCCGAGCCGGATCCGGATGCCGACCTGGTGGCCTCGGCCGTCGCTTGCCTGCCCGAAGGCTGCGGTGGAAGGCGCATGGCGGTGCAGCTGGCGGAGCTGGCCCGGGCACGCCGGGTTCCAGACGCCTACGTTGGCGTGGTGCCCCGCTGCGAGCCGGTGGGTTGGCATATCAATCCACATGGGCGCAGGGCGGTAACAGAGCATCTGGGCTACCTCGATGACCGCAGCGGGCGCAAGCCGCGCCGGCACGATGTGAGGGTCTGTCCTGTCGTCTACCGGCCCGCGGCCCACCAGATCGCAGCGGCGCGCCGCAATTATTTGCAGTGGTGGTCGGCGCTGCTTGAACTGCGGATTACCTTTCAAATACAGAACGATATGTCGCGCTGGTCGGTCAGTGACGACATGCCGCCGCGCACGCCCTGGAAAAAAGATCTTGCCGAATAATCGTTGCCCCCCTAGACAAGATGCCAGCACCATATTCGCGCCCGGACCGGTAATCCCGCTCCGGGCGCTTTGCGTTTGGGACAGCATCAAGGGACATCGATGGGCAAGCTGAAGGGCAAGGGGCTGAAGCCGAGGCTTCGGTCGCTGCCGCCGCGCGTCGTGCCTCGGGATATCGATGTGCCTGGCGAGGGTGCGGCGCGCCGATCGAAGGACTGGCTCAACACCGCACGCTGGCAGCGGCTGCGCGAGCGGGTGCTGCTGCGCGACGGCTACATCTGCCAGCAGACAGGCATAGCACTGATCGGCAGCTATCCCGCGCCGAACAGCGCGGTGGTGGATCACAAGGTGCCGCATCGCGGTGACCCGGACCTGTTCTGGGATGAGGACAACCTGCAGTCGGTGGCCAAGAGCTGGCACGACGGCATGAAGCAATCGATGGAGAAGCGCGGGCTGGCATGAGGGGGGGCGGGTCAAAACCCTGCCACCCTCCAGCCGCCAGACCCGCCCTCCCACTAGTCGGAGATTTTTTTCTGGTGGAACGGGGTTTTGACCTGCTGGGCGATCCGATCCCGGAGGGGCGCGGCCAGCCCGGCGCGACCGGGCACATCGCGACCGCGAAAAATGTCAACAAAGTCAGGTGGTTGCTGCTGGCTGGCTGGAAGAAACCGAAGATCGCGCAGGAGCTGGGCATCTCGATCCCGACGCTGAACAAGCATTATTTTAAGAACCGCTCGATCAAGGACGCGGTGCTGCTCGCGGCCGCCGAGGCGCGCGGCCGCACGCTCCTGCAGCTCGACCAGGCGGCGCAGGCCGGATCGGTCCCGGCGATGAAGGAACTGGCGAAGCAGGCCCGGCAGGTCGAGCTCGACTGCCTGGCGAAGGACCTCCGCACGCCGAAGGCGGATCCGAAGCCGCTGGGCAAGAAGGAACAGCGCAAGCAGGATGCGCGCCCCGACGGCACCTGGGACTTCCTGCCGCAATCGAAGGAAGTGCACTGATGCCGTTCGATGCGCCCTTCGACGGGGATCTGTCCTGTCCCGATTGGGTCGAGAAGCTGAAGGCCGGCAAGACGCCGATGCCCGAGGTGCCCGTCGACGAGGCCCGGGCCAGGGTGGCGGTGCGGGTCTTCGACCAGCTGAGGCTGCCGGACGTGGCGGGCCAGCCGCGGCTGGGCGACGTCGGCGGCGACTGGTTCCGCGACATCATCCGGGCGCTCTTCGGCTGCGTCGATCCGAAGACCAAGGTGCGCCACATCAGCGAGCTGTTCCTGCTGGTGCCGAAGAAGAACTCCAAAACCACCAACTCGGCGGCGCTTGGGCTGATCGCGCTGATGATCAACGAGATCCCGAACGCCAAGATGGTGATCATCGGGCCGACGCAGGGGGTGGCGGAGACCTGCTTCGGGCAGGTGCAGGGCATGATCGGGGCGGATCCGGACCTCGCCCGGCTGTTCCACGTCCAGGATCACCTGAAGAAGGTGACCTACATCCCGACCGGCGCGGTGCTGCAGGTGCGGTCCTTCGACATGAACGTGGTAACGGGCGGTATCCCGATCTTCGCGATCATCGACGAACTGCACCTGATGTCCTCGCGCAGCTACGCCAAGAAGGTGATCGGGCAGATCCGGGGCGGGATGAACAAGCCGAACTGCCTGCTGGTGTTCATCACCACGCAATCGGTCGACGACCCGGCGGGGATCTTCCGCACCGAGCTGCTGAACGCCCGCGCGGTGCGCGACGGCAAGACGCCGGCAGAGGGGCTGCTCGCGGTGCTCTACGAGTTCCCGGAGGAGATGCAGGCCGACAAGGCCAAGCCGTTCCTCAACACGCGGCTGTGGTACATGGTGATGCCGAACCTCGGGAAGTCGGTGTTCATCGATCTGCTCGAGCGCGAGTACCGCAAGGCCAAGGCGAAGAGCGTCGAGGATCTGCAGCTCTGGTTGTCGCAGCACCTCAACATCCAGATCGGCGTCGGGATGCACAACGACCGCTGGATCGGGGTCGATTACTGGGAAGACTGCGGCGACGACGATCTGAGCCTCGAGGAGATCAAGGCGGTCTGCGATGTCTGCGTGGTGGGCATCGACGGCGGCGGCCTCGACGACCTGCTGGGCCTCGCGGTGATCGGCCGGCACGCGGAGACCCGCGACTGGCTGCACTGGGCCAAGGCATGGGTGCAGGATGACGTGCTGAAGGACCGGCCGGAGATCGCCGAGCGGCTGCAGGACTTCGACGCCTGCGGGGACTTGCAGATCTGCAAGGACCTCGGCGCCGACCTCGAGGAGCTGGCCGACATCTGCGCCGATCTGAACGACGCGGGGCTGCTGCCCGAGGATGCGGCGATCGGGCTCGACCCGGAAGGGGTGGCCGACATCGTCGATGCGCTGGTGATGCACGGCATCTCGGATGACCAGATCACCGCGATCAGCCAGGGGTACCGGCTGAACGCCGCGATCAACGGTCTGCCGCGCAAGATGAAGAAGGGCACCTTCCGCCATGGCAACCAACCGATGATGGCCTGGTGCGCCAGCAATGCCAAAACCGAGGTGAAGGGAAACGCCCGCATGGTCACGAAACAGCGCTCCGGCGTCGCGAAGATCGATCCGCTGATGGCGACCTTCGACGCCGTCATGCTGATGAGCCGCAACCCGGAGGCCTCGGGCGGGCCGTCGGTCTACGAGGCACGCGGGGCGGTGGTGCTCTGATGGGACTTCTGAACTGGCTGGCCGGGCCGCGCAACGCCGTGCAGGAACAGGGTGGCGGCAGGACCATCTCCGCGTCGGCGGACCTCGAGGAGGCCGTGCGGCACGCGAGCCTCGGCAACAGCGCGGGCATCGCCGTCACCACGACCTCGGCGATGCGGGTGGCGGCGGTTTATGGCTGTGTCCGCCTGATCTCCGGTGCGGTCGCGAACCTGCCGATCCACGTCAAGCAGCGGATCGACGAGGACACGCGCATCGAGCGGCCCGACCATCCGCTCTCCGCGGTGCTGCGCCGCCGGCCGAACGGGTGGCAGACGCCCTCGCAGTTCAAGCGGATGATGCAGGCGCACCTGCTGCTGCGCGGCAACGGATATGCCCAGATCGTCTGGTCGCGGGGCAGGGTGATCGCGCTGAACCCGCTCAACCCGGACCGCATGAAGGTGACACAGGCGGACGATCTGAGCCTGCGCTACGAGTACCAGCGCCGCGATGGGGTGCGGCAGGTCCTGCCGGCGGACACCGTGATGCACCTGGTCGGGCTGACGCTGGACGGGGTCACGGGGGTCTCGGTGCTGACCTACGCCCGCGAGGCGATCGGGCTCAGCATTGCCCAGGACCGGCACGGCGCCACCACTTTCCGCAACGGCGCGCGGCCGAGTTCGGTGCTGACCCATCCCGAGCAGCTGAGCAAGGAAGCCCAGGAGAACCTGCGCGCCAGCCTCGACGCCTACCGCAGCGGCGGGGAGAGCGAGGGCAAGGCGCTGATCCTGGAAGAGGGGATGACGGTCGCCGACATGTCGATGACCTCGACCGATGCCCAGTGGATCGAGAGCCGGAAGTTCTCGCGTGGGGACATCGCCATGTTCTTCGGGGTTCCGCCGCACATGATCGGCGACACCGACAAGACCTCGAGCTGGGGCACCGGCGTCGAGCACCAGTCGATCGGCTTCGTGACCTACACGCTCGAGGATCACCTGACGACCTGGGAGGAAACCGCGAACCGGGATCTTCTGAAGGACGAGGAGCCGAGCCTCTACTCCCGGTTCAACCGCAAGGCCCTGGTGCGGGGCGACATCAAGACCCGCACCGACCACTACACGAAGATGCTGCAGTGGGGCGTCTACAGCCCCAACGAGGTCCGGCGGCTGGAGGACAGCAACCCGCGCGAGGGCGGGGATGTCTTCTACGACCCGCCGAACACCGCAGGTGCGCGCAAATCCGACGAAGGAGATGACGATGACAATCCGAACACTGCCTGAGGCCAGGACATTCCCGCGGCCGCAGAACTTCCAGTGGGACGCGCCGACCGACGTGCTGGCCAGGTGGGCGGCGACGCCCGCGGCTGCCGCTGACAGCGATGCCACCACCATCACCATGTTCGAGGTGATCGGAGAGGACTTCTGGACGGGGGGCGGGGTGACGGCCAAGCGGGTCTCTGCCGCGCTGCGCGCGATCGGGGACCGGGACGTGACGGTCAAGATCAACTCGCCCGGCGGTGACATGTTCGAGGGGATCGCCATCTACAACCTGCTGCGCAAGCACCCGGCGAAGGTCTCGATCGAGGTGATGGGCTGGGCGGCCTCGGCCGCCTCGATCATCGCCATGGCGGGCGACGATATCCGGATGGGTCTCGGCACCTTCATGATGGTCCACAACGCCTGGGGCGGGGTGATCGGCAACCGCCACGACATGCGCGAGGCCGCCGAGATGTTCGACGGCTTCGACAGCGCGATCGCCGACATCTACGAGGCCCGCACCGGGCAGGACCGCAGCACCGTTACGGCGCTTATGGACGCGGAGACCTTCATGGGCCCGCAGGACGCGGTTGCGAAGGGCTTTGCGGACAGCGTCGACGAGGGTCTGTCGCTGCCGGACGACGACGACACGCAGAACGCCGGGCAGCGACCGCTGAACGCCGTTCGGCAACTCGATGCCATCCTGGCACAACAGGGCATGTCCCGTGGTGAACGCCGTAGCTTCATCCAGGACGTCAAAAGCGGCACGCGCAACGCTGCCGATCCCGCCATGCAGGACGCTGGCGCCTTCGCAGCCGCCGCCCAGGCGCTGCTTCAAACCATCAAATCGTAAGGGAAACACGATGACCAAGATGATCAACCCCGCGCGCCTGCGCGGCTTTGCGGTTGCGCGCGCGGATGCCAGCAACCCCACCCAGATCCTCAACGAGATGCGCACGGCGTTCGAGGCGTTCAAGGAAGAGCGCGACAAGGAGCTGGCCGACCTGAAGAAGGGCATGGGCGATCTCGTCCAGTCCGAGAAGGTGGACCGGATCAACAACGAGATCACGTCGCTGCAGAAGTCCCTGGACGCGGTGAACATGTCGCTCTCCGCGCTGCAGATCGGCGGCGCGGGCGGCGGCGGTGCCGATCCGGACGTCTCCGCCCACGCCACCGCCTTCAACAAGTGGTTCCGCAAGGGTGAACGCGCGATTGACGCCGATCTGCGCGACCTCGAGGTGAAGGCGTCGCTGACCACCGACAGCGATGAGGACGGCGGCTATGTCGTGCCCGAGGAGATGTCGAGCACCATTGACCGCGTGGTCGGCACCGTGTCGGTGATGCGCGACATCTCCCAAGTGATGACCATCTCGACGGACAGCTACAAGAAGCTGATCAACATGGGCGGCGCCGGCTCCGGCTGGGTGGGCGAGAAGCAAGCGCGTCCGCAGACCGATACGCCGACCCTGCGCGAGCTGGTCTTCAACATGCAGGAGATCTACGCGAACCCCGCGGCGACCCAGAAGATGCTGGACGATGCGCGCGTCGACATTGCCCAGTGGCTTGCCAACGAGGTCGCGATCGAGTTCGCCGAGCAGGAAGGCGCCGCGTTCATCTCCGGCGACGGGGTGAACCGCCCGCGCGGGATCCTGTCCTACGACAAGGTCGCGAACGACAACTATACCTGGGGCAAGATCGGCTACGTGCCTTCGGGCAAGGCCGGCGGGTTCGCCGATGCTTCGGCCACGACCAGCCCGGCCGATGCGCTGATCGACCTGCACTACGCGCTGAAGCAGCAGTATCGCAACGGTGCCAGCTGGCTGATGTCGGATGCGACCATGGGCAAGGTGCGCAAGTTCAAGGACGCGGACGGCAACTTCATCTGGAACCTGCCCCAGGGCACGGCGGAGCTGCCGACGATCCTGAACAAGCCGGTGCGCACCGACGACAACATGGGTAAGGTCGAGGCGGGCAAGTTCCCGATCTCCTTCGGCAACTTCCAGCGCGGCTATCTCATCGTCGACCGCTTCGGCATCCGCGTCCTGCGCGATCCCTACACCAACAAGCCCTACGTGCACTTCTACACCACGAAGCGGGTCGGGGGCGGCGTGCAGAACTTCGAGGCGATCAAGCACCTGAAGATCGGCACCTCCTGATCCTTCGGGATCGATCCCGAAAAACACCACCGGGGCGGCACAGCTGCCCCGGATCCCCGACACACATCATCACAGGAGAGGCACATGAAAGACCTCGTATCCAAGATCGGGCCCATCGTGGCCCTTGCCCCGGCCATCGTGAGCGCCACCGCCACCAGCGCGGCGCTCGACCTGCTGGGGTTCAAGAGTGCTGTGCTCATCGTCCAGTCCGGCGCCATCGAGAGTGCCGGCGACTTTACGGTGACGTTGCAGGAATCGGACACCACCACCTCGGGCGACTTCACGGACGTCGCGGCGGGTGATCTCGAAGGCGAACTGCCCGACACGCTGGCAGCCGACACCGTCTACAAGCTCGGCTACACCGGCACGAAGCGCTACCTGCGCGCGGTCGCGACCAAGAACGGCGGCACCTCGATCGGTCTCAGCATCACGCTGATCAAGGGCCATCCCGAGAGTGCGCCGGTTGCCTGATCCGTTTCCGAAGGAGGGCGGCGGATTGCCGCCCTCTCTGCAAGCGGATTGGAGCTGCAGATGCTGACGACAAGACCCATCCTGGAGGACCCGCCGGACGAGATGGTGGTGAGCACCGCGGAGATGAAGGCGCATCTGCGCGTCGATTTTGCCGATGACGACGCCCAGATCGAGGGCTTCATCAAGGCGGCGACCGCGCGTCTCGATGGCTACGCCGGGATCCTCGGCCGCTGTCTGGTCACGCAGACCTGGTCGATGCGGATCTCGGACTGGCCCAAGTCCTGCCTGCTGCTGCCGTTCCCGGATGTCTCGGCCGCCCTCATCGAGTACCAGGACAGCGACGGCGATGACCGGCCGGTGGATGCCGGCATGTACGAGCTGGTCGAAGGGCCACGCGGCAGCTCGGTGCTGCTGCGCCCGTCCTTCACGCGTCCGGCGGTGTTCCAGGACGTGGAGATGCCGATCACCCTGACGATGACCGCGGGCTACGGTAATCCGGCCGCGGTGCCGCACCCGATCAAGACCGCCATCATGATGCTGGCGGCGCATTTTTACGCGCACCGCGGTGCGGCCGAGAAGGCGGAAACCATGCCGTTCGGCGTAAGCGCCCTGGTCGCGCCCTACAGGCGGGGGTTGCTGTGAACGCCGGTGACCTGATCGAGCGCGTGGCCTTCGACGCGCCCACGGCCGCCAGCGACGGGCAGGGCGGCATGGAGGAGGGCTGGACCGAGCGCCATGCGTGCTGGGCGAACTTCAAGTACCTGCGCGGCGGGGAGACGGTCCAGCAGGCGCGGCTGTCGGGGCGGCAGCCGGTGGTGGTCACGATCCGGGTCTGCGAGGCCGCGCAGGCCATCGGCAGGGACTGGCGCATGCGCGACACCCGCCGTGGCGACATCTACAACGTGAACGCGATCGTGCAGACGGATGACCGCGCGTTCCTCGAGATCACGGCCACCGGTGGGGTGGCAGTCTGATGGCCGCGCCTGCGAACGAACTGCAGGCCGCGATCTACCAGATCCTGCGGGCCGACAGCGCCGTGAGCGCCCTTGTCGGCGACGGGGTCTTCGACCGGGTGCCGAAGGCGGGGGACGTTCCTCCCTACATCACCTTCGGGCCCTCGGACGAGATCGAAGCGGACATGCTCTGCATCACCTCGGCCGAGCACAGTCTGCAGATCGACGTCTGGTCCGAACGGCAGGGCGGGTTCAAGGAATGCAAGGAGATCACCTACGCGGTGAAGAAGGCGCTGCACGAGGTGGAGATCGACCTGCCGACCCATGCCCTGGTGCAGATCAGGGTCGTGCGCCGGCTGCACCTGCGCGAGCCCGACGGGATCACCTCGCACGGGGTGGTGACCGTCGAGGCGGACATCGAGGAGGCCGGGTGATGGTGCAGGGGCTGAAGGAGTTCAACCGACGCTGGACCCAGATCCCGAAGCTGGTGCGCCAGGCCGCGATCGAAACGCTGGAGATGAACGCCGAGGAGCTGGTCGCAGCGATGCGCGCCGTCCTGCCGCTCGACGAGATCGAGATCGCCTGGACGTGGGGCACGCCGCCCAAGGGCGCGATGACCCTCGGCAAGGTCGGCACCTCCGACCGGGGGCTGCTGATCACCGTCTACGCGCGGGCCGACGACTTCAATCCGGCGTGGTTCGAGTTCGGCACCGGGCCCCGCTTCACCAGGGCGGGGCGCTACACCGGCCAGATCCCGGCGAGCCCGTTCTTCTGGCCGACCTACCGGGCGAAGAAGCGGCGGCTGAAGTCCCGGATGACCCGCAACATCACCAAGGCGATCCGGAACGCATGACGCGGCCGGCGCCGACACCACGGCAACCCCAAGCAGGACAGGAGACACGATGAAGATCAGGGTGCTTGAAGACGCGCATCACCGCCTCGGCGGCGCGCGCAGCCAGAGCTTTCGGGCGAATGGCGGCAGTGAAGGAAAGGGCATCTACGATGTCCCAAAGGCGACGGCGGATGCGCTGATCGCACGCAAGGTGGCCGAAGCCTTCACCGGCCCCGAAACCCGGCAAAAGGAGGCGTAAGCCATGGGAACCGGAAAACAGACAAAGCGGCTGGTCGTGCAGCTCGGCGATGGTGAGGACCCGGAGGTCTTTGCCCATACCTGCGGTGCGAACACCTTCGGCATCACGCTGACCAACAACCTCGGTGAGAACACCGTGCTCGATTGCGACGATCCGCTGGATGTCCCGGCGGTGATCGTGCGGCACCTCGAAAGCCAGGACACCAGCGTAACCATCTCGGGCATGGTCACGACCGAGGCCTGGCCGACCTGGCGGGGCTGGGCGGACGGGGGCACCGAGAAGAACATCAAGATCTTCCTCGATGAGACCGCCGCCAACAACGGTGGGTTCTGGACGCTGCCTGCCTATCTTACCTCGCTCGAGCTGGGCAAGGAGAACAGCGGCAAGGTGACCTTCAGCGCGACGATCTCCGGTGCGGGTCAGCGCGCCTGGACCGACGCCTCCTGATGGCGGAGGTCATTGCGGACTGGGCCGGGGCAGAGCGTCTGTTCCGGCTCGACCTCGGCGGGGTGCTGGATCTCGAGGAAGCCTGCCACCGAGATGCCATCGGCAGCATCTTCCTGCGGATCAGCACCGGCCAGTTCAAGGCAATGGACGTGCATCACGTCCTGCGGCTGGCCCTGATCGGGGGCGGCATGGCCAAGGTCGAGGCCAAGCAACTGCTGGACGATCGGTTCGACACGATCCCCTATCTCGAAAGCGCGACGCTCGCGGGCGAGATCCTGATCGCGTTGATGTCGGGGGTGGAAGAGGGCGAGGCGGACGATGCGACGGGCGATCCGGCGCCCTGGAAGTTCTCGGAGCTGTCGCAGATCTGCCGGGTGTTCAACATGTCGCCGGCCGACCTGCGCGCCATGAGCTATCCCGACTTCCTCAACATGCTGAAGGGCTACAACGCGACCACCGCCCAGAAGGCCGCGCCGCCCACGGAAGAGGAGTTCGAAGAGATCCTCGCCAAGTATGAACCGGAGGCCTTGCGGCAATGAACGATGTCCAAACGGCGCTGGTCCTGCGGATGGAGGCCACGCTCGCCAAGTTCGAGAAGCAGATGGCGCGCGCCCGGAAGGTCGGGACCGACGCGGCCACCAGTCTCGAGCGCCAGTTCAGGCGGTCCAACGACCAGATGGCGGCAAGTGCCGAGCACAGTGCCCAGGCGATAGCGCGCCAGATGGACCAGTTGCGGGCGAAGTACGATCCGGTCTTCGCCGCGTCGAAACGCTACGAGAAGGCGCTGGAGGAGCTGAACCGCGCACAGAAGCTCGGGGCGCTGACCTCTGCGCAGCATGAACGGGCGCTGGAATCGCTGAACGCGGAATACACGCGGGCCACTTCAGCGGCGGGGCAGGCGGCAGGCGCCATGACCGGCCTGCGCGGCTCGACCATGCTCAGCGGTTCGGTGATCCAGAACTTTGCATACCAGGTCGGCGACTTCGCCGTGCAGGTCGGTTCCGGTGCGCGCGCTTCGCAGGCGCTGGGGCAGCAGCTGCCGCAGCTCCTCGGTGGCTTCGGCGCCATGGGGGCGGTGCTCGGGGCCGTGGTCGCGGTGGCCATTCCGCTGACCACGGCCCTGGTGAACATGGGCGGGGCCGGGGCGGATCTCGAGGATCTGCTGGAAGAGCTCCGGAACGCGGTGGGGGAATACTCGGCGGCGGTGCAGAGCGCGATCATCCCGACCGAGGAGCTGCGCGAGAAATACGGCACAGCGACGGCCGCCGCGCGCGAGTTCCTGAGCGCGCTGGTGGAGATCAACCAGGTGAAGGCGCTCGAAGAGGTCCGGACCTCGCTTGCCGCCATCGCGGAGCAGTTCGGCGGGCTGGGCGATGACCTGATCAACGTGGGCGGTGTGAAGCCGCTGCGCGAGATCGAGATCACGGCGGGCGAGATCGCGGAGCAGTTCGGCATCACGGCAGAGGAGGCGCTGGTGCTCGCCGAGGCGATGCGCACCCTCTCGGAGGCCGAGGGCATCCGCGCACAGGTGGATGCAGGCAGTGACCTTCTGGATCTGATGATTGCCACGCTGGGTCCGATCGAGAGCATGTCGGGCGCCGCGCGCCAGCTGGCGGAAGAGCTGTCGACCGCCGGCGTTGCCGCGGCGGAGGTCAAGGCGAACGTGGATCGGACGAGCTTTGGCGTCGATGATCTCGTGGCGGGGCTGGCCAATGCCGGCTCGAACCTGGCCACGATGATCGGCGACGCGGGGGCATTGGGCGACAACATGTACCGCGCCGCAAGCGCCGCGTGGAGCTTCCTCCAGGCGCGGGCGCGCGAGAAGATGGCCTATGATACGACTGTCGGTCGTGGGCGGGGACAGGATCCGCGGCTCTTCGGCGGTTCGTTCGACGACGTCGGCACCAGCGACCCGCGCGTGCAGCTCGACCGGACCTCGACGGCAATCGACGAAGCGAACCGCAAAGCCGCCGAAAAGGCAGCGCGCGCCGGACGCCGGGGCAGGGGCGGCCGGGGCCGGCGCCGGAGCGAAGACAGCCTCTACGAGATCGGTCAGCGTGAACTGCAGACGCTCGAGCGGCAGATCGAGCTGATCGGCAAGTCGGACGCGCAGGTGGCGGAGCTGACCGCGCGCTACAAGCTGCTGGATGAGGCGAAGAAGCGTGGGCTCGATCTCGATGCGCGGCATGCCGGCAGCAGCAAGACCGTCCGCGAGCAGATCGACGAACAGGCGAAGGCAGTCGGTCGCCTGACCGAGAAGGCAGACCAGTACAGGGAACGTGCGGCCTTCATGGCGGATATCAACCAGGACCTGAAGGACGGCTTCATCGATGCGATCATCGAAGGGGAGAACTTCGAGGATGTGCTGTCCAATCTGGCCAAGCAGCTGGCCAAGGCCGCATTGCAGGCCGCGATCTTCAACGAGGGGCCCTTCTCCGGCGGAGGCGGGCTCGGCAGCTTCTTCGGCAGCCTCCTGACAGGCAAACGCGCGACTGGCGGCCCGGTGCGGTCGGGTGGTGCGTACTTGGTCAACGAAAACACACCTAACTCGGAGGTGTTCGTGCCTTCGCAGTCGGGTGCAGTCCTGAACGTGGCGCAGGCGCAAGCGGCCCTACACGGTGCGGCCGCGCAATCCGCTGCGACGGGAAACTCGGTTGTGCGGATTGAGCTCGGCGAGGGGCTGGTCGGCCAGGTGGTGGCGCAGGCGCGAGGCCAGACCGTCCAAATCGTCGGGGCGGCGATGAAAACCCAGCAGCGCGGGTTGGGCAACAGCGTGCAGTCGTATCAATACCGGGGTACCAGCTGATGAACCGTGAAATCGTAGACGTCTCGCGCGGGCTTTTTGCGCAGCTCACTTTCGACTGGGATATCGATTGGCGGGGCCAGTCGATCGGCGAAACCACTTCAGGTGTGAGCAAAGTGGTCTACAACGCCTTTCCGCGTTGGGTCGGGTCGCCAACCGTGCTTCTGAACCGGGCGCAGATCTCGCAATGGCGCGCGGTCCGTGCATCGGCGCGCGGGCTGGTCAACCTCTACCGCATCCGCATGTGCGACCCGATCGGATCAGCTCACTCCTTTGCCGGCGCAACCCAGGCGACACGCAAGCGCGGACTTCCGTTCGCGACGGGGCGACGGTTCTCGACCGGCTGGGGCTTCAGGTTCGAGCCTTTCGTCGAGGCGGTCGGTGCAGCGCTGGCCGGGGCCGAGACCATGCGCATCGAGATCCCCTCGGGAGGCATCGCGCCGGTCGTGGGGCAGATCATGAGCCACGACGACTTGCCGTTCATGGTGACATGGATCGAACCGATCTCGGCCGACACCTTCGAAATCGGTATCCAGATGCCCTTGCGCCGCGCGATCCCGGCCGGCGCGGAAATCAGGATGCGGGGGACGGGCATATTCGAGGCGACGGAAGAGGCCATGGGGTTGCCGGCCTATGGCGCCGGCCGCACCAGCACACCGCGCTTGCTCCTGCAGGAATGGCTGCGATGACTTTCTTTCCTGCCGGTTTCGACCCGCGCGATGACCGTGTTGCCCTGCTCGACCTCGTGGAAGTGGACACGCCCGACGGGCCCGGTCGATTTCTGATCGGCGTCGACGGCGTGTTCCGGGACGTGGACGGCAATCAGTGGATCGGCTCGCAGCTCGTCGCCGTCAATGGCCTGAAGAGCGCCATCGACGGGATCGCACCGGAGGGCACCGCCACGCTGTCCTATTTCCAGGATCCGGAGGCGGCGAACCTGATCGCCCAGCTGCGCGCGTTGGGATCGGACTACATCGCCGGGCGCAAGATCACCTTCTACGTCCAGCCGCTTCAGTCGATGTCCGAGTTCTACGCCCCGACCTTGCCACCGGTGCAGTGGATGCAGCGGGTGATGAAGAATACCGCGTTCGCCGCGCAGGGCGCGCTTGACCGATCTATTTCGCTGACCTTCGAGGCCTGGTCGGAATATCGCCGCTCGGCACGCCGCATCGCGATGAATACCGAAGGACATGCCCGTCTGACCGGAGCGCCGAACCCCTCGCTGGAGTTCGCGCCGACCGTCGACTTCCAGGAAGAAAAGCTGTTCGGATGACGCCCTTGTTCCAGGAATTGCACCGCTGGATGTCGCTTCCCTTCATCTGGGGCGAAACCGACTGCATGCTGGTGCTGGCCGACTGGATCCGAACGGTGCGTGGCGCTGATCCAGCCGATCACATCCGAGGCACCTATGACAGCCCCGGATCGTGCCAGCGCGAGACGGGCTTTCTGCGGACGCCCGTGGAGGCCGTAGAGAAATGCCTCTCGACCATCGGGGGTCTGCCTCGGGTCGATGAACCCGCGCCGGGCGATATCGCGCTGATCCGCATCGCGGACGGGCGCGGCGGGCTGATGACGGCGGGCGCGATCTGGACCGGCACCGCATGGGGCTGCAAAGGGCCGGAGGGAACAACGACGATCAGCCCGCGAGCGGTGGTGGAAGTGACGGCAATCTGGGCTGTGGGTTATGCGGCGTAAAGTCTTCGTGGCGGTGCTGATGTCGAGCACGTTTCTGTCATCGCCCGCCGCCGCCATGCCGCAGGTCGCGGGCTTTCTGCTGGGCGCGATCGGGGTGCAGGCCACGGCGCTGGTGGGCACCTTTGCCTCGGGGCTGCTGAATGCAGGCTTTGCCGCCGGCGCGACGTTCGGCGCGACGGCTTTCGGTGGTTTCCTGGTCCGCACGGTGGTCGGCCTGGGCTTGTCGGCCCTGTCCGCCGCGCTTGCACCAAAGCCCAGTTTCCCGCCGCCGGCGGCCCGGATGGCAAACTTCGCCCAGCCGATCAGCTATGCGGAATGGGTGTTCGGGCGGGTGCGCAAAGGCGGGCCGCTGGGTTTTACCGGGTTCCACGAGAACCGGCGTTACTATGTGCCGATCATCGCGGCGCATTCGACCAGGGGGCCGGTCGAGCACTGGCTCGATGAGAACGTGGTGCAGGTGGATGCGGAGATCGCCGATCAGACGGAAAGCAACATCCTGGAGCCAGCGAAAGCCGCGGGCTTCGGTCGCATCGATGTCTTCACGGGGCAGGGCGGTCAGACCGCCGATCCCGGCCTGCAGTCGGCATTTCCCGAGATCACCGACGCGCATGATTTTGCAGGGCTGTCGGGCGCTTATGTCTGGGCCAAGCGCCCGCCCGGCAGCCAGTTCTCGGAAGTCTACCCGCGCGGCCGGGAATGGGCCTATACGCCGGTCTGGGAGGGCCACGACCAGATCCTCGATCCGCGCGACGGTCAGCGGCAGTACACCAACAATGCAGCGCTGGTGCTGGCCTTCTGGATCACGGAAGTTCTCGGGCAAGGGTCGATTGGGATGCGGTGGCGATCGAGGCGGATGTCTGCGACCAGCTGGTGACCAACGCAGAAGGCCAGCAGCAACCGCGCTGGACCATCAACGGTGTTCTGCAGGATGACCAGCAGTTCGAGGACCAGCGCGCCCAGATGGCGGCCGCCTGCGATGCGTTTCTGTTCGAGCGCCCCGACGGCAAGGTCGGGTTCCTGGTCGGACGCTGGATCGCACCCCAGATCACGCTGGGCGCCGGCGACTTTTTCTCGCTTGAGATCAAGGATGGCGGGTTCGGGTTCAGCGCGCCCTCGGAGGTCGCGGCCACCTATATCGAGCCGGATAACGCCTGGCGGGAGACACCCAGCGGGGCGTGGGTCGAAGCGCCCGGCGAGCAGTCCCGGCGGGACGAGCCACAGCTCTACATGGTGCATTCGCACAACCAGTGCGCCCGCCTCAACAAGAGGTTCGCCAAGACCGCCCGACCGCAATATGCGCTGCGCGGCACCATCGGCGTGATCGGCTACGAGTTGATCGGGCAGCGTTTCTTCCGCGCGGTTCATCCTGAAATGGGGATCGATGCCTATTTCGAGATCGGCGAACTGGCTCGGGAGGGTGCCGGCGTGTTCAGCCTGATCGCAAATTCCGTCGAGCCGGACGACTTCTCGTTCGACCCGGCGACGGAAGAACCGGACAGGCCGGTGTTCAATTCGGTGGTCACGGAAGACACGGTGCCCGACCTCACCGGGCTGGCCGTGACACCGGTCGGTGCTGGTGCTGTGGATGTCACCTGGACAGCCCCCGACGCCAGCCTGCAACAGCAGCTGCGCATCCGAGAGGCCGGCACCGAGGACTGGCAGATCCTGTCCGTGGCCGAGGGGCAGTCGAACTACACGATCATGGCGCTGATCGATGGGCGTTCCTACGAGTTGCAGGGGCGGAACAGGACGCCGGCGCTGCGCCCTGGGGGCTGGTCGCCCGATCCGGCGCTGACGTTCACAGTGGTGGCGAACACGGAAGCGCCGCAGGCCTTGCTGCTGGCTACGGTTGATCCAGTGGGGGCGGGTGCCCTGGTGCAATGGGCGACCGGGAACGATCCGAACCAATACGCGGTCCGTGTCTATCGCGGCCCGACCCTCGCGACGGCGGACCCCGTTGTGCTGGCGATCAGCGGGGCGAACACCTCGGCGTCCTTCACCGATGCCGTTGCCCTCGGCACCTATACCTATTGGGCCGCGCCCATCAACGGCTCGGGGGTCCTGGGGCCGGTAAGCGGTCCGCTGAACGTCACCGTGACCT
This sequence comes from Sulfitobacter alexandrii, assembly GCF_001886735.1. Lineage (NCBI taxonomy): Bacteria > Pseudomonadati > Pseudomonadota > Alphaproteobacteria > Rhodobacterales > Roseobacteraceae > Sulfitobacter > Sulfitobacter alexandrii. Next base: position 1,716,831 of record NZ_CP018076.1, read on the forward strand.
GACGCCACTGACACCTTTGACCGAATTCCCGCGCCCGCGCGGCCCATTGGGCTGCGCGCCGGTGCTCCACGACACGTCCAGAAAAAGAGGCCAGCTATGGTGACCAAGAGCCCGTCCCTCGTGATGCGGGGCAACCCGCCTTCGGCATTGCACGAACCCGATCCATTGGAACTGGTGACGCTGTTCAATGAGATGCTGGCGAGCATCGACATCGCCCTTGGCGACCGGACCAAGCCCTACTTCCTTGTGGTCGATGGCCAGTCCGACATCGACGACGAACAGGCGGCCCAGGCGGGCGGCGATCTTTCGACAGACCCCCGGATCAGGGTGCAGACGGCCAGCGGCTGGCAGATGATGGACCCGGCCAATGGCGTCGGCAACCGCATCGGTCGCAACTCGATCGGGTTCCAGGCCGCGAAATACATCCTGAGCGAGGGGTATCCCCTGGTCTACCTGGTCGACCTCGGCACCGCCGGCCGACCGATCGAGGACTGGATGGGCGATGGCAAGGACTCGGAACTCTACGTCGCGTTGAAGACCGTCGTTGAAACTGCTCTGTCGTCGCTGGAACTGGTCGCTGCCGGCATCACCGAACTGAGCGGGTTCGGCTGGGCGCAGGGCGGATCGAACAACATGGATTCCTTCGAGGAATACAAGGAAAAGCTGCGCACCTTCTTTATCGACCTGCTGCCGACCGAAAGCTGGTTCTCGCTGCGCACGCCCGTGGCCATGCAGGACATCGGGACGGCCACCGGCTTCAACAAGATGGATGGCGTCATCACCCAGGACATGATGGCGGAGTTTCCCTATATCCTGGTCTACCGCACCAACGATCTGGCGCGGGACTTTCCGGGCGACGGCGGCAACCACCTGACCGGCCCGGCCATGGACGAAGCCGGCCGCCGCATGGGGGCGAACCTTTTGACGCGGCGTCCGGCGCTTCCCTTCACGGACAAGTCCAAGGTCTTTGGCGAATTCACGATGTGGCTCGAACCGTTCCAGGGCTACGGCATGAAAGCGATCTACGACGCCGCAACCGGCCAGGCGCGGCTGGCGGCGTTCAACGGATCGGTGGGCGCGAGTTCCACGAACTACCTCGGCTGGGATTTCGTGGCACCAGGCGCGGCGCGGGCCGTTCTGAGATCGTCCGTCGCGGTCGATCTGCTGGGTCCGGCTGCGACGGTCGAAGGCAACTTGTTCGTTGGTGATGTTCTGCGGGTCAGCGACATCGGCCACGTGCGGGTGGGCGAGTTCACCGCCGCGCAGTTCGATGACCCAGCGGCGCCGGTCAATACCCATGACGGCAAGGGCAGGGGCGCGCTGGCGGTAAACGTGACCAACCAGGCGCTGATGCGCGCCTCCGGAGGCGGCGACACGTCTGGCTGGTACGGCACATATCCCGACTTCTTCCAGACGCCAGATGGCGAGGAAGTGCCGCTGGCACCGATCGCGGACCGGCAGCCGGCTGTCTTCGAGACGTTTGAGGGGTTTGAAGCCTGGCGGAACGCGCCTCCTGCCGCTGTACCTAACAAGGCGATGGCTTTCGCGGATGGGGTCAGCTTCAAGAAAGACAGCAGCGCCCCAGCAAGCGCCTACCTCAACCTCTGGGTGCCACCTGACGACATTCTCACCACGAACCACATGGGATCGTCGTCCGACATCGCCAGCGATTTCAAGGGTATCGCGGAAGAAATGATCCGGATGTCCGGTTTGAAGGGCTGGATCGCGCATTTCAAAGCACCGCCTGACGGCACCCCTTTCCGGTACTCGTATCTGGACTTCCTGACAACGGGGCGGATCGTTCGCATCCGCGGTGACCGCAATGCCGAGTTCTTCCCGGAAGAACGGTTTCAAGTGTTCGATTGCGACGGCAGCACCACGATGTTCGATCTGAACCCGGCGATCTGGGCCTACGACGGCTCGTCGGAAGGGTTTCAGGCCGGCGTCATTGCAGCGGACGGAAGCACCGAGACCAAGCTGACCGTAGGCACGGACATCAGCATCGCTCAGGTCGGCGGCGTGTGGCGGCTGACCACGACAACGGCCCCGGCTGGCGGCACGAAACTCAAGGTCATTTCGGCCCGGTCGGCAATGTCATTTTCCGCAGGCGGCACAGGCGCGGAGCTGCATTGGGACGGTCATTTCCGTATCAACCTTTCGGAGAGTGGTCAGGTGAAGTCGGCAGGTGGCCGCTCCGGCCTAGCGCCCAAAGGCATCGACCATCTCAGGCACGGCGGCATCGTGCACATCTACGGTTCACCTACGTCAAACTTTGAGGCGCCGTTCTTAGACCAGCGCGGCGACAGCGGCTTTGTGCCGGTCGATTTCAAGACCATGATCGGTAACGGCGTTATCATCGCCGACTACCTGTGCGATTGCGGCATCTATGTCAGCGGCGGCGGCGCGGCGGGCGACACGTCGGACGATCCGCTTATGTGCGTGCTGCCTTCTCTGCTTACTCGCGGAACAGGTCAGGTGCTTAAAGACACCCGAGAAATGAACTACGGGTACGCCCCCTATGTGTTCGGGGTTGACCAGTACGGCGGCTATGTCAACGCGGCGCAAGACGGCATCAGCCAAGGACAAAACTTTGTCATCAACCACGCCCGCTTCGTGAAGACGCGTCGCACTCCGGTCGACCTCCGCGCGTCGAACCACCCTGTCACGATCAATCATCTCTCCGTCGAGGACTTTGGATACGAACCAGACGGCGAGGGCGGGCTGAACGCAGTGAACGGGGCTGAGGGTATCTGGTTCAACAGTTCTCGCGGCGCGACAGTCAAGCAAGCCGAGTTCACACTGCGCGAGTGGCCCGCGCCGGAAGGCTTTGTTGTCAGGTTCGAGGGTGACGAGTGCTACGGCAACCGTTTTGAGGGCGTGGCGATCGGCTATGACAACCTTGTACGGAACAGGGTCACCAGCACCGCAGCCGCGGCAAACTCGGTCCATATCCGCCATACGGATGCGACGACGCTCTATACGACCGAAGGCGGCACGGCTATCGACAACGTGCGGCATATATTCGAGAACATGGATACCGACGAGCGGATTGCGCGCCTGCATGTCCCGAAAATTTTCCTGACGGAAATCTACCACGGGGGCGAGACACCTCCTGCACAACTCAATCGGAAGTTGGAATATACCCGCGACGACAACGGCTATGTGGAGTTTACGCTCGACGTGCAATCGACGGGCTGGACCTTCACGCCAAGCGGAAAGACTGTTCGGGTCAGCCTACCGTTTACAGCTGCATCGCTGGAAGGGCAGAGTTTCCTTTGCAAAGCCCTGCCGATCAGCGGCTTGGGTAAGACCGGAACCAACATCGAACTGGTCGGAGAGATACCAAACGGCCAAAGCTACATGGAATTCCGCTGGCGAGACCTCAGCGGAACATCTGGCGGCCTTCTTACGGACAACGATCACACATCGAATATCCGGCTTAAGGCGACGGGCCGGTATCGTGCGGTTGCGAACGGAATAAGCTGATGTCCCGCTTCAATCCCATGCGCCTGAACCTGCTGGAACAGGGCAGGGCGACCGAATGGCTGGCCAGCTTCGTGATGCTGGCTTTCGCGGTTACCCTGTCCCTGCCGGGCGAAACCCTGGCCTCGCCGTCCTTCCGGGCCTTCCGGGCGATCGGCCTCGATGACGCGGCCATCGCCACGCCAATGGCGCTGCTGGCCACCGCGCGGCTTTGCGCACTCTACATCAACGGCACGCTGCCACGCCGCACGCCGCTCATTCGCATGATCGGGGCGATCGTCGGCACTTGTGTGTTCTCGATGGTCGCGATGGGCCTCTACTGGCCCGTCCTGAAGTTCGACGTCCCGACCAGCACCGGGGTCGGGACCTACCTTGTATTGGCGTTGTTCGACGCACTCTCGGCCTACAGGAGCGGCGCTGATGTCCGACTGGCTCAACAGTTTTCTGAGCAATCTCGATAAGGAAACGGTCACGGTCCTGGGCACGGGCTTTGCCGCTGCCGTGGTAGCCCTGGTCGCAGGGCTGCGGGGCATCAAGCGGGGTCAGCCGACCAGCGCGGCCCTGACCGATACCGCGAACGCCATCACCAAGATGAGCTGCGGCGCGCCCGAGCTGACGCCGCTGCTGCGCAAAATGCTGGCCAACCAGCAGGAGCAGAACCTACGCCAGATCGAGATGGCCGGCGACATCCAGCGGATGGGCGAGAAGATCACGCGCATCGAGGATCGAACGCACCGCTGATCCACCAGACAACCCGTAACCCGGCCCGCCATCGCGCGGGCCTTTTGCATTGGGGAAACACCATGGCATTGAAGTATTCCGCCCGCGACCGGGACATCCAGATCGCCCTGAAAAAGCGCGGGTTTGATCCCGGCCCGCTCGACGGGTTGAAAGGTCCGCGCACCTCGGCCGCGATCATCGCGTTCAAGCGCTCGATCGGCTTCCGTGCTCGCGACTACGTGGGGCCGCTGACCTGGGCGGCGCTGCACCGCCGGGAACCACCCGAAACGCCAGTGACCACCGCGCCCGTGCCCTGGCTGGCCGAAGGCTACAAGCGGATGGGCCTGCACGAGGTCCGCGACAACGGCATCCTGCGCCGCTGGCTGGGCAGCGACGGGCACGCCCTGGGCGACCCGTCCCGCTTTCCCTGGTGCGGCGACTTCGTGGAGACCTGCATCCGCCTGGCGCTGCCGCAAGAGGATATGTCGCCACTGCGGGGCAATCCCTACTGGGCGCTGAACTGGCGGCATTTCGGCCAATCCTGCCGGCCGGCGGTGGGCGCGGTGATCTCGATCACCCGCAACGGCGGCGGGCACGTCGCCTTCGCCGTGGGCGAGGACGAGCGCCGCATCTACTGCCTGGGCGGCAACCAGCGCAACAGCGTCAGTGTCGTCCCGATCGACAAGAACCGGTTCGTGCCGGCGTCCTGGCGCTGGCCGTCCACATGGCCGCTGCCCGCACCGGGCCTGCCGCCGATGACCTCGGCCGAGGCATCCAGCATCAACGAGGCTTGACGCCTCCTCATCCCGAAAGGAAAGACCAATGAACGACATCCTTCTGACGCAGATCATGCAGATCCTGATCCCGATCATCGCCAGCATCCTGACCGCCATTTTCGGCGCGGTCGGCATCGCGGCGCGCCGCTATCTGGGTGAGCGTGCCACCGCAATCCTGCGTGAGGCCCTCCATGAGGCTTTCGACCGTGCCTTGGCAAAGGCTGTCCAAGACGGCAGCAACAGCCCGGAGATGGACGCAGTGGCTTATATCGAGGCCACCATGGGCGACACGGTGAAACGGCTGAAGGCGTCCACGGGGGGACTGTTGAAGAGGGCGCAGGCGCAGATGGCTGGGAATGAAAGGCTCTCGAGGTCGCAATCTCCACGACATCTGAAAGGCCAGGAGAAACCATGAGATCGTAGTGATGTCGTCAGCGCGGCCGCCTTGACAGACTCACGGGCTTGAAGCTTAATTTTCGTGTCATATTGGCGGCAACGCATTTTCAATACACGCAAACGAATTGGGGTGGGTCTGCAGGTTTCAGGCCCATTCCAATCAAGCTGATTTTCATGAAAGGTCTGTTCCATGCGCGCTATCTCCCACGTTTCCTGTGCCGGCTTGATTGCCTCGACAACTCTTCTTTCGGGGCAGGTGCAGGCCCAGAACCTGCTCGCCACCACCGACGCCACCATCAGGCACCAGCTGTGCGTCGGCAGTGCCTGTCCAGACAGTCCTTTCGGCACCTTTCCGGACAGCGGGGCCAGCTCGGTCAAGATGAGCGGCGTCCGGACCCGGCTCGACTTTGTTGATAGTTCAGGCCTCGATTTTCCGGACAACGACTGGGCCTTGGTCGTCAACGATTCCAATGCAGGCGGTGCGGAGTACTTTTCGATCCAGGACACGAGCAGCGGCACGGTGCCGTTTTCGATCGCGGCCGGGGCGTCCAGCAATGCCATGTACATTGCCAGCAACAATCGCGTTGGCCTGGGCACATCGTTGCCGTCCGCTTCCATCGACATCGTACAGGCATCCCCCGGGATACGCTTCAAGCCCTTGTTCAACACGACCGAGTGGAATGTCCTTGGTGCGAACCGCTTCACGATCTCGAATGATGACACCTTGGACTGGATCTTCTCGATCGACTACGGCGCTCCCGAGTCCAGCCTGGCAATCGTTGAAAACGGAAATATCGGCATCGGTACCCAGTTTCCCCAAGAGGCATTGACCGTCTACACAGGCGCTGACGGGGCAAATGCCTTTGCCTTGTTCACGGCGGAGGGGCCCAATTCCGATTCAGGCTTCCTGATCCGCCAGCTCGGCGACATCCCGACAACGTGGGAATTCCGCAACCAGCAGAGCTCAGGCCGGCTCAACGTCGGGATTGCCGGGGGCAACACCCCGTTCAAGATCGACAATACCGCCGCGAACAACCTGCTCAAGCTGGGGCGCAACGGCCGCCCGGATGAAGTCGTCGTCACCGGCAAACTGGTGGTGAACAACACCGAACTCAATGTCCCGGATTACGTGTTCGCGGCGGACTATCCCCTGCGCCCGCTGGCGGAAGTGCGTGAATTCATCGACACCAACAGCCACCTGCCGGACGTGCCTTCGGAAGCGGAGATCAAGGCGAACGGCGTCGACATGACAGCGATGCAGATGACTCTTCTGAAGAAGGTCGAGGAGCTCACGCTCTACACGCTGGCGCAGGAAGATATCATCGCCAAGCAGCAGGTGGAGCTTCGGGAACTGGACCAGCTCAAGGCACAGATGGCTCGTATCGAAGCGCTGTTGTCCAAGCGGGCGGAGTGACGGTGTGGATCTGCCGTTCGCGCCTGTGCGGCGAACGGCGGCTTCGAGCCCTTCCACGACATTTGCGGCGACCCCGCCGCACGTAACCGGGAAGGAAGCCCATCCTCGCTACATTGAGCTGATGATGTTCTCGCTCATGCGCCCCGCCAACTCTCGGGCTGCATCGCCTTGGCGGCTCCAATCGTCCGTGACCTCGCCAAGATAAGCCCGGCGCGCATGATCGAGTGCCATAGCATCCAAGTCAGACAATCGCGGAATCGCCCATTCGGCGGCAGAATCCTTCGTGATGAACCTCCCCGTGCTCGCCGTGTGCCACATCCGCGCAAGCGTCAGCAGGACATTCCGCTCGTCCCCGCGCAATCCATTCAACAAGTCCGGAAGTGCATCGCGCATGGCTTGATTGACATGCTCTGTCGAAACGTCCGTCAGAAGTTCGCTCCTCGGCGGTCCGAACAACGGAATGGCCTCCTGATGGGCCTGTGCGATAACCAGAGAATATTCAGGATCTCGTTCAGGCATCGGCGTCTCACCGGCCTCGAAAGCCTCCCTCAGCCACTCTCCATAAACGAACTCCGCTCGCGCCGGGTAGTCACCGCGGCTGAGCTCGGCTTGGCAAAACACCATCACTTCAAGGCAGCGGGCGCCCCCCGGCACGGCAGGATGGCGTCCGGAAAGATGCAGCAAGTCCAGCAACAGCCCGTTGCGCTGGCTCTCGGTCAGCTCGGACTGAACCACGGCCAGAAGATCAATGTCGCTCTGTGGCCGGAGACCGCCGGATACGGCCGATCCATGCAGATATACACCAAGCAGCGTGTCGCCGAGACGGCGGTGCAAGATCAGCACAGCCGACTGTATCTGTTCTGTCTGATGGAGTGCCACCTGCATGATGGTTTTCTAACGTGCATAGCTCATTATCGGAAGGCAGCTTTGTCCGCATAGCCGACGTAGATGGCTGATCCCCCGCGAAGGGCCGCTCTCCGCCCTCACAAGCTGCTTTTCTGTTTCGGAAACCTCGACACCTCGAGCGCTCCGTTCACCTATTCTGGAAACGAAAGCGACATAACTCTACCCAAATCCCTTCGAAACGATCCCCGCTCCCATGCGTTGCCCGTCGTGTGCAACCATGCGAACGAAGGAACGCGACGACATGCTCGACTGGATCGCCAGCAACTCCGGCACGCTGCAGGTGGCCATCAGCCTGTTCACGGCGGTGGTCTGGCTGGCCTACCTCCATATCCTCTGGATGAACTTCCGGCGGCAGCGGCAGGCCGTGATCCTGATCAACCGCTCCATCGCGCAGGATGAGAACGCCCATTGCTTCGTCACCAACATGGGTGCGGAGCCGATCTACCTGATGGAGGTGATGGCCAAGGTCGTCACGGAGGACAAGGCCTACACCGTGAAGGTTACCGAGCGCGAGGAAGTCGCCCTGGACAAGGTCGATAATCCGTTGACCCGCACCAACCAAGGGCCGATCAAAAGCGGTGAGTTCATCGACATCGGATCGTTCCTGGACCTGCTGCACCGGGCCGATGCGCGCATTGGCTCAGAGGGGCTGTTCGACAGCGTGCGGGAGATGGAGCTGACGGTGGCCGCGGTCGACGGTCACGCCCCGCACATCGTCGCGGCGCGACGCAAGTTCACCGCGGACTGGAAGGATGGCAAGCCGTACTTCGTGCCCGAGCAGGTGATGACGGACCAGATCCGCCACTTTTTCCGCCGGCGCAAGATCACTTCGCTGCTGGAAGAGCAGATCGAGTGATGGTGCCAAGTCCTGTGCTTCGCGCGATCTTCAGATCAGCACACCTTCGGGCGCGCGGCGTCCTTCAGCATGGCCGACAACCGGTCAAGCTTCTCGGCCTGGTCATGCAATGATTTCGAAATGTCAGGATTGAGGCCTTCGCGTTGCACCAGTCGCGCAGCGCTCAAAAGGGCTGTGGCTGAATCTACCAATTCGCCGGAAATCGCGCTCAGCTTTTTTATCGGCATGGGAACCTCCTCTTCATGCTTTGCACGTGAAGATTGTAAAGCAGCGGCGCACCGTCTGTCAAAAACCGCCATCTTTGTTCGGCAGTGCACCGCCACATTGACGGTCTCAGGACAGGGTAGGGAAGGCGGCACCTTTCTGGACGCCGGTGCATAAAAATGGCCACCTGTCGGGAGATAACAGGTGGCCCAAGGTACTCAACCTGGTTTGCCAAGTAGCCTTATTGCTTCGGCAGCAGCACGCGGTCGATCACGTGGATCACGCCGTTCGACTGCTTGACGTCGGCCTGGGTGACCGTTGCGACCCGGCCGTTCTCGTCGGTCAGGGTGATGTTGTCGCCGTCCATCATGGCCTGCAGCGTGCAGCCGCCGACCGTCTCGACCGGGTGGTTGCCGTCGTCATCCGCGATCATGCCGGCGATGGCCGATGACATGGCGTCGGCTGCGACGACGTGGCAGGTCAGGATTTGGGCCAGCTGGTCCTTCGCTCCGGGCTGCATCAGCGCCTCGAGCGATTCCTGCTTGATCATGCCGAAGGCCTCATCGGTCGGGGCGAAGACCGTGAAAGGGCCGGGACCGGACAGCGTGTCCACCAGCTCCGCCTGCTTGACGGCCGCGACCAGCGTCGTGTGGATGGGAGAGTTCACGGCATTCTCCACGATGTTCTTCTCGGGGAACATCTCGGCCCCGCCCACCATCGGGTTTTGGGCCGAAGCCATGGTTGCGGTTGCGGCCAGCGCGGCGCCCATCATCGTCTTGCGGATCATGTTTTTCCTCCAAAGTTGTGCAGGGCGTCATTGCCCTGTTGCCAGTAGCTACGGAGGGACGTCCCGCGAAGTTTCAAAGATATTCCGGCCGGGGAGGGCAGGCACACGCCCTGGGCAGGTTTGCGCCGGCTTTCCGGAAAGCTTTCTTCGGCCGCGCATTGTAAATCGCCCCGCAGCGCTTACCTCGGCTGAAATGTCAGCGCCTTGAGGAGGACCACATGCAGTGCCCAGTCGACGGAGAGACCCTCGTGATCACCGACCGCAGCGGGGTCGAGATCGACTACTGCCCGAAATGCAGGGGCGTCTGGCTGGACCGGGGCGAGCTCGACAAGATCATCGATCGGGCGGCGCCGGCTGCTGCGGCACCCCGGTACGAGCGCGCGGATTACGATGACCGCGACTACGACGATCGCCGCCCGCACAAGAAGAAGCGGAGCTCCTTCCTCGGCGAGCTGTTCGACTTCTGATGGCCAGGTCCATCCGGGGGCGCTCCCGCTTCGTGGCGCCGTTGTTCATGCTGTGCGCCACGATCATGGTCACCCCCCACGGGGCGGTATCGCAGGAGCAGGGAGATCCCGACCAGCTTCGCATGCTTGGACAGTGCAAGGGCTGCCTGTTCGAAGAGATCGACCTGTCTGAACGTCGGATGACCGGCATCGATGTCCGCGAGACCACGTTCCGGAACGTGGACTTTACAAATGCCGGCCTGGGGATCTCGATCTTCGACAACGCCGTGCTCGAGAACGTGTCGTTCAACGGCGCGGATCTCTCCGGTGCCAGCTTTTCCGACGCGCAGCTGACCAACGTGACCTTCGAGGGCGCGGACCTGCGGGCCGCCGTGTTCGAGGGCGTCCGCCTGGTCGGCACTGACCTTCAGGCCGGCATTCTGTGCAACACGCAGATGCCTGACGACATGATGGACAACTCGGACTGTAATTGAGAATGGCCGGTGCCGATTAATTTTGACCGCCATTGGGAATGTCGCGTGGCAGGCGTCGCGCGGGCTTTCCCACTTGCGATGAGTTCCTTGCCAATCGGAGACCGCAGTAAGAGGCTGGTGTAAGTGACGGTCCAGACTCGTAATCTCGGAAATATTGTGCGACCAGTCACCCGCGACATTTTCTGTAAGCGGGATTGGGTATGGGCGAAGAATCTGAAGGTACTGTAGACCGAATCGTCGTGAAGGACATTAGCTATCAGCCACATCGTGGACTGGTGCTCTTCGGCGCCGCCAAGGAAAGCGCCCAACTTGGCCGGCACGGAGACGAGTTTTCAGTAACTTTGCACTACCAAAACAAAGCCGTTCCTGCCCGCGCGCAAGTGTTCGGTGAAGGTGAAGTGCTGGATGGCAAAGATGGCAAAGGTGTTGAGATCGTCGTGCCCTTGACTGAAGCCGCCGACGGCCCCTTGTGTTCGGTGATTTGTGACCTCCCTGAGTGGCTCAGCCTTTCGCCTGAAGCACAGGCATTTCTTTCCGACATTTTCCCAACTGACAACAAGGCCTATGAGGCGGTCTTTCTTAGAAAAATCCATCGCTACGGTGATGAGGCGCTACAGTACTTTGTCGCGCGCCAGCTTTCAGAAAGCTTTACCGGTATGCGTGCGTATCGCGTCGGTGCAGCCGTGGTGATGACTTACAAATCCATCGAGCTCAATGACACCGATCTTCAGAAGGAAGCGCTGGACCATGTAAAGATGCAGTTATCTCATGTCGGCGAGTGTGAGATCACAAACCATCCGCGAACCAATCGTGAGCATCTCGAAGTCTCTCTTCTTTGCGCACAATGGCATTTGGAGTTGTCGCTTCGGCGGTACGATGAGTTTTTTTCGACCCTCGAAAGGTGCCGATCCGTTGCTGAAGGCATAACAAATTTCTTTACGCCAGCATATAACCTGTCGATGGCGCTATTGATCTACTGTGCTTTGCTAGCCCGGCGGGGAGACGTTGAAAAAGCTAGCGAAGTGGCCGACGAGGGCATGAGAATATTCAAGAGTGCTGTCGCGTCTGCTACCCAGCAGCTTACCTTGTTTCAAGAGCTTCGGATATCGCACCGCAATGTGCACCTTATGCTGTGCACGACGAAGCCAGACAAGCGTGCCGATGCAGATTTCAATCTCTACGTTCAATGCAGTTTGCGAGTAACGGGAGACGCAGTTGAGCGACTGAAGAAGGCGGCGTTTGACATCTATCCTGTACAGGAAGCTGGTCGTTCCTGAAGATCGAGTTGTGTTTCTTCCTAGAGGTTTGATTCGGACACCATCCGGCCCAGACGAGAATGCGAGGTACTGTTGATGACCCATCCCTATAGCGATCTTCCTGCGCCGGCGTTCTGGCGGACTGCCGTCTCCGAGCGCAATCCTTTGGAGACGTCCGATCTGTGGTCGCCAAAGAATGCTCTCCTGCCTTCTGACAGCGTTGTAACTTTTGGATCGTGCTTCGCGCAGCACATTAGCCGCGCTTTGAGGAAAAACGGATTTTCTTGGCTCGATTGCGAACCCGGTCCCAACTTCGCGTCAGAGAAGCTAAGGAGTCGTTTCAACTACGGTGTATTCTCGGCTCGGACGGGGAACATCTACTCTGCAAAAGCATTGCTACAGTGGGTGAAGTGGTCACTCGGCCATGAACTAGTGCCTAGCGAGGTTTGGGAGCGGGATGGCCGATTTTTTGATCCGTTTCGACCGGCAATTGAACCGAATGGCTTCGCCTCTCCTGATGAAGTGCAGGCCTCCAGAAACCAGACTCTCAAGGCATTTCGGAAAGCCCTGACCGACTCTGATCTGTTTGTCTTCACCTTGGGTCTTACGGAAAGCTGGGAGAACGCACAGCGAGGATTTACCTACGCCACATGTCCTGGGACAAATGCTGGTACATTCGATCCGCAAGCACACGTCTTCCGGAACTATAGCTACACCGATGTGCACAGCCATCTCCAAGAAGCATTGAACCTCATGAGAGATGTAAATCCAAGCGTTCGCATTCTGCTGACAGTTTCACCGGTGCCGCTTACCGCTACAGCAGCCGGGAAACACGTGGTCGTGTCTACGACATACTCAAAGTCCGTCTTGCGAGCGGTGGCTGGCGCAGTGTCGGACAGTTGGGGGGCCGTCGACTACTTCCCGTCATATGAGATAATAACAGCGCCCAGCTTTCGCGGAATGTTTTATGATCCGAACATGCGTACCGTTTCCGGTCGGGGCGTGGACTTCGTTATGAGCCATTTCATGTCGGGCATTTCTGAGCACTCTTCGGGCGATGTGTCCAAAGATGGCGGAACATCAACGCCGCCCGCGCCTGTTGAAAAGGTAGCTGCTTCGGCTTCGGTACCTGAAGCCGAAGCGGAGCTCGACGATATCAAGTGCGAGGAAGAGATCCTCGAAGCGTTCGCTCGCAAATGAACTTCTCGGAGATCTAAACCGAATGCCCAAAATCTGTATCATTGGTAACAGCCATCTTGGTGCTCTTGCACAATCAGAAAGTGGAATGAAAGCTTTTGGAACGGCAGGTTACGATGTCGTCTACTGGGGTGCGGCAGGTAGGCTCTTTGACCAGATCAAATATTCAGATGGGAAGTTGATTTCCCCAGCGCCGGAGCGGTCCAAGATCATTTCTTCGGGAAGGTATGGGCACCTGCCGCTTTCCGATTTTGATGCCATAATATTTTACGGAATGGCTGTTAGGCTCTCCGGTATAGCCGCGCAAATCACAGGTCGACTGAAAACTATTCAAACGCTGTCCAAATCATTCGTTGACGAGACATTGGCAGAACAGATCGCAGTGTGGTGGGATCATCGTTTGGGGCGCGAGTTGATGAAAGTCGTTACGGATGCAGCGCCTTCAAAGAAATTTATCTTCACCACCGATCCACTAGTCGCGGAAAACCCGCAGTACCTTGACAAAGTGAAAGACAATCTCTTGCTAAGGAGGGTCCTGGACGAACTTTATGCTCACTGCTCGCATTGGTGTGAAGAGCATGGAATCTCCTTTTACCGGCAGAGCAACGCGACACTGGCGGCCAACGGCGTCACGACCGACTTCGATTTCAACACGAACTCGGTCAAGATGGAGGCTGGCAAGCCGCATCCCGAGGACGATTTCGTGCACATGAACAGCCGCTATGGCGATGTCGTGCTGGCAGATCTTCTCGCGCTGTTGGAAGCGGACCGTTCGGCGGCACGCGCTGCGGGCTGACACTGTCCGTTGCAGCGCAGTGCGTTAGACGGTAAGCGACGTTCAGAAAACTATAGAGGTCCAGATGTCGGACATTAAGATTTTAGACTGCACATTTCGGGACGGCGGTTATTACAACGATTGGGATTTCTCCACGCCACTGATCAATCGCTACCTCGAGGCGATGAAGGCGGCGCAGGTCGATATCGTCGAACTGGGCTTCCGCTTTGTCAAAAACTCCGGCTTCAAGGGGCCTTGTGCCTATGCGACGGACGATTTCATCCGTTCGCTCACCATTCCGGACGGATTGGAAGTCGGCGTGATGCTGAATGGCGGTGATCTGTTGACCGACTTGGGCCTGGTGCCGACGCTTGAACGTCTGTTTCCCGAGAAGGCGGACACCACACCCGTAAGCCTGGTCCGTTTTGCGTGTCATTTTCGTGAGTTCGAACAGGTTCTTCCGGCTGTCACTTGGCTGTCGGAGCGTGGCTACAAAGTCGGCTTCAATCTCATGCAGATCACGGAGCGGACGGAAGAGGAAGTGCGTCACTACGCCCGCACCTCCAAGGATTGGCCGATCGAAGCGCTCTACTTCGCTGACAGCATGGGCAGCATGTCCCCTGCGGACGTCGGCCGCATCATCGGATGGATGCGCAAGGAGTGGGATGGTCCAATCGGTGTCCACACGCATGACAACATGGGTCAGGCGCTCGCGAACACGATGCGCGCGGTTTCGGACGGGGCGACCTGGCTGGATGCGACCGTGACAGGCATGGGGCGGGGGCCGGGCAACGCCCGGACCGAGGAGCTGGTGATCGAAGCCGAAGCGCTTAGAAATCGGCCGGCCAATTTCGTTCCGCTGATGAGCCTGATCCGGGAGACATTCCAGCCGATGAAGACCCACTATGGCTGGGGCACCAATCCTTACTACTATCTCTCTGGAAAATACGGCATCCATCCGACCTACATTCAGGAAATGATGGGGGACGCTCGGTACAGCGACGAGGACATTCTCGCCGTGATCGATTTCCTCCGGCACGAGGGCGGCTCGAAATTCAGTTCGGAGCGGCTGAGCGGCGCGCGCACCTTCTATCGCGGCGAGGCACAGGGCGCCTGGTCGCCCAAAGAGGTTATGGAAGGCCGAGATGTCCTTGTTCTTGGCACGGGGCCCGGTGTCGCGGCGCACCGCGCTGCGTTGGAGGATTATATCCGTCGGACGAAGCCTTTGGTTCTGTCCTTGAATACTCAATCGGCGATCGACTCTGATCTGATCGACATGCGGGTCGCCTGCCACCCCGTGCGCCTGATGGCTGACTACGAGCTGCACACTAGCCTGCCGCAGCCGCTGATCACACCTTTTTCCATGCTTCCCGAAGATCTGAGAAAGAACCTGCAGGACAAGGAAGTGCTTGATTTCGGCCTCACCGTGACTCCGGGCAGTTTCCGTTTTCAGGACACCCAATGCGAGGTCCCGGCACCGCTCGTGCTTGCCTACTCCCTCGCGATCGCTACGAGCGGCGGCGCCCGGCGCATTCTGATGGCCGGGTTCGACGGCTACCCCGCTGGTGACCGTCGCAACGACGAGACGGCGGAAATACTTTCGGCCTACAAGGCGCATACAGCAGACGTGATGTTGTCGTTGACGCCCACACGTCATGCCATCGCGACCGCCAGCCTTTACGGCTACCTGGAGTAAGGCGCGCCATGAGCATGCAGACGGTCAATTGCTTCCTCCCTTGTCGGAAGGGCAGCGAACGGGTCCCGCGGAAAAACATCAAGCCCTTTGCAGGTTTCGAGAATGGGCTCATCGAGGTTAAACTGCGCCAGTTGATCGAGGCGAAGGGGGTAGGGAAGGTCTTCCTTTCCACGAACGATGAAGAAATACTCGATTATGCCGGGACCCTGAATTCGGACAAGATCGTGCTTCACAAGCGGTGTGAAGAACTATCCTCGAGCCAGACGAGCACCGACGACCTTGTTTCTCACGCGCTCGAGTTGATAGGTGAAGGCGATATCCTCTGGACGCATGTGACTTCACCCTTTGTGAGCGCAGCGTCGTATGACGCGATTGTCTCGCGGTATTGGCAGGCATTGGATGACGGACACGATTCCCTGATGACCACGTCGGTCATCCATGGATTCATTTGGGACGAGAATGGTCCCATCAATTATGATCGTTCCGTAGAGAAGTGGCCGCGCACACAGACTCTTCCGGCATTGCATGAAATCAACAGCGCCGCTTTTCTCGCACCGGCTGAGATTTACCGAAACGATGATGACCGCATCGGCCAAAATCCCTTCATCTACGGGATGGACAAGATCGAGGGAATGGATATCGACTGGCCCGTGGATTTCCAGATCGCCGAAAGCATGGTGTTGCAAGGCATCGCCAAGGTATGATTGATCTCTCTCGGTACCGTACACTGGTCTTCGACTGCGACGGTGTCGTGCTCGACTCCAACCAGGTCAAGACGGCGGCTTTTCGGGTTGCGGCCTTGCCCTATGGTGAAGCTGCAGCGGAGGCACTGGTCGCGTATCATGTCGCCAATGGCGGCATCTCGCGCTATGTCAAGTTCACCCATTTCCTTGAGCAGATCCTTCCCGAACACCAGCCGGAGGCGATGCCAGGCCGGGATGGACCCGATCACGAGGCGCTTCTTCGTCTCTACGCCGAAACTGTGCGGGATGGGTTACTGAATTGTGCGGTCACGGAGAAATTGGAACAGCTTCGCGATACCACCGAAGGTGCCAATTGGTTGATTGTCTCCGGTGGAGATCAGAATGAACTTCGCGACGTATTCGGAAGGCGGGATCTCTCGCGACTGTTCGACGGCGGTATCTTTGGCAGCCCGGACACGAAGAGCACGATCTTGGAGCGTGAGCTGGCGTCAGGCAACATACAGTCGCCGGCGCTGTTTCTGGGCGACAGCCGATTAGACCATCAAGCTGCAACGGCCGCGGGGCTGGACTTCGTTTTCATCCATGGTTGGACCGAGGTGGTGGACTGGCAGAGATATGTTGAAGAGAACAAGCTTGAAGCGATCTCGAAAGTTGGCGAACTCGCCAATAAATAAGCGCTCGTGCCCTAGCTTATAATTGCGGGCTGGTTTTGCGCGTTCCACAGCCTGATTGCTTCCTCGGTACTTTCAGCAGTCTCGCTCCGCACCATATTCTCATAGTCGTCACAGTAGTGCGCCACTGCAAAGCCACCTTCAACTTCTACGATTTCATAGGGTTGAGCTCCGCACCTTACACATGCAGACATTCCGTGCATAATCGGCTGTTTCAAATTTCGCTCCCATCCGTCCTGTTTGCAGTCCAAGTGTAAGAAATTCCCTAAAAAGAGATCGTTAATTTCTTCGCGGGCTAAGTGTTGTCGATCGCTTCTTCATCACAGAGTAGTTCGATCAACTGTTCCATGTCGGCATTGTGTTTCTTGCCTTCCGATTGTTCTGGGCGGCTAACGGGAACATCCTTCGATTGAGTGTTTTCGAAGAAGTGTTTCGCAAACAGTGCCATGACATGGTCAACTCCAGTGAGTAGCACTTCGCGCCCATCGTCCGCGTAGTATCCTCCCCTGACATGAGGGCTCGTGATTACCTCATAAGACGGGAAATAGCAGCAGTCATCCAACGAGGCTGTGACCTTCTCGGCCGCGATGCGGAGAGCAGCCTTCGACCAGGTCGTCGATGTCCAAACGTGACGAGGAAGATAGGTGGCGTTGAGTGGCACCGGCGATACAGTAACAATAAATTTGACGGTAGGGTTCTTCGATCGAATGAACTGGAGCGCACTCATCAGATCGTCTGCAGTTTCGTCGTGATCGAAGTTGTAGAATTCGACGATTTCTTCATCGAACTCGCCTCCTGCTACGCCCGGCGCGATCGGGAAAACTGCGCCGTCGCGCTTGTCTAGCCATGCTTCGGTCAGTCCAAGGGTGAAGACGAAAACGTCCATGTTCTCGATAGATTGCCGAACAGCGGCAAGATGCTGCTTACGATCTGCTTCGAGTTCCTCAAGGCTGCTGAAGCCGCCAGGCTGGATCTGAGGGCGGAATGGATCTGCGTAGGCCTTTCCGTCCGGAGTTTTCCAATGGGAAGCAACAGGATCGAATAAGCCATATGCGCGCTGGAGAAGTTGAAGCAACTGGCGGGCGGTATAAAGGTTGCCATATCGCGCAGAGAACAGACCGTAGTTGTGCCTTTTCGCGACTGCATCTTCTATGAAAGGGTAGGCGGCCTCAGATACGTAGTGATTAAATCCCTGTTCGGTAAGGTACCGCGCGACATGCTGAGCGAAACAGCTGCCCGCAGTCACGATCTTGTCTTGGCTCTTAAGTACGAATGGAACGTCGGATACGGGATCGAGATCTTGGCCACTCGGTCCTGCAGGAGCGCGTTTCCAAAACTGCCGATCGTCCAGGCCGATATAAGGATGTTTCCTTTTCATCAGTTTACACCACTTGTTTCAATATCTGGTTCAGAACCAAGTCACCATACTTACGGTTAGCATGTGTCGGATCTCCACCACAGAACTCTGACGCAAGCATTCCATCCTCGGTCACTGCTTCTGCAGGTGGGGGGATGAAATGGGCACCGTTTTGTTCAGCTAATTTCTCGTACCAATCCGATTGGAGCTTGTAGACTGCGTGTCTCAACTTATTCGGCGCATACCCGTTCACGCTCATTTTTTGAAAAAACTCAGGTAGATGCCGGATTGTGCTAGTGTCTGAAATTGGAGGGGGAGCACAGATGTAGATGAATTTCGCATTTGGAAATTCGTCATGCATTTTGTTAAATGTCTTCGCGGTGCCACGGTTCTTTTCTGCGATTGCATCCTTCATAACCGCAAGCGGAATAGAGGTTCGCGACTTATCATCGAGCTGTTTACCTGCTATGGTAAATGGCTCAGGTTGCTCGAATAAGGTCATGATGTTGTGTTTGTTTCCGGCGATTGAGAGACAGACGACATCTGGCTCGAAAGGCCAGATCGCTGGCTCCTCGCCAGCTTCGATCTTGCCTATATTGATGACCGCCACGTTGTCGAGTTCGGGTCTGTCCTGATGAGCTCTTGCGATACACGCAGTGTGGCTCATGCCTAGGACCAGATACTGTTTTTTTCGGTCGTTGTCGGTGCTTTCAGCAATGACCATATGCATTCGCTCCTAGTGTCCATGCGCTGATCGAGTGTTCGGAGTCTTCAAAGACGAGTCAACCAACCGGCGATGACAAAAGCTTATCACGTTTGGATATGCAATCTCTGCGTCTGAAATAGTTGAAACCTTGGGCGTTGGGCCGGTTGTTGACGTGGGGGTATGATTAATCTTCGCCTGGTTTTCTGGGAACTCCGCCCCTAACCCATTGATTTCCCATACCCCAGTTTCCGGTAACATCGCCGTGCAACGGATTGATAACAAATGGCGCAGCGTGGTTCTCTATGGTCAGCCAACCGGGGCTTCTGCCAAGGTGGCGAGCGCCGTTCGGAAGGTGCTGATGTCCTGCGGGCGGGATAGGGACGGGGCGTGGCCGCAATCGTCGAGGAGGGTCATCTCGGGTTTCGGGCCGCTGCGGCGCATGCGGTTCCGGATGTCGTCGGTCAGAAGATCCGATCGTGCGCCGCCGATCACATGCGTGGGCACGGTTATTCGCGTCCAGCGGTCCCACGCGGTCATCTCCTGCGGAGAATCGGTGAACTGGTGCAGAATGGCCGCGTCGTAGTGCAGCGTCAGCCGACCGTCCGGGCAGCGGCGGGTGGATGTGCGCGCCATGCGTTGCCAGAAGCTGTCGGCGGCGGGGCCGAACGGCGCGTAGGCGCTTCGCAGCCAGGTTTCGGCCTGGCTGTGGCTGGTGAAATGCGGCAGCTCGCCGACATAGGACATGATGCGCTCGATCGCGGGCAGGGGCACCTCGGGGCCGATATCGTTCAGTATCAGGCGCTCGATCCGCCCGGAGTCCTTGCCCGATGCCATGTGGACACCGATCTGGCCGCCCATCGAAGTGCCGAGCCAGGCGGTGCGTTCGATCCCGTAGTGGTCCAGCAGATCGGCGATGATGCCGGCGGCATATTCGATCGAATACTCGACCCCGGGGTCCGAGGCCCAGCTGGATTTGCCGCGGCCGATCATGTCGGGGCAGAGGACGAGGAAATCGTCGCACATGGCGGCGGCGAGTTCGTCGAAATCCCGGCCCGTCCGTGCCAGCCCGTGCATCATCATCAGCGCGGGTTTGCCGGGCGCGCCCCATTCGGTGACATGGATTTCGTGATCCATCACCGGGACGAAGGCAAAGCGGGGCGTGGTCATGCGCGCCTTCCCCTTGCCATCAGGGTGCCCGCGATTCCCTTGGGAAAGAAGTACACCAGCAGGATGAAGATGATCCCCAGCCAAAACAGCCAACGGTCGGGGGCCAGCAGTTCGGGCAACAGGGGAATGGCTGCCGTCGCTTCGGATGCGGCACCCATCAGGTCGCGCAGGTAGTATTGCGCCATGACCATCAGCACCGCGCCGATCACGGCCCCCCACATCGTGCCCATGCCGCCGATCACCACCATCAGCAGGATGTCGATCATGATGGCAAAGGACAGGGCGGTGTCCGGCCCGGTGTACTTGAGCCAGACGGCATAGACGGACCCGGCCAGCGACGCGATTGCGGCCGACAGGCAGAACACGAAGGTGCGGTAGGCGACGACGCGGTAGCCGATCGCCTCGGCCCGCGCCTCGTTCTCGCGGATCGCCTTGAGCACGGTCCCCAACGGCGAGACCGTGATCCGCAGCATGACAAGGAACATGACGAGCGATGTGGCGAAGACGAAGTAGTAGGCTGCGAGCTTGCCGTTCAGCGCCACGCCGAACCAGCGCAGCACCTTGCCGTCCTCGTCTACCGCCAGCTTCGTCGCGGGCTTGAAAAGGTCAGGTGCCCGGTAGGTGATGCCGTCCTCGCCGCCGGTGATCTGCGACAGCTGCGAGGCCAGCACCAGCACGACGGACGCGGCGGCGAGCGTGATCATGGCAAAGAAGATCGCCTTGACCCGAAGGCTGATCAACCCGATCGCCGTGGCGACGACGAGCGACAGGGCGACACCGACCAGCGTGCCCAGCGCCACGGCATCCCAGCCCGGCCCCATCTGTTTCAGGGCGATGGCCGACCCGTAGGCGCCGAAACCAAAGAACATCGTATGGGCAAAGCTGACGATCCCGGTATAGCCGATCAGCAGGTCGTAGCTGGCCACCAGCACGATGAAGATGCAGATCCGCGCCGCGACTTCCAATGCCCGGATGTCCTGAAAGAGGAAGGGGGCGAACAGCAGCAAGGCTGCGATGACCAGCATGGCGGTCTTGACTGTGATCGTGCCGTAGGTCGGTTTCATTCCGTATGCCTCACTTGACTGCCGGGCGCAGGCCGCTGGGCCGCCACATCAGGATCGCCATCATCAGGATCATGTTCGATGCCAGCGCCAGCTTGGGGGCGAGATAGCCGATGTAGTTGGCCGTCAGCCCCACGATGATCGCGCCCAGCAAGGTCCCGTCGATGGAGCCGAGCCCGCCGATGATGACGACGATAAAGACGACGATCATCATCTCGCCGCCCAAGGCCGGGGTGATGAGTGTCTCGTAGCCCGCCCACATCGCACCGCCCAAAGCGGCCAGGGCGCTGCCCAGCATGAAGACCCCGATGAACAGGCGGTTGATCTTGAACCCCAGCGCCTCGACCATCTCGCGGTTCTCGACGCCCGCGCGGATCAGCAGGCCGATGCGGGTCCGGTTCAGCAGGACCATCAGCCCGGCAAAGACCGCGAGGCCGAGCGCGACGGCAAAGAGCCGGTAGATTTCCATGCTCACGTCGCCGACGATCCAGGCGCCTTCGAGGAATGCCGGACGCGGCACGCTGACCGGGGTGCCGCCCCAGACGGCGAGGATGATCTGTTCGCTGACGATCAGCGCGCCCATCGTGATAAGAATCTGGCGCAGGTGGTCGCGGTAGACGGGTCGGATGATGACGGTTTCAAAGAACAGGCCTGCCGCAAGCCCGAAGGCGATGGCGGCCAGCAGCGCGAGCGCCAGCGCGGCGGAGGCCAGCATCCAGCCTCCGTCAAGCCATGTGGACAGCGCGGCCAGCACGGTCGCCGCGACGAATGCGCCAAAGCTGATAAAGGCGGAGTGGCCAAAGTTCAGCACGTCCATCAGGCCGAACACCAGCGACAGGCCGGAGGCCATGAGGAAGACCATCATGCCCATGGACAGCCCCGCCACGGTCAGTGTCACCCATGAGGAGGGCGCGCCGATCAGCACGAAGGCCACGGCGGCCAGCGCCAGTGGCAGAAGGTTCACGCCGCCCCACCGGCCCAGCGTCTCGGAAAGATTGGTCATCATGCTGAAAGCCCCAGTAGCTGCCCTTGCAGGTCGGTGTCGGCGGCGAAGTCCGCCATGCTGCCCCGGTGCACCACGCGGCCGTCGTCGATCACCGCCATGTCGCGCCCGAGGCTGCGGGCAAAGTTGAAGTTCTGTTCCACCAGCAGGATCGTCGTATCCTGTGCGATCTCGCGAAAGGCCTCGCCCATGGCGGCGACGATCGCGGGGGCCAGCCCCTTGGTCGGCTCGTCGATTAGGATCAGATCGCGCGGCTCGATGATGGCGCGGGCGACGGCCAACATCTGTTTCTGCCCGCCGGACAGGGACCAGGCCTGTTTGGTCCAGAACTGTTCAAGCGCGGGAAACAGGGTATAGATGCGTTGCAGGCGGGTCTGGTCGAAACGGCCTCCGGCAGTGGCGAGCACGAGGTTCTCCTGTACCGTGAGGCCGCCGAAGGTGCCCATGTTTTCGGGCACATAGGCGATCCCCAGCCGGGCGATGTCGGCCGTGGCGAGACGCGAGATGTCGCGCCCTTTGAAGACCACCGATCCCGGCTGCGGCTGCCACAGACCCATGATCGAGCGCAGTGTCGTCGTCTTGCCCGCGCCATTCCGGCCCAGCAGGACAAACACGCCGCCCTCGGGCACGTCGAAAGTGATGTCGTGCAGCACGTGGTACTGCCCGATCTGCGTTTTCATGTTCTTCAGGGACAGAAGGCTCATGCGGTCTCCTCCGTCGCGGTCCCGAGGTAGACGTCGCGGACGATCTTGCTGCCCATGACCTCGGCCGGTGGCCCGTCGGCCAGCAACTCGCCGTTGTGCAGCACGATGATCCGGTCGGCGAGCGCGCGCACCACGTCCATCTTGTGCTCCACCAGCAGGACGGTCTTGGTGGTGTCCGCCTTGATCTTGCCGATCAGGTCCAGCACGGCGGGGGCCTGGTCCAGCGACATGCCCGCGGTCGGTTCGTCGAACATGTAAATGTCGGGCTCCATCGCCATCAGCAGGGCGACCTCCAGCTTGCGCTGGTCGCCGTGCGGCAGGCTGGCGGCGGGCATGTCGGCGCGGTCGGTCAGGCGGGCCGCGTCGAGGTAGTGCTCGGCACTGCGGATGAGGTCGCGGCGCGACGCGGCGGGGCGGAACAGGCTCCAGCCCGCGCCCTCGCGGGCCTGCACGGCCAGGCGGATGTTCTCGATCACGCTGAGCTGCGGAAAGAGGTTCGTCAGCTGAAACGCGCGGCCGATGCCGCGGCCGGCACGGGCCGAGGGCGACAGACGGGTGATGTCCTCGCCCGATTTCTCGACGCGCCCGGCGCTCGCGGGCAACTGGCCGGAAATCAGGTTGAAATAGGTCGTCTTGCCCGCACCGTTCGGTCCCACGATCACGGTGGTCTCGCCCGGATGAAAATCGCAGGTGACGGAATTGACCGCGACATGGCCGCCGAAACGGATCGTCAGGTCACGAGTGGACAGGGACGGGGAGGGCATCGATTGGCAATCCTTGAGGGTATCCGGCCCGCCAGAGGGGCGGACCGGGTGTGCCTTGCGGGTTTCGCGGGCTTACTGGCTGTTGTCGCGGCCGATGGGGATGTTCATCTCGTCCGGCTCGATGATGCGGACCAGATCGGGGATCGCCCATTCCACGTCGTCATCCACGCGGATCTTGAAGTGCACCATGGATTGCAGGGCCTGATGGTCTTCGGGGCGGAAGGTCATCTCGCCCTTCGGAGTATCCCACGACATGCCTTCCATCGCGGCGATCAGGTCTTCGGTCTCGTAGCTGTCGGCGGTCTGCAGCGCCTTCACCACGGCCAGTGCGGCGGACATGCCCCCGGCGGTGAAGAAGTCGGGCGGGCCGTCGAAGCGTTCCTGATGGGTGTCCACGAGCCACTTGTTGATGTCGTTCTGGTAGGCCTCGTAGTAGTAGTAGACCGCGCCTTCCAGACCGGGGAACCGCTTGTAGGTCGGCAGGACCGGCAGGATGTGACCGCCCATCGAAATCTCGATGCCGTAGCGGTCGGGGTCCAGCGCCTTGATCTTGCCGGGCGCGTCACCGCCGCCGGCGATGTAGACGAGGATGACCTTGCGCCCTTCCTTGTCCTTCAGCGCGTTGAACATGCGTTCGGTCGCCGCCGTGAAATCGGCGGTGCCCTGCGGGACGTATTCCTCTGTCACCACTGTCGCGCCGGACCCGTCAAGGGCGGCCTTGAACGCGGTGATCCCGTCGCGGCCAAAGGCGTAGTCCTCGGCCAGTGTCGCGACGTAGAGGTTCTCGTCCGGCTGGAGCGCCAGCGCCTGCGCTTGCATGTCCATGGACGAGTTGCGCGAGGTCTTGAACACGTAGCGGTTGCTGTCAGGCCCGGTGAGGCTGTCGGCCACGGCGGGTTCCACGATCAGGATCTTCTCGTACTCCTCGGCGATGGGCAGCATCGCCTGTGTCACACCCGAAGACGTGGCGCCGACGGCCAGCAGCACTTCGTCGTCGCCGTAGGCTTCGGCCAGGACGGCGCGCGCGACGTCGGGCTTGAACTGCGTGTCCTTGATGATGACCTCGATCGGACGACCGTTGACCTCGTTCGTGCCGTCGGTGGCATATTCGAGGCCCAGTTCGAAACCGGTTTGCGCCTGCTTGGAAAAGGCTTCGAAACTCGATCCCGACAGGCCGTGGATCAGGGCGATCTTGATCGGGTCTTCCTGTGCCCAGGCCGCGCCGGCCAGGCTGATCGACGTGGCAATGGTGGCGGCGAACCGCGCGAAATTCTTCATGGCTTCCTCCCTATGGGCGGTGGCCGCGGTTGTACGAACCCCACCCGTCGTTTACGTGTTCGAGAGGATTGAGGATAACCGCAGCCGGGGCAAGATCGTGGAAATACCTATTGACGATTGCTACGCGCAGGGGCTCTTCGCCGACCTCGCTTTCACCTATGCGCCGGTGGGGCTGGTGGTGACGGAGGCACGGGTGATCCGCCAGTGCAACAATGCCTTCGGGCAGATGTTCGGCTATGCGCCGGAAGAACTGGCGGGGCAACTTTTCGCGATCCTCTATCCCACGGACGCGGAGTTCGTGAACATCCGGGACCGGGGCGTGAAGCAGTTGCGCGAGACCAACCGTTACTGGGACGAACGCATCATGGCCCGGCGGGACGGGACATTGTTCTGGTGCCGGGTCCGGGGCCATTCTTTTACCCCCGAAGACCCGCTGGCCCGCGCGGTCTGGAGCTTTGCCGATCTCAGCGCGGAACGGCCCTATTTCCCCCTGACCCGGCGGGAGCGCGAGATCCTCAGCTACCTGTCCGAAGGTCTTACGAGCAAGGAAATCGCCATCAACCTCGAAATCTCCCACCGGACAGTCGAGGTCTATCGCGCCAAGCTGTTGCGCAAGTTCGGGGTCAACAACACCAGCGGGCTTTTTCATTCCATGGGCGGGATCGACGGCGATCACGTGGTGTCGACATCCGACCAGTAGGTCAGGTCGCGTCCTCGCGCGGAGGGAAGGTCACGGTGACCGCGACGCCGCGTGTGTCGCCCGGCCGGGGCGACTGGAAATCGAACCCGCAGCCTGCCTGATTGCAAAGCTCCTGCACGATGGAAAGACCGAGCCCGAATCCGTCGGTGGTCGGCGCGCGGCGGCCAAAGCGGCGCTTGATGTCGCTCACATCCGTTTCGCTCAGCGGGGCGCAGTCGTTCGCGACCACGATCCGGCCCGGTGTGCCGGCATCCACGGTGACGGGGCCCTCACCGTGCTTGGCGGCGTTGTCGAAGAGGTTGTTCAGGATGATCCCAAGCGCGTCGGGGTCCAGCCGGCATGGCCAGGGCGCCGTGGTGCCGATCAGCACAGGCGCATCGGCCTGCGTGTGCGCGCCGCCCAGTTCCCGCATCAGCATGTCGATGACGGGTGCGATGTCCGTGACAGGCGCATTGAGGCCGATACCAGACTGCGCACGGGACAGTTGCAGCAGCCGCTCGACGAGCCGGACCAGACGTTTCAGGCCCGTTTCAATCTCCGCCACACGGGTGGCCGTTGCCGGATCCGAGGTGGTCGATTTCAGCCGCTGGGCCTGCGCCAGGGCAATGGCCAGCGGGGTGCGCAGTTCGTGTGCCGCATTGGTGGCAAAGGCGCGTTCGGCCTGAAGCGCTGTGTCGAGGCGGGCCATCAGCATGTCGAGCGTGGCCACCGCCGGTTCGATTTCGGCGAACGTGTGCCGTCGGTCAACCGGCGACAGGTCGTGTTCGTTCTTGGCGGCGATGTCGGCACTCAGCGCGGCGACGATGCCGGCGGAACGGCGTACGGCGATGAAGGTCGCCGCGGAGGACAGCACACCCAGCAGGACGAAGCCCAGAACGACCGCCGACATCACGTCCAGGATCGCCTCGTTCCGTTCGACAAGCGGTTCCGCAAGGACGACGCGAAGGCCCGGCACGCGGTCCGATTCCAACATCACCAGCCGATGGCCGTTGGCGGTGATGAACGTGCCGGGGTCCAGGCCGGGGACCTCGAAAGGCTCGGCAAGCTCCGACAGGCCAGTGACCGCGCCAGCGGCATCGAGAAACCAGAACCGGGTGCGTTCCGCCGGATCGAGGCTTGGATCCTCGAAGACCGTCGGCGCAGGACTGCCCGCGCTTTCCCGCAGTTGCAGCAGGAGGTGCGCCTTGTCGGTCAGGGACTGGTCCAGAAGTTCGTCGTACTCATCCTTGAACAGGGCGTAGACGATCGCGCAGCCCACCACCACGGCGGCGATGCCGGGCAGGGCGAGCGCCGTCAGCAGGCTGCGCAGCAGGCTGTGGCGGGGTGGAATCAGGGGCAAAGCGCGTACCCGAGGCCGCGGTGCGTCACGATCAGTTCCTTGCCCAGCTTGGCGCGCAGACGGCTGATGTGCGCCTCGAGCGCGTTGCTTTCGACTTCTTCGCCGAAGGCGTAGAGCGCGGCTTCGAGGCTTTCCCGCGGGACCACGGCCGACTTGCGCCGCACCAATGTTTCCAAAACCTGCCATTCCCGCGTGGTCAGGCGCACGGGCCGGTCGCCACGGGTGACGCTGTGATCCGCCAGGCTGATGGAAAGGTCACCGATGCGCATGACCTGCGCGAGGTTGTCCTCGCTGCGGCGGCAGACGGTGTGAATGCGCGCCTTGACCTCGTCGAGGTCGAAAGGCTTGATGACATAGTCGTCCGCGCCGAGGTTGAGGCCCCTGATGCGGTCTGACACCTTGTCACGGGCCGACAGGATCAGGACGGGTGTGCCGACCCGCCGTCCGCGAAGCGCGTTGAGAAACTCCAGCCCGTCGCCATCGGGCAGATGAAGGTCCAGCAGTATGACATCGAAAGGACTGGCGCGTTCCGCGCTTTCCGCGTCCGAAAGCGTGTCGAACCATTCGACCACGTGCAGGTCCGCCGCCAGATGCTCGACCAGCGGGCGGGCCAGCGCCGCCTCGTCTTCAATCAGCAGAATACGCATGCTCAAGCGGAGCCCTGATCTGTTTCTTCTGTGCCGCCCAGGAGAATGGCAGCGACCCGAGGTAGAGGCAATTGCCCGCGATCAACGTGGGCCAGGGATAGACGATCAGGCAGACTACGAGCACCACCGCCGCCACCATGAAGAAGGGAAGATGGCTGCGCCGTATCGTGGCATGTTTAATCGAGAACGTAGGCACCGTGCTGACCGCCAGCAGGCCGATGCAGATGATATAGCCTGACCTCAGAACCGGCAGGTCGGTGTTCTGCCAGCCGTAGAGCTCCATGAAGACCGGCATCAGCGCGAGGCAGGCCAGCGCCGGGGCGGGGATGCCGACAAAGAAGCTGTCCGTGGTCAGGCTGTCGGCGCTGCTGCGCATCGACAGGTTGAACCGCGCCAGCCGCAATGCGCAGCAGACCGCAAGCACCAGGATCGACAGCCAGCCAAGGCTGGCCAGCGGCGTCCCCAGATACAGGGTGTGATAGATCAGGACACCGGGAACGATCCCGAAGTTGAAGAAGTCCGCCAGTGTATCCAGTTCGGCGCCGAACGGGCTGGCGCTGTCGAGGAAACGCGCCAGCTTGCCGTCGGCCGCGTCAAGAAAGACGGCAAGCAGCACGAACATCAGACCTGTCTCGAGGTGGCCTTCGAGCGTCATGCGGATCGCGGTCAGGCCGGAGCAGATCGCGAAGACCGTCACGATGCTCGGCACCACGTGCCGCAGCTTGATGCGTTGGCGCTTCTCGGTCATTCGGAGATGCCGATGCGGGCAGGGCGGTCGGCACGGAGATTGGCGAGGATGGTCTCTCCGGCCACGGCCGTCTGGCCGACGGCCACCTGCGGTGCGATGCCTTGCGGCAGGTAGACATCCAGCCGGCTGCCAAAGCGGATCAGGCCAAAGCGGTGACCGGTCGAGATGCGATCGCCTTCCTTGACGAAACAGACGATCCGCCGCGCCACCAGCCCGGCGATCTGCACCACGCCAATGCGGGCACCCTCGGGAGTCTGGAGGGTCAGCGAGTTGCGTTCATTGTCCTCGCTCGCCTTGTCCAGCGAGGCGTTCAGGAACTTGCCGTGCCGATAGACGATGTTCGTCACTTCGCCGGCGACGGGGGCGCGATTCACGTGGCAGTTGAAGACGTTCATGAAGATCGACACGCGGGTGAGCGGCGCGTTCCCCAGCGCGAGGTCGGCATGCGGTATCACATCCTCGATCAGCGAAACCACACCGTCGGCGGGCGACACCACCAATCCGTCCTGCTGCGGAACGACCCTTACCGGGTCGCGGAAAAAGTAGTAGCACCAGACGGTTGCGCCCAGGCCAAGCCAGAACAGCGGTTCCCAGACAAGGCCAAGCGCGACGCTGATCGCGGCGAAGATCGCCACGAACTTGCGGCCTTCGCGGTGCATCGGCACCGCCACGATCTTGAGCATATTCATATCTTTGTTCTCTCTATCCAGCGAAGGAACGCAGCATCACCGCGCCCAGGAAGACGCCGTTGGCACAGAGCAGACACATCGTCGCCAGCGAGCCCAAATCCTTGGCGTCGCGTGCGAACGCCGCCCAGTCCGGGCTGAGGTGATCGACGATGCATTCGATCGCCGTGTTGAGCGCCTCGACGGCGACCAGACCGAAGAACAGGACCAGCAGGATGGCGTAGTCCGTCGCCTCGGCCCCGGCGAAGGCCAGAAGCCCGAATCCCAAAAGCAGAGCAAGCACGATATGTCGGAATGCGGTCTCTTGCCAGAGCCTGCGAAGCCCGCCCAGCGAATAGCCGGCCGCCGCGAAAACATGGGCGATCCCGGTCACGCGGGCCGGCTTGACTGGCGGGGAACTGGTGAAGGGGGGGCGGGTCATTTCTGGGCGACTTTCTGGTTGCTGCGGCAGGATGCGAAGATATCCAGCGCTGGATCGTGTACCTCGGTCGAGATGTCCAGCATCCCCAGGAGGGAATGGAACAGGTTGTCATGCGACAGTTGGTCGTCGGCCTTCTTCGCGAGGCAGGTCGCATCCAGCCCGAAGGTCGCCTTGAAACCCTCAGAAAGCCACAGGACCATCGGCACCGTGGTCTGAACGTCGGGCGCCATGAAATAGGGCGAACCGTGAAGGTAGAGGCCGGATTCTCCCAGCGATTCACCGTGGTCCGAGACGTAGACCAGGGCGGTATCGAGGGTCTTCTGCGCCGCAAGCAGGTCGATCATCGCGGCCAGAACGCTGTCGGTATAGGCGATGGTATTGTCGTAGGCGTTGACGATTTCCTCGCTGGTGCATTCCTTGAACTCGGCAGTTCGGCAGGCCGGAGCGAAGCGTTCGAATTCCGGTGGATACCTGAGGTAATAGGTCGGGCCATGGCTGCCGATCTGGTGCAGGACCAGCACGGTATCCTGCTTCAGGTCTTTGACGTAAGACCTTAATTCGTCTATTAAAATGCCATCCATGCATTCGCCTGCCGCGCAGAATTCCGGATTGTCGGCATGGGTGAGACTTCGGCTGTCGAGCCGCTTGGCGAGCCCCTTGTCCCCGGTGTTGTTGTCCCACCATTCCACATGCAGCCCCGCGTGGTCGAGCACGTCCAGCACGTTCTGGTGCGCGACACCGTTTTCGTAGGAATACCCCGAACGCGTGAACTTGGAGAACATGCAGGGCAGGGACACCGCCGTGGCCGTCCCGCAGGAGGCGACGTTGCTGAAGTTCATGACACGCCGTTCCGCAAGCATGGGGGTGGTATCCCGCTCATACCCGTTCAGGCCGAAATTCTGCGCACGGGCGGTCTCGCCCGCCACCACGATCGTCAGCATCGGCTTGCGGCGTCCCTCATATGACGCGCCGCGGTGGGCGTCCGCCTCGATCGGCTCCGCTTCCACGTGGGCGGTGGCGCTGACCATCCGCACGTAGCGGATCGCGCCCACCATCGGCGCGAAGGGCTGAAAGCTGCTCATCAGGTCCTTTCGTTCGCGGAACACGGCGGCATAGGACTTCAGGTCCGCCAGCAGGAACCCGGCGGTCAGCCCCAGCAGCAGAAACAGGCTGACGACAGGGAACAGCAGCGTCTTCAGGCGACGCTGGGGTTTGATGCGGACGAGCCAGACCACCACGGCGGGCAGAACGCCGGTCAGCAGGACCTGCGCCACGAAACTGAAGGTGACCAGATGTTTCGATTCGGTGACCGTGGTGACCATCACGTTCTGGATCATGTCCCGGTCGACGATCACGCCCAGCCTGTCCATGTAGTAGGAAGTGACCGACCCGAGTATCAGGACGAACGTCAGGAACGGCTTCACCGTGTAAGGGAAGGAAAAGACGCTCAGCACCGCAAGCGCGAGGCAGAATACCGCCGCGATGAACCCGGCGAAGGAAAGCGGATGCCCGGCAAAGATTTCCGAGCCGAGCCGCCAGAAGGTCGCGTTGTGAACGGCAAAGATGAACAGCGCGGTGAGCAGGCTCAGGGTCAGCGGTGTGAAGGCCGGGCGCTCCGGCCAGGTCATGAGGCGGTGTTTGGGGATCATTGGTCGGGGTCCGCATTGTGATGTCCTGCGGTCTTGACCAGTGCAACCTTACGCGAACCTTACGATCCTGACGGGGTGCGCACATATTCGCCCACATACCGGGCCGAAATGAAAAAAGCGCCCCATGGGGCGCCTTGCACATCGGATCAGATGTAGCGAGAGGGGGCGGTCAGCCGCCCCAGCTGCGGACCTGGCCGCAATCCATGTGCACGAAGTTGGAACCGGAATACCGGCCGACACCGCCACCGTGGCAGGCCATCGCGGCTTTCGCGACCTGGTTGACCGAACGCGACGCGAGCCGCAGGTCGGCGGCCTGACCGCGCAGGTGCAGCGAATTCTTGGCCACGCCGCTGGACCGGGCGCGCAGCATCGCGTTGGTTTGCGGGCTGCGGTAACCGGAAAGCAGCATGTAGGGTTCGTTGACCTCGAGCAGGTTGTGCGACGCGGCCATGATGTCGATCGTCCGAAGGTCGATGTTCTTGACCAGATCGTTGCGCCAGTCGCGCATGAAGTAGGTGACTTCCTGAACCGCGTCCTTGATGTACTGGCCTTCGATCCAGTAGATCATGTCGAGGCGTTCGCCGGTCCGGCCGGAATACATGCGGATCCGGCGGATATCGCCAGCGCCGCGAAGGAAGCCTGCTGCATTGGAATATGTGGGTGCTGATGCTACAGCGGTTGCTGCGAATGCGCCGAGCAGGGCGCGCCGGGTCATACCCGAAGAGCTGGTGCCTGTCATAATCTCTGTCCCGTCATCTCTGCCTGTGGCCATGATGTTACATGGGCCGTTCATCTCTTCCCCAGATGCAACATCGTTATTGCATAGCGGTTTTTCTTTACCAAGGGCTGAATCCAAAAGGTTCCGAACCGATGCAATTTTCGGCGAGATTTTGCGCATTTTTTGCCGTGGGGCCCATGACCCCATAAAAACAGGTGCTTTTTTCGCATCAGGTGTGCCGCGGTCGACGCAACTGTTGCAAATGTGAATGGACAGTCTACCTGCGGGGCCCGAAAACTTGGTCCTGCTACTGCTCGTATTTTCAAGGGGGAATTCATGACAGGCATTTTCACGGGCGGTCGACGTCTGGCACTCACGGCGATGGCGGCAATCGTCCTTGCGATCCTTGTTGCCGCTGTCCCGGCGCAGGCCCAGATCACGGCGTTCAAGCAGGCGGTCGCAGAGGCCGCGGCGGACGATGCGGACATCGCGGCCTTCTACCGGGACAATGGCTACCAGCCGATCTGGACGGCGCCCGATGATGCCAGTCGCGCGCGCCGCGCGGAACTGATGCGGGCCATCCGGATGGCGGGCTCTCACGGGTTGCCGGTGGCGCGCTACGATCCGACCGGTTTGCTGGCCCGGCTGCGTTCGGTGCGCTCCACGCGGGACCGTGGCCTTGCCGAAGTCGAGCTGAGCAAGGTTTTCCTGACCTATGCCCGCGACATCCAGACGGGCGTGCTGACCCCCAAGAGAATCGACAGCCGGATCGTGCGTGAAATCCCCTATCGCGACCGGGGTGCCTACCTGTCGGGAATCGCCACCTCGCAACCCGCCGCCTTCTTCCGCGCGCTGCCCCCGCGCAGCATGGAATACAACGCCCTGCTGAAAGAGAAGATGGCCATGGAACAGCTTCTGGCCAGCGGCGGCTGGGGGCCTCGTGTGCCCGACACCAAGCTGGAGCGCGGCGCGACCGGCCCGGCGGTGATCGCCCTGCGCAACCGGCTGATCGCCATGGACTACCTTGCCCGCACCAATGGCCGGACATTCGATCAGGCGATGCTCGACGCGGTCAAGCAGTTCCAGCTCGATCACGGGCTGAACGACGATGGAATCGTCGGGGGCGAGACGCTCAAGCAGATCAACGTGGACGTGGAGACGCGGTTGCAGTCCGTTCTCGTTGCGCTGGAGCGGGAGCGCTGGTTCAACACGGAACGCGGCAAGCGTCACATTCTGGTGAACCTGCCGGACTTCACCGCCAAGGTCATCGACGATGGCGTCGTGACCTTCGAGACCCGCGCGGTGGTGGGGGCCAATCGCGACGACCGTCCGACCCCGGAATTCTCGGACGAGATGGATCACATGGTCATCAATCCGAGCTGGTACGTGCCCCGCTCCATCGTCACGAACGAGTACCTTCCGGCCCTTCGGCGCAACCCGAACGCGGCCAGCCACATCATCATCACCGACAGCAGGGGCCGCAGGGTAAACCGCAACGCGGTCAACTTCTCGCGCTATTCGGCGCGGAACTTTCCCTATTCCATGCGCCAGCCGCCGAGCCGGTCGAACGCGCTGGGGCTGGTGAAGTTCATGTTCCCCAACAAGTACAACATCTACCTGCACGACACGCCTGCCAAGGACCTGTTCGCCCGCGACGTGCGTGCCTTCAGCCATGGCTGCGTCCGGCTGGCCGATCCGTTCGACTTTGCCTACACGCTGCTTTCGCGTCAGACGGACGATCCCGAGGGTGAATTCCAGCGTATCCTGCGCACCGGGAACGAGACCCGCGTGAACCTCGAACAGCCGGTACCGGTGCATATCATCTATCGCACCGCGGTGACCAACGCGCGCGGCCATACGGAGTACCGCGCCGACATCTATGGGCGGGACGCGAAAATCTGGAACGCGCTTGCCAACGCGGGGGTGGTCTTGGGCGGCGTTCAGGGGTAGTTCTGCCCCTGCAAATGCAGGGGACGACGCCATGGGCCACACGGTCAGGGAAATTGCCGACAGCATCGGTGCGCGGGCCGAAGGGGATCTGGATCTGGTCATCCGCAGGGCTTCGGAGCCGGCCAGCGCCGGCCCCGACGACCTCGCCATGGCCTCGACCCCCAAGTATGCAGGCATGCTGTCGCAGGGCCAGGCACGAGTGGCCATGCTGTGGCCCGGCGCCGACTGGCAAAGCCTCGGGCTGCGCGCGGCGATCCTGCCGGAACGGCCCCGCTTCGCGATGTCGGGGCTCACGCGGATGCTTGATCCGGGGCAGGGCTTCGCGGCGGGGATTCACCCATCCGCCGTGATCGACGACAGCGCCGAACTGGGCGAGGGTGTCAGCGTCGGCCCCCTTGCGGTGATCTCCGCCGGCGCCCGCATCGGCGCGAACTCTGTGATCGGACCGCAGTGTTTCATCGGCATGGATGCCGTCCTCGGGCCGGATTGTTTCCTGCGTGAAATGGTCAGCATCGGCGCGCGCGTGCAAATCGGGGCACGGTTCATCGCCCAGCCGGGGGCGCGGATCGGCGGGGACGGTTTCTCCTTCGTCACCCCCGAGGCGGGGGCCGTGGAACATGCCCGCAAGACGCTGGGCGACCAGGGCACCGCGCGGCCGCAATCCTGGGCCCGGATCCATTCGCTGGGGGCGGTCACCATCGGCGACGACGTGGAGATCGGGATGAACACGACCGTGGACAGCGGCACGATCCGCGACACGCGCATCGGCAACGGCACCAAGCTCGACTGCCAGATCCAGATCGGCCACAATGTAGTTGTCGGCAACGACACGCTGATTTGCGCGCAGGTCGGCATCGCCGGGTCATCCGTGATCGGCAACAATGTCGTGCTGGGCGGACAGTCCGGAATCAGCGACAACATCTTCGTCGGTGACCGCGTGATCCTCGGGGCAGGGACCAAGGCCCTTTCCAACGTGCCGGCGGGGCGGACGATGCTGGGCTATCCCGCCACGCAGATGGAAAACCAGCTGGAAATCTACAAGGCCCTGCGCCGGCTGCCCCGTCTGCTTCGCGAGGTCGCATCCCTGCGAAAGGTGGTTTCCAAATCGGACGGGGATGACTAAATCGTCCCCGAGTACCGAAGGGAAGGTCTGTCATGAACACCACGGATCAGGTCATCGCGATCATCGCCGAACAGGCCATGCTGGAGCCGGAGGACGTCACGCTGGACAGCACGCCCGAGGAACTGGGGATCGACAGTATGGGGCTGGTCGAAAGCATCTTTGCCATCGAGGAAGCCTTCGACATATCGATCCCCTTCAATGCGAATGAACCCGCGGCGTCGGATTTCGACATCTCCAGTGTCCGCACCATCGTCGCCGGGATCGAACGCCTGAGGGCCGAACAGGGCTGACATGGCATGAAGCGCGTCGTCATCACCGGGGCGGGAACCATCAACGCCCTTGGCCAGAATGTGCCACAGACGCTTGCCGCCATGCGTGAAGGCGTTTGCGGGATCGGGCCCTTGTCCTTTCGCGACGTGGAGCGGCTTCAGATCCAGATCGGTGGGCAAGTCCGCGATTTCCACGCCGAGGCGCGCTACAATCGCCAGCAGATTTCCCTTTACGACCGGTTCACGCTCTTCACGCTCGAAGCCGCACGCGAGGCGATCGAACAGTCCGGCCTCGTCTTCTCGGGAGAGCTGGCGGCGCGGACCGGTGTGGTGCTGGGCACGGCGGGCGGCGGGGTTTCGACGTGGGATGACAATTACCGTGCCGTCTACGAAGAGGGCAAGAACCGGGTACACCCCTTCGTCGTCCCGAAGCTGATGAACAATGCCGCGGCCAGCCATGTCAGCATGGAATGGAACCTCAAGGGGCCGTCCTTTACCGTCTCCACCGCCTGTGCGTCGTCGAACCACGCGATG
Organism: Sulfitobacter alexandrii; assembly: GCF_001886735.1. Classification (NCBI taxonomy): domain Bacteria; kingdom Pseudomonadati; phylum Pseudomonadota; class Alphaproteobacteria; order Rhodobacterales; family Roseobacteraceae; genus Sulfitobacter; species Sulfitobacter alexandrii. Next base: position 1,752,436 of record NZ_CP018076.1, read on the forward strand.
GCGCAGGCTTTTGCCATGGTCCGCTCCGGGATGGCGCCCGCGATGGTCACCGGCGGTTCCGAAAGCATGCTGTGCTTCGGCGGGGTCAAGGCGTGGGAAGGGCTGCGGGTGATGAGCCGCGATGCCTGCCGTCCGTTTTCCGCCAATCGCAATGGCATGGTGCAGGGCGAAGGCGCGGGGATCTTTGTCTTCGAAGAGATGTCGCATGCCATGAAACGGGGCGCCGACATCCTTTGCGAAGTGGTGGGCTTTGCCATGACGTCTGACGCGAGCGATATCGTCATGCCCTCCAAGGCGGGGGCGGCCCGCGCCATCACCGGCGCGCTGGAAGACGCCCGCATCGACCGGGAAGAGGTCGGCTATATCAACGCGCACGGCACGGGGACGGCCGCCAACGACAAGACCGAATGTGCGGCTGTCGCGGATGCCTTCGGCCCGCATGCCGACAACCTCATGATCTCCTCGACCAAGTCGATGCATGGCCACCTGATCGGTGGCACCGGAGCGGTTGAGCTGCTGGCCTGCATCATGGCGCTGCGCGACGGTGTGATCGCGCCCACGATCGGCTACGAGGAACCCGACCCGGAATGTGCGCTGGACGTGGTTCCCAATACGGCGCGCGAGGCGAAGGTCAAGGTGGCGTTGTCCAACGCCTTCGCCTTCGGCGGCATGAACGCCGTGCTGGCCCTGCGCGCGGTCTGACGCGGAACCGCCGACACCGTACCGGACAACGAAAAAGGCCGCCCCGGGATCGGGACGGCCCTGTGTGTCGCGTGAGGAGCGGGCGATTATTGCTCGATCACGGATGCCTTGTCGTAGCTGGCGGTGAACCCGTCGAGCGACAGGCTCAGCTTGACCTGCTGGTCAGGCGCCAATGCCGGAACGATGGTGATGACAGCTTCCTTGCCGCGTTTGAACGCCGCGACGTCGTCTGCTGTCAGGCCAAGGCGCACGTAGCAGCCGACCGGGTTGCAGAACGCGTAAGGGTAGCGCCGTGCCTTGCCGCCGTCGACCGAGATCGTCAGCTGCTGCGGCAGCGCGGTTTCAAGGGGCACCACGATCGTCGCGCCAGCGGCGGCCTTGCCACCGTCGGGCAGACGGAACAGCGAGAATTCCGCCACCGGTGCGCCCTGGCCGTCATCCAGAAGCTGGTACATCTGGCAGGGTTCGTTGCCTTCCGCGTCCTGGATGCAGCGCATTTCCCAGGAGCCGATCACTTCCTTGGTGTAGGGCTTGCCGACTTCGGGCGTGCCGTCGGCATCCTCTCCGAGGCTGAGCTGATCCTCGATCGCGGCCGCGTTGCCCGTCTCTTCGGAGGTCGCATTTTCCTGCTCGGTCTGTGCGGGCTGCTCAGTTGTGGCTGGGGCGTCTGTCGTCTGCGCGAAAAGCGCCGCGGGGCTCGCACAGGCGAGGGCCACGGCGATGGGCAGTGCTGTCAGAAATCTACTCATGTCAAATCCACGTTGGTTGCGTTACCGCGCTCTACCATGATGGCTTGACGATGTCAGCGGGCAGGCACGGAAAAGTGCGAAATCACACGCGAATTCCCGCTGATCTCATCACCGATTGAAAGCCGTAAACGCAAAAAGAGGACGCTGGGCATCCTCTTTTCACATTGGTTCTCTCCCCGTCGGACTGGGCCGACTTTCTCACGCGACGTTACGAAAGCGCCGCGTGCCGGTCAACAGGAAAAACGGCGGATTTATGCCTTCCCGCAGAACGCGAAAAAAGCCGCACCCGAAGGTGCGGCCAGTCTGACAGGGAGGACGCCCGGACCCGAAAGGACGCCGGATCAGGGCAAGAACACTATGGCCCGCAGGCGTTAAGATTGTATGCTCGGGGACAAGGAATTTCAGTGGGGACACACGTGACACAGGACATCTTCATCGGCGGCGGAGGTGCGGATTATGCCGTTCCCCAGTACCTCAACCTCGCCTACGCGAACCGCCATGGCCTGATCGCGGGTGCCACCGGGACCGGCAAGACCGTCACCCTGCAGATCCTGGCCGAAAGCTTTTCCGCGCGCGGCGTGCCGGTGTTCCTGTCCGACGTCAAAGGCGACCTGAGCGGGCTGGCCCATTCGGGATCGGCGGACCACAAGCTGCACGACGCCTTCACCAGCCGGGCCGAGAAGATCGGCTTTGCCGACTATGCCTACAGCGCGTTTCCGGTGACCTTCTGGGACCTTTACGGAGAGCAGGGCCATCCCGTCCGCACGACGGTGTCCGAAATGGGGCCGCTGCTGCTGTCTCGGCTGCTCGACCTGAGCGAGGCACAGGAGGGGATCCTGAACATCGCCTTTCGCGTCGCGGACGAGGACGGTCTGCCCCTGCTGGATCTCAAGGACTTGCAGGCGCTGCTGGTCTGGATCGGTGAAAACGCGGGCGATCTTGCCCTGCGCTACGGGAACGTCTCGGCCGCGTCGGTGGGCACGATCCAGCGCCGCCTGCTGGTGCTGGAAAACCAGGGCGCGGCGGAGCTTTTCGGCGAACCGGCCCTCGCGCTGGAGGATATGATGCGGTGCGATGCCGACGGGCGGGGCATGATCAACATCCTCGCGTCCGACAAGTTGATGGGCGCGCCGAAACTCTACGCCACCTTCCTGCTGTGGTTGCTGTCCGAACTGTTCGAGGAACTCCCCGAGGTCGGCAATCCGGACAAGCCCAAGCTCGTCTTCTTCTTCGACGAGGCGCATCTCCTGTTCGAGGACGCGCCCAAGGCGCTGGTCGACAAGGTCGAGCAGGTGGCGCGGCTGATCCGGTCCAAGGGGGTCGGCGTGTTCTTCGTCACCCAGAACCCCGGCGATGTGCCGGACGATGTCCTGGGCCAGCTGGGCAACCGGGTGCAGCATGCGCTGCGGGCCTTCACCGCCAACGACCAGCGCGAACTGCGCAAGGCTGCCGATACCTACCGCCCGAACCCGGCTTTCGACACCGCCGAGGCGATACGCGACGTCGGCACGGGGGAAGCCGTGACCTCCATGCTGGAGCGGAAGGGAAATCCGGGCATCGTGGAGCGGACGCTGATCCGTCCCCCATCGTCGCAACTGGGTCCGATCGACGCGGCGGCGCGCGCGGCGCTGATGGAGGCCTCGCCCATGTCGGGCAAGTACGACACGCGGCTCGACCGTGAAAGCGCCTTCGAGATCCTGCGCGCACGGGCGGAAAAGGCCGCCGCCGAGGCGGCGGAGGCGGAGGCAGGCGCGGCGGCGGAACAGCCTTCGGGGGACGCCGATACGCCCTCGTTGCGCGAATTCAACAAGGCGCGGCGCTATGCAGGCAAGGGTGTGACCCGGTCCACCTCCCGCGAGGAAGACAAGAGCTGGTCGCGCGAGATCGGGGGCGCCGTCGGCAGCGTCTTCATCAAGGAACTGAAGGGCACGACAGGTCGCCGCATCGTGCGCGGCATCCTTGGCGGCCTTTTCAAGGGGCGCTGACGGGGCCGCGGCGCAGGCCGTTCGGGCCAGCAAGCCCCGAGGCACCCGCGCCTTCCCGAAGGGGCGCGGGCGCGTCATCCGCGGGCCTATCTTTCGGGGATCAGCCCGCGCGGGCTGAACCGCAGCACCAGCAGCAGCACCAGCCCCATTGTCAGAAGCCGCATGTGCGAGGCCGACTCCAGCAGGTGCGCCCGCAGGGGTGAATTCAGGTCCATGCCCGACGTGATGAGGTCCATCAGCCAGAAGCCCATCGGCTCGACCTGCACCCAGAGGAACCAGATGAGGAATCCGCCAAGCACGGCGCCGAAATTGTTGCCCGACCCGCCGACGATCACCATGACCCAGACGAGGAAGGTAAAGCGCAGCGGTTGGTAGGTGCCGGGGGTCAGCTGGCTGTCCATCGTGGTCATCATCGCGCCGGCGATGCCGCAGATGGCCGAGCCGAGTATGAACACCTGAAGATGCCGCGCGGTCACGTCCTTGCCCATGGCCTCGGCCGCGACCTCGTTGTCGCGGATGGCACGCAGCATCCGGCCCCAGGGCGAATGAAGCGCGCGCTGCGACATCCAGAGCAGGATCAGCAGAACGGCGGCGAAAAGCGCGATGTAGAGCACCTTCACCCAGAGGGTCGAGGCCTCGACCGGATCGAACCCAAAACTTGCCGCACGCTCCACGAAGCCGGGGTCGTTCTGAAGGTCGATCTCGTAGGGGACGGGGCGGGGCACGCCGATCACGTTCTTCACGCCGCGGGTCAGCCAATCCTCGTTCTTGAGGATCGCGATGATGATTTCGGCGATGCCGAGCGTCGCGATGGCAAGGTAGTCCGACCGCAGGCCGAGGGCGGTCTTGCCGATGATCCAGGCCGCGCCCGCGGCAAAGAGCCCCCCAACAGGCCAGGCCAGCAGCACCGGCAGACCCAGCCCGCCAAGATAGCCTGTCTGCGCCGGATTGATCGCTTCGATCCGTTCGACTGCCGGATCCAGAAGGGCGCGGTACAGGAAGAAGCCACCGATCAGGATGGCGATGACCACGAGCGTGCGCAGCCACCCGGCGGCCATCCGCCGCATCACGAGGATCACGGCGAGGATCGTCAGGGCGCCGAGAACCAGCGCGCTCACCACGCCCCAGCCGCCCGCGGCAAAGGCGCCTTCGGTGGGGGGCATGCCGACCAGCACCGCCGCAAGACCGCCCAGCGCCACGAAGCCCATGATGCCCACGTTGAAGAGGCCCGCGAAACCCCATTGCAGGTTCACCCCCAGCGCCATGATGGACGATATCAGCCCCATGGAGATGATCAGCAGGGCGGAGTTCCAGCTTTGCGCAAAGCCGACATAGACGATCAGCGCGCCGATGATGCCGAAAAGAAGCGTGTTTCTCAGTGTCGCGTTCATACCGACTGCCCCTTGAATAGTCCCGTTGGTTTGAACAGCAGCACGATCAGCAGGATCACGAAGCTGACTGCGAACTTGTAGTCCGTGCTCAGAAGCTGGACGAGGCCCGATGGCTCAAGCCCCTCGGGCATCATGTAACCCAGCACCTTCTTCCAGGCGTAGGTGATGGTCACTTCCGAGAAGGCGATGACGAAACCGCCCGCGATGGCGCCCAGCGGATTGCCCAGCCCGCCGACGATGGCGCTGGCGAAGATCGGCAGAAGAAGCTGGAAATAGGTAAAGGGCTTGAAGGACTTGTCTAGGCCGTAGAGCACCCCGGCGGTCGTCGCGAGCGCGGCAACGATCATCCATGTGATCATCACCACCCGTTCGGGGTTGATGCCCGACAGAAGTGCCAGATCCTCGTTGTCCGAATAGGCGCGCATGGACTTGCCCGCGCGGGTCCGGTTCAGGAACCAGAAGAGCAGGGCCACGACGATGATCGCGGTCACGATGGTGATCCCCTGCGTGGTCTTGAAGGACAGCCCTTCCTCGAGGCCGGTCATTTCCTTGAAGTCGCGGGCGGAGATGATGAAGCGTTCCCCGTCGAGGAAATTCTGGTCGTCCGCCCCGATGATGAACCGGGTGATCCCGTTGTAGATGAAGGTCACGCCGAGCGAGACGATCACGAGGATCACCGGCTTCGCCTTCTTCTCGCGGTAGAAGCGATAGACCACGCGATCGGTGCCCAGAAGCAGAAGGATGGTCAGGCCGATGGCGAAGGGCAGGGCGAGAAGGGCCGTGGGCAGTGGCCCGAGCGAGATGCCCCAGCCCTGGAAAAGCCAGGTCAGCAGCACCGCCGACATCGCCCCCAAGGCCATCGTGTCGCCATGGGCGAAGTTGGAGAACCGCAGGATACCGTAGACGAGCGTCACGCCCAGCGCGCCAAGCGCAAGCTGGCTGCCGTAGGCGATGCCCGGCACAAGCACGTAATTGGCGAGTGCGATGAATGCGTTGAGAAAATCCATGGTCTCAGCCCCCGAGGAAGGATTTGCGGACTTCCGGATCGGCCAGAAGTTCCTTGCCGGTGCCTGTGTAGGCATTCGCGCCCTGAACAAGGACATAGCCCTTGTCAGCGATCTCGAGCGCTTGGCGGGCGTTCTGTTCGACCATCAGGATCGGGATGCCGGTGCGGGCCACTTCGATGATCCGGTCAAAGAGTTCGTCCATCACGATCGGGCTGACACCCGCGGTGGGTTCGTCGAGCATCAGGACCTTGGGCTGTGTCATCAGCGCGCGCCCGACCGCGACCTGCTGGCGCTGGCCGCCCGACAGTTCGCCCGCCGCCTGGCGGCGCTTTTCCTTGAGGATCGGGAACAGGTCATAGACCTGCGCCATCGTATCGCGGAAATCATCCGTGCGGATGAACGCGCCCATCTCGAGGTTTTCCTCGACGGTCATGGAGGTGAAGATGTTCGACGTCTGCGGCACGAAGCCCATGCCCTTGGCCACCCTTGCCTGCGGCGACAGGTCGGTGATGTCCTCTCCGTCCAGCCGGACATGACCCTTGCGCATGTCCAGCATGCCGAAAACGGCTTTCATGCCGGTGGACTTGCCCGCACCATTGGGGCCGACGATCACGGCGATCTCGCCGCGATCCACGGCGATGGTGCAGTCGTGCAGGATGTCGGGGCCATTGCCGTAGCCCGCGGTCATGCCGTCCCCGATCAGGAACGGTCCCCCCGGCGCGGGGCGGGACGTGCCCTTGTGTTTCGGGATCTGGCTGCCTTGCCCCTTGGGGTTGGCAATCGACACATCCTTGTTGCCGCGGTCTCCGTAAGGATCGCTCATATCTGTCTCATTCCTTGCTGGCCGTTTCCGGCGGCTCGTAGTCCTCGGCGCAGGACACCGGATCGGCGCAGTCGTCGCGCAGCAGCGAGGCGACCTCCCGCGATGCCAGGTCCAGATCCTCCACGGGGGTTTCGTTCGGGGCCTGCAGCCACAGCATGATGCGCGCGTCCGAGACCTGCGCGAGCATCACCGCCTGCAGGTAGGGCTCTCCCTCCCACAGGTCGCGCTGGATGTGGCGAACGACGGTGGCATGCGGCAGGTTCATCCTGTCCGACTGCAAAAGGTTCGCCGGTGCTTCGGCCTCGGCCGCGGCCCAGGCGTTATAGGTGGCGAAAAGCTCCTCGAGGGTGGAGACGCCGTCCGTGATCTCGTGTCCCGGCCACTCCTGTGTGAAGTCGAGCACGTAATCATCCAGCAGCAGCGTCGCCCCGTCGCCGTATTGATCCCATGTCGCGGTTTCCCAAGGGGTGCCGCGGTCGCACATCCACACATCCTGGCTGAGCTGGGCGCAGGCAACCGCGGCCTGGGGCAGGCCCAGCAGCGCCATGCCCACGGCACCTGCGACGGCAAGCCGCGTCATGCGCCCACCTTGTCCTTGTTCTTGAGCCCCGTGCCCAAGTAGGCCTCGATCACCTGTTCGTTGGCCTTGATCTCGTCCAGCGTCCCTGTCGCCAGCACGCGGCCTTCGGCCATGCAAATCACCGGATCGCAGAGGCGCCCGATGAAATCCATGTCATGCTCGATCACGACGAAGGTGTAGTTGCGTTCCTTGTTCAGTCGCAGGATCGCATCGCCGATGGTGTTGAGCAGGGTGCGGTTCACCCCTGCGCCCACTTCGTCCAGAAACACGATCTTGGCATCCACCATCATGGTCCGGCCCAGTTCCAGCAGCTTTTTCTGGCCGCCCGAAATCTGCCCCGCCTTCTGGTCGGCAAGATGTTCGATCGTCAGGAACTCCAGCACCTCGTCCGCCTTGGCCCGCAGCGCGCGTTCCTCGTTGGCGATGCGGCGGGTGCCGAACCACGTGTTCCACAGGCTTTCGCCACTCTGACCGCCGGGCACCATCATCAGGTTCTCGCGGCAGGTCATCGAGTGGAACTCGTGCGCGATCTGGAAGGTGCGCAGCAGCCCCTTGTGGAACAGCGTGTGCGGCGGCAGGCCGGTGATATTCTCGCCGTCCATGTGGACCTTGCCGGACGTCGGTTTAAGAACGCCGGCGATCACGTTGAAAAGAGTTGTTTTTCCCGCCCCATTCGGCCCGATCAGCCCGGTGATCGACCCCGCGTCGATGGTCAGGCTTGCGCCATCAACGGCGTGAAAACCACCGAAGTGCTTGTGAATGTCGTCAACGACGATCATGTATCCATCCCCATGTCCGCGCCCCGTTTCAGGCGCGTGTGCGACCCGGTTTGCGGGCGCTTGATTGTTGGACACAGCCCGGCACGGGGCCGGGCTGCGCCTGTTATAACGGAAGGCTGGTAGCCTTACTTGAAACCGATGGTTTCGTTCTTGCCGTCGCGGATTTCGATCATCCTGTAGGTACCGGCGGATTCGCCCGGTCCGATCAGCTCGACCGAGGATGCGCCGACATAGTCGATGTCCTCGCCGTTCTTGATCAGTTCCAGCGCCTTGGCCAGTTCACCGGGATAGATCTCGGTGCCGGGAGCGTTGGCCACTTCGAGGATCTTGTCCTTGTACTCGGCCGGGTCCATGGAGCCCGCCGCCTGCATTGCCAGCAGGAACAGCGCTGCCGCGTCATAGGATTCGGGGGTGTAGGGCGATGTGCCGTCGAACCCGCCTTCGTCGGCCATCTTGGTGAAGGTCTCGATGCCCGGACCTTCGGAACCCGCGATCTGGCCGTAGGACCCGTTCAGATCGGGGCCGATGTTCTTGGGCAGGTTTTCACCGATCATTCCGCCGGGAAGACCGAAGGTGTCCCACGCGCCCGCGTCGAGCGCGGATTTGATGATGCCGGCACCACCCTGATCGAGGTAGCCCGCGACCACCAGCAGATCACCGCCGGCAGATGCCAGAGCGCCCACTTCGGCGGAGTAGTCGGCCTTGCCGTCTTCGTGCGCCGCGACGATGGTCACCTCGCCACCGATGGCCTTGAAGGAAGACTCGATCGCGTCGGCCAGACCCTTGCCGTAGTCGTTGTTGGTGTAGGTCAGGGCGATGGATTCAACGCCGCGCTCCTGCAGGATTTCTGCCATCACTTCGCCTTCGCGCGCGTCGGAGGGCGACGTGCGGAAGAACAGGCCGTTGTCTTCCATGGTGGTCAGGCCGGGCGACGTCGCGGAGGGCGAGATCATGACCATGCCGTTCGGAATCGCCACGTTCTGCAACACGGCACCGGTCACGCCGGAACAGTCGGCGCCGATCAGGCCGTTGATGCCTTCTGCGATGAGGCGTTCCGCACCCGACACGGCCAGACCGTTGTCGATGCAGCCCGAGTCCGCGCGCGCGCTGGTCACGGTTGCGCCGTCCAGCAGCAGGCCACTGTCGCTGACTTCCTTCATCGCCATTTCCGCGCCGGCGGACATGGGTCCGGTCAGCGATTCAATCGGTCCGGTGAAGCCGAATACAATGCCGAGTTTGACTTCCTTGGCATGCGCGTCGGCCAGGGCCGAAGTCGCTACGAGCGCCGCGGCAGTTGACGCCAGAAGCATCTTTTTCATGAGTTTTCTCCCTATTGGAACATGATGTTCGCCGGGAAACCTAGGCAATGGTTTGCAAAAAGAAAAGGAGTTTTTCCCGTTCCCCAAGGTCGGGCTCAAGCGGAGTTGAACCGCTGCGGATGGAAAATTTCCGGTGAAAAGTTACATTTCTCGAAATTACCCACAACAGCGGGAGCTTCGACATGCGATTTCCGAGAAACTCTGCCGATTTCCTGCCCGTGGCCGTGGCGGGGCTGCTTTTTCCCCTGTCGGCCACGGCGCAGGAAAATTGGGCGTTTCAACCCATGGTAGCCGATCTCGATACCCCATGGGCCATCGCGCCGATGCCCGGAGGCGGCCTGCTGGTCACCGAGAAGGACGGCAGGCTGCTGATGTTCCGCGACGGCGCCCGGACGGAGGTGGCCGGGGTGCCGGATGTGGAGACGTCCGGCCAGGGCGGACTGCTTGACGTGACGCTCGCGCGCGATTTCGACACGACGCGAACGCTGTTTCTGACCTATGCCAAGGATCAGAATGGCGGCAGCGGCACCGCGCTGGCATCGGCCCGGCTTTCCGAAGACGGTCAGCGGCTCGAAGACGTGAGGGACCTGTTCGAGATGAAGCCGGGCAGCAGCGGCGGGCGTCATTTCGGCAGCCGGGTCGTGGAAGCCGCTGACGGAACCCTTTTCGTGACCATAGGCGAGCGTGGAGACCGGCCTGCGGCGCAGGACCTCGGCCGTCACAATGGCACGGTCGTCAGGGTCAATCGGGACGGCAGCGTGCCGCAGGACAATCCCTTCGTCGGGCAGGAAGGCGCCTTGCCCGAGATCTGGTCTTACGGGCATCGCAATCCGCAGGGCGCCGGTCTCGACCTCGACGGCAATCTCTGGGTGTCGGAACACGGGGCGCAGGGCGGCGACGAGGTGAACCGGGTGCGGAAAGGTGCGAACTATGGCTGGCCCGTCATTTCGTACGGCCGTCACTATTCCGGCGGCAAGATCGGCGAAGGCACATCGAAACCCGGCATGGAGCAACCGGAATACTATTGGGATCCGTCCATCGCGCCCTCGGGTCTGATGGTCTATTCCGGGGCGCTGGACGAGGATCTGCGCGGCGACATCTTCGTCGGTGCGCTCAAGTTCGACTATATCGCCCGGCTCAGCGGCGACCCGCTCGAAGAAGTGGCACAGATCAAGGGGCCCGAGACGTCGCGTGTCCGCGACATCGTGGAGGGCCCGGAAGGCGGGATCTGGTTCATCTCGGTCGGAGAGGGCACCGTCTATCGTATGATGCCGGACGGATAGGGGCGCAAACCCCCGGCCGCCCGTTCGTCAGATCGACAGGCGCGCCGCGTGGCTGCCGCGTTCGCGGTAGGGTGTCGTGTCGTAATGCGCCCGGTAGCACTTGGAAAAGTGCGAAGGAGAGGCAAAGCCGCAGGCGAGGGCCACGTTGATGACGCTCATGTCGGTCTGCATCAGCAGGTTGCGCGCCTTTTGCAGACGCAGTTCCATGTAATACCGCTTGGGGCTGCGGTTGAGGTAACGGCGGAAAAGCCGTTCCAGTTGCCGCGTGGACATGCCCACGTCGCGGGCGAGCACGGACGGGCTGATCGGCTCCTCGATGTTGGATTCCATCATCTGGATGACCTGGCTCAGCTTGGGATGCCGGACCCCGATCCGCGTCGGCACGGACAGCCTTTGCGTATCCTGATCGGTGCGGATCGAGGAATAGATCAGCTGGTCCGCGACAGCGTTCGCCAGATCCTCGCCCTGGTCGTCGGCGATGAGTTTCAGCATCAGGTCGATGGAGGAGGTGCCGCCCGCCGTGGTCAGCCGGTTGCCGTCCACCACGAACACCGACTTGGTCAGGTTCACTTCCTCGAATTCCTCGGCAAAGCTGTCCTGGTTCTCCCAGTGGATCGTCGCGCGTTTTCCGTCCAGCAATCCCGCCTTGGCCAGCGTGAAAGCCCCGGTGCAAAGGCCGCCCACGGTCAAGCCCTTGCGGGCCTCGCGGCGCAGCCAGCTCAGAACCTTCTTGGTGGTGGCGTCCTGCACATCCAGACCGCTGCAGACCATGATGGTGTCGTCGCGGGCCAGTTCATCGAGGTCGGCGTCGAGCTGGAAAACCGTGCCGGCGGAACAGCTCGCGCTCTGGCCGCCTTCGCCGATCATGATCCAGGTATAAAGCTGCCGGTCCGCCATGCGATTGGCGATGCGCAGACATTCGATTGCGGTCGAAAAGCACAACAGGCTGAACTGGTCCAGAAGGACGAAGACGAACCGCCGGGGTTTGCCCGGTTCGGAAATTCTGCGCACGGCTTGGCGCGTTTGAGACATCGTGGCGTCCTTTGGCAGTGAAGCGCGGCACATGTGACACCAAGTTACAATACCGACACAATCTGACGCAATCTTAGGTCACGGGTTCTGCGCATGGTCAAGAGGCGGTAATTGGGTTCTGGCCAGCGCGCACGTCCTTTTGTATAGAAAGGGTCTTTGATGGCGCCGGAATACGGCGCGCGGGACCGGAGAATACAGATGACACAATGGAGCAAATCAAGCTGGCGCAGCAAACCGCGGATCCAGATGCCCGACTATCCGGATCAGGCGGCACTCGATGCGGTCGAGGCCCAGCTGTCGCGATATCCATTGCTCGTCTTCGGGGGCGAGGCACGCCGACTGAAACAGCATCTCGGCGCGGCAAGCCGGGGCGAGGCGTTCCTGCTTCAGGGCGGCGACTGTGCCGAAAGCTTCGAGCAGTTCAGCTCCGATGCGATCCGCGATACCTTCAAGGTCATGCTGCAGATGGCCGTGGTGCTGACCTACGGCGCAAAGGTGCCGGTGGTGAAGGTGGGCCGCATGGCCGGACAGTTCGCGAAACCGCGCTCCGCGCCGACCGAGGTGGTGAATGGCGTCGAACTGCCCAGCTATCGCGGCGACATCATCAACGAGCTTGATTTCACCCCCGAGGCGCGTGTGCCCAACCCGGACAAGATGTTGCGGGCCTACACGCAGGCGGCGGCGACCCTGAACCTGATACGGGCCTTTTCCACGGGCGGCTACGCCGATGTCCACCGGGTCCATGGCTGGACCCTTGGCTTCACCGACGGCGAGAAGGCCGAGAAGTACCGGGAGATCGCGAACCGCATCTCCGATACGCTCGACTTCATGTCGGCGGCGGGGGTCACCTCGGATACCGCGCACACGCTGCAGACGGTCGAATACTACACGAGCCACGAATCGCTGCTGCTGGAGTACGAGGAAGCCCTGTGTCGGCAGGACAGCCTGACGGGCAAATGGCTTGCGGGCTCCGGTCACATGATCTGGATCGGTGACCGCACCCGGCAGCCCGACGGCGCGCATGTGGAATTCGCGCGCGGCGTGCAGAACCCGATCGGGTTGAAGTGCGGGCCGAGCATGACGTCCGAGGACCTGAAGAAACTGATGGCGACACTGAACCCCGAGAACGAGGCGGGGCGTCTGACGCTGATAGCCCGTTTCGGCGCGGGCACGGTCGGCGACCACCTGCCGCGCCTGATCCGCACCGTGGAGCAGGAAGGGGCCAAGGTGCTTTGGACCTGCGATCCGATGCACGGCAACACCATCAAGTCCGCGTCGGGCTACAAGACGCGCCCGTTCGATTCCGTGCTGCGCGAAGTGCGGGAATTCTTCGACGTCCACGGCGCCGAAGGCACGGTTCCGGGCGGCGTGCATTTCGAGATGACCGGTCAGGATGTGACCGAGTGCACGGGCGGCGTGCGTGCGGTCAGCGACGAGGATCTGAGCGACCGTTATCACACGGCCTGCGATCCGCGGCTCAACGCCAGCCAGTCGCTTGAGCTGGCCTTTCTGGTGGCCGAGGAACTTTCCGCGCGCCGTGTCTCGAAGGCTGAAGTCGCCGCGCTCTAGGGCGGCTCCCTCCGTATGGACATCGTGAACGCCGCGCGCCCCCCGGGGCCGCGGCGTTTGCTTGTCCGGCGTTCCGGCAAGGGGCGGAAACAGCCCCTAGTCTTCCGATTTGACGAGACGCAGGTAGGGCGGACGCTTGTTCCCTTTGCCCCGTTTGGTGGTGTCACCGCTGTCGAACCGGGTTTCGGGCGCGGCGAAGCCGGGCGTTTCGACCGGGGGTCTGGCCGGCTCCGGCTCCGGCTCGGGCAGGGGAGCGGGTGGCATGTCGATACCGGGGCCAAGCATGCTGAACGATCTGCGCACCACCTCGAACCGCCGTGGCGCCAGACCGATCGTCCCCTTGAACACGATGCACCCCAGCAGCCTGCTGACATCGCCGAGGTCGCTCTTCAGGGGGAGCAGGATCATCCGCGCCTCCCCTTCGGGGCGACCTTCGGTCCCCGGCGCGACGAGATGGAAGGTGGCGGTGCCCGGCGCCTGGAACACTTCCTCGATCGTTTTCGACACCGTCTGCCGCGAGGAGGGCGCAAAGAGCGCGGTCAGCGGCATGCCACGCACTTCCATGCCCATCAGATCGTTCAGGTGGCTGCCCGCGATCCGCAGCCGCGCGATACCTGCCGCGACGCGCTCGACGATAAAGGCATTCTCGAGCGCGCCTTCGATGCCTCGCGGGTCTATTTCGGAGCGCTTCGGCACCATGCGTGCGCCACGCAAGGCTTCCCAGTAGGCTTCGACCTGCGCGATCGCGGCGTAGCCGCTTTGTGGCTGATATTCTGACATGGCAACAACATTGTGCGTCTTATGCTGCAACTTGTCCATTGGGCTACACCCTGGGAACGTAACAACTGTGAGAAACGGCAAAGCCACCGGCTTCCACGGCAGCCGGTTCCGACCCACCGTCGTTCTTTTCAACTTGTCTCTTCTTAGCCCAGGCCCCGCGACACGGGGAGAAATTCTTAAGCAATGGTTAATGCCGCACCGGATGGGCTTGCCCCTCCGGGGGGTTTCGACCTATCCCCGTGAGGAAACGTCAGGACGGGACCGCCCCTTATGATCCATTCGATGACAGGGTTTGCCACGCGAACGGGTAGCGCAGGCCTTTTTTCCTGGGCGTGGGATATCCGGTCCGTGAACGGGCGGGGTCTGGACCTGCGTCTGCGGGTACCGGATTGGATCGACGGGCTCGAGGCGGGGCTGCGCAAGAAACTTGCGGGCGTCGCCGTGCGCGGGAACGTCACCTGCACGCTCCGGGTCACCCGCGAGGAAGAGGGGGGCGCGCTGGAAGTCAACGAGACGCAGCTCGATCTGCTGCTCGCAGCACTGCACCGGATCGAGGCGCGGGCGATGGACGCGGGGGTGTCACTGGCACCTTCGAAGGCGACGGACATCGTCACCATGCGCGGCGTGCTGGAACAATCCGCCTCGCAGGACGATACATCGGCACTATGCGCGGCGATACTGGCGGACGCGGATGCGGTACTGAGCGATTTCGCCGCCATGCGCGCCCAGGAGGGATCGACCCTGTCGCGGGTGCTGGAAAGCCGCCTTGCGGAGGTCGAGAGGCTGACCGTCGAGGCCGCTGCCCTTGCCGAAGCGCGCAAGGACGACATGGCGCGGGCCCTGCGGGAAAACATGGCGCGGGTGCTCGACAATGCCGACGGTCTCGACGAGGGCCGGCTGGCCCAGGAACTGGCGCTGCTTGCCGTCAAGGCGGATGTGACGGAAGAGATAGACCGGCTCGGCGCCCACGTGAGCACGGCGCGGGCCCTTTTGGCCGAGGGCGGCCCGGTGGGCCGCAAGCTCGACTTCCTCACGCAGGAATTCAATCGCGAGGCCAATACCCTGTGCGCCAAGGCCCAGAACACCGACCTGACCCGTGTGGGGCTGGACCTCAAGGCGGTGATCGACCAGATCCGCGAGCAGGTCCAGAATGTGGAGTAACCCATGACCCAACTGCCGGAAAGGCGCGGCCTTCTTGTTATTCTGAGTTCGCCCTCCGGGGCGGGCAAATCGACCCTCGCGCGCCGTCTGATGAGCTGGGACGCGTCTTTGAAGTTCTCTGTATCCGCAACGACCCGTGTCGCACGCCCGGGTGAGCTCGAGGGACAGGACTACTACTTTGTCTCGGAGGAGAAGTTTCGCAGGTGGGTCAAGGACGGTGAACTGCTGGAACATGCACATGTCTTTGGAAACAACTACGGCTCTCCGAGAGGGCCGGTACAGGAAGCCATAGATGCGGGCCGGGACGTGCTGTTCGACATCGACTGGCAGGGAGCGCAGCAAATCCAGAAATCTGCGCTCGGCTCCCATACGCTGTCCATCTTCATCCTGCCGCCCTCGATTGTAGAGCTGCGCCGCAGGCTCATCAGCCGGGGGCAGGACACCGCCGACACCATTGCCAAGCGGATGCGGAAAAGCTGGGACGAGATCAGCCACTGGGACGGTTACGACTACGTCATCGTGAACGACGATCTCACCGAAACCGAGGAAAAGCTGAAAACCATCATTCGCGCGGAACGGATGCGGGTCGCCCAGCAACCCCGTCTTCTGGACCACGTCCGCAAACTTCAGAATGAATTCGAGGACCTCACATGACTCTATATGCGCTCGCAGACAAAAAACCCATGGTGGACGCCTTCGCGTGGGTCGCGCCCGATGCCAATGTCATCGGGGATGTGGTGCTGGAGGCCGACAGTTCCGTCTGGTTCTGCGCCACCCTGCGCGGCGACAACGAGCGCATCCATGTCGGCAAGGGCTCGAACGTGCAGGAAAACTGCGTGTTTCACACCGATCTCGGCTTTCCCCTGACCATCGGGGCCGATTGCACCATCGGTCACAAGGTGATGCTGCATGGCTGCACGATTGGGGACAACACCCTGATCGGCATGGGCGCCACGATCCTCAATGGCGCGAAGATCGGGCGCAACTGCCTGATCGGGGCAGGGGCATTGGTGACCGAGGGCAAGGAAATTCCCGACGGGTCGCTGGTGATGGGCGCGCCCGGCAAGGTGGTGCGCCAGCTTGACGCGGCGGCGATTGCCAAGCTGACGGCAAGCGCGCGGCACTACACCGAGAACGCGGCGCGTTTCGCCGACGCGCTTACCGCGCTCTGACACCATGCCCGAAGCGCCGCTGCTGCCTGACCTGATCGCGGCGTTGCCGCTGCCGACGCTGGTCATCGACAGGGCGGAACGGATCGCGGCGGTCAATCCGGCGGCGCGCGCCCTGATCGGCGCCCATACCGTGGGCCGGCATTTCGTCACCGTCTTGCGCCAGCCCGCGCTGGTCGACGCGGTGGAGCGTTGCATCGAGGACGGGCAGGGGCGCCAGGCGCAATACCTCGCCAGCGAGGCGGACAAGGACGTGACGTTCGACGTGACGCTGCGGCCCGTCGCGGGCGCGGGCCTGCTGATCGTCAGTTTTCAGGACATCACCCACCAGGCGCAGGCCGGGCAGATGCGCCGCGACTTCGTCGCCAACGTCAGTCACGAGTTGCGCACGCCACTGACCTCGCTCATGGGCTTCATCGAGACCCTGAGCGGCCCTGCGCGCGACGACGCGGCCGCACGGGACCGTTTCCTGCAGATCATGCAGACTGAAGCGGGCCGGATGAACCGGCTGGTGGGGGATCTTCTGTCCCTCAGCCGGGTCGAGGCCGAAGAGCGGGTGCGCCCCACGCGGCAGATCAACCTTGCCGAGGTGCTGCAGACAGCGCTGCGCAACCTCAACCCCCTCGCGGTGGAGGCCGGCGTGACCCTGCGCCCGGATTTCGGGTGCGACCCGTTGCCGATTCTAGGCGACGCCGACCAGTTGCTGCAGGTCTTCACCAACCTCATCGAGAATGCCATCAAGTACGGGGGCGACGATAGGCCCGTGGACATCACCGGTGAATTGAGCCTGCGCGACCCGATGCTGCGCGGCCCGTCCGTCCGGATCACCGTCACCGATCACGGGCCCGGTATTCCGGCACATCACATACCGCGCCTGACGGAGCGGTTCTACCGGGCCGACAGCCACCGGAGCCGCGCCCTGGGCGGGACGGGACTGGGCCTCGCCATCGTCAAACACATCCTGAACCGGCACCGTGGACGGCTCAGAATCACGTCCGAAGAGGGGCAGGGCGCGTCTTTCTGCGTCATTCTTCCCCGAGATGTTGTGGTGTCGGACGCCTTGTAGGCCACATGTCCGGTTTTTGACGCAACTCCGCCTTTGTCATAAAACTGTAACGAAACCGTCACAAAAGGTATAGGCGCGCCCCGTAGACGGGCCCTGAGATCGCCCAAGGGGGAGGTCGATGAATGACTGAAAACGGGAGACATCATGTCACTGACAAAACTCACCACATCCGCACTGGCCATCGCAGCGCTGTCCGCATCGGCTGCCGCCGCGCGTGACAACGTCCAGGTTGCCGGCTCTTCCACCGTGCTGCCCTATGCCTCCATCGTGGCAGAAGCCTTTGGCGAAAACACCGACTTCCCGACACCGGTCGTCGAATCGGGCGGCTCCTCTGCCGGCCTCAAGCGTTTCTGCGAAGGCGTGGGCGAAAACACCATCGACGTCGCCAACGCATCGCGTGCCATCCGCGAAAAGGAAATCAAGGCCTGCGCCGAGAACGGCGTGACCGACATCATGGAAGTGCGCATCGGCTATGACGGGATCGTCTTTGCCAGCCAGCAGTCCGGCCCTGACTTCACCGCGTTCCAGCCCACCGACATCTTCAATGCCATCGGCGCCAAGGTGCTGAAGGACGGCGAACTGGTCGACAACAGCTACGAGAACTGGTCCGAATTCAACGGCGACCTGCCGGATGCCGAGATCGCGATGTTCATTCCCGGCACCAAGCACGGCACCCGCGAAGTCTTCGAAGAGAAGGTGCTGCTGGTCGGCTGCGAGGAAACCGGCGCCATGCAGGCCATGCTGGACAGCGGGATGGACGAAGATGCGGCGGAAGATGCCTGCCTCGACGTGCGTCAGGACGGCAAGTCCGTGGACATCGACGGCGACTACACCGAGACGCTGGCGCGTATCGACGCGAACACCAACGGCATCGGCGTGTTCGGCCTGGCCTTCTACGAGAACAACCAGGACAAGCTGAAGGTCGCCACCATGAGCGGCGTCGCGCCCTCGACCGAGACCATCGCCTCGGGTGAATACCCCGTGTCCCGTCCGCTGTTCTTCTACGTCAAGAAGGCGCATATCGGCGTCATCCCCGGCCTGAAGGAATACGCGCAGTTCTTCGTGTCCGATGAACTGGCCGGTCCCTCCGGCCCGCTGGCCAACTACGGCCTGGTGTCGGATCCCGAACTGGCCGACACGCAGAAGGCCGTTGCCGACGAAGCGACCATGGGTTCCGGTTCCTGAACCGACGGATCCTGACTTCTGCCGGGGGCGGTCGCTGGCCGCCCCCGCGCAGCACCCCTTTCTGACTTGCGAACAAACACTGACGGGCAGGGCGACACATGCCGATACTCTGGCTTTTCCTCATCGTTCTGGCCATCGCGATCGCCGGATACTATCTTGGCAAGGCGCGCGTGATGCGCAGCGCCGACGGTGACCGGCGCCACATGCACTCCCTGCCGAGCTACTATGGCGGCAACGTCGCCATCAAGGCAGCCGTACCGGCCCTGATCGTCATGCTGATCTGGCTGCTGGCACAGCCCATGATCGTGAGCAACGCGGTCTCGGGCATGATCCCTCAAGCCGCCATCGCCGACAATTCGTCGCGCGGGCTGGTCCTGTCCGAGGTGCGCCGTACAGCGGACGGGCTCGACATGGCCGTGTCGGCGGGCACTCTCGATGCCGCAGCCGCCTCCGACCCGCAAGCCGATCTCGATGCGGTCACGGAAGGCTTGCAGCAGGCCGGGGCGATCATCACCTCCCAGATCACGCAGCCGGTCCTGTCCGCCGCCCAGAGCTACCGGGCGCTGAACGCCCGCGGCACCCTCATCATGAGCGCCGTGGTGATCGTTCTTTCCGTGCTGGGCGCCCTGTGGGGCCTGAGGGACGCGCAGGCCGACTACCGCGCGCGCAACGTGGTCGAAACAGCCGTTCGCTGGCTTCTCATTTCCGCCGCGTCGATCGCGATCCTGACGACGCTGGGCATCGTGCTGTCGCTGGTGTTCAACACCGTGGAGTTCTTCCGTCTCTACCCGGCGTCCGACTTCTTCTTCGGGACGAACTGGGCGCCCAGCTTCTCCGGCCGG
This sequence comes from Sulfitobacter alexandrii, assembly GCF_001886735.1. Classification (NCBI taxonomy): domain Bacteria; kingdom Pseudomonadati; phylum Pseudomonadota; class Alphaproteobacteria; order Rhodobacterales; family Roseobacteraceae; genus Sulfitobacter; species Sulfitobacter alexandrii. The sequence goes on from NZ_CP018076.1 coordinate 1,771,858, forward strand.
GGCGGCAGTTCGGACCTGGGTGTGCTGCCGCTGCTGTGGGGCACGTTTTATATCTCTCTCGTGGCACTGGCCGTGGCCATTCCGATCGGCCTTTTCGCCGCCATCTACCTGTCGGAGTACGCAAGCAACGGCGTGCGGTCTTTTGCCAAACCGCTGCTCGAGGTTCTGGCCGGCATCCCGACCATCGTCTACGGTCTGTTCGCACTGCTGACGGTGGGGCCGCTGCTGGTGTCGGTCTTTGGCCGCGACGGCCTGGGCATCATGCCGGCGGGCACCGCCGTCATCACGGCGGGGCTGGTCATGGGCGTGATGCTGATCCCCTTCGTCAGTTCGTTGTCAGATGATATCATCAACGCTGTACCGCAGGCGATGCGCGACGGGTCGTACGGGCTGGGCGCGACCAAGTCCGAGACCATTCGCCAGGTCATCCTTCCCGCCGCCTTGCCGGGCATCGTCGGCGCGATCCTGCTGGCCGCCAGCCGCGCCATCGGCGAAACGATGATCGTGGTCCTTGGGGCAGGGGCGGCGGCACGGCTGTCGCTGAATCCCTTCGACGCGATGACGACCGTCACCGCCAAGATCGTGAGCCAGCTGACCGGGGACGCCGATTTTGCCAGCCCCGAGGCACTGGTCGCCTTCGCGCTGGGGATGACGCTGTTCGTCATCACCCTCGCGCTCAATGTTTTCGCGCTCTACATCGTGCGCAAGTACCGGGAGCAATACGACTGATGTCCGATGCAAGCCTCAGCAGCGGAGCTGCACCCCATTCCGGCGCGAAATCCCTGCTGGTGCAGGACGCGCGCACCCGCAAGCGCAACGCGGCGGAGCGCCGGTTCAAGGCCTACGGCATGATCGCCATCCTCATCGGCCTGTTCTTTCTGGTGGTGCTGGCGGTGTCGATCATCCGGTCGGGCACACCGGCCTTCACCCAGACGGTGGTCGACGTGGAGTTCACCCTGACGGCGGATCAATACGCCGCCGCGGAAGGCGAATTGTTCAAGACCAAGGCCTACGAGGGCTTGCTGATCGAACAGATCCGCGAAACGCTGGAGGCCCAGGGGATCGATGTGGCGTTCGACGCAGGCGCGATCGAAAGACTGCTCGGCAAGCCCGGCGGCACGTTGAGGGAGTATTACCGGGCCAACGAACAGAGCCTTGGCAGCCCGGTCAGCTTTCAGCTGGCCGCCGCGTCCCGCGTCGACGGTTACCTGACCGGGCGCGTCACCCGCGAGGCCTTGCAGGACACCCGCTTCATGCAGGCCTCCGACCTGGACCTTGTGGACGCGCTGCTCGAAGCCGGGATCATCACCCGCGCCTTCAACTGGACTTTCATCACCGGCGCGGATTCGGGCGTGGACAACCCCGGCGGGGCCGGCATCGGCGCCTCGGTCATCGGCTCGTTCTTCATGATGCTGGTCGTGCTGATCCTGTCGCTGCCCATCGGCGTCGCGGCTTCCATCTACCTCGAGGAATTCGCGCCGCAGAACAGGTTCACCGACCTGATCGAGGTGAACATCTCCAATCTCGCCGCCGTGCCGTCCATCGTCTTCGGCATCCTCGGCCTTGCCGTGTTCATCCAGTTCATGCACCTGCCGCAATCGGCGCCGTTGGTGGGCGGGCTGGTGCTGACGCTGATGACCCTGCCCACGATCATCATCTCGACGCGCGCCTCGCTGAAATCCGTGCCGCCGTCGATCCGTGATGCGGCACTGGGGGTAGGGGCCTCCAAGATGCAGGCGGTCTTCCACCACGTGCTGCCGCTCGCCATGCCGGGCATCCTGACCGGCACCATCATCGGGCTTGCGCAGGCCCTGGGCGAAACCGCGCCGCTGCTGCTGATCGGCATGGTCGGCTTTGTCGCGAGGGGCTATCCCGACGGCGTGCTTGCGGGTTTTACCGAGCCGAACTCGGCGATGCCGGCGCAGATCTACACCTGGGCCGCACGGGCGGACGCCAGCTTCTACGAAAAGGCATGGGGCGGGATCATCATCCTTCTGCTATTCCTGCTGACCATGAACATCATCGCCATCATCCTGCGCCGCCGTTTCGAGCGCCGCTGGTAGGAGGGAACAATCGATGAAAGACAATTTTATTGCGGAGAGTGAAGTGGCCACCAAGAACATCAAGATCGCGGCCCGCGACGTGCAGGTTTACTACGGCGACACCCATGCAATCAAGGACGTGAACGTCGAGATCGAGGACAAGACCGTGACGGCGTTCATCGGCCCGTCGGGCTGTGGCAAATCGACCTTCCTGCGCTGCATCAACCGGATGAACGATACCATCGACGTCTGCCGCGTGACCGGCGACATCCGCATCGACGACGAGGATATCTACGACCGCAAGGTGGACCCGGTCCAGTTGCGCGCCAAGGTCGGGATGGTGTTCCAGAAGCCCAACCCGTTCCCCAAGTCGATCTACGACAATGTCGCCTACGGCCCGCGCATCCACGGGCTTGCGCGCAACAAGGCCGAACTGGACGATATCGTCGAGCGGGCACTGCGCCGGGGGGCCATCTGGAACGAGGTCAAGGACCGGCTCGACGCGCCGGGAACCGGCCTGTCCGGCGGACAGCAGCAACGCCTGTGCATCGCCCGCGCGGTCGCGACGGAACCCGAGGTACTGCTGATGGACGAACCCTGTTCAGCGCTCGACCCGATCGCCACCGCACAGGTGGAAGAGCTGATCGACGAGCTGCGCCAGAACTACTCGGTCGTGATCGTCACGCACTCCATGCAGCAGGCGGCCCGCGTCAGCCAGAAGACGGCCTTCTTTCACCTCGGCAACCTCGTCGAGTTCGGCGAGACCGACAAGATCTTCACCGCGCCCGAAGACCCGCGCACCGAAAGCTACATCACCGGCCGGATTGGATAAGAATCATGCAGGATCAACACATTGCGTCGGCATTCGACCGCGACCTCGAATCGGTTCAGGCCCAGATCATGAAGATGGGCGGCCTGGTGGAAGATTCCATCCGCAACGCCGCGCTGTCGCTCGAAAGCCGCGACGAGGAGATGGCCGAACAGGTGCGCGCGGGGGACCGGGCGATTGACGAGTTGGAAAACCTCATCAACGAAAGCGCCGCGCGGGTCATCGCGCTGCGCGCACCGACGGCGATCGACCTGCGGCTCATCCTCAGCGTGATCAAGATCAGCGCGAACCTCGAACGGATCGGAGACTACGCCAAGAACATGGCCAAGCGCACCGGCGTGCTGAGCCAGATGCAGCCGGTCAATGACAGTGCCGGTGCGATCCGTCGCATGGCGCGCACGGTCGAGACGATGCTGAAGGACGCGCTCGACGCCTATATCCAGCGCGACGCGGAACTGGCGGCGGACATCATCGAACGGGATCAGGACGTCGACCAGATGTACAACGCGCTTTTCCGTGAGTTCCTGACGTTCATGATGGAAGATCCCCGCAACATCACGGCCTGCATGCATCTGCATTTCATCGCCAAGAACGTCGAACGCATGGGCGACCTCGTCACATCGATCGCGGAACAGGTCATCTATCTCGTCACGGGCGACCATCCCGACGAGGAACGCCCGAAGGCGGACCACACGTCAACAACGGCAGGAGCCTGACGATGTCGGTGACGCAGCCGCAGGTCCTGCTGGTGGAAGACGAACCGGCACAACGCGAGGTGCTGGCCTACAATCTGGAAAGCGAAGGCTTTGCCGTCAGACGTGCCGAGAATGGCGAAGAGGCGCTGCTGATGGTCTCGGAAGCGCGGCCGGACCTCGTGATCCTCGACTGGATGATGCCGCTGATGAGCGGCATCGAGGTTTGCCGTCAGCTCAAGACGCGCGACGATACCCGCGAGATTCCGATCATCATGCTGTCGGCGCGTTCCGAAGAGGTCGACACCGTGCGCGGGCTTGAAACCGGCGCGGATGACTACGTGGTGAAACCCTATGCACTGCGCGAACTGATGGCGCGCGTCCGCAACCAGCTGCGGCGGTCACGTCCGGCGGCCAGCGGAACGGAACTGGTGTTCGACGACATCCGCCTGGATCCCGAACGCCACCGGGTCAACCGCGCGGACAAGGAACTCAAGCTGGGGCCGACGGAATACCGGTTGCTGGTCACGTTGCTCGAAAAGCCGGGCCGCGTCTTCAGTCGTGACCAGTTGCTCGACCATGTCTGGGGCCGCGACATCTATGTCGATACACGGACGGTCGATGTTCATATCGCGCGGCTGCGCAAGGCGCTGACCATCCATGGGGGGATGGACCCGATACGTACCGTGCGCGGTGCGGGATATGCCTTGGGCTGAACTCGTTTTCCCGGCACGTTACCGAGTAAAGGGCCACGTAGCCAAGTTCTGCGGGCTCTGGGTTCATCATTTATTTACATAATACTGATTATGGGACCATTGTCTTGCGTCAGCGCAGCGTCAGAAATCGCGCCCCTGCCGGACCCGCTTGAGGAGAATACTGGACTTTGCGGCGCTTTCGCCGCTAAAACTACGCATCTCATCAAAGGTTTGTGTATGCCGTCCGTCCTGATCATCAATGGTCCGAACCTGAACCTGCTGGGAACGCGCCAGCCCGAGGTCTACGGCAAGACGACGCTCGCGGATGTCGAGGCCATGTGTACCGATGCCGCGGCGGAGTCCGGACTCGAGGTCGCATTCTGCCAAAGTAATCACGAAGGCGCGCTGATAGATGCGATCCATGCGGCCAAGGGCAAGCACGACGCGATCATCCTGAACGCCGGTGCCTATACCCATACGTCCGTCGCCTTGATGGATGCGATCGCCTCCGTGGAACTGCCGGTCGTCGAAGTACATCTGAGCAACATCCACGCGCGCGAGAGCTTTCGCCACCATTCCTACATCGCACCGGTCGCCATCGGCCAGATCTGCGGATTCGGGCCCAAGGGCTACCTGATGGCGCTGGACGCAATAGCAGAAAGGCTAAAAAAGACATGAGCTTGAGGGAGTATCTTCATTCGGTCGCGCGGTGTCCGACACTGGAGGAACTCTGGGACCTGCACACGACCAAGATGGCGGCCTACGGGTTCGACCGGCTGCTGTACGGGTTCACACGCTACCGGACCTCCAATTCCCTCGGCGATCCCGAGGACTTCGTGATCCTTACCAATCACAGCCGCGCCTACACTGACGAATTCCTGGGCAACGGGCTGTATTACCATGCGCCGATGGTTCGCTGGGCGCTGGAGCATGACGGCGCCTGCAGTTGGACCGTCCTGCATGACATGGCCCGTGAAAATGCCATGACCCCGGCCGAAGCGCGTGTGATCGACTTCAACCGGCGCATGGATGTCACCGCGGGCTACACGGTCAGTTTCAAATCCATTTCCGCAAGGTCGAAAGGTGCCATCGCGCTGACGGCGAAATCCGGCATGACGCAGGAAGACGTGGACCGGGTCTGGGAGCAGCACGGCAGCGACATCAAGCTGATGAACGAGATCGCGCACCTCAAGATCCTGACCCTGCCCTACCACTCGCAGCGCCGCGCGCTCACCCGGCGCCAGCGCGAAGCGTTGGAATGGGTCGGCGACGGCAAGACCATGCAGGACATCGCCGTGATCATGGGGCTGACGTCCGCCACGGTGGAGAAACACCTGCGACTGGCGCGCGAGGCGCTGGCGGTCGAAACGACGGCCCAGGCCGTGCTCAAGGCGGCATTTTCGAACCAGATGTTCGTCCTCGACGCCTGAAAAGTTACGCAAAGCCGTCCCGTTCGGAAATTTTCGGCAAGAAACCACGGCCCGGGTAAGGAATCCCTGACTGGCGAAGCGCCATTCGTTAACGCAAGGTAAAGGTGTTCCTGATACACGGTTTGACCACAGGGACACAGCCTGTAGTAACCTTGAGATAACAAGGCTCTATGCAGGTTCCGGCCACAGTCGGGCGTATTGTTCCGCCCGACTGTCCGGGGTGAGACCGCCCCTGCTCCTCCCCGAGCGTTCCGTCCCTGGGCGTGGGCGGGTTCCGGACTTCGGAACCCGCCGTCTCATTCTCTCCCGATCCGCTCTCTCCTGGCCAAGAAAAAGGGCGGTACCTTGCGGCACCGCCCTCGCGTATCTCTCCGGGCGCCCGAAAAGGCGCGTCGGCTCAGCCTTTCGCGGCCTTGGCCACTTCGGCGGCGAAGTCTTCCTTGACCACCTCGATGCCTTCGCCGACTTCCAGCCGGACGAACGCGGTGATCGTGGCGCCTGCCTCCTTGGCGGCGTCGCCGACGGTCACGTCGGGGTTCACCACGAAAGACTGGTTCAGCAAGGTGACTTCGGACATGTATTTCTTCATCCGGCCCTCGATCATCTTCTCGATGACCTGCTCGGGCTTGCCGCTTTCGCGGGCAATGTCCATCTGGACCTGCTTTTCCTTTTCGACGACGGCCGGGTCCAGGTCATCCTCGGACAGGGATGCGGGGTTCACGGCGGCGATGTGCATCGCGACCTGGCGACCAAAGGCTTCGTCGCCACCGGTCATCGCGACCAGAACGCCGATCTTGCCCATGTCGGGGGCCGCGGCATTGTGCACGTACGACACGACGGTATCGCCGTCGACGCTGGCCATGCGGCGCACCGACATGTTCTCGCCGATCACGGCGACCGCATCCGTCACGGTCTGATCGACGGTCTTGCCGCCCATGTCGGCCGACTTCAGCGCGTCGATGTCGGAAGCCTTCACCGCCACGTTGGCGATGCCCGCGACCATTTTCTGGAAATCGGCGTTCTTGCCGACGAAATCGGTCTCGGAGTTCACCTCGACCGCCACGCCGTGGCCGCCTTCGACCTTGACAGCGACCAGACCCTCGGCGGCGGTGCGACCGGATTTCTTGGCCGCCTTGGCCAGACCCTTGGTGCGCAGCCAGTCAACGGCGGCTTCCATGTCGCCGTCGTTTTCGGTCAGTGCCTTCTTGGCGTCCATCATGCCTGCGCCGGTGCTGTCGCGCAGTTCCTTGACCATAGATGCTGTGATTGCCATCTCTGGAGTCTCCTAAGTTCAATCAAACGATCGGGGCAGGTTTCCCCTGCCCCATATGTCAGGCGTATGTCAGTCTCGTGACAACGCTCAGCTGTCGGCCTTCTCGTCCGCCTTGGCCACGGTTTCCTTCTTGGATTCCAGGTCGTAAGGGGCATCCTTGGCCATCGCATCATTCGACACGGTTTCGGAGGAGGCATTGCCGACCTCGACGCCGGTGCTTTCCTCGGCCAGCGCGTCTTCGGCGGGGGCTTCTTCCATGGCGCCGATGTCGACACCTGCCGCGCCCAGCTGGGCCGACATGCCGTCAAGTGCGGCGCGGGACGCCAGATCGCAGTACATCGAGATGGCGCGTGCCGCGTCGTCGTTGCCCGGGATGATATAGTCGATGCCGTCGGGCGAGCAGTTGGTGTCGACAACGGCCACGACCGGAATGCCCAGCTTGTTCGCTTCGGCGACGGCCAGCTGTTCCTTGCGCACGTCGATCACGAACAGAAGGTCCGGACGGCCGCCCATTTCGCGGATCCCGCCAAGCGAGGCTTCCAGCTTGGCCTGGTCGCGTTCCATGCCAAGGCGTTCCTTCTTGGTCAGCCCTTCAAAGCCGCGCTCGGACTGTTCGTCGATGGACTTCAGACGGTTGATGGACTGGGACACGGTCTGCCAGTTGGTCAGCGTGCCGCCCAGCCAGCGGTGGTTCATGTAGTACTGCGCGCATTTTTCCGCGGCTTCGGCGATCGGCTGCTGCGCCTGACGCTTGGTGCCGACGAACAGGACGCTGCCGCCCTTGGCGACGGTGTCGCGGATGACCTGCAGGGCCTGGTCCAGCATGGGGACGGTCTGCGTCAGGTCCATGATGTGGATGCCGTTGCGCGCGCCGTAGATGTAGGGACCCATGCGGGGGTTCCAGCGCTGCGTCTGGTGGCCGAAGTGAACGCCTGCTTCAAGCAGCTGGCGCATGGAGAACTCTGGAAGAGCCATGTCTTTATACCTTTCCGGTTTAGCCTCGTCGGGGGTATGACAGCGTTTGCTGCCAACCGGCGGACGCCTGGGGATGTCTCCCCCAGGGGCCCAACCCCGACTGCGGGATTAAGTGGCCGTCCTATAGGTCAGGCGCGTCGGCGGTGCAAGGGTTAAACGTTTCGTGATGGCGATGGACAGGTGATCGCCTTTGACGCAATGTGGGGCCAACGCACAAAGAGGATGTCTCTCATGTTGAAATGCACCACTCTTCTGGTCGGCCTTGCCCTCGCGGCACCTTCCTTTGCCCAGACGCTGACGCTCGCACCCGCGTCGCCGCAACCTTCCGGCCTGAAACAGGGTCTTGCGGTCGACTATGCCTACTACGGTGTCCGGTCCCTGAAGGAGGCAAAGGGAAAACTGGACCGTGCCAAGGCGGGCCCACCGCTGCAGGGATTGTCCTATCTGGACTCCGATCCGGGTGACAAGACCATGACCTCTACCAGCGCCGAAAAGGTACTGGCTGCGATCAGCGGATACATCAAGTTCGACGCGCCGGGCACATACGATCTCGAGTTCATCAGCAACGACGGCCTCGAAGCCAGCATCGGCGGTCAGCAGGTCGCCCTTTTCGATGGCGTTCACGGCTGCGAGTCCGCCGGTGTGACAACGGTCCAGGTGCCGCAAGCCGGCTGGTACGAGATCGAGGCGACCTATTTTCAGCGCAAGGGTACGGCCTGCCTCCTGATGGACTGGGGCCAGGCCGGCAACATGGAACCCGTGCCGGACAGCGCCTTCGGCTACAAGTGATACGCGCCGCCGGACCTCATGCCGGGCCCACGCGCGCCCGGTGTCCCGCGCGCACCGCGGCCTCGCAGGCCAGCGCAAGGGCCTTTCGGTCTGGCATGTCTTTCACCCTCACCGGGGGTGATAGACGACCTCCACCCTGCCCTGCCGTTTCGGCGCGAGCGTGTGCAGCAGATGGGTGCCGAATGCCATGTCGCCCCACCAGCCGTAGAAGCGCGCCTCCGCCCCGGGCGGCGCATGGTAGATCACGCTGACCGGCTGCACCGAGATCTTGTCGCGCAGGTCGGGCGCCAGGAAGCTCTGGAACAGCGTGGTCTTGAACGGCAGAACCTGCCGGCCATCGGTGCTCGTGCCTTCGGGAAAGAACAGAAGGGTATGGCCCGCCAGCAGACGGTCCCGAAAAATCGCGGTCTGCGCGCGGGCGCGCGCCGGGTTGCGTTCGATGAAGACAGTGCCGGTCGCCCTGGCGAGCCAGCCGATCCCGGGCCAGCGCGCGACTTCGGCCTTGGACACGAAATAGATCCGCTTGCCGGCGTTCAGCACGAAAATGTCCAGCCATGACGAATGGTTGGCCACCACGGCACCTCGCCCGGCCAACGGCCGCCCGGATTGCTCCAGCCTCAGCCCGATGACTTTGAGCGCAAGGCGGCAGACCGTCTGCGTCACATGGGGCGATACCGGACGGTCCGTCCCGCACAGGGGCCTTTCCGCTGCCCGCAGGACCAGTTTGATCGCAAGGCCGCCGAATACGATCACGACCAATGCCAGCCCGCGCAGGAGGATGCGCAGCCAGCCCGAAACCGTGATCCGTGGATAGACCGGAGGTATCCCGCTGTCCCAGGTGGTCGTCATGTGCCCCCTGCTCCGTACAGGCGCGCCTGCCGCGTGTTGATGCGGCTCGTATCGAGGATCAGGCAGACATCCACGGTGTTGAAGGCCCGATCGATGAAAGCGCCCTCCCCGACGCAGCCGCCAAGGCGCAGGTAGGCTTTCATCAGGCTCGGAACCTGCCGCATCGCCGATTTCCGATCAAGATCATCTTCTTCGATCAAGTTCATGTTCTGAAAGGATTTCGGCAGGGCCCGCACCCGCAGCTCGGGCGGGGCGAGATGACGTGCGTGCAACAGGCTCAAGGGCGCGGCCAGCCGGTTAATGTCCGTCCCGTGAAAGCTGGCCACGCCGAACAGGATCTCCACCCCGTTCACGGCGACATAATCGGCCAGGGCGGACCAAAGCACGTGCATCCCGACGCCGCCGCGGTAGTCCTGGCGAAGGCAGGAGCGCCCTAGTTCCAAAAGGTTGCGACCCGACCTTAACAGCGGCGACAGGTCGTATTCCGAAGCCGAATAGAATCCGCCCGCCTCTGCTGCCCGGTCGGCGCGCATCAGCCGGTATACCCCGACGATCTCCCCAGTCCTGTCGTCGGTCAAGAGCAGGTGGTCGAAGAACGGGTCCAGTTCATCGCGCTCAAGCTTGCTGTGATGGTCGACAAGCGGACCACCGCCGCCAAGCTCGGTCACGAACACCTCGTAGCGCAGCCGTTGGGCCGCCTTCAGATCCGCCTCTGTCCGAGCAAGCCGAACCGAGAAATCCGCCGCAGTCGCCTGGTTCATCTGCCTGTCGTCACCGTTGGGAAACCTGCGCGTCTGATAGGCAATCGACCGGAGCGGTGCAATCCTTGTGCGATGGTCGGAAATGTCGCATTATCCCGGCACAGTTGAAAGTACGCCGACCCGTTCACGTGTTAACCATTTGAAAAGGATCATGGGCCATCAAAGATCGGCATCAAACTGATCCGAAAGCTGTCAATGACGACCTTCCCCTCATCCCTGAAATTCACTGTCACCTTCCCGTCGATATTGCTTTGCACCTGTCCGACGCCCCAGTCGGGGCGGCCGGGATGCGTGACCAGCATGCCTGGGGTCAGCAGCGCGTTCAGATCGTCCATGGAAGCGGTCCTTTCGGAGAGGATGGCATGATGCGCGACACCCAAGTCGACCTGGCCGCCCTCATCGGAAGTCGTATCTGTCATGACGTGATATCGCCGATCGGCGCGATCAACAACGGTCTTGAACTGCTGCAAATGGCTGATGGCATGTCGGCGGGGCCGGAAATTTCGCTCATTCGCGAAAGCGTCGACAACGCCTCGGCGCGCATCCGGTTCTTTCGGGTCGCGTTCGGGGCGCCGGCCGAACAGATGCTCGGCCGGTCCGAGGTGCTGTCCATCCTCGGCGATCTCTATCGAAGCTCTCGTTTCAGCGTCGACTGGCAACTCGACGAACCGCAGGCGCGCGGTGCCGTCCAGCTTGCTTTCCTGTCGATGCTCTGTCTCGAATCCGCCCTGCCGTTCGGGGGCGCGATGACCGTCACCAAGGACGCGCAGAAGTGGCGTCTTGTCGCCTCGGCGGACAAGATCAGGGTCGACAGGACCCTGTGGTCATTGCTGGCACCGGGCCGTTCGACGGCACGGGTGCAGCCCGCGCATGTGCAGTTCGCCATGCTGCCGATCTTTGCCGCCGAACAGGGCCGTCAGCTTGCCCATCACGCGACGGACACGACGGTCACGATCGAATTCTAGCCGCGCACCGTGCCGTCGCCGGTCACGATGTACTTGAACGACGTGAGCTGGGCCGCGCCCACCGGACCGCGCGCGTGCATCTTGCCGGTGGCAATGCCGATCTCCGCGCCCATGCCGAATTCACCACCGTCCGCGAATTGCGTCGAGGCGTTGTGCATCAGGATGGCGGAATCGAGCCGCATCATGAAGGTTTCCACCGCGGCCGGGTCTTCGGTGACGATGCAATCCGTATGGCTGGACCCGTAGCGGCGAATATGGGCGATCGCATCTTCGACGTTTTCCACCACGCGGGCGGCCATGACCATGTCGAGGTACTCGCGACCCCAGTCGTCGTCCTGTGCGGGCACCGTCCCCTCGATTCCGGCGAGATCGGCATTCACGCGCATTTCGACGCCCGCATCCATCAGCGCGCGGATGATCCCCTTGCCGATGGTGTCGGCCACGTCACGGTGGATCAGCAGGCATTCCGCCGCGCCACAGATGCCGGTGCGCCGGGTCTTGGCGTTCAGGACCACGCGCAGCGCCTTTTCGGGGTCCGCCGCCGCGTCGATGTAGATGTGCACGATCCCCTCCAGATGGGAGAATACCGGGACGCGCGCCTCGCGCTGGACCAGCCCCACCAGCCCCTTGCCCCCGCGCGGCACGATCACGTCGATCAGGTCCGTCATCGTCAGCATCTCGGAAACCGCCGCACGGTCGCGGGTCGGCACCAGCTGCACCGCGTCCTCGGGCAAGCCTGCCTCACGCAGCCCCTTCTGCAGGCAGGCATGGATCGCACGCGCGGAATGAAAGCTTTCCGAGCCCCCGCGCAATATGACGGCGTTCCCTGCCTTGAGGCAAAGCGCACCGGCATCCGCGGTGACGTTGGGACGGCTTTCGTAGATCACGCCGATCACGCCGAGCGGGGTCCGCACCCGCTTGATATGGAGACCCGAAGGACGGTCCCACTCCGCCAGTGTTTCACCCACCGGGTCGTCCTGCGCGGCCACGCTCCGCAAACCGTCCACCATGCCCTGAATGCGTGTCTCATCCAGCATCAGCCGGTCCATCATCGCGTCGGACAGCCCCTTGTCCCGGCCGAAGGCCAGATCCTTGGCGTTGGCCTCGAGGATGTCCGCCCGCGCGTCCCACACGGCATCCGCCGCGGCGGTCAGCGCCTGCGCCTTCAGCGCCGCCGAGACATAGGCAAGCTGCGCCGCGGCGGCCTTGGCACGCTGCCCGATCCCGGACATCAATTCGGAGATATTTTCTTCGTCTTTCATGGCCCTATGTCCACTTCTTAAAGTTTCTGACGATCACATCGCCATGTCATCGCGGTGAATCAAGGCGGCCCGGCCCGGATAGCCAAGGATCTCCTCGATCCTTTCGCTGCGGTGGCCCTTGATCTGGACAGCCTCTGCCGCGGAGTAGCGCGACAACCCGGTGCCGATGCTGTGGCCCTCCGGGTCGAGGATCGACACGCTGTCGCCCCGCTCGAAACTGCCGGTCACGGCAGTGATGCCCGCAGGCAGCAGGGACTTGCCCCGCGCCATGGCCTCGACCGCGCCTGCATCAAGCGTCACCGCCCCTCGCGGCTTCATCGCTGCGATCCAGCGTTTGCGCGCCGCCTGAGGATCCGACTGGGCGGTGAACCATGTGGCATTCGCGCCGTCCTGCAAGGCCCGGAGGGGGCGCAACACCGACCCTTCCGTGATCGCCATCGCGCAGCCCGCCGAGGTGGCCGTGCGGGCGGCCATCAACTTGGTCTTCATCCCGCCTTTCGACAGGCCCGATCCCGCGTCCCCGGCCATGCGCTCGATCTCGGGCGTGATCTGGTCGATCGTGTCATAGCGTGTCGCGGTCGGATCTTCTGCCGGGTTGCCGGAATAGAATCCGTCTACGTCGGAGAGCAGGATCAACTGGTCCGCGCCGACCGTGACGGCGATCTGCGCGGCCAGCCGGTCGTTGTCCCCGTACCGTATCTCGTCGGTGGCAACGGTATCGTTTTCGTTCACGATCGGCACGACGCCGAGGCCCAGCAGCGTCTCCATCGTGGCCCGGCTGTTGAGATAGCGCCGCCGATCAGCGGAATCTTCAAGCGTCACAAGCACTTGCGCCGTGATGATGCCATGAGGCTGCAAGGCTTCCTCATAGGCCCTGGCCAGCCTGATCTGGCCGACGGCCGCGGCGGCCTGGGATTGTTCCAGTGGCAGCGTCGTTGCCGGCAGGCCCAGTACGCCCCGCCCCAGCGCGATGGAGCCGGAGGAAACGAGCACGACATCGGCCCCCAACCCCTTGAGCCAGCGCACATCTTCGGCCAGCGCCACCAACCAGTCGGCGCGCAGCAGGCCGGTTTGCCGGTCGACCAGCAAGGCCGATCCGATCTTGACGACGATGCGCTTTGCAGCGGTCAGGGTTGCCATGGCGCGATGTCTTCCTCGGGCTTGTGGCGCAGCCGATCGTCGTCGATCTGGTCACGCAGGGCCCGCAGCACCTCTGTCACGCCTTCCCGTGCCACACCTGACATCTGCATGACAGGGCCGCCAGCCGCTTTTTCCAATGTATTGCAAGCGGCTGCACGCTCCTCTTCATCCAGGGCATCAATCTTGTTCAGGACCGTCACGCGCGGCTTGTCCGCCAGGGCGCCGCCGTAGGCCTCCAGCTCGGTCAGGATGGTGCGATAGTCCTCCGCAATGGTCTCGGATGTGCCGTCGACCAGATGCAGCAGCACGGCGCAGCGTTCCACGTGTCCGAGGAACAGGTCGCCCAGGCCCCGCCCTTCCGAGGCGCCTTCGATCAGTCCCGGAATGTCGGCGACGACGAACTCCGTATTGTCGACGCCGACGACGCCAAGGTTCGGGTGCAGCGTGGTGAACGGGTAATCCGCGATCTTGGGCCGGGCGTTCGACGTCGCGGCGAGGAAGGTGGATTTGCCCGCGTTCGGCAGGCCGAGAAGGCCCACGTCCGCGATCAGCTTCAGCCGCAGCCACAGCGTGCGTTCCACCCCGTCCTGCCCCGGGTTCGACCTTCGCGGGGCCTGGTTGGTGGCCGACTTGAAATGCAGGTTTCCCCAACCGCCGTTGCCGCCGCGGGCCAGTTCGACGCGCTGCCCCAGTTCGGTCATGTCGACCAGCACGGTCTCCTGGTCCTCGTCGAGGATTTCCGTTCCGACGGGAACGCGCAGCACGATATCCTCGCCGTCCTTGCCCGTGCGCTGTTTGCCCATGCCGGGCTGGCCGTTTTTCGCAAAGAAATGTTGCTGATACCGGAAGTCGATCAGGGTGTTCAGACCGTCGACAGCCTCCGCCCAGACGGACCCGCCCTTGCCGCCGTCGCCCCCGTCCGGCCCGCCGAACTCGATGTATTTTTCGCGCCGGAAGGACACGCATCCGCCGCCACCCGCACCGGAGCGGACGTAGACTTTGCACAGGTCGAGGAACTTCATGTCGGGGCCTTTCGGGACAGGCTAGAGCTTGCGGCTATAAGTCCATGTGGGTACGGCAGCCTGACGGGCCACACAATAGGTTTCCGCATCGCCAAGATAGACGAAACCGGCGTTGGTCAGCACCTTGGCCGATGCGGGGTTGTCATGGAAGACAGAGGCGAACATCGCGGCATTTCCCTGGGGATTTGCCGAAACCAGCGCCTGAACGGCCTCGGACGCCAGGTGACTGTTCCAGTAGGCCGGTGCGACCCAGTAGCCGATTTCGGACTGGTTGCGATCCAGCCGGGTCAGGGAGATCACACCCATCACTTCCGAACCGCCGGTCTTGAGGCCATCCATTGCCCAGACGTCCTCCACCCTCGGGTCTGCCAGGGCGCGGGCGATAAACGCCTCGATGGTGCCGGGCGGCAGCGGATGCGGGATCGTTGCGGTGGTCAGGGCCACGCGCGGATCGCCGGCGAAGAACTCTATCAAACCCTTGTCCGACCGGCGCAGCGGGCGCAGATCGAACCGCGGAGTCGCGATCAGAGGTTGATTGGTGATCGTCTCCATTTGCATCGTCATGTTCCTCCTCCGAACATCAACTTAAACTGCCCGACCCGCGAACAGCACAAAAAGCACCGACGCGACGGTAAGCGCGGCCAGTGTCCACATCAGATAAGGTTCGGCGGCCGTTCCCGCCACCGTCCGGGCCACGCCGTCACCGGCGAGGGTCCAGAGCGGATGCAGCAGGATCTGCACCCCCAACAGGATGACCGCGATCGTTGCCGTCGCTTCGAGCGGCGGCGTGCCGGGGGTCACGAAGGCGGTAAAGCCACCGATGATCATGGCCCAGGCCTTGGGATTGAGCGGATGCACGATCAGCCCGGGCAGAAATCCGGGCGGTGTTCCCACCTCTCGTCCCTGCCCCAGCCGCAGGTTCGCGACCTTCCATGCCAGCCAGAAGATATAGGCGGCGGAAGCATACTTGAGCACCGTGAAGACCCAGGGGGCGCGGTTGCTCAATTCCATCAGGCCGAAGCCGATGGGCCAGATCAGGAACTGCTTGCCCAGAGCGACCCCCGCGACGAATGGCAGGGCCGCCCGAAAGCCGAAGCGCGCCCCGGTGGCCATGAGGGCCATGTTCGCCGGACCCGGCGTGCCCACTTGGCTGGCGGCGAAGACGATGAAGGAGGTGGCGGCGACGGACATCACGCGGCCTCCGGCTTGGCGAGGTCGTCGGCCAGCACGCCCATCAGCACGTCATCGTACCAGGTGTCGCCCACGCGCGTCGCGGCGCGCGCCCGGCCTTCCTCCGTGAAACCGGCCTTCCTGAAAGCACCGATGGCGGCCTCGTTGTAGGACAGGACACGCGCGGAAACGCGGTGCAGTCCCAACCGCCCGAAGGCATGGGGCAGAACCAGCGAGATCGCGCGGGTTCCAAGCCCCTTTCCCAGCATCTTGCTGTCCAGAATCCCGACCGCCAGGGCTGCGCGCCCGTGGTGCGCCTCGTACGAATGCAGGCGCAGCGCGCCGATCATCCGGCGCTTATGCTCGATCACCCATGCCCAGGGCTCGACCTCCTGCGCGTAGAGCCAGCGATCCGCCTGCGCGCGCGTCATCGCGGGAACGGTCGCGGGATCCGCGCCGAACATATGGTGGATCGCAGGCGTATTTCCCAGCCGCAGCCGTGCCACGGCATCCTGCGCGCGGGGCGGACGCAGACGAACAACACCATCACCGAGGACCGGACGCTGTGATGTGGACATGGCCCGCTCCTTTCTGGATCGCGGTCTGAACAGGAAAAAGAAAAGGGACCGGCGTTTCCGCCGATCCCTGAATTTTTTCAAAACTTGCGGGTACGGCTTACTCGGCGGCCTCCGCCGCTGGCAGGACCGAAATGAAGGTGCGGTTCTTGAGACCCTTGTGGAAGGTCACGGCGCCATCGACGGTCGCAAAGATCGTGTGATCCTTGCCCATGCCGACGCCATCGGCGGGCCAGAACTTGGTGCCGCGCTGACGCACGATGATGTTGCCCGGAACGACGGATTCGCCGCCGTATTTCTTGACGCCAAGGCGGCGACCAGCTGAGTCGCGCCCGTTACGGGATGAACCGCCTGCTTTCTTGTGTGCCATTTGGTCTCTCCTTAGCCTTTCGCCAGTTCCTTGGCCTGTGCGATCCAGTCTTCCCGACCGACACGACCCTTGAACGACAGTTTCTCTTCAATAGCTTCAACGTCCGCTTCTGTCCATGCGGCGATCTGCGCGAAGGTGGTGATGCCCTCGTTGTTCAGCTTCTCGACGATCACGGGACCGACGCCGGAAATCTGGGTCAGATCATCACCCTCGGATTTCTTGGACTTGGCCGCTTTCTTTTCTGCCTTGGCAGGCGCTTCTTCCTTGGCGGCTTTCTTTTCCGCCTTGGCGGGCGCGTCAGCCTTCTTGGCCTTCACCGGCTTGGCGGATTTCTCCTGCGCCTCGCCCTCGGCAACGCGCTTCTTCATCTCGGCCTGATCGGCACGGTTCATGGTGTACCGCTCTTCCATCGCAGCGACGATGGACGCGCTGACCGACCCCGTGCCAACGGCGGCCTTGGCCTTGGACTTGCCCGCGCCGGAGGGCATGATGTCGCCGATCTTGACCAGCGTCAGCTTCTGACGGTGGCCCTTGGTCCGCTTGGAAGAGTGCTTCCGGCGGCGCTTGACGAAGTGGATGACCTTCTCGCCCTTGATCTGGTCCACGACCTCGGCTTCGACACCGGCGTCCTCGATCAGGGGGAGCCGACCTTGGGATCGTCGCCGCCCAGCATCAGCACTTCGTTGAAAATGACAGTTTCACCGGCATCTGCCGCAATACGTTCCACCCGCAGCATGTCGCCGGGGGCCACCTTGTATTGCTTACCGCCAGTCTTGATGACCGCAAACATCGCGTCTTCCTTCACTTTGCCGCGTTCTGTGGTCCCCTCTCGGGCGTTTCGGACCGGCATCGCAGCCGCGTCCACCTCGAACAGCGCGCCCTTGGGGCGTCATTGATACATTTCCCGCGCGAGCAGCCTCGCCGGGATGCGGGCTTATCGGGGTATCGCGGCCGCAAGTCAAGCGGGTTTCGGCAGTTTTCCCTACAGTTCCTCTGCAGTCATGTTCAGCGCCACGGTGCGCCCCAGCGCATAGGATATATCCTCGTAGGCGGCACCGAACCCGGCAAATAGCGCGCGGTTGAGCGCCTGGCCCGCCGGCGTGGCGCCAAAATCGATATAACTTTGCAACTGCGCGTCCGAAAGCGGCGAATAGGCCATCAGAAGGTAGCCGTAGAGCCAGCTTTCCGTATCCTCGCGTATGGCATCCGCCTCGGCGGCGGTGTCTGCAAGCATCTGGTCCTCGGTCGCATCGAGGGCATTGCCGTCTGCGAGGCCCCGCATGAACTGGTAGTTGGAGTTGAGCGCGGTGGCGACGTTGCGTTCCACCATGTCGCCCCCCGCGACCAGCAACCGCAGCATTTCCAGGCGCGGGTTAAGAGTTTCCGACAATTCGGCATAGCGCAGGCGCGCCGCCGCCTCCACGTCGGGCGCACGGATCGCCTCCCTCGCGGTATTTTCCAGCGTGACGATGCGTGTCCCGAGGTCGGAGGCGAAAAAGTCGACCGCTTCTTCGAGCGTTTCGCCCTCCAGTTCCGCGTCGAGGGCGGTGCGCACGGACTCCACGATGCGGGCGGGGTCATAGATCGCCTCGACCTGCATCTGCCATCCGCCGCCGCCCTGCCCGTTCAGCATGTCGGCGTCGAGATCCTCGGCGCTGGCCAGCCCTTCCTCGCGCAGGATCGCCGCGACCTCTTCAAGGCGCAGGACATCCACAAGCACCGAAAGGCGCGCATCCGCATGGGCCGGCAGCGCAAGGGCCAGCAGCAGAGGCCAGAGCAGAAGCGCGCGCCGCATCACAGGTCGGTGCTTGGCTGCATGTCCGACAGCCGGGCCGCCACCGCTTCGAAACGGTTGGCCATGATCTCGTACTGGACCGCATTCATCAGGGCATAGACCTTCTGCATCTTGGGGTGTTCCAGCGCTTCGGCATAGGCTTCCACCTCCTCGTCCGAAAAGGCCTGGTATGTATATGCGGCATTGGTGAGCGCGCTGGCGGCAATCGCGCTGCGCATCTCGTCCTCCTGCGCCCGCATGGCCTCGCGCAGGTCGGCCTCCTCCATCTGCAGTTCGATCACCCCTGCCGCTGCGGCAGCCATGAGGAACCGCACCTGGACTTCCTGGATCGCCTTGAGCGACGCACCATCCGCGTCCGTGGCCGTGGTCAGCCGCTCCAGCAGGTCGATGCGCGGGCTGTCGATCCGCTGCAATCCCTGCATGATCGCCTCGCCGCTTTCGGTCTTGAGCCCGTCCTCTTCCTCCATGTGGCTGTCATTCTCGACCGCGACCAGCCGCTGACCGAGGTCTGTGGCATAGAAGTCGGCGGCATGGTCGAGCAGGTCGTCGGTCAGCGTTTCACCGAGAATGGTCAGCGCCATCTCGTGCATGATGTCCGTGGCGAAGACCTCGTTCACGAGCCGCGACCACTCCGAGCCAAAGGCATCGGCCTCGATTCCCAGCATGGCCGGGGCGTTGTCCGCGGACAGCCGTATGCTTTCGAGCGCCACGTCGAAGCCCGTGACCTCGAGATATTCGCGCAGCTTCGCCTCGTCGGCGGCCTGCGCAGGCGGCGCCAAAGCGGCGACCATCAGCGCAAAGGCGGTTGTCAGGGTGAACAGGCTGTGGCGAAGGGCGGCGGGCATGGGAGGATCCTTTCGTTCGTCTTCCCTGAACTTAGGCGCTCCTTTCGCAGCCGCAATGAAAATTCCCGTGTAGGGCATCTTCCCGCAGATGCCCTCTTGCCTGTGGGACGAAAGCCCACTAAACGGGCGCTCCAGACCCCCGCGGAGAGGTGCCGGAGTGGTCGAACGGGGCGGTCTCGAAAACCGTTGACCCTTCACGGGGTCCCAGGGTTCGAATCCCTGTCTCTCCGCCACTGATCTCTTAATATTTTCGTATATTTCAGGTCGTTACAGGATGTATAATTCGGACGCTTGAGATCTTGCCCACTCCCTGCGCACGGCGCGACCCCAGATCTTGACGGACAAACGGCCCCACTAACCTCACGAAAGCGTGAGCAGCTAGGCCGCTATACTCTCAGTCTTTCCGCTCCTACTTTTGTTCTTTGTAATACTGCACTGCAGCGAATTCGCCGATCATCTGCCCAGCAACCCGCCCGCAGAAGTAGTTGCATATCTGGCGAAGCCGGGTGACACGCTGACGGTCCGTGCTTACCGAAAAGTTTTCGTAGTCTTCGGAGTTGATACGCAGAATTTCATCCAGCCGTGCGCGATCCAGTTCGAATGTGTGCGCTATCTGATTTCGGAGCTTGTTCAAGCCTTCCACCGTGGGCAGCATGTGCGGGTCGTTTACCCCAAAACCCAAGAGGTAAGCTATCTCAAGCTTCTGAGCAAAACCTGCTTTAACATCCTTCACGGCAACATGCGTTGTTGCGTAGGCTCGGATATACTGCAACAGGACGTGCTCAATGATCAAATGCGCCTTGAGTAGTGCGTATTCGATGTTCTGCGTGCGCGGAAACTTCTTCGTTAGCTGCTCAAGGTCTTCGGCAATCGCTTCTATCTCCGCTTCCCGTTCTTCCCGCGACGTGTAGTGGGCTACGGGATCAATCAAGAAACCGCCTTCTTTAAAGAAATTATGCGCAGTCTGCATGTTCGGCCTAGGGCGCTTGACTTGACGATACTTCATTTTCGGACCCGATACATTCCTTTGCCTACCAATACCTCATCCTACGCTGAGCATTGAAAAAAGTACCGCCCCCGAAGGGACGGCAATTGCCCTTGGCACTAGGGATGGGTTGTCAGAGGTGTTCGCACAGGGCCGCGACGGTCTAAGCCCTTCCCCGGTCAGAACGTCCACAACGCTCTGGGAGGGCGACGACAGCGCCAGCGTCAGCACGTCGGGCAGATCCACCCCTAGCCGGTGCTCGAATAGGTGCCGGAGTGGTCGAACGGGGCGGTCTCGAAAACCGTTGACCCTTCACGTTGTCCCAGGGTTCGAATCCCTGTCTCTCCGCCACTTTTCGGAATGTCCCCGGAAATCGGGTGCCAGACCGGAAATCGACGCGTCGTCGGCTTCAAACCGTCACCCGAGCGCCAAACTCCCGACCATATCTTTCTGCAATGTCGCGCCTTCTTGAAAGGCGCTGGCATGACCGAGATCCACGATCACACCCCCTCGCGGCGGGCCCGGCTGTTCGAACTGCACCGCCAGATGCTGCAGGCCGGCGATGCGAACGGATCTGGCCGTCGGGGCGGTGCGTTGCTGGACGATGCGGCGGCGCGGCACCTTAGGTCCAGCGCGATCGCTTCGTTGCGTCAGGATCCCCCGGGCGAAGAATCCCCCGCCCGAGGTCGGTCGTTGGCGTTCAATAGAATGCGCTGGCGTCCAGGCCGACCGTGACCGCGCCGATCACGTCGCCGCTTGCGGGGTCGGTGATGGAAAAGGAAACCTGCCCCTGGTAGGTCTGCGTGCTTTCGTCCAGCGCGATCTCGTCGATGAAAATGGCGCCTGCACCCTTGTTGAACGTCTTTTGAAACTTGGGTTCATCGCCCTGCCAGTAATCGGATGTAACCCCGCTGGCCGCGACGTTCAGGCCGTGGCTATCCATGACAAAGACTTCGGTGATGCGCCCCTGTCCCAGAGAGACCTGTTCGCGCAGGAAATCGGAAAGGTCATTCTGCAGCACGCTGTCGATGAGGGGGGCATCCGCGGCGCCGACCTGTCCCCGCCACGCGTTGTCCAGCTCGGTCACCTTGGCGGTGTCGAAATGGGCGTGGCGCCTGTTCTGGTCCTGCACGGCCGCGACGATCCGGGGCGCGTTCACCCAGGAGGAAAGATCGCCGGAAATGTAATCCGCCATGGCGGGTGGCACCTCCGCCGCATGCGACATGCCGCCGACAAGCAGGGTGAGAGGAAGAAGTATCGAGCGTGAAGTCATGATGGCATCCCAAAACTGGCGCCCGGCGCCAGTTGCCGGGCCAACCCGGCGGACCCTAGAGCCTGTGGATTAAGCCGGCGTAAATGCCACTCGACATCCCGCCCCGCCCCTTCAGGAGGCGCCGCGGAAACCGGTCGCAACCACGAATTTTTCC
Organism: Sulfitobacter alexandrii; assembly: GCF_001886735.1. Taxonomy (NCBI): domain Bacteria; kingdom Pseudomonadati; phylum Pseudomonadota; class Alphaproteobacteria; order Rhodobacterales; family Roseobacteraceae; genus Sulfitobacter; species Sulfitobacter alexandrii. The sequence continues at coordinate 1,793,749 of NZ_CP018076.1, forward strand.
GAACTGTCGGACCGGCTTGCCGGCGGTTTGATGTTGGCGACCTTGGTGAAACGCTGCTTGAGCAGTTTCTGCAGGTCGCCTTCGGCCCCGCCGGCCAGAACCTTGGCGACGAAGGTCCCGCCTTCGTCCAGCACGTCGAAGGCGAAATGGGCCGCCGCTTCGCACAGGGCGATGATGCGCAGATGGTCCGTCTGCTTGTGCCCTGAGGACGCGGCGGCCATGTCCGACATCACCACGTCGGCCTTTCCGCCCAGCCATGTCTTGACCTGCTCGTCCGCGTCGTCCGCCATGAAGTCGAGCACGTGCAACTCGCACCCCGCGATGGGCTCCATCTCCTGCAGGTCGATGCCGAGGATCGTGCCGACCCGCTTGTCCGACCGTTCGCCCAGCACGTTGCAGCGCTTGACCGCGACCTGGCACCAGCCACCGGGCGCGGCGCCAAGGTCCACGACCCGGGCGCCCGGAACGAGGAAGCGGTACTTGTCGTCCAGTTCCATGATCTTGTAGGCGGCGCGGCCCCGATACCCTTCTGCCTGAGCGCGCTTGACATAGGGGTCGTTCAACTGCCGTTGCAGCCAACGGGTCGAACTGAGCTTGCGTCCGCGCGCGGACTTGACCTTGACCTTGAGGTCGCGCAGGCCGCGACCGGAGGTATTCTTGCCCGTTGGTGTCTTTGCCATGCTGTCAATCCGCCTTCGATGCCCTGTCATACCGGCTTTGCCGTGACTTCGCCAGTGTTCAGCCGCGCTCTACCGGGGCGGGGAGCGGGAAGAAACCGGCAAAGCGCCGCAGCAATGCGGGATCGCCGGCAATCTCCAGCCCTCCCGCCGCTTCCGGCGCGACACCGCCGTACACCACGGAGGCCAGCGCGGTCGGATCACCCGACAGCCGCAGGTGGGCCACGTCGACCGTTCCGGCGGCGACGGTCAGCCTTCCGTCCCGGATGCGCAGGGTCTGCGGCCGGCCCCCGAGGTCGAGTTGGACCACCATGTCGACACCCGCCGCGCGGGATGCGTCGAACATCGTTTCGAACGACATGCCGATCGATGCGGGACTCATCGGTTTGCCCGGGGTCATCCCGGGCGAGCGGACTGCCCAACGGCCCAGTTCTCGGATCAGCGGTTTCAGTTCCGCGCCCCAGTCGGTCAGGGCGTAGACCACGGTGGACGCCGGATGCGGCAGGCTGCGCCGCACGACGATGCCATCCCGTTCGAGGTCGGCAAGGCGATTGGTCAGGATGTTGGAACTGATCCCCGGCAGCGCGGCCTTGATGTCGGTGAACCGCAGCGGCCCCGGCACCAGTTCGCGCACGATCAGCAGCGCCCACCGCTCGCCGATGATTTCGAGCGCATGCGCGGTCGCGCAGCCGTCATCGTAGGGCTTCTTGCGCGCCATTCCGCCGTCTCCTTTCTGTTTCGAATTATTCAGTTGCTTTTATGAACTGGAAAGACCTTATTCTTAACCTAGTCATCAAGAGGGAGAAACCAATGGCCTATTTCGATATTTTCCTGGCGCCGGTCGCGAAAACCAATCGGCAGTCGTTCGACGCGTTTCTGAAGAAGTCGCACGAGATGATCCTGGGGTTCGGCGCGACCGAGGTCGTCGACCTATGGGGCGATGACCTGCCGGAGGGCAAGCTGACATCCCTGCCGCTCGCCGTGAAGCTGGAGGACGGAGAGACCGTCACGGCAGGCTGGGTCGTCTGGCCATCCAAGGAGATCCGCGATGCGGGCTGGGCAAAGATGATGAGCGCGGAGCCCGACATGGAAATGCCTTTCGACGGCAAGCGCATGATCTTTGGCGGGTTTTCCGAGCTCCTGACGTCGCGCGCCTGACCCCGGCGCGTCCGGGCGTTCAGCCATCGAAGCTAATAGGTGCCATCCTCCAGCACGCCGTCCGCGCTCATCTGGGCATAGAGCAGGCCTTCGCGGAGGCCGCGGTCGGCCACGGACATGCGGTCCGTCGGCCAGCAGCGCATGAGCGCCTGCAGGATGGCGGCGCCCGACATGATCAGCGCGGACCGGTCCTGCCCGATCCGTGGATCGGCCCGCCGCCCCCCCGGCCCCATCGCGAGATAGGAGTGGATCACCCGGTCGATCTGTTCCGAGGTCATGCGCAGCCCGTCCACCTTTGTCCGGTCATAGCGCTTGAGACCGAGGTGGCTGGCGGCGACGGTGGTCACAGTGCCGGAGGTGCCGACGATCTGGAAGTTCTCTTGCGGCTGGGCGGACTGGTAGGGGGTGAAATCCGTCAGGTTCTCTTCGAAATACCAGCTCATCAGCGCAAATCGTGCCGCGTCGTCCTCCACGTCGGAGAACTGGTCGCGCAGCGTCGCGACGCCCAGCGGCACGCTGATCCAGTCGACGACCCGTGCCGTCGGAACATCCGAGGCGGCCTGCTCGAACCCGCTGTGGAGCCGCATGATGGATTGCGCGCGGTCCTTGCGTGGCACCTTGGAGATATCGATCCACACCAGCTCGGTCGAACCGCCGCCGATATCCACGACCAGCAGGTTCTCCGTCTTGCGGTTGACGAGCGGGGCGCAGGAAATCACCGCCAGCCGCGCCTCTTCCTCGGGTTTGATGATGTCCAGCCGCAGACCTGTCTCACGCTGGATGCGTTTCAGGAAGTCGGCGCCGTTCAGGGCGCGACGGCAGGCCTCGGTCGCGACGAGACGCATCCGCTTGACCTTGTTGCGCCGCAATTTCTGCTGGCAGATGCGAAGGGCCTGAATGGTACGCGACATGGATCCGCGCGACAGACGCCCAGTTTTTTCCAGGCCGGCGCCCAGCTGGACGGACTTGGAAAAGCTGTCCACCACATGAAAACCGCTGCCCTTGGGCTGGGCGATCAGCATGCGGCAGCTATTTGTCCCCAGATCGAGCGCGGCATAAAGCTCGGTCGAACCGGGCGTAACTGGCGCGGGGCTCAGAGCCGGTCGTGTTCCTTTGTCGAGCGCGCCCGCACCTTTGGGACGCTGTGGCGCCATGGTGTTCGCGCCTTGTATAACGAGTTGACGACAGGCTAATCCCTGCGCCGTCCCTGCGCAAGGCCTAGCACGTTTCGGAAGGCCGCGTTGCTGTCAGGCGCGGCCCGTTTCGGCCTTGTAGCGTGCGATCCATGCGGCGCTGGTGGCATCTGCAAGCTTTCGGGTGCCGGGGGCGATATTTGCGGCGCATCCCGGGTCAACACCGATGAACGCCAGCACCTGTGAAAGCGTCTTCTGCGGCGCCTTCGACAGGTCTTCATAATTCAGCCGCAGCGGTGCGATGCCATTGGTGTCAAACCAGGCGGGCCAGGCGGTATCCAGCGCCTGCAATTCGGCGATGCGCCGGGTGAGCGCCGCTGCATCATAGCCCGGTGTTCCCGCAGGCGGCAGTTCCTCCAGCGCGCTGCCATCCGGGCGGCTGTGCCAGAGCCCGCTCTGTTCAGCCCTGAGCCAGGAAACCGCCTCTGCCAGCTTGTCCGCGCGCCTGAGGTATAAGAAGCGGACCGGTCCGAAAGCGGCGGCAAAGCGGGCCGCGTCATCGGGCAGGCCGGGGTGTCTCCGGCCCAGCCAGGCGCAGGCCGAGCCGAGATCGGGCCCCATGAGCCGCAGGCCGAACAGCGCGGTACCGCCCTGCCCTTCGCGGCGCATGGCCGCAAAATATTCTTCGGTAAAACGCGCGTCGGTTGGGTCAACCGCTTCGGCAATACCCCATTCGGCGCACCAATCGGCCAGATGCTGCGCCCCGAAAAACGAATCCGGCCGTCCCGCGACGCCTGTCTGCGTCAGCATGTTGCACAGCAGGGTCGTGCCGCTACGCGGGTTGCTGCACAGGACGTAGGCTTGGGGTTTGTCGGTCATTTCGCAATTCTAACGTGGCAGGGTTGCAGCGACCATCTGTGGTTTCATCCGGCTGGGGGTTCCGGGCTTCGCATCTCTGGCCTGCACCGATCCGACTGACACATGCAACCTGTCCGCGGACCGGCACCATGCGGCGATCCTCACAACCTTGTTGAGAATTATGAGCGCCCGCGCCCCTCGTACCCGATGGCCCCGCAGGCTAGAAGACGCAAGTCGCGGATGGGGTCCCGTGTGTCGAAAAACGGCGACGGGAAATTTGCGACTGCCGATAGAAGGCCTGAAAGCGCAACGGAGGAATCAAGGCATGCCGGACGTCACGATCGTGTATTGGCGCGACATTCCTGCACAGGTCATCGTCGGCAAGGGCCGGCGGGGATCCAAACGCCAGTTGCCGGAGCGCTTTGAGCAGGCCATCGACCGCGCCGCCATGAAGGTGGGGGCCGAGGACACCGATGCCTATCTCGCTGAGTGGCGCAAAGCCGAACCCTACGTGGTGGACGGGGACCCCGACACCGTGGCCGATGCAGAGGCCGCGCGTCTGGACGCCGAATACGACCGGGATCGGATCAAGGCGCTGATCGCCAACGACGGCTGGGCCTGAGGGCCGCCCCCATGTTCAAGGATAACATCATGTCTTTGCTGAACTTTCGCCGCAAGGAAACGCCCGCAGCGCCCGTTGGCAGCCCCGAGGTCGAGGCCTTCCTGCAGGACTATTCGATCGAGGTGATGCCGCGCACCGCCGAGAAGGTCGAGGATTTTCGCGACCTGCTGCCCGCGGGCACGCGCGTCTATATCGCGCATATCGAAGGCACGCCGATCGAGGACATGGTGGCGACGGCCCGGCGTCTGAACGCCGACGGCTACAAGGTCATGCCGCACTTTCCCGCGCGCATCATCAAGGACCGCGCGACGCTGGCGAACTGGATCGCTATGTACCAGGGCGAAGCGGACGTGAAACAGGCGCTTCTGCTGGCGGGCGGCGTGACGACACCGCACGGCGATTTCAGCGACTCGATGCAACTGATGGAAACCGGTCTTTTCGACGAGGCAGGATTCGAGCGTCTGCACGTCGCGGGCCACCCCGAAGGCAACCGGGACATCGACACCGACGGCACCCGCCTGCGCGTGGACGAAGCCTTGCGGTGGAAGAACGATTTCCAGACCCGCACCGATGCGGAAATGGCGATCGCGACCCAGTTCGCCTTCGAGGCGCAGCCGATCATCGAATGGGCCGACAGCCTGAAGTACGCGGGGATCACCCTGCCGATCCACATCGGCATCGCCGGTCCCGCCAAGCTTCAGACGCTCATCAAGTTTGCCATCGCCTGTGGCGTCGGCCCGTCGCTGAAGGTGCTTCAGAAGCGCGCGATGGACGTGACCAAGCTGCTGCTGCCCTACGAGCCGACCGATGTCGTGACCGAACTGGCCCGCCACAAGGCCGAGAACCCCGATTTCAACATCAGCCACGTGCACTTCTTCCCGCTTGGCGGCATCAAGACCAATGCCAACTGGGCCATCGAACACGGTGGCGCCGCCGCCGTTCCAGCCAACGCCGAATAAAGGACCAATCCATGACCCGTACCGTAGTCGAATCCAAGACCAGGACCGCCATCATCGGCTTTGAAGAGCCGTTCTGTGTCATTGGCGAACGGATCAACCCCACGGGCCGCAAGATCCTGTCCGAAGAGCTTGAGCGCGGCGATTTCAGCCGGGTCGAGGCGGATGCGGTGGCGCAGACCAACGCGGGTGCCAACATCCTCGACGTGAACTCCGGTGCGGTGTTTTCCAACAAGATGGCCGAAGACCCGCGCTACGCCGACAACAACTTCGTCGAACCGACGCTGATGCCGAAACTCATCAAGCGGGTGCAGGCGGTATCCGACCTGCCGATCTGCATCGACAGTTCCGTGCCCGGCGCCCTCGAGAATGGCCTTGAGGCCTGCGAGGGCCGCCCGCTGCTGAACTCCGTCACCGGCGAGGAAGAGCGTCTGGAACTGGTGCTGCCGCTGGTCAAGAAGTACAACGTGCCGGTCGTCGCGATCTCCAACGACGACACGGGCATTTCGGAAGACCCCGAGGTGCGCTTTGCCGTGGCCAAGAAGATCGTGGAGCGCGCGGCCGACTTCGGCATTCCCGCCCATGACATCGTGGTCGACCCGCTGGTCATGCCGATCGGTGCGATGGCGACCGCTGGCCACCAGGTGTTCACGCTGGTGCGCCGTCTGCGCGAAGAACTGGGCGTGAACACGACCTGCGGCGCGTCCAACATCAGCTTCGGCCTGCCGAACCGGCACGGCATCAACAACGCGTTCCTGCCCATGGCCATGGGCGCGGGCATGACCTCTGCCATCATGAACCCGGTCGCGCTGCCCGTGAACCAGGCCAAGATCGCCGAGAAGAAGGCCGAGCTCGACGCCCTCGGCGTGGTGCTGCCCGAAGGCATGGACGACGAGACCTTCGTCCAACTGTTCGGCATGGGCTCCACCCTGCCCCGTCCCGGCAAGGAGATGGAGGCGATCCGCGCCGCGAACTTCCTGTTCGACCGCGATCCGCATGGCGGCGCCTGGATCGAGTTCAACAAGCAGGCCCCGAAGGCCGGTCAGGAAGGTCGCGGGCGTGCGGGCCGCACCGGCGGACGCCGCCGCCGCGGCTGATCCTTCCGCGCCTTGAACATCCAGAGAGCCCCGAAGGACATCCTCCGGGGCTCTTTTCGTCTGCCTGCCCGATTTTGCCGCACCGGTGGCCGCCGGTAACGCGGTCTTAACGCACCGCGCGCTAGACCCTCCCCACGTAGCTGAAGCGGAGGTGCACGATGTTTTCCGTCTACTCTTCATATGGCCGGGTCACAGATGCCTGAGCCGCTGATCCCGCAGAGCCGTCTGAACGTGTCGCAGGCCGCCGGCCTCCACGCCGCGCTGCTAGCACGCAAGGGTCAGGATCTGACTGTCGACATGGGCGGCGTCACCCAACTCGGTGCGCTGTGCCTGCAGGTATTCATCGCGGCGGGGAAATCCGCCAGGGCCGCCGGAACCGCGCTGACCTTCGTGAACGTGCCGGATCGCATCCTCGACCAGATGAAGGTCATGGGGCTGTCGCCCGAGGCGATATCGGAGGGGGCGGAATGAGCCTCGCCATCCTCGCGGTGGACGACAGCCGCACCATGCGCGACATGATCCGCCTCGCCCTGTTGCCGGCCGGTTTCACCGTCCACACGGCGGACGACGGCCTTCACGGGATGGAGGTTCTGGAAGGGATCGATCCCGATGCCATCATCACCGACATCAACATGCCCCGGATGGACGGTTTCGGTTTCATCGACGCGGTGCGTGGCCAGGACCGGCACCGCGCCACCCCGATCCTCGTCCTGACCACCGAGGCCGCGCCGGAACTGAAACAGCGTGCCCGCGCGGCCGGGGCAACCGGCTGGATCGTGAAACCCTTCGACCCCGATAAGCTGGTCAAGGCGCTTCGGATGGTCGCAGGTTAGGGAGCCACGGGATGAGCGAACAGAACGATCCGATGGCGGAAATCCGCGCCTCCTTTTTCATCGAGTGCGAGGAACTGCTGGAAGCCCTGCAGGATGGCCTGCAGATCATGTCGGACGACGCCGATGACAGCGAAACGATCAATGTGGTCTTCCGGGCCGTGCATTCGATCAAGGGCGGTGCCGGCGCCTTTGGCCTGGAATTCCTTGTGCGCTTTGCGCACCGCTATGAAACCGTACTTGACGAGGTGCGCGCGGGCCGGCTTGACGTCACGCCTGATGCGCTCAAGGTCTTCTACCGGGCCGCGGACCATCTGTGGGACCTCGTCCGTATCAGCCGCGATGGCCTGCCGGAACCCGAGGCGCACACCGCGGACCTGCTGACGGCGCTCGACGGCCTTCTCGGAGACCGGGGCCCGGCGGATGAGGCGGAGGAAGATGCGCAGATCGACTTTCAGCCCCAGGCCCTGTCGCTGACCCTCGACCTCGCCGGGGGCGGCGATCTTCCCTCTCTCGATCCGCACGGGCCAGGCTGCCTCAGGATCAGGTTCACGCCTCTGGCTGAACTTTTCGAATCCGGCAACGAGCCCGCGCTACTGCTGCGCAACCTGTGCGAGTTGGGACGCGCCACCGTACGATGCGACACCTCGCGGGTGCCGCCCCTCGCCGAACTTGCGCCGGGCGCGCCGCATCTTGGCTGGGAAATCACGTTGGAGACCGACGCGGACGAGAGCGAGATCGCATCGGTCTTCGAATTCGTCGAAGGGCTGTGCCATCTGGAAATCTCGGCGGAAAACGCAGCCGACGACCCTCCGCAACCGCAGGAATTGCCACGGTTCGATCCGGTGTCGGATCTGGATGCGAGCCCCCCGCTTGCCGACGCAGCAAACCCGGCGCCTCGCCCCCTGTCGCCAACGCCTCGCGAGCCGACCGCGCCGGTTTCGCCGAAACCGGCGGCCAGCGCGTCGCGAACCGTCGTCCGTGTCGATCTCGAACGCATCGAAAGGCTGGTGAATCTCGTGGGCGAACTGGTCATCAACCAGGCAATGCTGAGCCAGAGCCTGGAGCGGTCGGGCCTGTCACCACATTCCGACGCGATGAACGGGCTGGAGGAGTTCCAGCGCCTCACCCGCGACATTCAGGATTCGGTGATGATGATCCGGGCCCAGCCCGTCAAATCCCTGTTCCAGCGCATGTCCCGCATCGTCCGCGAGGCCTCCGCCGCGGTGGACAAGGATGTGCGTCTGGTGGTTCACGGCGAGGATACAGAGGTGGACAAGACGGTGATCGAACGCCTTGCCGATCCGTTGACCCACATGATCCGAAACGCCGTGGATCACGGGCTTGAAAGCCGCGCCGCCCGGTTGGAAGCGGGCAAGCCCGAACAGGGACAGGTGCATCTTTCCGCCGCGCACCGGTCGGGCCGCGTGGTGATCGAGATTTCGGACGACGGGGCAGGCATCAACCGGGCCCGGGTTCAGCAGATTGCCATTGAAAAGGGCCTGATCCCCGCCGATGCGGTGCTCAGCGATTCAGAAATCGACAACCTGCTTTTTCTGCCCGGATTCTCGACCGCGCAGCAAATATCCGACCTGTCCGGGCGCGGTGTGGGGATGGACGTGGTACGCACCGCCATTCAGGCGCTCGGCGGGCGGATCACCACGACCTCGCAGCCCGGCGCGGGGACGACGTTCTCGATTTCGCTGCCGCTCACGCTTGCCGTCCTTGACGGCATGGTGGTTGACGTCGCGGGCGAGACTCTGGTCCTGCCCCTGAACCTCGTGGTCGAAACCCTGACGCTGGGCGCCGGCGACGTGCAGATGCTGCGCCCCGGCCGTAACGTCGTGCGGGTACGCAGCGGCTTCGTGCCGCTTCTCGATCTCGGTGCGGCGCTCGGCTATCGGGACCCGCTGACCGATTTCAACGGCTCGGTCGTGCTTCTGATCGCACAGGAGGACGGCAGCACGGCCGCCCTGCTGATCGACAACATCGTCGACCAGCGCCAAGTCGTGATCAAGGGGCTGGACGAGAGCTTTCACCGTGCCCCCGGCATCGCCGCCGCCACCATCCTCGGCGACGGCCAGATCGCGCTGATCCTGGACCCATCCGACATAATCTCGAACGCCATGTCGCCGCACCAGCCCATGGCGACACTGCATCGCGCCGAAGGAGCCATCGCATGACCGATACGACCACGCCAAGCAGCATCGAACTGCTGACCTTTCAACTGGCCGACCAGGAATATGCCATCGACATCATGTCGGTGCGCGAGATCCGGGGCTGGACGAGGGCCACCCCCCTGCCCCAGGCCCCGCGCTACATGAAGGGGGTCATCAACCTGCGCGGCACCGTCCTGCCGGTGATGGACCTTGCCCAGCGGCTGGGCCTGGCACCCCGCGCGCAGGGTGACCGCGCCGTGATTATCGTGGTCAAGCACGAGGACAGCATGACCGGGCTGCTTGTCGATGCCGTATCGGACATCGTCGCCCTGACGACCGACAACCTCCAGGTGCCGCCCGACGGTGCTGCCGGGGCCGGTGGGGTCGTCAGCGCCCTGACCCTGATCGACGACCGGATGATCCGTGTCCTCGACCTCGGCGCGACCGTCAACGTCAGCGAAAGCCTTGCCGCGTGATCGCGGCACGGCTTGCCCAGACCACCCTCGACCCGGACAGTTTCCGCGCCATCGCGGAACTGGCCTACCGGGAAAGCGGCCTGACGCTCGCCGACAAGAAGGCCACGATGATCCAGTCGCGCCTGCGACATCGGTTGCGGGCGCTGGGGCTGCCGGATTTTCCCAGCTACTGCAGTTACCTGAAGTCCGATCAGGGGCGACAGGAACACCGGCACCTGATCTCGGCGCTGACCACCAATGTGTCCCACTTCTTCCGCGAGCGGCACCATTTCGACACGCTCCGCGCCTTGGTGACCCAGCGGTTGCCCGCGCTGCGCGCCGGTGCCAGCCTGCGGATCTGGTCGGCAGGCTGCTCGAACGGGCAGGAGCCGCTGTCGATCGCCATGACCCTTCTGGAATGTGCGCCGGACATGCACGGCCTTGACCTGCGCATTCTGGCGACCGACATCGACCCCAAGGTGATCGCCTTTGCCAAGCGGGGCGTCTATTCCGACCGCCTGATGGAAGGCGTGCCCACGCCGCTGCGCGCCCGCTACTTCACCCATGCGATCTGTCCCGAAACGAACGAGCCCGGCCATGCAGCCGGTGCGCAGATCAGAAAGCTGATCCGCTACAACCCGCTGAACCTGCTGGCGCCCTGGCCGATGCGCGGCCGGTTCGATGCCATCTTCTGTCGCAACGTGGTGATCTACTTCGACCTGCAAACCCAATGCGGCCTCTGGCCCCGCATGCACCAGGTGCTGCACCGGGACGGCGTCCTGTTCCTGGGCCACTCGGAACGCATATCCCCACCGGAGCACTTCGGCTTTCGCGTGGGCGAACCCACGACCTACCGCCCCGCCTGACACCGCACCGCACCGACCGAACCGCGCCACCACAATCGAGGATACCCAAATGGCCCTGCGTGACCAACTCCACATCATGGTTGTCGATGACATGTCCACCAGCCGGGGGCTCATTACGCAGGCGCTGGATTCCTTTGGCGTGCGCCATGTCTTTACCGCCGACAACGGCAAGCAGGCGTTGCAGAACCTCAATGCACGACCGGTCCACCTCGTCATCTCGGACTACAACATGCCGGAGATGGACGGGCTGAACCTGCTTCACAACCTGCGCGCCGGCGCGCGGACAAAGGGGATCGGGTTCATCCTGATCACGGGCCGCGCCGAACAGCAGATCATTGATCACGGCAAGAAGCTGGGCATGAACAATTATCTCAAGAAACCGTTCGAACCCGCGGATCTGCGGAGGTGCATCGAGCAGGTGGTCGGACGCCTGTGATGGAACACGCACCCGTGCAGAACCCGGACCTTGATACCGTCCTGTGCCGGCTTTCCAACCACGCCTCGGTGCTGGCCGGACTGGTCGCGCGGGCCGAGGAAGCGGTCGGTGAGTCTTTTGACCGACATGACGGCGAAAGCCCCGGCACCGTCATGTTCGCGGAACTGCAAACGCTCGATTATCTGCGCCAGTCTCTGGAGGATATGGCGAGGCTGTTGAGTGGACTGGCACCGCCCGAGGGAACGGAAACGGGCGTAATCGCGGCGCACCTTGCCGCGACGCTGAGGCTCGCCGACACGCGCGCCCTTCTCGCCCCTGTCCGCGCGGCCACCTGCCGGCCAGGCTTCCTCGACGGCGGGGGCGCGATCGACCTTTTCTAGGCGCAGGTCCGGGGGGGACGACCCCGGCGCTGAAGCGCGGTCAAAACAATTCGACGTCCTGTCCGGCGGTCTGCCGGGCCCTTTGCGGCATCGCGTCGATCACGGTCGTCCGCGGCTTGGTCTTCTGGCGCGCGACCCCGCTCGCGGGGAGATAGACGACATGCCGCGCCGCATCGCCGCCGACGGATCGCGACAGACAGGGGATGTTTTCGCTCTCGAGGAAGTCGAGCACAAAGGTGACATTGGCCCGGCCGATCTCGGACAGGCCGGAGACCATCTTGGCGCCGCCGAAGACCTTGGCCTGCATGCGCATCTTCTGCGCCCCGAGCTTGAGCATGTCGTTGATGAGCAGTTCCATGGCATACAACCCCTCGGGATCGTACCGGGTCGAAGACTTGGCGTTGGTGGCGATCAGGATGTGATTCATGCCCCCGATCCGGGCCACGGGGTCGTGCAGGCAGCAGGAAACGCAGGATCCCAGCAGGGTCGAGATCACGGCGTCTTCCGCACCCGACACGGCATGTTCACCTTGGGTGATGACGGTTGTTTTCGTGGTCATCGCCCGGGCTCCCCCTGCCGTTGCCGGTACCGTCTCTCGGCGTCGTTGATCCTGCCTGCAAGATCGTCGAGGGCGACCTGTTCCGAGGCCGCGCCGATTTCCCACGCGACGCGGGGCATGCCGTAGACCGTGCTGCTCTCCTCGTCCTGGGCAAAGGTGAGCGCACCTGCATCGCGCAGGGCCTTCAGGCCCCGTGCGCCGTCACGTCCGAGACCGGTCAGGATGGCGGCGATCACATGCGGCGCCCAAGGGACCGCCGAGTGGAACAGCCTGTCGACCGAGGGGCAGTGCAAAGACCGCTCCACGTCCGGGGCGAGGCGGATCTCCCACCTGCCCGATCGGCGGACCACTTCGGCATGTTGGCCCAGGGCGGGTGCCAGCGCCACCTGCCCCGGTGACAGGCTCATGCCCTGTTGCGCAAGGCTCACCTGCCGATGAAAGGTCCGGTCCAGCAGGTTCGAGAAACTGACGAGGTAGGGTCCGGGCATGTGCTGAACGATCACCACGGGCGGCCCCCACGGATCGAGCCCGCCGATCAGGGTATCCAGCGCGGCCACCCCGCCGGTTGAGGCGCCGATCAGGATCACCGGTTCGTTCCCCGGTGATCGGGTCGCGGAGGGTCTGACCGGGGTGTGGGGCGGATGCGGCCGGGATCGCAAACGGCTGAAGGCCGCGGCAAAGACGCGCCGCGCGATCATCGCGCGCTGGCGCGCGTCGGTGCCCGTCATCGGCTTTTCGATGCAATCGACCGCACCGAGCATGAGCGCCCTGACGGTCGCATCGGAATTCGCGCTGGTCATGCCGGAGACCATCACCACGGGCAGAGGATTGAGGCGCATCAGCCGCTCGAGAAAGCCGAGCCCGTCCATTCCCGGCATCTCGATATCCAGTGTGACCACGTCGGGGCGGGTCGCCTTGATCACCTTGCGGGCTGCCTGCGCATCTTCCGCTTCTCCGACGACACTCAGTCTGGGGTGAGCTTCCAGAACCACCCTCAGCCAACGACGTATCAACGCTGAATCGTCCACGATGACCACGCGGCGAGGCCGCTGTGGGCGCGCAGGGCCCTGCCCGTTGGCATGCGGCATCTCCGTCACCGCACGTGTTCCACGAAGCGTCTACTCATCAACCCGTCCTGCTGGATACCTTACCAAACCCTGCGCGATCCGGCGGGATCACACCCCCTCTATGCCTGCAGGGAGTGAACAGGCCTTTAAGGCGGCAGAAACGATGCCCGGCAGGCTGCGGCGCAGGCGAAAAAGGGTGGCATCGGCGGACCGTGTATGAAACCTCTGGGATGCGAAACGAACTGGAATCAGAATGACACTTTCACCGGCCCGGCTGGGCGTGGATATCGGCGACATCAATACACCGGCTGCATGCAACGAGGTCGGCCATGGCCGCCTTGCCGGCATGACGGACGAATTCGGCTCTCCCGATCTCGTGGCTGTGGCGGGGTTCATGGTCGATACCTCGCGCCGGGCCGGGGTGCTGACCTTCAGTGCCGCCGGTGCGGGATACGGACCCGTCGCAGAACACATCGCGACCGTGGAAGAAGTGGGACGCAGGGGGGAGCCTGTCTGATGGAGATGCCGCGCAACCTGTTCACCCACGCCCTTGTAGCGGGCCAAAGCCAGCTTGGGCTCTGGATCACGCTTTCCAGCCCCTTTGCGGCGGAAGTCACCGCGCCATCGGGGTTTGACTGGGTGCTGATCGACATGGAGCACAGCCCGAACGACTATTTCAGCGTGCTGGGTCAGTTGCAGGCCTATGCACCGACACGGACCACGCCCATCGTAAGGGTCGAATGGAACGACCCCGTCGCGGTCAAGCGGCTGCTCGACCTCGGTGCGTCCGGCTTGCTGTTTCCGATGATCCAGAATGTCGAGGAGGCCGAGAAAGCCGTGGCCTCAACCCGCTATCCGCCCCGTGGAACGCGCGGATTCTCGGGCGCGTCCCGCGCGACCAAGTTCGGGCGCATTACCGACTATGCCACGCAGGTGGAGCGGGAAACGACCGTTCTTCTGCAGGTGGAAACCGCCGCGGCCGTGGACCGGGCGGAAGAGATCGGTGCGGTGGACGGTGTTCACGGCATCTTCTTCGGGCCCGGTGACATCGCCGCCGACATGGGCAAGGTCGGCAAGCCGATGGACGAGGACGTGTGGTCGCTGATCCGGCCCGCGGCGGAAAAGCTGATGGCGCAGGGCGTCCCCGTGGGCACGCTTGTGCAGGATCCCGCCTTTGCCGCCGACCTGTTGCGCGAAGGCTTCTCCTTTGTTGCCTGCGGGTCGGATGCCGTGTTGCTGGCGCGGGCGGCGGATGGCCTGCTGGCGGACATGAAGGACCGGACCGGACAATAGGCGTTCCACCGCCGGACAGTGGGACTACGTCCGGCGCGGCGCGCCCTGCAGAGAACCGCGAGGCGACGATTGTGCCAGTGCCCCGGTGGCGGACCGGGTCTGCCGCGTCAGTCCGCGCGGTGCGGGCCGTTCAGAAAGGCGAACAGCCCCTTCTTGTCGATGGGTTTCGGAAGCACGGTCACGTTCAGTTCACGGCACGCGCGTTCGAGGTCCAGCCCGCGGTTTGCCGAAATCAGCCGTGCGGGGATATCGCCGTAGCGCGCGCGGATCTGCTCGATAAGATCGAGGCCGGACATGCCCTCCCCCAACTGGTAATCGACCACCAGAGCGTCTGGCCTGAGGTCGATGTCATCAAGCAGTTTCATCGCCTCCTCGCCGTTGACGGCGTGGATCACCTCCGCGCCCCAGCTTTCCATCATCAGCGTCAACGCGTTGGCCAGCGTGTCGTCATTCTCGACCAGAAAGACGACGTCGCCCCTGCGGGTCAGGTTGGCAGCGTCGGCGTGGTCCTGCTCCTGCGTCTGCGGTGCCTGCCCGCCCTCGACGATCGGCAGGTCCACCCGGAACAGGCTGCCCCGACCCACCGAGGAACTGAGGCCCAGCCGGTGACCGAGCGATTTGCAGGCCCGTTCCACGATGGCCAGTCCCAGCCCGAGGCTATGCTCTGCCCGGTGCACGGACAGGCGTCTGAATTCCTGAAAGATCGCCTCCTGGTCGGTCTCCGCGATACCAGGCCCGGTGTCCCACACCTGAAGCTGCGCCACGCCGCCGCGGCGGCGCACCCCCACCAGCACCCTGCCCGTCTGGGTATACCGCACCGCGTTCGAGACAAGGTTCTGCACGATCCGCCGCAGGTAGCCCGGATCGCTGCGCACGGACAGGCCGCAGTCGACGAACCGCAGGTCGATCCCCTTGGCCTCCGCCACGGGTGTCAGTTCGTCCCGCAGCGGGCCCAGAACGGCCGCAAGCGCGACCGGCTGGATGTCGAAGGTCGGGCGATGGGCGTCGAGCCTCGAGATGTCCAGCAGCGCTTCGATGATCTGCTCGACAGAGGACAGCGCGGTTTCGGCCTTTTCGACGATCCCGCGCTGATCCGGCCCCGCCACCTGGTCCGAAAGGGCGGAAATGAAGAGCTTGGCCGCCGACAGCGGCTGCAGCAGGTCGTGGCTGGCCGCGGCGACGAAACGCGACTTGGAGGCATTGGCGCGCTCCGCCTCGGACAGCGCGATCCCCAGTTCGTGGGTCCGGCTCTGGACACGGCGCTCCAGCATCTCGTTCATCTCGGACAGCGCGCGCGCGGCTGCGCGTTCCGCACTGACATCCGTGAAACTGATCACGAAGCCCCGGTCGGGCATTTCCTGGGCGAAGATGCTCAATACCTGTTGATCGGTGCCCGTCACCTCGAAGGCGATGGGCTGCCGCCCTCCCTCCTGCATCGCCCAGTCGATCAGCATCCGGCTGTCGAAACTGTCGTGGAAGGTCAGTTGCCGGTTCAGCAGTTCCAGCAGCACCACGAAACTCCTGCCAAGGGCGGCGTCACGGGGCGGCAGATCCAGCAGGCGGTCCATTCGCCGGTTCCACCCGATGAGCTTGCGGTCCCGGTCAAAGATGCAAACCCCCTGATCCAGATGATCCAGCGTCGCGCGCAGGATCTGGGCCTGCTCGTCCCGCACTTTCTGGCGCTCTTGCCGTTCCAGCCGGATGATGTTGGTCACGTCCGTTTGCAGGATGACAGTGCCACCGCGCGCGGTGCGGTGCTCGCTGACCTGCAGCCAGCGATCGTGGATGAGACTGACATTGAAGACCACGTGGTCGTCGCGGTGCCGCCCCGTGCGCTGCCGCGCCCAGCCTTCCGGGCTCTGGCCGGGCGGGAGTGACAGAACCCGGCTGCCCGAGACGAGGCTTACATAGGCGTCAAAGGTCAGTCCCTCGCGCAGTTGCGGCACGATATCCGACAGATCGCGGCAGAACCGGCTGTTGAACAGAACCAGCCGGTCGCCGGGATCGAACAGCGCAAAGCCTTCGCTGATGGTCTCGATCGCCTCCGTCAGGTTTTCGCGCGCTATGGCGGTCTCGCGGTTCGCGACCTCCAGCCGGGCATTGGATTCCTGCAGCAGGTCCAGCGTGCGCTCAAGGTCGATGGTCCGCTCCCGCACCTGCACTTCGAGCAGCGCGGCACGTTCGAACTGGGCGTAGGCGGCGCCGGATTGCTCGTTCTTCTGCTCTACCTTGCGCATCAGCGCCCGCGTGATCTGCAGCAGTTTCTCGTTCTGCCGTTCAAGCGAATCCGCCGGATTGATCACCGACATGGGATCAGTCCGTATCGGGCTGGGGCGCGTAGATCGCGACGCCGGTCATCGTGTGATTGACGTGCAGCGCACCGATCTGTTCGCCGTAGGTGGAGAAGCCGATCACCCGGTGATCCGACAGGACAGCCGACATCGCACGGGTGGTCTGCTTCTGCTCCGCCTCGATCCGGCGCAGGACGCAGTCGCAGCCAACGATGTCCGTGAGCGGCCCGGCCGCTTCCAGTTCTTCCAGCTTGCCGCGCAGGTGCGCCACCATGTCCTGCGGTTCGGCCAGGGTCAGGACCATCCCCTCGTCGATGGCCGAGAAGAAAAGCAGCTCTCCGCCCTGTCTTACCTGCTGGATGGCGCGCACGTGGTGATCGCTTCCGATGCGCACGACCACCGGATGCGAGGCAAAGGTGAACTGGTCGAGCTGTTCGGGATCCTTGCCGACAAGGCGCGCGTACTCCCGCGCTGCGGGTTCGGCGTTGATCGACTTGACGATGCGCTTGTCCGGGTCGGCGCCCGTCACGACCATCTGGGTATCCGTCGGCACCAGATGATCGATGCTGAAGACCTTCACCCTGAGGTCCGACTGGATCAGCGTCAGCACGGCGGCGTTCTCGCACGACCGGCCGTTCAGCGCGACACGGGTGTGGCCAAAGTCCATCCCGTCTCCCGCGGAACCGCCGAACAGCGCCATGTCCCGCAATGCGGGTGCGATCGCGACGGTCAGCATGTCCTCGCGCAGCGACAATCCGTCCACCAGCAGAAAGGCGAAGCCATGCCGCTTGTCCGGACAGGACTTCTGCAGCGCGACGCGGTCCAGTGCGATGCGGTCCAGCACCGTCTGCGAGGAATGGTCCTGCAATTCCTCGATCAGGATGGATGTGGTGGCGAAATGCCTCCGGGGAAACCCGATGGCGATGATGGTGCCCTGGGCATAGCCGCCTGCCCCGATCTCGCCTGCCGTGGTGCAGGCGACGACGTCGGCACCGCCGAAGGCTGCGTGCGCCTCGCTCACCAGCCGGTCGAAATCGGCCGCAGGTGACAGGAACAGGGCAACCATTGCCAGCGGCTCGGTGCCCAGTTCCCGCGCCAGCGTGCCGACCGGATCGGCATGATCGGCGTCGACCTGGGCGCGGCGCAACGCGTGCCGTGACCCCGCTTGCGGTTCCAAGTCCTGCTGAATTGCCAAATGAAGTCTCCCTCGCGCCAGAATAGCGGGGCTATCCGTCGCTTGGCAACTGGGATGTGAACCGCGCCTCGTGTGCGACGAGAACCGCCTGTGTCCGGCTTTGGACACCCAGTTTCCGCATAATCGCGGTGACATGCGCCTTGACCGTGGTTTCCGCGATGGAAAGGTCATAGGCGATCTGCTTGTTCAGCTTTCCGGCACAGATGAGTTCCAGTATTCTGGCCTGCTGGTTGGTCAGGGACGACAGGTTTCGCAGGGTCGCGTTTTTTTCGGGCGCGGCTTCGCCGGGAACGAACCCGACCGGCGTATAGACCTGCCCGGCGCGGATGGCGGCGATGGCGTCCTTGAAGATGCCGCGCCGGCTGTGTTTCGGCACGAACCCCGAGGCGCCCGCGGCTATGGCACCGTTGATGACCGTGTTGTCCGTGACCGATGTGACGATGATCACATGCGCGCCAGCCGCCTGCCGCTTGAGCTTGAGAAGACCGTCCAGTCCGCTGACGTCGGGCAGGTTCAGGTCCAGCAGCACGAGGTCCGGCGGCGGTGATCGGTCCAGTTCCGCCAGCGCGCCGGAAAGTGAATTGGCGGTGCGGACATCGCGGTAGTCGGCGACCGAGCGCAGGGTCAGTTCGAGCGCGTCGCAGAACAGGGGATGGTCGTCGACGATCAGCGCCCAGTTGCTGTCGTTCGCAGGTCCGCTCGTCGTGAAATCGTGTGGTATCATACGAATACGCTAGCAGGATTCCGCCTCCGGGTATCTAGCCAAAAAGTCTCACCCCGCCGATGGACCTTCCCCGGTTCTGCGCTTCGTTTGGACGAACGGGATACCCACCAAAGTCGAATTTCGCCGTCGCGGCCCCCCTCCTACAAACAGGGAAAGCCCGGCCGGCCTCTCGGGGGTCGGCACACATGACACCGCTGGCGGTCGAAAACCGTGCCGGCAAGGAAAGGATCAGCGACATGAACCTGAGCGACCAGAAGACGATAGAGGCTGACCGCGAGACGGTGTTCGCGGCGCTGCTGGATCCCGAAGTCCTGAAAGCCTGCGTGCCGGGCTGTCAGGAAATGTCAGGCTCGCCCAAGGACGGTTTCGAGGCGACGGTGGTGCAGAAGGTCGGCCCGGTCAAGGCAACTTTCCGTGGTGCCGTGCAACTGAGCGACATGCACAGGCCCCAGCGGTTGACCATCACGGGCGAAGGCAAGGGCGGCGCCGCGGGTTTCGCCAAGGGCGGCGCGCAGGTCCGGCTGGAGCAGGACGGCCCCCGGACGGTCCTCCACTACGAGGTGGAAGCCAAGGTGGGCGGCAAGTTGGCGCAACTTGGCAGCCGGATCATAGACGGGTTCGCCAAGAAGATGGCGGACCAGTTCTTTTCCAACTTTCAGGATGTCGTGGGCGAAACCGAACCCGATGCGTCCGCCGAGACTCCGGACCAACCGGCCAAAAAGCGGTGGTTTGGCCTCAGCAAGGCGTAAGGCGGCGCTCAGCGAAGCCCGTCCTCGCCCTTCACCTGCCATGTCTCAAGGCCACCCATCCGCGCGTGGACCCGACCGCCGCAGGACATGGCAAGGGCAAACACGATCTCGTCCGCGCGGGGGCCGTCCGGCAGGCCCACCTCGATCCCGTCGAAATGGCTGCGCACGTAGGCCGCATTGATATGGCCCAGCGGAATGTCGAGCCGGCTGCCCACACCGCCGCGCTTCATGCAGGAGGGCACGATGGCGTTCGACTGCCCCAAGAGCCCGCGCATGGCGTAGCCGCCGGGAACATGCCAGAGCGCGCCATGTTCGAGCTCGCCGTTCTCTCCGACGATCGCACCCTTGCCATAGCCGTCGATGCCGTCCGCGCCGCCCAGTGCCGCGATCAGGCGTTCGCTCATCTCCGTGCCCAGTGGCTTGAGGTCCTCCATCGCCGGTTGCAGGTCCGGTTCGTAGCGCCCTGCGAACGGGTTTGATACGCAGGCCAGGATCGCGCCCAGCCTGCGCGGCCGGTCCGGTGCGGGGCCGCCGTCGTGCTGTACCTCTTCCAGGACAAGTTGCATCTTGCGGATGGGAAAGTCAGGCATCGATCATGGCTCCTTGGGAATGGGTGACGTGGACAGTGCGGCCCGCAAGGCAGAGCACGGCCTCGCGGATCAGACCGCGTGTGCACATCGCGCTGGCGAGCGCCTGTCCCCTTGCGAGGGCGGTCGCGATCTCGACCGGGTCGAGCGCCCCGACATAGGTTGTCACGCGCCGATCCCCCAGATCGCTGTCCGGGTCGAGAACCCGGGCAGGCGCCCGGCGGATGGCCGGATGATCGGGCAGATCGACCGCGTTGGCGATCAATGTCGCGGCGACATCAGCGTCGGCGGCAGTCGCGGCGGCGACGGTGACCGCATCCGCGATTCCCAGAGAGTGGCTGCGGCCCTGCCACCCCGAGGTCGCGATGCCGCGCACCGGGTCATCGGCGGTTATGCGGATGGCCCCCGCCGGGCCCTGCGCCATGATCTCCTGCCCCGGTCCGAGGTGGAACGCGACGTCGCCGCCGTTGTTGACGTAGACCTTGCCGGGATTCTGTGCGTCCAGTATCGCCGCCAGCACTTCGTCCGCGACCGATCCCGCGACAGCGGCCATGGGCGTGACGAACACGCCCGAATGGGCGCCGACGGCCCGGACCATGCGGCGGGCCACCGGATCGTTGACGCGGGTGTCCCGATCGACCGGCCTGCGCAGCATCGGCAGTTCGGCCGCAAGTCCGGTCAGGATCGTGCCGAAACGCGCCGTCGCCGCCCTGTAGCATGCCGTGACATCGCCCCCGGTCACCTCGATGATCAGGTCGATGGGACCGTGGTGCAGGTGCAGGCGCCGTCCGTCGGCGAGGATATGTGCCTGTGGTCCGGCGCTCACGACCCGTCCCCTATGACCCGCGCCGCGCGGCCGTAGTCTCCGCCCCTGGCCAGCACATCGTCGAGGTCGCGCACCTTTCCGCTGTGTCCGCCCAAGGCCTCGTAGTCGGCGCGGCGCACGGTGAATTCCAGCGGGGCGACCAGCGCGGGCGTGGGGACATGGCCGAAGGCCCCGGCAGGCACCTGTGTCACGTCCACCATCACCGTGATCCCGCCCCCCGGCCAGCGGTACGTGGGCGCGCCGCCGATTGTGACACGGGTCTGGTCCAGCTTCACCGAGTTGGTCAACTGGATCGGGTTGCGCGTCACCCCCGAGCGCAGCGATCCCCCCGCGCCCCCCATGAAGAGCACGGTGCAGAGCGCCGGTTCGCAATTCTCGGCGATGAGATCGACGGAGGGTTTCAAGGCATCCGGCATCGGCCGTGGTTTCGGCACCAGATCGTCGTTCAGTACGTAGTAGGCCGCGTGCTCGCCCGTGGTCGACACCATGAGCAGCGTCAACCCCGGCCGGGCTCCCTTTTCCGCGCGCCATGGGCCTAGAATGGTCAGGGGATCGTCGATGTCGGTGCCGCCCCAGCCGAGGCCCGGTTCGGCCACCTTGAAATAGCGGCCCGGCGTGGACCGCCTGCCCTTTATCCGGATGCCGGTTTCCGGCCAGTCGATCACCTTGCCCGCCTGGTGTTCCGACACGACGCCGGTGATGTGGTCGTCCACCACCACGACGTCATCGACCAGCCCCTGCCACTGGACCGCGAACATGCCTATGGTAGCGGAACCGCAGCCGACACGCATCCGGTGCTCCTGCTGGCCGTCCACGATGGGCGCCTTGCCCGCCTGCACCACCACGGTCGAGCCGCCGTCGATGGCGAGCTCGACCGCCTCGCCGTTGCACAGCCGCAGGAGCGTGTCGCAGGTCACGCGGCCTTCGGCCTTCTCGCCCCCGGTCAGATGATCGACACCGCCCAGCGACAACATCTGCGAACCGTATTCCGAGGTCATGACGTGGCCCACGGCCTCGCCCTGCACGCGCACGGTCGCGGCTTCGGGGCCGAGGTGCCGGTCCGTGTCGATCTTCACCTTGACGCCGCAATAGGAAAAGATCGCTTCGGTCACCACGGTGACGAAGTCCACCCCCTTGATCTCGCGGCTCACGATGAAGGGCGCCGGTTTGTAATCTGGGTAGGTCGTGCCGGCCCCGATGGCGGACACGATGACGTCATCGCCCGATGCGGTTGTCCCGTCCCAGTCGGCGGCAAGGAACGGTTTGATGGCGTCGCCCTTGGCGATGCGCCGGTCAAGGATGGTCAGCGGATCGCAGCGGATGATCTGGCCGCCGGCGTTCGCGTACCGGTCGCAGGCCCCGGCGCGGCCCTCGGCGATGTAGCACATGACCGGACAGGCATCGCATCGGATCTTGTCCGCGGCGGTCATGCGCGGGCCGCCTGGATCGCGGCCAGCACCCGGTGCGGCAGCGCCGGCACCTTGGTGATCTTCGCCCCGGAGGCATCCCTGATCGCGTTCAGGATCGCGGGTGCGGTGGGGATCAGCACATGTTCTCCCAGCCCCTTCGCCCCGAACGGTCCTTCGGGATCCGGCTTTTCGATCAGGATGGACGTCACCGGCGGCATGTCCCCGATCGTGGGAACGAGATAGTTGTGCAGGTTTTCCGTCAGGCCGGGCAGGTATTCCTCCATCAGCGCGAGGCCGAGACCCTGCGCGATGCCCCCCTCGATCTGGCCCTCCGCCAGCAGTGGGTTGATGGCGCGGCCCACGTCATGGGCGGCCACGATCCGGCGCACCCGCACCGTGCCGAGCGCCATGTCCACCTCCACTTCCGCCATCTGCGCGCCGTAGCCGTAAAGCGCGTAGGGCGTGCCCTGCCCCTCGGCGTCGAGCGCCGTGGTGGGCGGATCGTAGGTTTCTTCCGCCGCGATGACGTAGCCGTTGGCATCCACGGGCATGCCGGACAGGTCGATCTCGCGGTTCTGGCCGCCCTTCGAGACGGACAGCCGCCCCGGTGAGAGCGTGATGGCATCCGCGTCGGCCAGGTTGGTCAGGCGCAGGATCGCCTTGCGAAGCGCGACGCCGGCGGCTTCGGCGGCGCGGCCGGTGATGAAGGTCTGCCGCGAGGCGGAGGTCTTGCCGCAGTCGGGCGTCAGCGCGGTGTCAGGGCCGATCAGGTCGATCGCGCCCAGGGCGACACCAAGCGCGTCGGCGGCGATCTGGGTGATGACCGTGTTCGACCCCTGCCCGATGTCCGTGGCGCCCTGATGCAGCTTTAGCCGTCCTTCGGCGGTGATGCCGATGCGGATGGTGGACGGGTTCGGCAGGGCCGTGTTGCCGCACCCGTACCAGCAGGAGGCGACCCCGATCCCCCGCTTGAGCACGGAGGACCCCGCATTGAAGGCGGCGACGGCTTCCTTGGCTTCCTGCCAGTGCGGCTCCAGCGCCTCGAGGCATTCGACCAGCCCGACGGCCTTCATGACCTGCCCGCAGGGAGACCTGTCTCCGTCCCGCAGGGCGTTTCGGTGCCGGAAGGCCAGACGATCCATGCCGCAGGCCAGCGCGAGGTCGTCGTACAGCATCTCCTGCGTGATGGCCGCCTGCGGCACGCCGAAGCCGCGAAAGGCGCCCGACGTGGGGCCGTGCGTATGAACCGCCCGGCTTGTGGCGCGATAATTGGGCGTTAGGTACGGTCCCGACGCATGGACGGGCACGCGGGTCGCCACCGTCGGGCCCCAACTGGCATAGGCGCCGGTATTGAACTCGCCGTGAAAGATCATCGCGGTGATGCGCCCGTCGGCATCTGCGCCGATGGTGGCCTCCATGGTACCGGGATGGCGTTTCGTGCTCGCCTGCATCGACTCGGTGCGGCTGAACACCATGCGGCAGGGTTTGCCGGTCTTCAGCACCGCCAGGCCGAGCAGCGGTTGCAAGGTGATATCCAGTTTCGAGCCGAACCCGCCGCCCGCCGCCGCGGGAACGATCCGCAGGCGATCCTGCGGCAGGCCCAGCACCCTCGCGGTATCCTCGAGGTCCATGACAGGTGCCTGCGTGCAGGCCTGGATCACCAGCACTTGGCCGTCCATCCATGCGGCCCCCGCCTCGGGTTCGATATAGGCATGCTCGACGTAGGACGTCTCGAACCGGCCCGTCACCACGTGGGCGGCCGCCGCCAGTGCGGCGTCGGGCGCCCCGCAGGCGACCCGGCCCCGGATCAGCGTGTTCTCGGGGCGATCGGCGTGCAGTTGCGGGGCGTCCGGCGTGGCGCCTTCCGCTTCGGTGAGGACATGGGGCAGCGGTGTCCAGGTCACGGGGAACGTCCCCAGGTCCAGCGGTTCGACCGCTTCGGGGTCTCCGACGACCAGCGCCACCGCCTCGCCGCGGTACCGGGCGACCTTCTCTGCCAGCGCGGGCTGGTCGGCCAGCGGCGGGATCACGCCATACCGGTTCTCGCCCCGGATATCGGCCGCGGTGATGACGCAGGCAACACCGGGCGTGTTCGCGGCCCACGCGTCGATGTCGCCCAGTTCGAACGCGGCATGGTAATGGAGGCTGCGTACCGCCCTGACCAGCAGGGCCCCGTCGGGCACGTGATCCGCCCCGAAAACCTCGGTGCCGTCCACCTTGCGCTGCCCGTCGAGCCGGGGCACGGCCCGGCCCACCGACCGACCGGCCGACACCGGTTCCGGCGGCTCTTCGGGCGCATGGACGGACATGACCGCCGAGATGATCTTGCGGTAGCCGGTGCAGCGGCACAGCACCCCGGCAAGCGCGTCCTCGACCTGCGCCGCATCGGGGCGTGGTGTCTCGCGCAGCAGTTCCATCGCAGCCATCATCAGCCCCGGCGTGCAGATGCCGCACTGTGCGGCACCCTTCGACAGAAAGGCCCGTTGCAGCCGGCCCCGCAACGCCGGCTCGGCGGTTTCAAGGGTTTCGATCCGTCTGCCATCCGCCTGCCGCGCCGGCACGAGGCAGGCGCATTCCTGGCGTCCGTCGATGAGGACCGTACAGGCGCCGCAGTCACCCGCATCGCAGCCGACCTTGACGCTTTTGAGGTTCAGATCTTCGCGCAGCACCTCGGACAGGCGTCGCCCCGGCGCGGTCCGGACGCGCCGCGGCGCGCCCTCGATCATCAGCGTGATCGCGTCATGCCCTGTCCGCTGAACGTTCATGCCGCCTCCGCGCAGGTCCGAAGCGCCGCAAGGCACCGGCGCAGCAGTTCCGGCGCACCGATGCCCCGGTATCCGGCGGCGGCGCGCATGTCGTCCATGGGGCGCAGCGCGGCGGCGACATCGGCATCCGTGACGACCGCCGGATCCAGCGGCTTGCCGATCAGCGCGGCCTCGACCCGGGGCAGCCGCACGGCCACCGGTCCGCAGGAACCGACCGCGAGAGCCGCCTGCGCCACCACCCCATCCCGCAGCGCGATCCGGGCGGCGGTCATGGCAATCGAGATCACGAGGTAACGGCGCGCGCCGAGTTTCAGGAAATGGCCCCGCCCCTCCAGCGCCGCCTGCGGGATCAGCACCGCGGTCACGATTTCGCCCGGTGCAAGCGCGGTCAGGCGCGGACCGGTGATGAAATCGGACAGTGGCAGGCAACGTGTGCCGTTTGCGCCGGCGATTTCGACCTGCGCATCCAGCGTCAGCAAGGGCGGTACGCCGTCGGCGGCGGGCGAGGCGTTGCAGAGGTTGCCCGCGATCGTACCCCGGTTCTGAATCTGCCGCGCGCCCACCTCCCGTGCGGCCAGCTTCAGCCCATCGCAGGCGGGGGGCAGATTGGCGCGGATCAGGTCGGTCCAGGTCGTGGCGGCGCCGATGCGCAAACCCGCGTCGTCGCGGTGGATGCCCCGCAGACCGGCGATGCCCGTGATGTCGAGAACCTCGCCCAGCAATGTCTTGTGGTGGCTCAGGGGGAACAGGTCCGTACAGCCCGCGGCGATGCGACAATCCCCTGCCGCCAAATGCGCGAGCGCCTGTTCGAGCGTGTCAGGTCGGTGATATAGGGCGGTTTCGGTCATGGCAGCCCTGATTGCTGGTACACAAGCAGATGTTGCGGGAGGCCACGCAAACTGTCAATAATTTCCCTATGGGTGAAACAGAGATCACGAACGACATCTACCAACTGTCCACGCAGGTCGGATTCAACCTGCGCCGGGCGAACCAGCGGCATGTCGCGATCTTTGCCCGCCATGTCGACGGGCTGACGCCCACGCAGTTCGCCGCGCTCGCCCGGCTTTTTGAACAGGGACCGCTGTCACAGAACCTGCTGGGGCGCGAAACGGCCATGGACAGCGCCACGATCAAGGGCGTGGTGGAGCGGCTGAAAGCCAAGGGGTTCGTCAGTTCGCGGCCCGACATGAACGATCAGCGTCTGCGCCTTGTAGAGCTGACGGACGCGGGCCGCGCACAGTTCCGGAGAGCCGAGGCGCAGGCACTGGCCGCGCGGGCCGAAACGGTTGCGCCCCTTTCCGACGAGGAAGCGGCGCTTTTCGAGCACTTGCTGGCCAAGCTGGTCTGACCGTTACGCGTCATCCCGTCCGGGCTCGTCCGGATCATCCGAAAACAGCGCGATCTTGTTGCCCTGCGGATCCCGCAGGTAGCTGACGTAGAAATGCGGACCATAGGCGGCCCGGAAACCCGGTGCGCCCTCGTCCGTCCCGCCCGCCTGCAGGGCCGCCGCGTGAAGCGCGCGCACCTGCGACTGGCTGCGCGCCTGGAAAGCCGTCATGGTCCCGTTGCCCGCACTGGCCGGTCTGCCGTCGAAGGTAGGCTTGACGTAATAGTCGGGCAGCACGGGGCGCTGCCCGGCCTCGACCGGTAAGGCGTAGCTCAGTCCTTCGGGGCCTTCGCTGACCCCGTACCCCAGGGCAGGCAGAAAGGCGTCGTAGAACCGGCGCGCGGCAGCCATGTCATCCGCCCCGACCGTGACATAAGCAATCATTGAACATTCACCTTTCCCTGACGACCGGGCGTCAGACTCCCACGTATTGCTCGAACAGCCGTCTGTCGGCCCGAAGCCTGTCCGTCGCGACGACCTCGCGGCCATGCCCGTTCTCGATAAAGGCGACACGGTCCGCGATGGACAGGACCGCTTCGATCCGCTGTTCGACCAGGATGATCGCGACGCCTTCGGCGCGCAGCCGTTCGACGGTATCCCGGATCAGCCGGATCATGGAGGGTTGCAACCCCTCGGTCGGTTCGTCGAGCAGCAGCACCTTGGGTTCAAGGCACAGCGCGCGGGCCGTCGCCAGCATCTGCTGCTCGCCGCCCGACAGGGTCTCGGCCCGCTGGTCGAGGCGTTCACGCAGGCGCGGGAACATGTCGAGCACGCGTTCGCGGGTCTCGGCCCCCCGCCCGCGCGCCATCAGGCCGATCTGGATGTTCTCGGCCACCGTCATCTCGGTGAACAGCCTCCGGCCCTGCGGAATGTAGCCGATCCCGTGGCGCGGCACCTCGTGCGCAGGCAGGCTGCTGATCGGCGTGCCATCCAGCAGGATCTGGCCGCCGCCGAGGGGCAGCAGGCCCATGATCGCCTTCATCGCGGTGGACTTGCCCGCGCCGTTGCGCCCCATCAGGCACAGGACTTCGCCCGCGCGCACTTCGAGGCCGAAGTCGAACAGCACCTGAACGGGACCGTAGCCGGTGGATATGCGATCCAGTGTCAGCATCAGCCGGTCCCCAGGTAGGCATCCTGAACGGCCCGGTTCCCGTGAATGTCCGCCGGGGTGCCGGAGGCCAGGATACGGCCCATGTCCAGAACGGTGATCCGGTCGGCCAGTGCCATCACCACGTTCATGTTGTGCTCGATCAGCAGGATGGTGGTCTGGCCCCGAAGCTCACGGATCAGGGCGTTGAAGCCTTCTATCTCGCTTTCGGCGAGACCCTGTGTCGGCTCGTCGAGGATCAGCAGGCGGGGCTTTTGCGCGACACCCATGGCAATCTCCAGCAGGCGCTGGTGGCCATAGGCCAGATCCCCGGTCATCTGGTCGGCGCGGTCGGCCAGCCCGACCCGGTCCAGCGCGGCCAGTGCCGCCGCCCGGTCGCGGCTGCGCAGCGCCAGCGCGAGGTTGTCCGCGAGCGACAGACGCGCATAAACGGCCGTGATCTGGAAGGTATAGGCCATGCCGCGCCTGATCCGGGCATGCGCGGGCAGTGCGGTGACGTTCCGGCCTTCGAACCAGACTTCTCCCGAACTGGCCGGGATCCGCCCCGAGATCATGCCCACAAAGGTCGACTTCCCTGCCCCGTTCGGACCGATCAGCGCGTGAACCTCACCCTGCGGGAGCGAGAAATCGACACCGTCGACCGCTGTCAGCCCGCCGTAGATCCGCGTCAGCGCCTTTGTCTCAAGCAAAATCATGGCAGCCACGCCACCCAGCGCTTGCGGATCTCGCCCACCAGACCGGCCCGCGCAAAGAGCGTCAGCAAGACCAGCACGACCCCCGCGATCAGCATGTAGGCATTGGTCAGCCCGCTGGAATAGTCGATCAGGTAGAACATGAACAACGTTCCGACCAGCGGGCCGATCGTGGTGCCCGCCCCGCCCAACAGAACCCAGAGCAGCGGAAAGATGGAGTACTGCACCGAGGTGAAGGTCGCGCCGACATACCCGAAAAGCACGGCATACCCCGCGCCCGCCGCGCCCGAGATCGTACCCGATATCACGACCGCCGCCAGCTTGTGCCGAAAGACGTCATACCCCAGCATCCTGGTGCGTTCCTCGTTCTCGCGCACGCCGATCAGCACGCTGCCGAAGCTGACCTGCATCATCCGCGCGGTGATCAGCAGCGCGGCGGAGAAGAGTACGAGCGCGGCGAGGTAACGGGTCGTGGGGTCGGTCAGATCGAGGCCGCCGATGGCCCGCGCCGATTGGGCTATGACGAAGCCTTCGTCCCCCCGGGTCCAGGCGCCGAAATAGAGCACGGTCAGATACCCCGCCTGCGCGAACATCAGCGTCACGATCATGAAGGCGACCCCGATGGTGCGAAGGGCTAGCAGTGCCACCACGGTGGACAGGACGGCGGCGCAGATCAGGCCAACGGCAAAGGCGGGGATCACGCCGAGGCCGCCGTACTGCATCGCCAGCCCAAGCCCGTACATGCCGGCGCCAAAGAACATGGCGTGCCCGAGGCTCAGCAGCCCGGCATAGCCGAACAGCACGTTGTACCCGATGGCGTAGGTCGCCAGCACCATGATCCGCGCAAGGTTGCCCTGATGATAGCTGGGCAGCGCGAACGCCAGCACGAACAGCAGCGCAATGAGGCCGAGGTGAAGAAGCGTGGATCTTGCGCCGCTGCTCATGCCGGCTTCTTTCCGAACAGGCCCTGTGGGCGGAACACCAGCACGAGGGCCACCAGCAGGGTCGCGATGATCTTGGACAGGGTCGGGCTGAGAAAGACCGAGATGATGCCGTCGGACATGCCGATCAGCACCGCCGCCAGCACGGTGCCCCGGATCGAACCCAGACCGCCGATGATGACGACGATGAAGCTCAGCAGCAGCGGGTCGTGTCCCATCAGGTAATGCGCCTGCTGGATCGGCACGATCAGCACCGCGGCCAGCGCGGCCAGCCCGGCCCCCAGACCGAACACGACGGAATAGACCCGCGATACGGGTATGCCAAAGGCCAGCGCGGTTTCGCGGTCCAGCTGCGTGGCGCGCATCAACAGGCCTGCACGGCTGCGCGTCATCACCAGCCAGAACACCAGCAGGATCACGATGGCGGCAGCGATCACGAACAATTTGTAGCTGTTCGTGCTCAGCCCCCAGGGATAGAACATGGCGAACCCGTTCTCGCCCCATTCGAACCAGGGCAGCGCGATGCGGTGGCTGAAGGGCGGCTCGACCGGCCGCGCCTCGGGGCCGTAGGTCATCAGTGCCGTCTGCTGCAGGATGTAAAGCACGCCGATGGTCCCGACGATGGTCGCCTCGGGGTCGTACTTCACCGGTTTCAGGATCAGCCGGTCCACGAGGACCGCCACCAGCCCCGCGATCAGCGGCGCAACGGCCAGCGCGGCGACAAAGCCGACCGCCGGTTGCCCGCCGAAGGAGGTGGCGACGAACCACGCGATCACCGCGCCCAGCATGAAGAATTCGCCATGCGCCACGTTGACCACCCGCATGACGCCGAAAACGAGGCTGAGGCCGAGCGCCGTCAGCGCCAGTACCGCAGCACCGACCGCGCCCTCCAGCACGGCAAGAAGCAGGTGAGGTCCGAATTCCATATGTCAGATTGCGCCGGGCCGGGATGCGCACCCGGCCCGAAGTTTCCTCAGAAGGACATGGTCGTGTAGTCGACCTCGTCCGGATAGAGCGTATCCTCGATCGAAGTCGTGTGGACCTTGACCAGTTTCCCGTTCTCCACGCGCGAGATGTACTGCACGCCGAACACCTGGTGGGTCTTGCCGTTGAACCTTTTCGGCCCCTGCGGATGGGCGTCGCTCTCGGGCATGTCGGTCATCGCCTCGACCGCCTCGATCAGCTTGGCCCGGTCCTCTGGCCCCTGGTAGTTCGCGGCCTCCATGCCGGCCTTGATGATATGCAGCGTCTCCCAGCAGCCGAACATGTGCGCATAGGTCGACACATCCTTGGGGTCGGAAACCGACGCGCCGTTGGCATCGACGCCGACCGCCTCGCGGAACAGCTTGTCATGGCTGGTCTGGTCTTCCTGCGCGTAGCGGGGATTACCCTCCCAGAAATAGGTGCCTTCGAGGAATTCCAGCCCCGGCGACGCCAGATCGACCGCTTCGAGCGAGTCGATGAAACCGAAAATCTCGGGCCGCGAGGGGCCAAAGAATTCGCCCAGTTCCTTGACGAAGGTCAGAACGGCGGGGCCGACCATCACGTGATAGACCACTTCGGTATCGCGTGGGATCTTCGGGAAATACTTGGTGAACGAGGTTTCCGTCGGCGGGATCGCGATCATCTCCAGCACCTCGCCGCCCTGTTCCTTGATCGCCGCCGAGAAATAGTCGCGGTGGTCGTGACCGAAGGCGAAGTCGGGATAGATCATCGTGACCTTCTTGCCCAGGTTTTCAGACACGTAGGGGGCCATTGCCTGCACCTGGCTCTTCACGTCGGTGATGCCCGGTTGCAGGGTGTAGCGGTTCAGCATCCCGCTGGCCACGTGGTGCCCTTCGGAGACCACGAAATAGGGCAGCTTCAGCTCGCCCGCCGCGGGCGCCGAGCCGATCACCACGTGGCTGAACAATGTGCCGAATGCCACGTCGCAGTTCGACTGGTTGGCGAATTTCTCCAGCACTTCCGCGCCGCGCTTGGGGTCGGTGCCGTCATCCTCTGCCACGATTTCCACCGGGCGGCCATTGATGCCCCCCGCGTCGTTGATCATCTTGACGGCGGCCTCGGTGGTGCGCCCGTACCAGCGGCCATAGGCGGCGCCGATACCCGTCGAATGCTGCTGAAAGCCGATCCGGATCGGCGCGGCGGACTGAGCACTGGCAAAGCGGGCGGCGAGCGGCGCGGCGGCCAGCAGGCCCCCGGCGGCCGCACCCTTGAGCAAGGTCCGGCGATTGGTCATCGTTCTTGGTGTCATTCCAACTCTCCCTGTTGGGCGGGACCGCTTTCGGTTTCCCATGTGCCCCGAATGTTGTTTGCACACATGCAGTTTGTCCAGAATTTTCTGGGGCGCCGGGGGCAAAGCGGCCGCTCATGCCCCTTTCGGCGCTGCAAGAAGCCACAGACCGAGCATCGTGTAGGCGATCATGAACACGGACAGCGGCAGGGTTGCAAGGGCCGTGCGCGGCCCGTCGCCGAAGAGCCGCAGCGCGATGCGATGGGACAGCAGCACCGACCAGACATGGCCCAGCACGACCACGCCGGCCTGCGTCGTCCAGATCACCCGCACGCTGTCGATGCTGTTGAAGAACCCGGTCGTGACGCGGAAGGGTTCGATGCCCAGCCAGTCCGCCCCGCGTGCGAAGGGATCGCTGAGCGCCGCGACGCTGTACTGGATCTGGACCAGAAACGACGTGAGGTAATGGGCGATGTGATAGGCCAGCGCGATGGGCAGAACGCTCAGGGCCAGCCAGCCGAAAGCAGTGCCGAACCCGGTATCGGCCCGTGCCAGCCGCAGGCCCATCCAGACCGTCAGCGCGAACACCGCGACAAGTGCCTCGCAGGCCAGCAGGAGTCCGGCAAGGGTCTGGCCCACGACGGCAGACCGGCCGGGAAACTCCAGCGGGTTCACCCCGATGGTCCCCAGCCACCAGAACGTCTCGTTCAACCCGTCGAAGCTGCCCACGCCCAGGAGGCAGAGTGCGAAGATGCCTGCCGCGGGCATCGGCTTTTCTGCCAGAAGCCGCCACCCCGGTCCGCCCGCCCCGGCCGGATCGGAAAATCGCACAGGCGCAAGGCTGGCATAGGCGGAAAAGACGGCGGTTCCCAGTTCACCGTGGCGCAGCCAGCCGGGCCCGCACAGCATCATCCCGGCAAAGGTCGCGACCCAGTAGATCGCCACGAAGCGGGCCAGCCGGGCGGGATCGTCCGGCGCGATGTCCGCCAGCTGAAATGCGGCAAATCCCATCAGCAGGACAACCGCGGGCCACATCCCCACCCTTTCGGGCAGCGCGACGATCGGGCGCAGCGGTCCCAACACGCGGTAGAGACCGGTCCAGGGGTTGATCCACGACCACAGGTTGCCCACCACCGGGGCAAGGCTGACCGCGGCCATCCAGCCCAGGGTCCAGAAGCCCAGCGACATGAGGTTCGACAACGGATCGCGGGGGCCGAAGAACCCGAGGTAGACCAGAAAGATCAGGACAGCGAGCGCCGCGAGGCTCGTGATCTGGCGCGTCCGGGCGAAGGCGCGTGCGGCCAAGGCGCGATGCGCGAACAGATCCCGAACCGTCGCGCCGGGCAGCACGAAAAGCGCAAGCACCGTCAGCGCGACCGCCGCCACGCCCGCCGCGGAATAGACCCCGGTGGGCAGCAGCAGGACAAAGCCCTGTTCCGATACATGCGCCTGCGCCGGCAGCGGCAGACACGCCGCCAGCTTGACGGTTATGGCGATCTCACGCAGTCTCATGTGGGCACTCTGGCGACGGGAAAAGGGATTTGAAAGCGGCTTTTGTTCTCATAGGGCTGGCGCTGCTGACCGGCGCGATCTGGATGACCGGCGCAGGCGCGCCGTCCTCCCGTCTGCTGATCGGAAACGCCTTGGGTCAACCGATGGAAAACGGACAGATCGGCGCGTTCCTGAGCATCGACAACCAGGGCGCGCCCGATCGGCTGTTGTCGGTGTCCAGTCCCGTGGCGGATGCAAGCCTGTATTCTCCGGCGGCCGAGGGCGGGCTGCCGGTGCCGACCGGCACCTCCTCCCTCGCCCTCGATGCGGCGCACGTGCGCATCGCGCTGCCGGAAACAGCCGTCGCGCACGGCGACCTGATCCCTCTGACGCTGCGGTTCGAGACGGCGGGCGACGTGGCGGTCAAGGCGCGCGTTTCGGATCCCGCGCAGACCGGCGCCGCCGCAGAGGTCGGGCTGTTCGGCATGGGCGACATCTGCATCGTCGGCGACGGGGAGCCTGCGCCCGAGATCGCCATAGATACCGTGCGCGACGGCGACGGTTGGCTCTTGCGCATCACGGCGCAGGACTTCACCTTTTCCGAAGACCTCATGGGGCTTTACCACGTGCCGGGCATGGGCCATGGCCATGTCTACGTGGGCGGGATGAAACTGGGCCGGGTGTTTGCGCCGACCTACCGGATCGGGGCGCTGCCCCCGGGCGCCCACGAGGTCCGGGTCACGTTGAACACGAACGATCATCGCGCGTACGTGGTGGGCGATGTTCCGGTGACCGCGAGCACGATCATTACGGTTGACTAGACGGGCCGACTTCCGATCTTATTCGTATACAAGCGAGTTTGGCGAAAGGCGGCGGCGTGGTACAGTCCGGCATCAGGGGCAGCATCATCGGCGTGGATGTGGGCGGCACCTTCACCGACCTTGTCATGGTGGACGGTGCAAGCGGCGCCATGCGCATCGCCAAGACACCGACGACACTTGACAACCAAGCCTTCGGCGTGCTGGCGGCGCTCGACGAGGCGCAGGTCGGACTGGCCGGGGTCGGGCTGATCGTCCACGGCACCACCACGACCACCAACGCAGTTCTGGAACGCAAGCTGTCGCGCACCGGGCTGATCACGACGGCGGGTTTCCGCGACGTGCTGGAACTTGGCCGCCGGACCCGGCCCCAGGCCTACGGCATGACCGGGCAGTTCACCCCGATCATTCCCCGCGACCTGCGGCTGGAAGTTCCCGAACGCATGGATGCCCAGGGCAACGTGCTGGTCCCGCTCGACGAGGGCGCTCTGCGCGCGGCGCTGGAACGGCTGGTCGCGGCGGGCTGCGAGGCGCTTGTCATCCATTTCCTGCACGCCTACGCCAATCCCGCGCACGAGCGTCGCGCGGCCGAGATCGCGGCGGAGGTCTGGCCGAACGCTTACGTCACCACCGGCCACAGCCTGTTGTCCGAAAGCCGCGAATTCGAGCGGGGCGTGACGGCGGCGGTCAATGCCTCGGTCCAGCCGCTGCTGGAACGCTACGTGGCGCGCCTGCGCGATGAACTGGCGGCCAAGGGCTATCGCGGCGACGTGCTGGTGATGAACGGCAACGGCGGCATGGTGTCGTCCAGAGTGGTCGCGCAGGAGGCCGCGAAGACCGTGATGTCCGGCCCGGCCTCCGGCGTGATGGCGGCTGCCTATACCGGACGGCGGGCGGGCGAGTTGAACCTGCTGACCTACGACATGGGCGGCACGAGCACGGATGTGGCCCTGATCCGCGACGGCACGCCACCGGTGTCGAACGAGATCGAGGTCGAATACGCCATGCCGATCCATGTCCCGATGGTGGACGTGCGGACCGTGGGCGCCGGGGGCGGCTCGATCGCGCGGGTGAATGCCGCCGGTCTGCTGGAGGTCGGGCCGGAAAGCGCCGGGGCCGATCCCGGTCCGATCTGCTATGGCAAGGGCGGCACCCGGCCGACGATCTCGGATGCGAACATGCTGCTGGGCCGGCTGGACACGGCCAAGCTGAACGCCGTCGCCGGGGGCGTGGGGATGGATGAACTGGCCGCGATCTTTGAGCGCCAGCTCGGCGCGCCGCTGGGCGTCGATGCCTTTGGCGCCGCGGAGGCCGTGATCCGGATGGCGAATGCCAAGATGGCGGGCGCGATCCGAATGGTGTCGCTCTCGCTGGGGGCCGATCCGAGGGACTTCGCGCTCTTCGCCTTCGGGGGGCGGGGCCGCTGCACGCGGCGGCACTTGCCCGTGAACTGGGCGTCCCGCGTGTGCTGGTCCCTGCCCGGCCCGGCATCACCAACGCGCTGGGATGCGCGGTGGCCGACCTGCGCCACGACTTCGTGCAGACCCTGAACCAGCCGCTGGATGATCTGGACGCGGGCGCGCTGCACGCGGTGTTTGCAGACCAGTTGGCCAAGGGCGAGGCCGCGCTGGCGCGGGAGAACGTCACCGTCACGAAAGTCGCGCATCACTTCAGCCTCGACATGCAGTTTCTCGGGCAAAGTCACGTGGTCCGTGTCCCGCTGGAGGACGCGACCCCTTCCGTGGAAACCGTGCGGGAACGCTTCAACGCGGTCTACTGGCAGCGGTTCAAGGTGGATCTGCCGGAGATCCGCGCGAGAATCGTCAACGCGAACTGCTCGGTGATCGGGGTCTGTCCGCCGGTCGACCTCGGGCTGCTGATCGACGACGCCGGTCGCAGAGCGACCGCCGAGGCCACGGGCCGGCGCAGCGTGCGCTTCGATGGTGCCGCGGTTGATACCCCCGTCTTCTGGCGCGATCATCTTCCGGCGGACGTGACGCTCGACGGGCCAGCCATCATCGAGCAGCTGGACTGCACCACCCTGATCCCCCCCGGCGACCGGGTGGTCGGCGGCGTGGACGGCAACCTGACGATCCTGATCGGAGAAGCTCAATGACCGGCACCATCGACCCGATCACCCTGTCGGTCATACAGGCGGGCCTGCAACAGGTCTGTGACGAGATGGACCTGAGTTTTTCCCGCGCCGCCTTTTCCCCGGTGATCGCCGAGGCGAACGACCGGTCCGACGGGATCTATGCCGCCGAAGATGGCGCGCTGATCGCGCAGGGCGCCGGCGGGCTGCCGGTTTTCGTGGGCACGATGCAGTATTCCACCCGGACCCTGATCGAGATGATCGCGGCGGGCACGGCGCCTGCCCCGCAGCCCGACGACATCTACATCGTCAACGACCCCTACCTGGGCGGAACGCACCTGATGGATGTCCGTTTTGCCCGGCCCTTCTACCGCAAAGGCGAAATCTTCTGCTGGCTCAGCAATACCGGCCACTGGCCGGATACCGGCGGTGCGGTGCCCGGCGGGTTTTCCGCCTCCGCTACATCGGTCGAGCAGGAAGGGCTGCGCCTGCCGCCCGTGCGGCTGTTCAAGCAGGGCAAGCTGGACCCGGAGATTTATGCGATCATCTGTTCGAACATCCGGGTGGCCGACCAGCGGATCGGCGACGTCAAGGCGCAGGCCGCCGCCCTGATGGTGGGCGAAGACCGGCTGAACGCGCTTCTGGACCGGTACGGCGACGACGTGGTCCGCGAGGCGATCGCCGAACTGCGCACCCGGGCAGAGGCGCAGATGCGCAGCCTGATCGACGAGGTCGCGGACGGGACCTATTCGTCGACCGCATGGATCGACAGCGACGGGGTCGTGAACGCGCCGCTTGCGATCCGGCTGAAGATCACCAAGACACCGGGGCACATGACCTTTGACTTCGCAGGCAGCAGCCCGCCCTGCGCGGGGCCGATGAATTCGGTCCTCGCGACGACGCTGTCCTCGGTCTACCTCGCGATGCGGCATATCTTTCCGCAGGTGCCGATCAGCGCCGGCGCCTTCGCGCCGCTGGAGGTCATCCGCCCCGTCGGCACGTTCCTCGATGCGCAGTACCCCCGCCCGGTGTCGGGCTGCGCGGCGGAAGTCAGCCAGCGCATCGCCGAAGCGGTGTTCGGTGCGCTGGTGGAGGCGCTGCCGCACCGCGTCACCGCCGCCCCGGCAGGCACCAGCGGCAACTTCGCGCTGGGGGGTCACGACCCGCTGACCGGGCGCGACTTCGTCATGTATCAACTCTCGGGCGGCGGCTACGGCGGCAACGCGGATCACGACGGAATCGCCAACGGCTGTTCGACCATCGGCATTTCCAAGGCCCCGCCGGTCGAGATCATGGAACAGAACTTTCCGGTGCTCTACCATCGCTACGCGCTGCGGGAGGGGTCGGGCGGCGCCGGGCGTCACCGCGGCGGGCTCGGGCTGGATTACGAGCTGGAATTGCGCCGCGGCACGGCGCGCGCCAGTTTCGTCATGGATCACGGCCGGTTCGGCCCGCCGGGGGCCCTTGGCGGCGAAGACGGCGCGGTGAACGAGGTCGAAGTCTGGCGCGGCGGGGTGAAGTACACGCCCGAACACCTGTCGAAGGAACAGGACATCCCCCTGCAGGCCGGCGACCGCGTGCGCGTCAGGACCCCCGGCGGCGGCGGTTTCGGTCCACCGTCGGAGCGTGACGCCGCCCTCGCCCGCGAAGACCTCCGGCTGGGCCGGACCTCACGGTCGGCTCAGACGGAATAGCTGGGAAGCAGCTGGAAGGCGTCGCGCAGCGCATCGCCCCAGCCCGTGGAAATGGACTGGTAGACCGGGTCATCCTGTTCGATCCGCTTTTGTCGGGAGGTGTCGAAGGAGTCGGTCTCGTAGACCATCAGGTCGAACGGCAGGCCCACGGACAGGTTCGACTTCACCGTGGAGTCGAACGACACGAGCAGCAGCTTGATCGCTTCCTCGAAGCTCATTTCCTTGTCGTAGGTCCGCACGAGGATGGGCTTGCCGTACTTGGTCTCGCCGATCTGGAAAAACGGCGTGTCGTCGGTGATTTCGATGAAGTTGCCCTGCGGATAGACCAGATAGACGGTCGGACGCCCCTCGCCGATCTGGCCCCCGACGATGACAGACGCCGAGAACTGGTCGTCCGAGGTCTGGCCGTTGGGCGAACTGTCGGCGATCACCTCCTTGAGGGTGGATCCCACGAGGCGCGCGACCTGGAACATCGTGCTCTGACGCAGGATGCTGGGATCACGTTCCTCCTGCGACTTGGACCGCTCCTCCAGCAGGCTGATCATCGCCTGCGTCGTCGCGAGGTTCCCCGCCGTCATGATGGTGACGACCCGTTCGCCGGGCGTGCACCAGGTGAACATCTTCTTGCTGGTCGCGAAATTGTCCACGCCCGCGCTGGTGCGGGTGTCCGACATGAAGACCAGCCCCCTGTCGATCCTCATCCCGATGCAGTATGTCATCCGATTTTCCGAAAATGGTGTGCGACGCAGGATTACTGCTGCACCTGCAAAGATACAATCAGTTCTTCCTCGGCGCTGCCCATCCGCAGGCCTTCGATCGGCGAAGCATCGCGCGCGTCCCGCCCGATGGCGATGCGGACATAGCGTTCGTCCGGCGAATACCCGTTAGAGATGTCGAAGCCGACCCACCCCAGCCCGTCCACGTGCGCTTCGGCCCAGGCATGGGTCGCGACCTGGTCCACGCGGTCGTTCATCATCAGGTAACCGCTGACGTAGCGCGCGGGGATGCCCGCCACCCGCGCCGCCGAGATGAAGATCTGCGCGTGGTCCTGGCAAACGCCGCCCCCGCCGCCGGTCAGCGCCTGCTCTGCCGAGGTGTGGCTGTGCGTCGCCCCCAGCACGTAGGGAACGCGTTCCAGAATGGCGGCGGACAGCCCGTGCAGCGCCGCAAGCTGGTCCTCCTGCCCCAGGAACTTCGCGGCGATATCGCGGATCGCGGGCCCGGGCGCCGTCGGCGCGGTGGCCTCGCGAAAATGCCAGAGTGGCGCGCGGGTATAGACCTGACCCACGATGCCGTCGGCGCTCAGCGTCTCGACCGTCCCGGTGGCCCTGATCGACAAATCGCTGCCGCCCGGATCGAGGCTGACAAGATCCACGTGGTTCCCGTAATGATCGGTGTACTGGTTCTCGATCTTGCCGCCGCTGACCACGATGGTCCAGTCGACCACGTTCTGCATGGACGAGGTGAGCGGGCGCAGGCGTGCCTTCTGCAGCGCGTAGCCGACCGGCGCACTGTAGCGATACTGGGTGGTGTGGCTGACGTGAAGCTGCATCTATCCGGTGAACCTGTAATCCTGCTCGATCTGCTGGGCGAGCCGTCCGGTATCCACGATCAGCCCGTTGACGAACTGGTGAAGCCCCTCTTCGAAGATCGCGCCGATGTCCCTCCCCTTGAGCCGCGCCAGCATCTGCTCCGCCATGTCGTTGGAGGGCTTGGTGCTGCGATACTCTTCGGACAACAGCGACAGGTTGGCGGCGATCTGGCTGGCACAGAAGTGCAGCGACCGGGGCATTCGCGGATCGAGGATCAGGAAATTCGCGATGGCGGGCGCGGTGAAATCGTCCTCCACGGCCCAGCGGAAAGACCGGTGCGCCGACACCGACCGCAGCACGGTCTCCCACTGGACGTTGTCCATCCTGCTGCCGACGAAGGACGGCGACGGCAGCAGCGAATAGTATTTCACGTCGATGATCCGGGCGGTGTTGTCCATCCGTTCGACGGCGATGCCGAGGCTGCAGAAATCGTAGATGTCGTTGCGCAGCATGGTGCCGTGCAAAGCGCCCCGTACAAGCGCGGCCTGTTGTCGTATCACCGCCAGCACGCCGGGCACTTCGGTTTCCGGCACCGGTTCCTTCAACAGGTCGGAGAACATCATCCAGGTGTCATTGACCGCGTACCAGACCTCTGTCGTCAGCGCGGTACGGGTCAGCCGGGCATTGTCGCGCGCGGCCTTGATGACGGACAGCACGGAACTGGGATTCTGCGGTTCGCGCAGCAGGAAGTTGATGACCCGGGAACTGTCGTAGCCGTCGTGCACGGCTTCGTACGTGCCCTGCACCGCGGAGGTGACGATGACCGACTTCCATTCCGCCTCCGCATCGCTGGAGCGGGTCAGCGCGATCCGGAAGCCCGCCTCGATCAGCCGTGCGATGTTTTCCGCCCGTTCAAGGTAGCGAAACATCCAGTACAATCCGCCTGCGGTCTTTCCCAGCATATCAGTCGTCCAGAACCCAGGTGTCCTTGGTCCCGCCGCCCTGGCTGGAGTTCACGACCAGAGACCCCGGTTGCAGCGCGACACGGGTCAGCCCGCCCGGCGTGATGTCGATCCCCTTGGGCGAGACCAGCGCAAAGGGGCGCAGATCCACATGGCGCGGGGCCAGACCGCTTTCGGTGAAGATCGGCACCGTCGAAAG
The DNA here is from genome assembly GCF_001886735.1 of Sulfitobacter alexandrii. Classification (NCBI taxonomy): domain Bacteria; kingdom Pseudomonadati; phylum Pseudomonadota; class Alphaproteobacteria; order Rhodobacterales; family Roseobacteraceae; genus Sulfitobacter; species Sulfitobacter alexandrii. Next base: position 1,833,990 of record NZ_CP018076.1, read on the forward strand.
CGCAAGTGTCGGCTGCGCGATGTAATTGTTGGGCCGGGCACGGAGTTTCTCGGCGAAATCCGCGATTTCGGCCTTGGTGGCGGCGGGCCCCACCAGCATCCCGTAGCCGCCCGACCCGTGTACTTCCTTGACCACCAGGTCGGCGAGGTTGTCGAGCACGAATTTCAGGCTGTCGGGTTCGGAGCAGCGGTGGGTTTCGACGTTCTTCAGGATCGCCCGCTCTCCGGTATAGAATTCGACGATATCGGGCATGTAGCTGTAGATCGCCTTGTCGTCGGCGACGCCTGTGCCGGGCGCATTGGCGATGGTGATGTTTCCCGCGCGGTAGACGTCCATGATCCCGGGCACCCCCAGCATGGAACTGGGATTGAAGGTGAGCGGGTCGAGAAAGTCATCGTCCACACGGCGATACAGAACGTCGATCACCTTGTAGCCCTGGGTCGTGCGCATGGCGATATGCCCATCGACCACGCGCAGGTCGTGTCCCTCCACCAGTTCGACACCCATCTGGTCGGCGAGGAAGCTGTGTTCGTAGTAGGCGGAATTGAAGATGCCCGGTGTCAGCACCGCCACCCTCGGACGCCCGACGCAGGACGCGGGCGCCGATGCCTCCAGCGCGCGGCGCAGGTTCTTGGGGTAATCGCTGACCGGCTGCACCCGGATCGTGCTGAAGAGTTCGGGAAACATCTGCAGCATGGTTTCGCGATTCTCGAGCATGTAGCTGACACCCGAGGGGGTCCGCGCGTTGTCCTCCAGCACGAAGAAGTCGTCCTCCCCGGTGCGGACGACGTCCGTGCCCACGATGTGCGTGTAGACCCCGCCCGGCGGCGTGAAGTCCATCATCTGCGGCAGGAAGGCGTCGTTCCTAGCGATGAGTTCGGTGGGGATGATGCCGGCGCGCAGGATTTCCTGCCGGTTGTAGATGTCGTGCAGGAAGGCATTGAGCGCGGCAACACGCTGTTCGATGCCGCGTGCGAGCCGTGTCCACTCCCGGCTGGAGAGGATACGGGGGATCAGGTCGAAGGGGATCAGCCGTTCTTCGGCATCGGCCTGCCCATAAACGTTGAACGTGATGCCGGTGCGCCGGAAGAAGGCTTCGGCCTCCGCGGCCTTCTGTGCCAGCCGCTGGTTGTCCTGTGCCGCGAACCAGGCGTGATAGTAGTCGTACGGGGCCCGGGCACCCGCGCCTGATTGCATTTCGTCAAAGGCAGAAACCTGTTTCGTCATGAGAATACGATAGGTCAAGGCCGGTGTCGGACAATCCCCGATGCTTGCGGCCGCGGTCACGGCCGCCCAATTCGTGCCCACTTCGGGGCATTTGCCCAAAATACAGGCATCGCGCCCCGGCATCGCGCCGATTTTTCAGGTTGCACCCGGCCCGGTGGCATACCAGCCTCGGGGCGCGGTCCCCGATTAGGAAAGGAATTCCATGCCGAGCCTGCTTGTCGTCTATCATTCCAAGACCGGCGGCAGCCGCCAGATGGCGGAAGCGGCGGCCGATGCGGCCCGCGAGGAGATCGAGACAACGCTGCTGCTAGCTGCCGATGCGGGTCCGGACGACCTTCTGTCGGCCGATGGCTACATCTTCTGCGCGCCCGAGAACCTCGCCGCCATCGCGGGCGTGATGAAGGATTTCTTCGACCGCAGCTACTACCCGGTGCTGGGCCGGATCGAAGGAAGGCCCTATGCGCAAATGGTCTGCGCCGGATCGGACGGCGCGAACGCGGTGCGCCAGACCGCGCGGATCGCACAGGGCTGGCGGCTGAAGCAGGTGCAGGAAGCATTGATCGTCTGTACGCACGCCCAGGGTCCGGAGGAGATCCTTGCCGACAAGACCATACCGGAGGACGACCTTGCGAAGTGCCGGGAAATCGGCGCGGCGATGGGTGCCGGACTGAGCATGGGCATGTTCTAGGTCACCGCCGCCACGCCGGGTGTCGGCTCAATCGGAGGATCCGGCCTCGGGCAACCGCTCGACGATCTCCCTCAGCGTCTCGATGAAGGCCTCCCGGCGGTCGGACCCGATGGTGGCATTGAGCGCCGCGAGATGTTCGCGGCCACGCGCCTCCATCCGGCGTTGCAGCGCGTAACCTTCTTCGGTCGCTTCGCTCAGGTGCGTGCGCCTGTCGTGATTTGGCCGCAGGCGGGTCACGAGGCCGTTGTCCTCCATCCAGCGCAGGGCCTTTGCCACGCTGGACTTGTCGCGCCGCGCGGTGCGGCCGATCTCCGTCTGGCTGATGCCGGGGTTGTTCACGATCAGGGTAAGGATCGTGAAGTAGCCGGGCCGCAGGCGGTCTTCTCCCAGCCGGTCGGCAAAATCCGTGAAGGCGGCTTCGTAGGCCGCACGCAGGTACATGCCGACGAAGTCGTTCAGCACGCCGAGCTTGATCTCGCGCCCGTTCGGGCCGTCGCTGTCCGCCTGCTGATCCTTCACCGTGCCGGTTTCCTTCCGATCATGCCTTGCCGGTGCCCCCGGACAAGGGTCGCTTTGCCAGTTCCTTGACCGCCGCGAGGTCGAGGTCGAATCCGAGACCGGGACGGTCGGGTACCCTGAGCGTCTCGCCGTCGGCTTCGGGCAGGTTGGTGAAGATGGCCTTGCACATCTCGACGGCCACCAGGTGCCACTCCACCAGCCCACCGTGCGCCATGCCCGCGTGCAGGTGCATGTTATGATAAGGAAAAGCGCCGCCGTTGGCGAGCGTGACGTTGCGCGTCTCGGCCAGGGCAGCCACCTTTGCCGCCGCCGTCAGACCGCCGCAGATGACCGCGTTGGGCTGCAACACGTCCACCGCGCCCGCGTCCAGCAGCGACTGGAATCGGAAGAGCTGACCTTCGTTCTGGCCAGCGGCGATGCGCAGGCCGGTGGTGCGGCGCAGTTCGGCCATCTGCGCGGGATCGTTGTCGCGCACCGGCTCCTCGAAGAAGGCGATCTTGCAGTCCGCGATCCGTTCCGCAAGCCAGCGGGCGGACGACGGATCGAGGCTGCAATTGGCGTCGATGTACAGCTCCCCCTCCTCGCCGATGGCGTCGCGGACAGTGCGGACGCGTTCGATATCTTCCCGCAGGATCGCGCGCAGATCCTGTCCCTTGATCCGCTTGTGCAGCCCGTGGTGGCCGACAACCATCTTGAAACGGGTGGTCCCCTCCGCCTTCAGGTGCCGCGCCACGTCACCCAACTGGTCGCGGTCGAAGGCGCCGAAGCCGAAGGTGACATAGAGCGGCACCTCGCGCCGGGCCCCGCCCAGCAGCGCCCAGCAGGGCAGATTGGCCACCTTGCCGAGAATATCCCAAAGCGCGAGGTCGATGCACGAGACCGCGTGGCTGGCGTAGCCGGTCTGCCCGCGCGGCGTCATCAGCCAGTAGAGTTCCTCGGCGATTCGCTCGCGGTCGAGGGCGTTCAGACCCTTGAGCGCGGGCGCCGCGATCGCGTTGACCGCCTCGGCGACGACCTCTTCTTCGGTGATCGCGGTAAAGCCATGGCCGACCACGCCATCGACCGTCTCGATCTCGACCACGACACAGGAAAGACCGGTCTGCGCGCGCGCGCCGGCGATGGTGAAGTCCACCGGAATGTTGATCGGATAGGCCGTGACCTTGGCGATTTCTGTGTTCATCTGTCTCTCACTTTAGGGTCTTTGCGCCGCCGCGCGGTGCGTTGTCTTCCCGTCATGTTAGATTCCCAGCGAACAGTTGACAAGGAAACCTTCTTAACTGAGAGTATTAGGTGGGAGATCATTTTCTGGGAGGAAAAAGAATGTTAAGAACGTTGATCGCGGCGGTTGCCGCCGTATCGCTGCAGACGGGCGGCGCCCTGGCGCAGGACGATTATCCAAACAAGCCCGTGACGATGGTGGTCGGCTTCAGCGCCGGCGGCGGCATGGACACGCTGGGCCGGCTGGTCGCCGAACGCCTGGGCGAGGAACTGGGCCAGCAGGTCGTGGTGGAGAACCGCCCCGGCGCCGGCGGGACCATCGCGCCGGGATACGTCGCGACCGCCAATGCCGACGGCTACACCCTGTACCTTGGCGAAACCGCCGCGATGATCGCGCCCGCCGTCATCGGTGACGTGGCGTATGACCCGCTGGGCAGCTTTGTTCCGGTCGCGCAACTGGCCGTCGCCCCGCTGGCGCTGGTGGCGAACAACGATGTGCCTGCCAGCAACATGCAGGAATTCGTGGACTTGCTGAAATCCAAGCCGGACGAGTATTTCTACGCCTCCTCGGGCGTCGGCACGCTGCAGCACCTTGCGGGCGAAAAGCTCAAGAACGACGCGGGCATCGAGATGGAAGTCGTGCATTTCCAGGGCGGTGCCCCTTCCGTCAAGGCCGTGATCTCGGGCGAGGTCGCCTTTGGCATCACCAGCCTGAACGCCGCGTCCGCGCAGGCGGAGGGCGGGAACCTCAAGGTGCTGGGTGTCACCACGCTGGACCCCGTACCGGGCTTCGAGGACATCGACACCATCAGTTCGGTCGCGGACGGCTTCGATGCGGCGCCGCGCCAGTTCATCATGGCCCCCGCGGAAACACCTCAGGCCGTTCTCGACAAACTGGGCACCGCGATCGAGGCCAGCATGCAGGACGAGCAACTGCGCGCCGACCTGTCGTCCCGCGGCCTTGTGCCGACCTACCTGACCGCGCAGGAACTGGGTGACCAGTTGCCGCAGGTGATCGAGACATGGTCAGAGGTTGCCGGCACGGCGCTGGCCAACTGAACCCCTTCGCCGCCCCGCCGGTGCGGGGCGGCACCCCATTCTCCTGATCGAAGGAAACGTCATGGTGACCCCCGTGATCGGAATGATCGTGCCGCCCGCCGCGGGCGACGTGCCGCCCGAAGCCTACGGGCTTTACCCAGAAGGTGTGCGTTTTGCCGCGCGTGGACTGGCGCTGAACCGGATGGCGATGGACAATTACGCCACGGCGGTGGAACGTGTGCGCGAACTGGCGCGAGACCTGCAACGGCAGGAAGGCGCACAGGCGCTGTCGCTCATGGGAACGTCGCTCAGCTTTTTCCGCGGCGGATCCTTCAACGCGGAACTGGTCGATATCATGCAGCAGGAAACCGGATTGCCCGCTACGACGATGAGCAACTCGGTCCGCGATGCCCTGCACGCGCTCGGTGCGAAGCGGATCGCGGTCGGCACCGCGTATTCCGACGAGGTCAACGAAAAGCTGAGGCTGTTTCTCGAGGCCAGCGGTTTCGAAGTCGCGGCGTTGACGGGCATGGGGATCGTCGGCGTGGCCGACGTTCAGCGCACGACACCCGGCGATGTGACCGAACTGGGCTTGCGTGCGTTCGAGATGGCCGATGGCCCCGTGGATGCGGTCTTCATATCCTGCGGCGGTCTTCCCGCCCTACACCTGAGCGATGCCCTTGAAGCGGAACTGAGCGTCCCCGTGGTCGCGAGCTCGACCGCCGGTGTCTGGGGCGCGGTGCGTCTGCTGGACATTCCGGGCACGGCCCCTGCCCTTGGCGCGCTCGCACGGACAGACGCCTCGGTGGAACCGGCACATCCATGACCAACGGACGACGCGAACGGGAGCCTTCGCATGGCTGAGACACGAGACAGGAAACAGATGGATGCCGCGGCCCTGCTGACCGGTTTGGCCATCGCCGCCGGATGCGCATGGGTCGCATGGGAATCCTGGAGCTACGGGCTGGGATCGCTGCGACGCATGGGCCCGGGTTTCTTCCCCTTCTTCGCCGGGATCGCGGGGGCGGCGATCGGTCTGGTGATCGCGTGGCGCGCCCTGCGCGCGGAAGATGACGCCGGCCAGAGCGTGCCGCTGCGGCGGCTGCTGTTCATCGGGGCGGCCTTCGTCTTCTTCGCGCTGGCGGTGCAGCCGCTGGGGCTGCTCGTGACACTGTTCATCACAACCCTGATCGGCGCCTATGCCGACGCCGAAGCACGTCTGGGCCAGACGCTCGTTCTCGCCACCTGCCTGAGCGGCGGCATCTGGCTGATCTTCGTCCGGCTTCTGGGCGTGTCCATCCCGGCCTTTCCGTCGGGGTTCTAATGGACACCCTGTCGAGCCTTCAGTCCGGCTTCATGGCGGTCCTGACCGTTCAGAACCTGTTCTATTGTTTCGCCGGCGTCACGATGGGCACCTTCATCGGCGCCTTGCCCGGCCTTGGCGCGATGCTGGGGATCGCGCTGCTTCTGCCGGTCACCCTGTACCTACCTGCGGAAGCCTCCATCATCATGCTGGCCGGCATCTACTACGGCGGGGAATACGGCGGTTCGATCTCGGCGATCCTGATCAACGTGCCCGGCACGCCGTCGTCGACCGTGGCAACGCTCGACGGGCACCAGATGGCAAGGCAGGGGCGCGCCGCCGTGGCGCTTTTCGCCTCCGCGCTGGCGTCATTCCTCGCCGGGTCCGTCGGCATCGTCCTGATGATGCTCTTCTCGCCGATCATCGGGCGTTTCGCGCTCAATTTCGGGTCGGTCGAATATTTCGCGGTGATGCTGGTGGGGCTTCTCGGCGCCGCCTCGGTGTCCAGCGGGTCGCGGCTCAAGGCTTACCTGGCAGTCCTGCTGGGGCTGATCTTCGGCACCATCGGGGCCGACGTCAGCACCGGCACGCAACGCTTCACGCTGGGCTTTCCGGAATTCATTTCGGGGATCAGCCTCGTGGCCCTCGCGATGGGGTTCTTCGGTTTCGCGGAAATCGTCTGCGCCCGGACCAAGACGATTTCAGACAAGGCACAAAGCCGGGTGCGGATGCGCGACATGATGCCAAGCCGGGCGGAATGGCGGCGCAGCTTCGGCCCCTTCTGGCGCGGCACCGGGCTGGGTGCCCTGCTGGGGGCGCTGCCGGGTACCGGACCCACCATCGCGTCCTTCATGGCCTACAGCCAGGAAAAGAAGCTCTCGCGCGATCCGGCAAAGTTCGGAACCGGGACGATCGAGGGGCTGGTCGCACCGGAATCGGCCAACAACGCCGCGGCCCAGACAGCTTTCATCCCGACGCTGACGCTCGGCATTCCCGGCACCGCCACCATGGCGTTGATCCTTGGCGCCCTGATCGTGCAGGGCATCCAGCCCGGACCCCGCATGATGGCGGAGAACGCAGATCTCTTCTGGACCCTCATCGCGAGCTTCTGGGTCGGCAACCTGTTCCTGCTGGTCCTCAACATCCCGCTGGTCGGCCTTTGGGTGAAACTGGTGAGCGTGCCCTACCGGTTCCTTTTCCCCTGCATCATCTGCCTGATCTGCGTGGGCATCTACAGCATCGAGCTCAGCGCCTTCAACGTCTGGGTGATCCTGGCGACGGGGCTGTTGGGCTGCGCCATGCGGGCGACCCAGATTCCCGCGGCACCCCTGCTGATGGGCTTCATCCTCGGCCCCCTCATGGAGGAAAACCTCAAGCGGTCGTTGCAACTGGCGCGTGGGGACGCGACGGTGTTTCTCACCTCGCCGATCTCGGCCATCTGCATCGTGCTGGCAGTGGCGATCGTGGTGCTGCCCCTGATCGGAGGCTGGCGGGCGCGCCTGCGCTAGCAACGCGGCCGGGCGGGCCCTGCTGAGGCTCAGGCCGGCGCGGTGGGCGATTTTTCACCCGGGTCGTAGACTCCTGACCAGTCGCCGGGCCGTTGCGCGGCGGCCATTCGCGCCGTCCGCGCGCGCTGCAGCGCCAGAAGCCCCGGCGGCAGCCCGTCAAGGCGCGCGAGCGCCGATTGGGCACCCGCCGCGTCCCACGCCCGCCAGGCACGCAGCCAATCCTCCTGGGCAGTCCCGAGGACCTGAAACGAAGAGGTCCGCGCAAGGTCGGCGTCGCCGATCACCGCGTGCAGTTCCACCGGCTGTTCGCGCCCCTTGACCCGCACGAGATCGACTTCGAGCGTGGCCAGCCCCTGCCCCCGCGCGGTGTCCGCCGCTGCCAGCGTCTCGACCCCGTAGAACCGCGTCAGCGCCTCGATCCGCGATGCGACGTTCACCGGATCGCCGATGGCGGAATAGGCGAACCGCTGGGCGGAACCGAGGTTGCCCACGCAACAGGTGCCCGTGTTCAGACCGATCCCGATCGACAGGGGCGGATGGTCGGCCCCGCGGTTGAGCGCATCCAGCGCGCGCCCCATCGCCACGGCGGCCTCGGCCGCGCGGCGGCGGTGTTCCTCCACCGGCAGCGGGGCATTCCAGAACGCCATGATCGCGTCCCCGATGAACTTGTCGATGGTCGCGCCATGGGCCATCAGAATATCCGTCATCGGGGTGAGAAAACCGTTCAGAAGGGCCGTCAGCGCCACCGGGTCCATGCCTTCGGACAGGCCGGAAAAGCCGCGCAGATCGCAGAACAGGATCGTGATCTCGCGCGCTTCGCCGTCGAGCCGCGCGGCCGACGGGTCGTCGGCCAGCTTCTCGACCACGGTGGGCGCGAGGTAGAGCGAAAAGGTGCGGCGCACGCTCTGGCGCTCCCGTTCGGTCAGCAGCGCCAGCGCAGTCGCACCGGCGAGAAAGGTAGCCAGAATGGCCAGCGAGGGCACGACCGGGTCCAGTACCAGACCCCGCTCGAAGCCCGTCCAGGCGAGCCACAAGGCGCCGACCGCCGCCCCGCCCGAGACAAGCGCCGCCCAGCCCGCGCCGACCAGCGGGATCACCGCCGCCAGAACCGCTGCCGCCAGAACGGCCCCCGTGATTTCCGCGCCGGGCGCCCAGCCCGGCCGCACGAGGCTGGTGCCCGACACGATCTGGTCGATCGCCTCGGCGTGGGCTTCGACTCCCGGCACCACGGTCCCGATGGGCGTCGCGACAAGGTCGCGCAGGCCGGCGGCAGAGGTGCCCACCAGCACGATGCGCCCCGCGATGTCCGATGCCATGGCGCCGGGGTCGCCGAGGATCAGGTCCGCCGCCGAAAGGCGGGGCATGCCCGGCAGCCCGGACCAGTGCAGCCACAGCCGCCCGTCTGGCCCCGTCGCACTTTCGAACTGGCCCACGCGCAATGCTTCGACCCCCGGCCGGGCCTCGCCCTCGCTCACCCGGAGTTGCAGCGCCCCCGCCCCCTGCGCCACGCGCAGGGCCTCCACCGACAGCGCCGGAAACAGCCCGGCCTCGGTCGCGTAGACGAGGGGCACACGGCGGACCACGCCGTCCGGTTCCGGCAGCAGGCTGAAACTGCCGATACCGGCAGCCGCGTCGCTCAGCGCGTCGAGATTGGTAACCGCCCCCCCCAGCCGGGGTAGGAAGCCCGCGGGATCGGCCCCCCTGACGGCGAAACCCGCTTTGACCGCCGGGGGCTGGCCGCGCGCTTCGGGTGTCAGGATCACCCCGGCCACGACCGGGCCCGCCGCAAAGGCCTCAGCCAGCCGCGCGTCGCCATCGCGGACACCGCCCGGAAGCTCGACCGCCCCGCCGGCCTGCCGGACGATCCGGGCTGCCGCCTCGGCAGACAGGCGATCCGGTTCCGCAAAGACGATGTCGAACACGATCGCCGCCGCCCCCAGATCGGTCAGGCGTTCGACCATCAGGGCAATGTCGCTGCGGGGCCAGGGCCACTGCCCGAGGCGCGCGATGGCGCCTTCGTCGATATCGACGATGGCAACGGGCGGGTCCACCGAAACGCGCGGGGCCATGCGCTGGAAGGCGTCGACCACCAGTGTCTGGGCCCGCTCGGCCACGCCGGGCGCGGCAAGAAGCAACCCGATGACCAGAAAACCGGCAACCACACCGCTCGCCGCCGCTTTTCTGCGCACCCTGCCGTGAATGGGTTGTTGCCGCCGCGACACGGGATGCCTCATTTCAGTCCAGATTCATTTTTTACATAATGACACTCGCAGGACGAGTCATAATGCAACCGATTCGTCCATTTCGTTGAGTCCCATGCGTATATTTTATCTTGCCGCGGCCTTTTCCATCGCCGCCGGATCCGTCGCCGCTCAGGCGGTATCAGATCTCGACCATGCCCGCGCGCAGATTGCCGCCGGGCAGACACAGGCGGCGCTCGCGCCGCTCGAACGCCTCCTGCTGACCGACCCCAACGATGACCAGGCCCGCCTGCTCTATGCCCGGACGTTGTACGACCTCGGGGATTACGAGGGCGCCGAACGGGAACTGGCCCTTCTCCAGGGCCGGCTGGGTGCGGGGCAGTCAGCCTATGCCGCCGATCTGCTCGCGAAGTCCAGGGCGCGGTCCAAACCCTTTCGCGGCAGCGGCACGCTGCGCACCGGCCTGCGGTACGCCACAGATCCGACGCTGGGCGCCGGGGCAGCAGCCACCAACGAGGACGACGTGACCGCCTTTGTCGGGATCGACATCCGGTTGCAGCACGATATCGCGGGCACCGGCGGCGGCGCGGCCTTCGCCGAATTCGACCTGCGCGGAGAAGCCCATTCCGAGGCCGATGCCTTCGACGGTTTCTACGGCGGCCTGCGCTTCGGCCTCGAACTGCCGCAGGCCGACATCACCTTCGTCCCCTACCTGACGGCCTACTCCGACCGGACCTTCGATGGCGGTCGGCAGAACAATTACGGCGGCGGTATCGCGCTGCGCCACGCGCTCAGCCGCCGGACCGAGATCACCGCCGGCATCGAAATGCTGGAACGGGACTACGACAACACCGCGCTCTACTCCGACGGGTCGGCCGTCAGGGCCAGTTTCGGGGTCCGCTACAAGGCCAGCGCCGGTCTGACCCTCGGGGCCGCCATCGCGCACGAGGCGCTTGACGCGGATATCGTCGGCGCGGGCTACGATGCGCCCGAACTCACGCTTGAGGCGGCCTATGCGCTGCCGGGCAGCGGGCTGCTTTTCGGGCGGATCGTCCTGATCGACAGGGATTACGACAACGGACGCAGCGAGAAGATCGACGACTTCTTCGTGGGCTACAGCCGCCCGTTGACGATCGGCGGCCTGCGCGACGTGTCGTTGCAGGCCGGGGTGCGGCATGAAAGACGCCGTGGCACGGCATTCGACGGCGACAACACCTCCGTCGAGCTGAGCCTCGTACGCGGCTTCGAGTTCTGAGGATCAGGCAGATGACCGACAAGAAACGACTTGCCCTTGCACTTGCCGCTTCAGCCAGCGCCTTTGCCCTGACCCCGGCTGCCGCCCAGCAGATCGGCACCTCAAGCGCCGTGCGCGGCAGCGTGGTGCTGACACCGGCAGCCCAGCCCACGCCCCGCCCCGCCACCGTCGGCGCGGGGATCGCGCTTGCCGACAGGGTGGAAACCCGTGCGGCCAGCACCCTTCAGGTCCTGTTGCTGGACCGGTCGACCTTCACGGTCGGCGAGAATGCCGCGCTTCTGATCGACAGGTTCGTCTATGACCCCGATCAAAGCCGGGGCGAGATCGCCGCCGAGGTCACGCGCGGGGCGTTCCGCTTTGTCTCCGGCGCGGTTTCGCGGCGCGGGACCGGCGCGCGGATCGCCACGCCGGCGGCCACCATCGGCATTCGCGGCACCTTCCTCGAAGGGATCGTGGGGCGGCGCGCCGTCGAAGCGGCCCGCGCCGCCGGTCTAGACGTGAGCGGATGCGCCGATCCGGATCTCGCGCTCTTCGTGGCCCTGCGCGGCCCCGCGGGCAATCCGGGACGGGGCGGCCAGATCACGGTGACCAGCCGCATGGGCAGCCGTACGCTGTCGCGCCCGAACCAGGCCGTTTTCGTGGGCGGGCCCGACTGCGAGGTGACCTCGCCCACCCGGTATGGCGGCACCGCGCGCGAGATCCTCGACGAGTCGCTGCGCACTGTGCCGACCGGCCGCGCGACGGGACGGATCACGGGCGGTAGCGCCACCGAGACGATCGGCGGCGCACCGGTAGCGCCCGGCCGCCCGGAGCCGGGCGGACTCACGGTCGATCTGGAGGACTTGCCGCCTCCGCCTCCTCCTCCGCCGCCACCACCACCTCCGCCGCCGCCGCCTCCACCGCCGCCGCCTCCGCCACCACCGCCGCCCGGCAGCGGTGTGCCGCAGAACTAGGGGCGCATGTCGCAACGGTCGGTCCTTCTGGGCACCGAAGCTTGGCCGAACGCCGGCCGTGGGCACCATGCCCGGCTGGCCACCGTCGGCGATGCGCTGCGCGCACGTGGTTGGCAGGTCATCCAGCCACCTGCGGACAGCACGCCGCGGCTTGCGCCCCGCACCGACCGGCTGGGTGATGGCAGCTTTGCCGAAACGATGGCGGGGTTCGGGCTCGACGATACCGAGGGCATGAAAGCCCGGATGGAAGGCTGGATGCTGCATCTTGGCGCGGCGCTGCCCGACCTCGTGATCGCCGACCTTTCACCGCACCTGGTCCTCGCGGCGCGGGACCGCTTTCCTGTCCTCACGGTGGGCAACGGGTTCTTCCTGCCGCCGCCCGGCCTGTCACCACTGCCTGCGCTGCCCGGTCTGGGCGCACCACGTATCGATCAGGACCGCCTGCTTGCCGGAATCAACACCGTGCTGGACGATTTCGGTCGGCCCGCCCTTTCGCGCCTGTCCGAGGTGATGTCGGGCGATCGCCCCATGGTCATGGTGCCGGAGCCGCTCGACCCGTATCGGGGGCAAAGGGCGATCCCACGCCACGACGTGATCCTGCCTCCCGGCGTCCATGGGCGGGGCACAGGCGGGTCCGCGATATTTGCCTATGCCTCGGGGTCCACGCCGATGGCCCAACGCGTCCACATCGCCGAGGCCATGACACTTCTGTCGCAGCCGCGCATCGCCGTCCTGCCGGACCTGCCGGCGCAGGTCGCCGGACGGCTTCACGACAGCGGCACGCGGCTCATCCAGCACAACCTGCCGCTGGCCGACATCGCCGCGCAGGCGCGGCTGGTGGTTCACACCGGCAGCCTTGGCCTTGCGGCGGCGATGCTGCACGCGGGCGTGCCGCAACTGGCGCTGCATACAGACGGGGAAAAATCGCTGACCGCCGCCGCACTGGCGGAAATCGGGGTGGGAAAACAGATGCGGCTGGACACGATGCCGCCCGTGCCGGAGGTCGCCGAGGCGATCCGCAAAGCCAGCATGGATAGGTCGATGCAGGCCGCGGCGGCGGCGCAGGCCTGCGCGCCCTGGACCGATCCGATCCCGGCCCTCGTTGCCGCCGCGGAAGACCTCGCCGCCTAGTCGGCAGGCGGCTTGGGACGCAGCCGGGTCCGATGCGGCGGGTCCACCGGCCGTTCGGGGCCACGCATGTAATCCCTCTGCCAACCCGCGCGCCGTGCGTCGCTGCCTTCCTCGCCAAGGTCCGCGATGAACCTTTCGCGGTCCCTTGCCCATGCACGGTGCGCCTGCTGGTCGGGATCGCCGGCGTCCTGCGCCATCACGCGTGGGGTCACCGCTTCGATCAGACCGCGCGGCATCGGAAAGAGATGCGCAAACGGCTCTCCGGCCTCGAAAGCGACTGTCGCCCCCACGGTGGTAAAGCGCCAGTTCATCGTCAGGCCGAACGGAGACCAGTCCGTCTCCACCACGCCGGTCAGGCCCTGTATATGCGGCTTGGGCCGGTTCACCGGACCCTGAAGCCAAAGATCGTACCCCGGCGATGTGCGGATCAGGCCGGGCACCTGAAAGGTCAGGATGCCCGCCCCGAAATGGCTGACGGCCAGCGGGGACCGGGCGTCGTCGAAACCCGCGACCACCACGTCGTCGATCCCCTGCCCGCCTGTCCAGGTCGCCACGAAACGCGTGGGGTTGAGCAGTTCCCAGCCGTGGGCATTCGCGATGGTCAGAGGCAGGCACCGGTTGGCGTAGCCCTGCGGCGTCGCATCCATCCAGTCCCGCCGCGCCGGGGCGGGGCGCAGTTCAATGCCCCACGCGGGGTCGAGCGCGAGCCGCAGGTCGATGCTCATGTCACGATCTCCTCCAGCAGCCCGGCGTCGATCTGGGCCCGCATGTGGGCGTAGCCGATCTCGGCCAGCCGTTCCCCGGCATGCCAGTCCATCAGGCCGAGCTCCGGCGGGATCGGCGGCACCACCAGCACGTTGCCCTGCATGCAGGCCGCGGCATGGGCGCGCCGGCTGGTGACGGCCATCGACTTTTGCAGCAGTTGCATGATGCGCGGGAAATCCTGCGGATCGCGCCGCCGCAGCACGAGATCCCTCGCAAGGTCAAGCCGACCCGGCAGGCTTTCGTAGCGGCTTTGCAACCGCCATTCCTGAAGCTGCGACAGGCCGACCACGATGTTCGGGCCGAGCTTCAGCTCCTGCATCGGGGCGATGGGCAGGTTATCGACGATGCCGCCATCGATCAGCACCTCGCCGCTGTCCGTCACGACGGGGGGCAGCAGCCCCGGCAGGGAGCCGGAGGCCCGCACCGCCTTCCAGGCGTCGCCCGTGCGGTGCAGGTAGATGCCGTTGCGGGTGAGCGACGTCGAGACCGCCAGCACCGGCACCGGCAGGTCCTCGAGCAGGTACATCCCGTAATGTTCCTGCAGCCGCGAGTCGAAGGGATGGTGGTCCAGCAGCGCGTGGATCGGGATCGTGAGCTTCTTCAGCGCGCCCGACCGGACAAAGATGTCCTGTGACCGGCGCAGGACCTCCATCGGGTCCAGCCCCGCCGCCAGCGCGATGGCCATTGCCGCCCCGCCGCTGGTGCCGCCGTACATGTCGATCTGCACCCCGGCTTCGTCGAGCGCACGGGCGATCCCGAGATGGGCACAGCAGAGCGCCCCGCCCCCGGCAAGGATCAGGCCGAGCCCCCGCCCCGACACGAGCCGGCCGGCACGCGAGATGTCCGCTTGCGTGGCCACATGGTGGTGCAGATGCGGTGCACGCGGTTCGATCCAGGCGGCGGTTCCCGAGATCGGTGCCTCCGGCTCCCGCAAAAGGACGAGGTGTCGCGCTTCGGGTCGATAGAGCGTCAGCGCCAGCCGTTCCAGACCGTTGAGCGCGGAGGCGGACCGGACATCGCCGACCAGCATGCAGAGATCGGACTGGCGCAGTGCGGCGACGGCGAACGCGGTCTCCTCCAGCCCTTCGATCCAGATCACACGGGTATCGGCCTCCCCCTCGCGGGCCAGCAGCCATCGTGCGATCCCGCGGGGGTCATCGCGCAGGTCGGCGGGAATGTCCCGCGCGCGCAGGGGGGCCGCGCCCGACAGGGCCTTGGCAAAAGGCTTGGCGAAATCCGCCTCCACCGCTTTGCCGCCCGCCGGGACCAGTACGACGACCTTGGGCGGGGCCGCAGCGAGACGCGGGACATGGGGCACGGCGGCGCCCAGACGCTCCGACAGGGACTTGAGCACGCCGTCCACCACGCCCGGCATTTGCGCCGCGCCCTCCCATGCCGTCCGGTCCAGCGCCAGCACCTCGGAATCCCGGGCCGCGACCACGTCGGCCGTGCGGCGCGCGCCCGAGAAGAAGGCGATTTCCCCGATCGGATCGCCTTCGGAAATTTCCGCGATGACCGCGCCGCCGACGACGACATGAAACCGCCCCGACCGGACGAAATAGAGCGTATCCGCCGCCTCGCCCGCCGCAACGAGGCGCTCTCCCCGCTCGAGGTGTCGTATCTCGCCATGCTGCGCCAAGCGCGTTTCAGCCGCATCGTCGAAAATATTGAGGGTCATTATGATCCCGTCCCGGATTGCGGCGCTCGGCGCAATGGTCAATAAACAATAAAAGTAATCGCCGCGCTCACGGCCAGTCGGTGCAAACACGATAAATGGCGCGACCGTGAAATCAAGCCCGGTGGCGCCACAATGCGGACACACCGGTTCGGGGTCGTATTTTCGGGCATGTGGCGGCGGTGTCAGACGACGTCGCGTCCGTCTCTGCGTCGGCAGGAGAGTCGTCCCTCATTCCGCAAGACACCACGTCACCCGGCCAGGGCAGCGGCGCGCGGACAGGATCGCAATTCGGGCTCGTTTTGCGGCTGTGGTCCGGGCTTCAGGGTCATTCCCCACTCTCCAGACGATCCAGCCCGGCGCGCAGCGTCTCGCGCATTCCGCCCTGTTCGAGCGTCAGACGCAAGCGCTGGTTGTACCCGCCGGGCGTGTTCAGCGCCTCGACCAGCGCACCGACCGCGCTGCTTGCAAGGCTGGAGGAGATCAGGTGCCGCAGGAAGGCCTCGCCCGCCTGCCGGTCCGCGACCCGCGTGCCAAGCCAGCCCGCCGCATCCTCGGCCAGCCGCGCGACGGGGGACAGGACCGCCTGCGCGCAAAGATAGGCCGCGAGTTCCTCTTCCGTATCCACCGCGTAAACCGTGTTGGCAGACGCCACGATATCCTGCACCAGCGCGATGTCGCCCTGCGCGATCACCGGGGAACCGCCCGTCGCGATGCCGGGAAACGGCACCATGATCGCCGCCGCCTGCGCGGGTGCGACCATCGTGGCCACCTGCCCCAGCGTCGCCCCGGCCATCATCGAAATCACCTGCTGATCCGGGCGGAAAGAGAGCGGTGCAAGGATATCGGCCGCCACCTCCGCCATCAGGCCCAGAAGGACGACGTCGCTCCGGTCGATCACGCCCTGGTTGTCGGCAACGGTCACATTCCCGAATGCCTCCGCCAGCGCCTGCGCGTGGCGGGCGCTGCGCTCGGACACCGTGATCAGGTGTCCCTGTCCCGCGATGCCCCGCACCACGGCAGACGCGATCGTGCCCGTTCCCATCACGCCAATCCGCATCACCTGCCCCCCTGTCTGTCCGATGTTCATACCCTGCCCGGCACCCGCCTGAGCGCCCTCAGATGTCCTTCACCAGCCTCAGTGCGTCATAGATCGCGGCATGGGTATTGCGCGCGCTGACGGCGTCGCCGATCCGGTAAAGGGCGAAGGCCCCGTCGGGGTTGCGCGTAACCTCCTGCGGTCGGCCATCGATCAGCGCGTCGTAGTCCACTTCCCCGCCGTTCGACGACAGCGGCTTCAGGTCGAAATAGAGATCGTCCATCGGCAGGGTGCCGTAATTCACCACCACCTGATCGTAGGTCTTGTCCGTCTTCAGGTCGCTGTAATCGGTGCCGATCACCGCCCTGAGCCTGTTGCCGTCCCGCTGCACATCCAGCAGGCGGCGGGTGACGGTAAAGGTCACGTCCTTGTCCTGCAGCGACCGCATGTAGGGCACGAGGTTCATCGCCATGATGTCGGGGGCAAAGGTCCGGTCGGGGGTCATGATCTCGACCGTGCTGCCGGCATTGGCGGCAACCTCGGCTGCCATGAGGCCGGGGTGATCCCCGCTTTCGTCATAGACCAGCACGTTCTGGCCGGGCTTCACATCTCCGGAGATGATGTCCCAGGCGGTCACGACCAGGTCCTGTTCCTTGCCGGTTTCAAAAAGCTCTGTGTTCGGCAGGCCGCCAGTGGCGACGATCACAACGTCCGGGTTCAGGTCGGTAACCTCCTCGACTTCGGCCCAGGTGTTGAAGCGGAACTCGACATCGCGCGCGGCGCATTGCGCCATGCGCCAGTCGATGATGGAGATCATGTCGCGGCGGCGCGGGTTCTGCGCGGTCAGGCGAACCTGCCCGCCCGGATCGGGCTGCGCTTCGAACACGGTCACCTGATGGCCCCGCTCGGCGGCGACGCGCGCGGCCTCGAGCCCCGCGGGACCGGCGCCGACGATCACCACCTTCCTGCGCGTTCTGGCAGGCGCGATGGTGTGCGGCATGGTCAGTTCCCGGCCCGTCGCCGCGTTGTGAATGCATAGCGCATCACCCGCCTGATAGATGCGGTCGAGACAGTAGGTCGCGCCGACGCAGGGGCGAATGTCATCCTCGCGCCCTTCCATGATCTTCCTGACCACGTGCGGATCGGCCATATGCGCCCGCGTCATGCCGACCATGTCGAGCAGGCCTGCCGCGACGGCGTGGCGCGCGGTGGCCACGTCGGGGATCTTGGCCGCGTGGAAGGTGGGCATGCCGGTGGCCTGCTTCACCCGGCCCGCAAAATCCAGATGCGGCGCATTCTTCATACCCTGGACCGGGATCACGTCGGTCATCGCCGGATCGGTATGGATACGCCCCCGCACCACGTTCAGGAAATCGACCATGCCCGACGCGGCAAGCCGTTTCGAAATCTCGATACCGTCTTCTTCGGTGATGCCCCCGGCCTCTGCCTCGTCCGCCGTGTAGCGTAGCCCGACGATGAAGTCGTCCCCGACCCGCTTGCGGATGCCGCCAAGCACATCCATCAGCAGCCGCATCCGGGTGTCGAGCGTCCCGCCGCCATAGGGCCCTTCCAGGTCGTTGGTCAGAGGTGACCAGAACTGATCGAGCAGGTGGCCATAGACCTGCAGTTCGATCCCGTCCATGCCGCCCGCCTTCATCCGGTCGGTCGCATCGGCGAAATCGGTGATGATGCGTTCGATATCCCAGTCTTCGGCGCGCTTGGGAAAGGCACGGTGCGCCGGTTCGCGATGCTTGGACGACGACACGGAGGGCAGCCAGTCGCCCTTGTTCCACGCGGTGCGGCGGCCCAGATGCGTCAGCTGGATCATCACCGCGCAGCCGTGGTCGTGGCAGGCATCGGTCAGCTTCCTGATCCACGGCACGACCTCGTCCTTGTAGGCCAGAATGTTGTTGAATACCGGCGGGCTGTCCTTGGACACCGCCGCCGAGCCTGCCGTCATCGCCAGCGCCACACCCGCCTTGGCACGTTCCGCGTGATAGGCGGCATAGCGTTCCTTCGGCATGCCGTCTTCCGGATAGGCGGGTTCGTGGCTGGTGGTCATGATGCGGTTGCGCAGGGTCAGGTGCTTCAGCTGGTAGGGCTGCAGAAGGGGATCTTTGGACATGGCGTGGCTCCGGTTGGCAGGCGGACGATTCCAGAAATGTTCACATACGTCAATTTAATGTTCACCAGTGACGATTTTCTTGCCCGGAACGACGTGGCGCGGTAAAACGGCGACATGGATGCCAAGGTCGAACAGAACGACAGAAAAGGCGGGTGGCGCGGCTCGCGAGAGGTCTGGCTCGACGCGGCGCGCGAGGCTTTTGTCACGTCCGGGATCGATGCGGTGAAGATCCAGCCACTGGCCTCGCGGCTGAACCTGTCGCGGACGAGCTTTTACTGGTTCTTTCCGGATCGCGCGGCGCTGCTGGATGCCATTCTCGCCGATTGGGAAGCCACCAACACTGAAAGCATCGAACGCGCGACGCAGGAATATGCGGAAACCATCGCGGAGGCCGTGCTCAACCTGATCGGGGTCTTTCTGGATGGCGGCCCCTTCGAGACGCAGCTCGACCTTGCGGTGCGCGGCTGGGCCCATCAGTCCGATGAGGTCGCCGCCCGTGTGCAGGCCGCGGACGCCACCCGGCTGCAGGCCATCCGCACCATGTTCGACCGCTTCGGCTATGCCGCTGGCGACGCCGATGTGCGCGCCCGCACCGTCTATTTGACGCAGATCGGCTATATCTCGATGCACGTGCAAGAGACCATGAACGAACGGCTGGCCCGCGCGCCGGACTACGTTGCGACATTTACGGGGCGGACGCCGACCGGGCCGGAGATCGCCCGGTTCCGCGCACGTCACGAGGACCGATAATCAGCGCATCGCCACTGTTCGAGTTGTCAGAGGGATTGCACGTTCCGAACCACACCGATGGCGCGCGTGCATGCGCAGCAGCGCCCTTTATTCGCCATAATTGCCTGATTACCTGGCTGCGGCGCATTTTGGCCGTTCACGCATCGACGTGTTCTTCAGTAACGGCTTGTCACCACTTTAAACAGGTGAGTGAAACGCACGCAGAGGCGGATCTATGTAATGTTGACCAGGAGAAGCAAGCTTTCGTCGCAGATCTTCGCTTCCTTGTTGATCGTCTTCGGGGCGAGCCTGCTGGGCCTTGTCCTTGTCGGCCAGAACGCGATCAGTCTGGCGGACGGGACGTCCCTTGCACGGCAGGAGCGTTTCGCCGCCCGGCAACTCGAAACAGCGATCGAGGCCATTCCGCAACAGCAGCGCAGTTCGACCGTTTGGGACGAGGCCGTCGAGAAGACCCTCGAACGTGACGAAACCTGGCTCGACGAAAACCTCGGTGCGTGGATGCAGGACTATTTCGGGCACCACGAGAATTACATCCTCGATCAGACAGGTGCCCCCGTCTTTGCCTCCGTCTCGGGAGAAATACGGGTTCCCGCAAGCTACGCCGCCCGCGCAGAGGTCATCGCGCCCGTCGTCGCCCGGCTTCGCGATATCATGGCCCAGGTCAGCGTCGGGGAAGACGACCCTTACAAGTCGCTGGCCGAAGTTGCCGTCGTGACCCCCCTGCGGCTCAGCGACAAGGTGGCCATCGTCAGCGCCGTGCCCATCATCTCCGACTCGGGCGACATCAGACAGGTGCCCGGAACGGAAGCGGTGCATGTCGCCGTGCGCTACGTCGATGCGAAACTGGCCGGGGAAATAGGCCTGCCAATCGAACTTCCGGGTGCGGCTTTCCAAGCGTCACTCGCCAAGGGCCTGGCGGGCATTCCCGTCATCGGACCGACAGGCGACGTCCTTTCCTGGCTGACCTGGAAACCGGTGCGCCCGGGGACGGACCTGCTCATGACCATGCTGCCCGTGTTGCTGGCCGTGGGTCTGGCAAGTGCCACCCTGTTCCTCTGGATGGTCCGACGACTGCTGCGGGTTTCGAACCAGTTGCAGGCCAGAGAAGCGCAGGCACTTCTGGACGTCGCCGCCCTGAAACGGGCGAACCAGGCAGCCGAAGCCGCGGATCGCGCCAAGATGAACTTCATGAGCATCGTCAGTCACGAACTCAGGACACCGCTGACTGTAATCCTCGGCTACGCCCGTCTTGGCAAGAACTTGCGCCAGATGACATCCGCGCGGCGATTGGCAGACCAGCTTCAGCAGCGCCCTGTCGACGCAAACATTGTAAAAAGCGGGATCCATGAGGTTCTCCACTCCGCGGAAACCTCGATGGAAAAGATCGAAAGGTCAGGTGAACACCTTCTGTTCCTCGTCAATCAGCTGCTCGACTACGCCAAGATGGAGACGGGCCGGCTGGAGGTCGATCCCGAGATTTGCGACGTGCGGGACGTTCTCGAGCCTGTGGTGGAGCAGATGAGAATCCTGACCGAACAAAAGGATCTGCACCTGGAAACGCAGATCCCGCCCTGCCTCATGTTGGCGGATGTGACGCGCACGCGGCAGATCCTCATCAATCTGATGGGCAATGCCATCAAGTTCACCGACAGAGGCAAGGTCTCCGTCGTCGTCACGGAATCCAGCGAAAAGGTTCACATCGCCGTAAGGGACACGGGCGTGGGGATCGAGCCGCGAGAACTGGAGAAGATCTTCGAGGCGTTCCACCAGGCCGATCTCACGCTTTCGCGGAGTGCCGCCGGGACCGGCCTGGGCCTGTCCGTGGCAAAGGAACTTGCCCGCCTCGAAGGTGGAACCATCGACGTGCGCAGTGAAGTCGGCGTCGGCAGCACATTCACCCTTTCGTTGCCAAAGGAAACGCCGGCTGTCTGCGAACAGGCAGCCTGATAGTCGGGCCCAAGGCTCCGCATCGGGCGGCCTGGTTCTTTGACTTTGATGTAAGGCCGAAACCGACAGGGCCACGTCATCTCGAAGACTGCCGGAGCGCGGGATGGATCGTGGCGGAGAGACAGGGATTCGAACCCTGGAGACGGTTTCCCGCCTACACACTTTCCAGGCGTGCGCCTTCGACCACTCGGCCACCTCTCCGTGAGGCGCGGTTTAACGTGCGGAGCTACCGGGGTGCAAGAGATAAATCGCGGTTTTCCGGCCCCCGCCCTCAGGAGTCGAGGTGCAGGTATACCCGCCGGTTCTGACGGCCCTTGTTTTCGATCCGACCGAGGCGTAGCGCGCCGATCTCGCCGGTGCGGGCCACATGGGTGCCGCCGCAGGGTTGCAGGTCGATCGGGTCGGCCTCGTCGCCCACGCGCACCAGCCGGATCAACCCCGCGCCGCGCGGCGGCCGGACCGCCATCGTCTTGACGAGTTCGGGATGTGCATCCAGTTCCGCGCCGGTGATCCACCCATCGCTGACCCTGACGTCCCGGGCCACGTAGTCGTTCAGCGCCGCTTCGACGGCGTCCCTGTCCTGGGCCATTTCGGGCATGTCGAAATCCAGCCGGCCATGGGTCGCCGCGATCTGGCCGCCCGTGACGCCATAGGGGATCACGGCGGTCAACAGGTGCAGCGCCGTGTGCAGCCGCATGTGTCGGTGGCGCCGGTCCCAGTCCAGCACCTGAACCACATGCGCGCCCAGCGGGGGGAGCGGCACCGGTTCCGACGGCACAAGCACGATGCTCTCGCCCCGGCCCTTGATCGCGGTGGCCAGCGGGAGCCGCTGACCGTCCCAGTCAAGCCATCCGCTGTCGCCCGGCTGACCGCCACCCGTGGGATAGAACAGCGATCGGTCGAGCACGAGCCCGCCCTCTTCGGTGATCGCCTCGACGCGTGCCTTGGCTTCGCGGGCATAGGCGTCCCGCTGGTAGAGCGGTTCCGTCATGCGATCTCGTCGCCGGTGGCCGCGTCCCGCCCGCTGTCGGGGTCGTCAAGGTCGTCGGCGCGTGGCCGGTCGTTGGCGGTCGGCTCGCCCTGCCTCTCGGCGCCCTTGGACCCGGCGCCGTCATCGCGGGTGCGCAGCACCTCGGGGTTGCGCAGCCACAGGTCGCGCTGGGCAAAGGGAATCTCGATCCCTTCCTCGCGGAAACGTTCCGCGATGGCATGGTTGATGTCGTTCTTGACCAGCATCATCCAGTTCACGTCACGCAGGAAGCACCGGATCTCGAATTCCAGCGCGTCAGCCCCGAAATTCATGAAAAGGACGTTGGGTGGCGGGGTTGTCAGCACCATCGGCTGGTCCTCGGCGATCTCGCGGAGGATGGCGTCGATGCGCCGCGTGTCGGTGCCGTAGGCCACACCGACGGGCACGATCAGGCGGCCCACCGTGTTGCCACGGGTGAAGTTCGTCACCGTGCCGGACACGAGGTCGGCGTTGGGAACGATCACGTCGGTCCGGTCGAATGTCTCGATCCGGGTGGACCGTACCGAGATGTCGCGCACGTAGCCCATCTGGCCGCCGACCTCGATCCAGTCGCCTTCGGAAATCGGCCGCTCGATGAGCAGGATGATGCCCGACACGAAGTTCGACACGATGTTCTGGAGGCCGAAACCGATCCCGACCGACAGCGCCCCGGCCACGATGGCAAGCGAGCTGAGGTCGATCCCCGCCCCGGTGATTGCCGCCAGCGCGGCGAGGAAGATACCGATGTAGCCCAGACCCGACACGATGGCGTTCTGGCCCCCGATGTCGATCTTGGTCTTGGGCAGCACGTTGCCCCGCAGCGCGGATTGAACCAGCCGCGTCAGCACGTAGCCGATGGCAAAGATCACGGCGAACGTCAGGAAATCGACCGGCGAAATCCGGGTTTCGCCGACGGCAAAGCCACGGCCGAATGCCTGCCAGAGTTCGGTGAGGTCGGTGACACGCGCGCCCCAGACCAGCGCCAGCAGCGGCAAAACAAGCAACAGCAGCACGAGACCGAACAGCACGGCCATCAGCGTCTCGCGCGCCGCCTCGCCCTGCCCCGTCAACGCCCCGTAGAGATCGGCAAAGAAACGTTGCAGCACCATCACGAGGCCCAGCAGAACGAGGGTCATGATGTAGGGCGGCATCAGCGCATCCACCGCCTGGAAATATCCCGCCGCAAGCAGAACCGGCGACACGCAGCCGATCACCACGGCACCGGTGCCCAGCCCCCGCACCACGCGGCCAAGAGTGCTCGTGCGGACTTCGGTCAGCGTGCCGTCCGTGGCCGACGACGGTTCGGAATAGCCGCGCAGCAGGACACCGATGCGGTAGAGCATGAGGCTGGAGATCACCAGCCATGGGAATTCCAGCACGGACAGGGTGACCGGGGCGCTTTCGCCGGTCTTGAGGATCTGGCTGATCAGTTCCGTGATGATGATCATCACGGTGATCATCCCGATGTGGAAGCGCGCTTCCTTGCGTTTCTTCTGCGACAGCAGAAGCAGCGCCTCGTCGTCGTCGCGCGAGAAGATCCTTTCGGAAACCCAACGCACACCCAGCATGATCCCGCCAAGAAGGCTGATGATCAGCAGGATGTTCTCGCCCTTGGGGCCCAGCACCTCCGACGAAATCACCGCGAAGGCGAGTGCGACAAGCCCCGCTGCGGGCAGGAAGATCCGCAGCAGCGAAACCACGAAACGCCAGATGCCGAAGCCCCGCGCCCCGTGGCTTTGCAGCGAACGCACGATCATTTCCGCCCAGAAGCGGCCGCGCAGGATCAGGATCAGGCCAAGGACGAAAAGCGCCGCCACGACCGGCAGGTTGTCCCGCAACGCGGACCATGTTCGCGCATTCGCGGCATTGGGTGTCTCGTTGCGCAGCCCCGCGACGGCGGTCGTGAAGTCGGCAAGCGCCGGCTGCCAGTAAGCGGGGTTCAGCGGGGACGGCGTGACCGTCAGCAACTGCTGGGCCTGACGGTCGCGCAGAATGGTATCGATCTGGCCGATCAGACTGTCCGCGCGGACGAATTCCGTCTCGGCGCGCTGGACAGGCACCTGAAGCCGGCTCAGTTCCTCGTTCAGCGCATCGCGCTGGGCCGCGACATCGGGCGGCTCGGCGGGCGCGTTCTCGCCCTCGGGCGGGGGACCGAGCGCCGCGAGCTGCTCGCGGACCGTGCGGATGCGCGCGGAATTGATGCTGCGTGCGTTGTCGAACGCAGTGCGGAACTCGGCGATGCGGTTGCGCATCGCCATCAGCGTCTCGTCTGTGCCGCTGTTCTGATCGATCGCGTTCTCGGCTTCGCGCGCGATTCCTTCCCACCTGTCGAAGGACGGCACCGCGGACTCGAGTGTCGTTTCCTGCGCCTGCACCGTGCCCGTCACGAGGCACAGAACGACAGCCAGAAGCGTGAGGAATCGGGTCAGGAAAGGCATCAGATGTCCTCGAAGACACCCGGAATGGAGGCGGGTGCGCGATCGAGCCAGTCCGGCGTGGGCAGACCCTTTTCCCGAAGGAAGTCGGGGTTGAACAGCTTGGACTGGTAGCGTGTGCCGAAGTCGCAGAGGATCGTGACGATGGTGTGCCCCGGTCCCATTTCCCGCGCCAGCCGCATGGCGCCGGCCACGTTGACGCCCGACGACGCGCCCAGGCACAGGCCCTCGTGCTGCAGCAGGTCGAAGACGACCGGCAACGCTTCGGTATCGGGGATGTTGTAGCTGTAATCGGGCGTGAACCCTTCGAGATTGCGGGTGATGCGCACCTGCCCGATGCCTTCGGCGATCGAACCGCCCTCGGCTTCCAGCTCGCCCGTGGTGTAGTAGCTGTGCAGCGCCGCGCCGTCGGGGTCGGCAAGCGCGATCTTGACGCCCTTGGGCTGCAGCGCCATGGCGACACCCGCCAGCGTTCCGCCGGAACCCACGGCACAGCAGAAACCGTCCACCTTGCCGCCCGTCTGTTCCCAGATCTCGGGGCCGGTCGTTTCGATGTGCGCCTGCCGGTTCGCCACGTTGTCGAACTGGTTGGCCCAGATCACGCCTTCGTTCGTGGACTTGGCCAGCTCGTTGGCAAGGCGTTCCGAATAGCGGACGAAGTTGTTGGGATTGCGGTAGGGGGCCGCGGGCACCTGCACCAGTTCCGCGCCCGCAAGGCGCAGCATGTCCTTCTTTTCCTGGCTCTGTGTCTCGGGGATGACGATGACGGTCTTGAAGCCCATGGACGCGCCGACCAGCGCAAGGCCGATGCCGGTGTTCCCGGCCGTGCCCTCGACGATCGTGCCACCCGGCTTGAGCTCGCCGCGCTCGATCGCGTCGCGGATGATGAAGAGCGCCGCCCGGTCCTTTACCGACTGGCCGGGGTTCATGAACTCGGCCTTGCCGTAGATCTCGCACCCGGTCTCCTCGCTTGCCCTGCGCAGCTTGATGAGCGGTGTGTTCCCGATGGCCTGCGCCAAATCAGATGCAACGTGCATGGATGCCCCCAGTGGTTATGTCCCCTCCGGTGTATCCCCCGGGTCTGGCAACCTCAAGCGGTCCCTGTGCCGCGCCAGCCAGAAGGCCGCCAGCCCCAGGGGGGCATTCGCAGCGCCGAACCCCTCGACCAGCGTCATCAGCGCGTCGAAGGACAGCACGTGCGCGCGAATGTCCTCGCCTTCCTCCGGCAGGCCGCCGATGCCCTCGGCGGCATCCGGCAGATCCGCGATGCCGAGGAAAATATAGTAGAATTCCGTGGAGTTGCCGGGGCTTGCGTAAACCTCCGCGATCGGTTCGATCGCCTCCAGGGTCAGGCCCGCCTCCTCCTGAGCCTCCCTGATCGCGGCCTCGCGCGGGGTTTCGCCGGGATCGACATGCCCGGCGACCGGCTCAAGCTGCCAGACCCGCCGGTCGCCGCGCGCCAGAGGCCCCATGCGCATCTGTTCAACCAGCAGCACCCTGTCGCGGACCGGGTCGTAGGGAAGAACGATGGCGGCATCGGCAGAGATGAAGACCGCCCGGTCCTCCACTGGCGACATTCCGCCGTCGAAATGTTCGAACCGGACCTTCATGTCGTCGAGAGCGAAGAAATGCGCGTAGGACCGCCGACGGTCCTCCACCACCGTGCGCCCCGCTTTCGTCAGCGCGCCGTGCCGCGAGCGTGCCGCGTTCAGGCGGGACTGCGCCCGTTTGCGGATCATCGGAAACATCGCCGCGACCTCTGCCCGGTCCCGCTGGCCGAAGTACCCCATGACCTCGCGCGCCGCCTCGCAGCTCAGAGCGGCCCACCTGGCTTCCCAGGCATCGAGCGACCAGGCGCCGCGCGGTGTCCAGCGGTCCGGCTCGGGCAGGTAGACCTCGGCGCTCTGTCCGTCGGCCAGCATCATCTCGACCAGATCATAGGCGAAACTGCCTTCGTAGAAATCCAGCCGGGCGATGTCCGCATCGGTCAGGCCGCGCACCAGAAGACCTTCCGCCGCGCCGTCGGTGCTGGGAACGATCAGCGGGAAAGGCCCTTCGGCCGCGGCAAAGGTCGCGTAACCCGGCAGGACGGCGGCTTCGGTGTCCAGCCTGTCGGCGGGACGGCCGAGCACGATCGCAAGCAAGGGTTGATGACGCAGGCTGCCATAGAAGAACAGGCTTCTCATCTGGTCACTTCCACCGGTTGCCGGCAAATTCCGTGACCAGTCCGACCACGACGGCACCGATCACGAGCGCCACGCCGATCTGCACGGTCGCGATGATGACCGCGTATTCCGCGCCGATCTGGAACACGGCCACGATGGCCTCGAACGCGTTGTCGTAGCGGTTGCGCATCGCGAGGCGCACCATTTCATTCGCGGCCTGCACGCCGATCCCCCACAGCATCAGGACGAAGACCCCCGTCAGCCCGTTGTTGATGGCGGCGGTCGTGCCCCGGCCCGCGCGGGGGCCCATCACGATCCATCCGCACGCAAGCCCGAGGAAGATGTTGACGGGAATGAAGTATCCGAAATCCGTGCTTTCCGGCATGAGGGGCATCACCATGACCGAAATCACGTAAGCCAGAACCGCGAGCGAAAAGGCGGCGACAAGTCGTGCGGCGGTCGGCATTTCGGTTCCTTCAGATCACCCCGGTCGCCTGATCGTAATCTGCGTCACGTCGCAATTGCCACTGTCAAATGTCGCGGCGCAGGAGGTGAGGTAAAAATTCCACATCCGCCGGAACCGCTCGTCAAAGCCCATCGCCTTGATCTCATCCCACTTCTGGTTGAATGTCTCGTGCCACCGGCGCAGCGTGATGTCGTAGCTCTTGCCGAACTCGACCGACTTGTCGACGATCAGGCCCGCTTTCTCGACCTGTTCGCGCAGGATCGGGGGGCTGGGCAGCATCCCGCCCGGAAAGATGTACTTCTGGATGAAGTCGACGCCGCGTTTGTAGACCGGCCAGCGGCGGTGATCGACGGTGATGATCTGGAGCGTCGCCGCCTTGCCGGGTTTCAGCCTGTCGCGGACGGTGCGGAAGTAGACCGGCCAGTATTTCTCGCCCACCGCCTCGAACATCTCGATGCTGGCGATGCCGTCGTAATGGCCCCGCTCATCCCGGTAGTCCTGAAGCTTGAACTCCACGAGGTCCGAAAGACCCGCCTTTTCAATGCGTTCCTTGGCATACTTGAACTGCTCCGCGCTGATCGTCAAACCGGTCACGCGCAGCCCACGCTCCTTTGCGGCGTACTCCGCGAAACCGCCCCAGCCGCAGCCGATCTCGAGCACGTGATCGCCGGGCTGAACGCCCATCTGGTCCACCATGCTGCGGTACTTTTCGATCTGGGCCGCTTCCAGCGAAGCCTGCGCGCCGTCCTGGAACAGGGCCGATGAATAGGTCATCGTGTCGTCGAGCCAGAGCGCGTAGAAATCGTTGCCCAGATCGTAGTGATAGCTGATGTTCTTGCGGGCCTGGCCCCGGTGGTTGCGTTGCAGCCAGAAGCGGAACTTCTCGAACGCCCGCACCAGCCCCTGACCCGGAAAGCCGTCATAGACATTCTCGTTGCCCGCATGGACAAGGTCCATGAAGGCCTGCAGATCGGGCGTGGACCAGTCCCCGTCGAGGTAGGCATCGCAAAAGCCCAGGTCTCCTTCGCGGATCAGCCGGGCGAAAAGCTCGTCGCTGTGAATGTGCAGTTCAGCCACCGGACCGGGGTTTGCGCCCTCGGCGCGGAACACGCGGCCGTCCGGCAGGTGAAAATCACACCGTCCGTTCTGCATCTGCTGTGCCATGCCGAAAACATGGGCGAAGTATCGTGGCAGGCCTTTCTGGCCCTCGGTACTTGTATGGATCATGTCCACTCCACCGGATTGACCGTCCGATATTAGCCGGAGCGGCGGGATTCACAATTGCTAAAAGTCTCGGTTCTCATAGGCTTGCAGGGCGCGATGGCGTCCGTCAGAGGCGCTGACGATGGGCTCGGGATAATCGTCGTCGGGTGACAACCCCCAGTGGCGCGGCATCGCGTCGAAGAACTTCAGCGCGTCTTCGTGCGGGTTGGCGCGCCCTTCGGCGATCCAGCGGCTGACATAGCTGCGATCCTTGTCGAAACGGTCGATCTGCGTTTCCGGGTTGAACACGCGGAAATAGGGTGTGGCGTCCGGCCCCGAACCGGCCGACCATTGCCACCCCATCGCGTTGCTTGCCGGGTCCCAGTCGATCAGGCAATCCTCGAACCAGTCGAGGCCGATGCGCCAATGCGTCAGGAGGTGCTTGGTCAGGTAGCTTGCCACGATCATCCGGCCCCGATTGTGCATCCGTCCGGTCACGTAGAGTTCCCGCATGGCCGCATCGACGAAGCGGATGCCCGTGCGCCCCCTCTTCCAGGCCCAGACATCCCCCGCGCGGGCATCGTCCTGCCACGGAAAGGCGTCCCAGTCCTCGCGCCAGTTATCGGTCAGGATGCGCGGTGTATGGTGCATGAGGTGATAGGCGAACTCGCGCCAGACCAGTTCCTTGAGAAAGGTCTCCGCCCCGGCCTTGCCCTCTTCGCGGGCGCGCAGACCCGCGTGCCAGCACTGGTAGGGCGAAATCTCTCCCAACGACAGGTTTTCCGAGAGGTTCGATGTGCCGTCCGCGCCGGGGATGTCGCGGCTTTCGTCGTAGCCTTCGACGATATGCGCCATGAAGCTGCCCAGTCGGGATTGCGCAGCACTTTCACCCAGCCGGACGAAGGGCCTGACGACATCCGTGCCCCGGTCCATCGCGGCGCCCATGTTCCAATCCTCGAGCGCATCACTGTCGGGCCAGCTGTCGGGGGCGGGAATCGTGCCCGGCGTGCTGCGGGGCGCGTCGACGTCCCTGCCCTTCACGTTGTTCCAGAACGGCGTGTAGACCTTGTAGAAGTCGCCCTGCTGCGTCTCCACAGTCCAGGGTTCGAACATCAGGTGACCTCCAAAGGAGCGCGCCTCGACGCCCTTCTGCTTGAGCGTGTCCTTGATGCGGCTGTCCCGCGCCACGCTGTCGGGGTCGTAGAGCCGCGACCAGAAGACGGCCCCGGCGCCGGTCTGCTCTATCAGCTTGTCCAGTGCCGCCTGCGCGTCGCTTTCCCGCCGCAGGATCAGGCGGCTGGACTTGTCCCTGAGGGTTTCGGCCAGATGGCCCAGCCCCAGTCCCAACCGCCATTTCGGCGCGGCCTTCAGCCCTTGGGAGAGGGAATCGTGGATGAACACGGGGATCACGGGCCGCCCGCTTTCACAGGCAGCCGTCAGGGCCGCGTGATCGCTCAGCCGCAGGTCGCGGCGGAACCATACCAGGATCGGGGTCTTGTCGCTCATGTCACCGTTCGTGTTGTTCGCTCTCTGGGAGAGTTAGGTCAGACACGGGTGAAGCAAGGCTTTGGTTTCACAAAACATCGTCGAGCGCGTTCAGCAGTTGATCCATCTCGGCCTGCGACGTGTAGTGGGTGAAGCTCAGCCGCAAGACGCCCTTTTCCGAGTCGACGCCCATCGCGCGCAGCGCGCGACCGGCATAGAAGTCACCGCCCCCCGCCATGATGCCGTGCCGCGCGAGATCGGCGGCCACCTCGGCCCCCGGACGGTTCAGGGCCAGCGCCACGGTCGGCGCGCGGTGCGCCGCGGTATCCGGTCCGATCAGGCGCACGGAATTGCGGCTTTTCACGGCGTCCAGCAGCGGTTGCAGCAGCGCGGTCTCGTGCCCGCGCATCAGGTCGTGCACCGCCCCGGCCCGCTTGACCGGTTCGGCGTCGCCGCCCAGATGGTGGCGATACGCGGCATCGACATAGTCCGCCATTCCGGCGCAGGCCGCGATCTGCGCGTGGTCCGGCCCGGCGGGCGTGAAGCGTTTGTAGAGCGTGCCGCCGTTGAAGGCATGGCCCTGATTGGGCAGCAGGTTGCCCAAGGCCCGGCGGATCACCATCAGGCCCTGGTGCGGGCCGAAAGTCTTGTAGGCCGAGAACAGGTAGATATCGGGCCCCAATGCGCCGACGTCGACAAAGCCGTGCGGCGCGTAGGACACGCCGTCGACACAGACGAAGGCACCGGCGGCATGGGCCAGCGCGGTGATCTCGACCACGGGGTTCACCTGCCCCACGACATTGGAACAATGCGGAAAGCAGACCAGCCTGACCTTTTCGTCCAGCAGGGTCTCAAGGTCGTCGGGGTTCAGCGCGCCGGTTTCCGGATCGACACACCATTCGCGAACCTCGATGCCGCGGTCGGCCAGTCGCCGCCATGGGCCTGAATTCGCCTCGTGGTCCTGGTTGGTGACCACGATCGCCTCTCCTGCGTCCATCAGCTGGCCGAAGGCCTGCGCCAGCACGTAGGTGTTCTGTGATGTCGAGGGACCGAAGCTCAATTCGTCGGTGTCCACGCCCAGAAGTGCTGCGAGCCGTTGGCGCGCCTCGTCCATCTCGGCGCCGGCAAGCTGGCTGGCCTCGTAGGGCGCGTAGGGCTGCACTTTGCGCTGGGTGTAATACCGCGTCAGTCGGTCGATGACCAGCTGGCAGGTATAGGACCCGCCGGCATTCTCGAAAAAGGCCTGCCCCTGCAGCGAAGGTTCTGCAAAGGCGGGAAATTGTGCGCGCACCCAGGCGGTATCAAGTCTTGTCATGGGCGCAGAGTTCGCCGCAGGCGTCCCCGAGGTCAAGCCAAAAGAAAAGGGGCGCCCCGAGGGGCACCCCTTCCGTCACGGCGCGTTGCGCGCTCAGCGCGTTTCGGCGCGTTCGCTTTGCAGGCCGCGGAAGATGCAGAAACACATCAGCAGCAGCACGATGGTGAACAGCAGGCCCGTGGAAATGACCATGGACTGCAAGGCAGCCAGCCCGCCCCCGAGAAGCAGCGCGATGGCGACTGCGCCCTCGAAGATGCACCAGAAGACCCGTTGCGGCATCGGCGCGTCGATCTTGCCCCCTGCCGTGATCGTGTCGATCACCAGACTGCCCGAGTCCGACGAGGTGACGAAGAACACGATGACCAGCACGATGCCGATGAACGAGGTGATTGACGCCAGAGGCAGTTGCCCCAGCATCTGGAACAGCTGGCGCGGCAGTTCCGCGTCCTGTGCACCGGTGAAGCCATCGGTCAGCACCTGGTTGATCGCCGTGCCGCCGAAGATGGACATCCACACGACGCAGACCATGGAAGGGATCAGCAGCACGCAGATCACGAATTCACGCACCGAACGGCCACGGCTGACGCGGGCGATGAACATCCCCACGAACGGCGACCAGCTGATCCACCATGCCCAGTAGAAGGCCGTCCACCCTTGGGAGTAGTTCACGTCTTCCCGGCCGAACGGGTTGGACAGCGCCGGCAGGTATTCGACATAGGCCTTGAGGCTGTCCCAGAAGAACGCCAGCAGGAAGGCCGTGGGCCCGACCAGCAGCGTGAACACCGCCAGCAGGAAGGCAAGCCCCATGTTGACCTCGGACAGGATCTTCACCCCGCCATCAAGGCCCCGCACGACCGAAACCAGGGCGACGGCCGTGATCGCGGTGATCAGGATCACTTCCGTCGTGTTCCCGATCGGGATGCCAAACAGCTCGTTCAGGCCGGCGTTGGCCTGGGTCGCCCCGAAACCAAGTGAGGTGGCGAGACCGAAGAGCGTGGCGAAAACCGCGATGATGTCGATCACGTGGCCCGGCCAGCCCCAGACACGCTCGCCCAGCAGCGGATAGAACGCCGAACGGATGGTCAGCGGCAGACCCTTGTTGTAGGTGAACAGCGCCAGGGCCAACGCGACGGTCGCGTAGATCGCCCAGGGGTGCAGAGCCCAGTGATAGATCGTGGCGGCCATCCCGAGGCGCACCGATCCGGGCTCATCGCCGGTGGCGGCACCTAGCGGGGCCCAGTCCGTTCTCAGCCCGTTCTCGCCGACCGCGGTTTCCCCGAAGGATGTCGAGAAGTGGGTCAGCGGCTCGGACACGCCGTAGAACATCAGGCCGATGCCCATGCCCGCGGCGAACAGCATCGCGAACCAGCCGAGATAGGTGTAGTCGGGCGTCGCGTCGACGCCACCCAGCCGGACCGAGCCGAAAGGCGTGACGATCAGCAGAAGCGCGAAAATGACCACGAGGTCCGCCGATCCGATGAGGAACCAGTCGAAGTTCTTGGTGGTGAAATCGAACATCGCGGAGAATGCGCTCGCGGCCTGATCGGGCAAAGCCAGCGTAAAGAACACGAATGCGACGATCGCGATCGCGGATACCGCGAAAACCGGGTTGTGGATGTCGAATCCGAAGCGCCCGAACGAGCCGTCGATGTTATCCTGACCGATCTCGTACTCGGTCTCGATCACATCCGCTGCGCCCTCGGGCACAGGAATGCCGTGGTTTGTGGTTTCATCAACCATCTTGGTCCCCCTTTTTCCTTTTGAACCGGAATGAGTAGCAGGCAGAGCCTGAAAGGCAACCCGGTTTCCTGGCGGCGGGCCTGCCCACCGGGCAGACCCGCCTTTGGTTTCAATGTTTTACTCGGCCGGCATCGCGTCCACGTCGTCCGAGTAGGTATCCACGCCCGAGGCCAGCCGCTTGCTGTCGTTGTAGATCGCCTTGATCAGAGAGATCGCCATCAGCACCATCACGAGCGAGAACGGCAGTGCCCCGATGACCATCGCGGTCTGGATCGCGCCGATGCCGCCGATCAGCAGCAACGCCGCCACCACCGCCCCGAGGGCCACCCCCCAGAAGATGATATGCGGGCGGGCCTTGGGCCCTTCGTCCCCGGCCGCGTTGATCGTGTTCACGATCAGCACCGCCGAGTCCGCCGAGGTCACGAGGTAGGTCATGAGCAGGACCACGATGATCACGGCCATGAGCCACCCCAACGTGCCGCTGCCCAGCAGGATGTCGGTCATGGCAAAGATCTTGCCGCCGTCGGTCGCCTCGAAGATGCGGCCTCCCGCCTCGCCGGTCAGCTCAAGGTCGATGGCCGTACCGCCCGCCCATGCGAACCACACGAAGCACATCAGCGCCGGTACGATGACCGCACCCAGCACGAATTCGCGGATCGTGCGCCCCCGGCTGATGCGGGCAAGGAAGAGCCCCACGAAGGGCGCAAAGGCAACCCACCACGCCCAGTAGAACACCGTCCAGGACCCCTGCCACCCTGCCAGATCCATATCCACGGGGTTCTCTCCGCCGTAGACGGTGAACATCATGCTCGGCAGGGCGATGACGTATTCCCACGTTCCGACGAAAAGCGCCCAGAGCCCGAAGAATGTGGAGCCGAAGATCAGCAGGAAGCCCAGAAGGAAGATCGACAGGACCATGTTGATGTTGGAGAGCCACTTGATCCCCTTGCCGACGCCCGACAGCGCCGAAAGGGTCGAGGCCCCCATGATGACGACGATGGAAAAGATGATCCCCGTCGAGGACGGCTGCCCGTCCACATCGGTCAGCCAGTCGCCGATGCCGATCCGGCTCATCCCGTCGACGAACTGGTTCACCCCGAAGCCGAGCGTCTGCGCGACACCGAGAATGGTCGCCACGACCGCCACGATGTCGATGATGTGGCCCGCCGGACCGGACAGTGATTTGCCGAACAGGGGCGTCAGCGACGACCGGATGGTCAGGGGCAGCCCCCGCCGGTAGGCGAAGTAGCCCAGCCCCAGCCCCGCGATGGCATAGGAGGCCCAGGCGGTGAATCCCCAGTGCAGGTAGGACCACTTGTAGGCGTTCAGGATGTTGTCTTCTCCCCGCGCGCCCGCGAAGCCCTGGATCACGTCGGGGTTGTTGCCGAAATGATAGATCGGTTCCGCCACCGCCCATGTCAGCATGCCCACCCCGATGCCCGCGCCGAACATCATCGAAAACCACGAGAAATTGTCGAATTCCGGCTTGTCGTCCGGCAATCCCATCTTGAGCCTGCCCGCCGCCGGCCATGCCGCCAGCACAATGCAGGTGATCACGAACAGCGCCATGACCCACACGTACCAGGTGGCAAAGTTCGTCAGGATGAAGCCGTTGAAGTCGGACAGGATCCGTCCGGCCTGCTCGGGGAGGGCGACGGCCCAGATCACGAGCAGACCGATGATGATCTTTGCCGTTACCGTCACGTCAACGCTGAAGCCCCGATAAAAACCGCTGTCGGCGGTCTTGATCGGCAGCTTCATCAATGGAGGTTTGAGTGCCATTTAATGTATCCCTGTCATATTGTTATGAGTCAAAGCCTATGATCCGCGACCAAATCGGCAAAGCAAAAGGAATCATTTCAAAACAGGGGCTTGCCGCGAACGCCCCCGTCCGGGCGATGTCGTGTCGCCGGTTTCGGCCTTCGCGCCATAGGTGTGGGGAAGGACGAAGCCGGTTTTCGGCCCCGTCCCTTGCCGCATCTGTCACGAATAGGGTCGCGAATGGTGTGCGATTCGCGGGATCCGCGGGCGCGCCGCCTAGTCCAGTGCCGCCGCGATCCGTTCGGCGTGGCCCTTGATCGCGTCCATGTCGCCCTGCTGACCCGGCGGGCGCATCTGCACGCCCTCGTGGCGCGGATGGACGTGGAAGTGCAGATGGAACACCTCTTGGCCGCCCGCGGTTTCGCTGAACTGCTGGAGGGTGATGCCATCGGCGTCGAACGCCTTTTTCACGGCATTCGCCACCTTGCTGACCGTCGCCATGCAGGCCGCAAGCTGGGCCGGGGTCGCATCGAGAATGTTGCGGCAGGGTGTCTTGGGAATCACGAGGCAATGGCCGTCGGTGCGCGGCATGATATCCATGAAACACAGGGTCTCATCGTCTTCGTACACCTTGAAGCTCGGGATCTCGCCACGCAGGATCTTGGCAAAGATGTTCTGGTCGTCGTAGGCCGTCATCGGGGTCTCCTGAAGTCGTTCGCCATGTTGTAGGATGATCGGCCCGCCGCGTCACCCCTTGCGCAACTTCCATTCGGCGAGACGCAGCAGACCCCGTGCGTAGACCCGATGCAGCGGCGTGAAAAGGTGGACGGCGCGCGGCAGCCCGTCAGGACCGTGCGCCACGACGGCGGAGCCGAACAGAAGTCGGGTCACCCCGCCCTCCTTGGGTGCTACGGCAAGCCACGATCGTGTCGCACCACGGGTATCGCACAGCAGGATCTGCCCTTCGCCGCGCGTCTCCACCTGCCAGACGGCAAAGCTGTCGGCGCCCGCCGCAAGCGCGGCCACCTCGGCATCGCGGATCGGGCGGCGCAGCACCGCGGCGAGCACCAGCCGCTCCAGCCGGAACAGCCATGTGGTGTAGAAGGCGGTGATGAACTCGCCCAGGTCGGCACGGCCCGGAAACATCACCTCGTAGCAGTCGGTATAGGTGGCGCCCTGCCCCACGTAGCGGGACAGGGACGAGTCGCGCGGCACCGGGACCGCGCGCGGAATCATGCCTTCACGTCAACGACGACCCGGCCCTTGACCTGGCCCTTCAGGATGTCTGCGCCAAGCTTGGGCAGATCACCCAGTGTCGCGGGCTGAACCATGGACTCGAGCTTGTCCATCGGCAGATCCTTGGCGATCCGTTGCCACGCACGCAGGCGGTTGTCATAGGGCTGCATCACGCTGTCGATGCCCAGCAGGTTAACGCCGCGCAGCAGGAAGGGAATGACCGTCGCGGGCAGAGCCGCGCCGCCCGCCAGACCCACGGCGGCGACGCTTGCGCCGTATTCCATCTGGCCCAGCACCCGGGCAAGCATGGCGCCCCCTACCGCGTCGACGCAACCGCCCCATGTTTCGCCCTCGAGCGGGCGCTTGGTGGTTTCGTTGATCTCCTCGCGCGGCACGATCCGGCTGGCACCAAGGCTCTTGAGGTATTCTTCGGTTTCCGGACGGCCCGTGACGCCCGCGACCTCGTGGCCGAGATTGGCCAGGATCGCCGTCGCGACCGAGCCGACGCCGCCCGCCGCACCGGTGACGAGCACGGGGCCTTTCCTGATGCCGTGATCCTCCAGCGCCATGACCGCCAGCATCGCGGTAAAGCCGGCAGTGCCCACCGCCATGGCCTGACGCGTGTCCAGTCCGTCGGGCAGCGGCACCAGCCAGTCGGCCTTGACCCGCGCCTTCTGGGCATAGCCGCCCCAATGCGCCTCGCCCACGCGCCATCCCGTCAGGACAACCTTGTCACCCGGCTTGTAGCGGTCGTCGTCCGACGCCTCCACCGTGCCGGCAAAGTCGATCCCCGGCACGTGCGGATAGTTCCGCACCAGCCCGCCGCCCGGCCCGATGCACAGACCGTCCTTGTAGTTCACGGTGGAATATTCGACCGAAACCGTCACTTCGCCTTCCGGCAGATCGTCGATGCCGATCTGCTCCACCGCGGCAGAGGTCTTTCCTTCGTCGTCCTTGCTGACGATCAGTGCATTGAACATGTTACGTCCTTTCCGGGCATTTCACCCTGTCTGAGCCAGGTTTGGCTGGCCTGCGTCCACGCGGCCCCGATGCGGGCTCAGGGCGACAGATTGGCCCTTGCATCCCATCCC
Source organism: Sulfitobacter alexandrii (assembly GCF_001886735.1). Lineage (NCBI taxonomy): Bacteria > Pseudomonadati > Pseudomonadota > Alphaproteobacteria > Rhodobacterales > Roseobacteraceae > Sulfitobacter > Sulfitobacter alexandrii. Next base: position 1,871,238 of record NZ_CP018076.1, read on the forward strand.
GAGGGGCGGATCGCAAGGGGTTTGACCGGCACCGGGCCGCTCAGGCGTCCTCCGGCATGAAGGCGAGGTCGCTCACCGGGGCCGGATGGCCGCCTGCCGTCAGCATGGCGTGAACCTGACCCCGGTGGTGGGTCTGGTGGTTGAACAGATGCGCGATGCAAAGCGCTCTGGGCTTTGACATTTCCGACTTGGTCAAGCCCGAATACCAGGTCAGATCGCCCAGCAGGTCGACGTTCGACAGGGTTTCCGACCAGATCCGGATACGCCCGTCCATCCGGAACCTCTGCGCCTGCCAGACGCCCGTCGTCTCGGTATAGGTGGTGGATTGGTCGCCCCCCACTTCCGGCTTCGCGACATCGTCGCAAAAACGGCTCATCCACATGGTATCGCCCCAGAGCAGATGGTTCAGCGTGCCCCTGATGGTGCTGAAGAATGCTCCATGGTCATGGTCGAGCGCCGCGTCGTCCATCTGCTTGACGATCTCCGTCAGCTGCCGGTTCTGCCAGGCGTTGTAGCGCGCCATCAGCTGAACGAAGCCCGAATCGATCACGGTTTGGGGCCTTTCCAGTCGATCGGGCAGATCTCGGCCGACATGCCGTCGAAGTCCCAGACCCGGCCATAGTCGCGCACCTTGCTGCGCAGGCCACGGGCCGCGATGATGTCCGGCCCCATCCAGTACTTGGAGTTGGAGACCATCACCGGATGCTCCGGATCCTTGCCCGCAAGCGTCTCGATCTCGCCCTGGACCTTGCGGCCGATCTGGATGGCGCGCCGGTTTCCGTCGCGGGTGATCTGGACCGGCGCACGTTCCGCGCCGATGATTTCCGACACCAGCATGGTGAACAGCCCGGTGGTGCCGCCCGCCTGTCCGGAGAATATCTGCAGCAGTCCGTTGTAGGCCTTGCCGCTGGCACGCTCGTCCACGTAGGCGGCGACCTTCCAGTTGCCCTCGCCCATGCGCCCGGGAATGTCGACGAGCAACCCGACGTTCAATCCCGACAGATCCTCGCCCTCGTAATGGCCCGTATCGATCGCGATGGCCATCCAGGCGTGGCAGTGCCCCTCGGTCGGGGGATGCGCGCCGAGGCTGACCACACAGGGGCAGAAGACCGTGCAGGAGCAATTGAGAAACAGCTCTCCCTTGATCGCCCAGTCGGTCGGCGACATCCTGCGCCGTCCGGGGTTCGGCATCCGGCTGTCGATGCGCTGCGAGATCGGCAGGCGATCCGCCTCGGGTCGTCTGGTGAGGGCCATTCTAAATTCCTTGCAGTCCTGTGGTGACCAGGGGCCAGCCGGCAACGACGCAGGCGCCGCATACCAAGGCCAGCCCGAGGGGCTTGGTCACACGATGTCCGATTTGCGGCAGCTTTTCCAGCACCATGAACAGCGTCGCCAGCCCCATCCATGCGAGGTTCATCACGCCCCCGGCGAAGCCGAGCACCATGAAGCCCCAGCAACATCCCACGCAGAATGCCCCGAGGCCCAGCCCCATGCGCAGACCGCCCCCGAACCCGGTGCGCCACCGGCCGAGGAAATACATCATCGGCGAATGGCAGACGCCGTGGCAGAGTTCCTTGGTCCGGGTGAACTGGAACAGGCCGACCGCCAGCAGGAGACCGGCAGCGACCCAGCGCGAACGCGCGATGCCCAGCATGTCGATCACCCCGGCAAAGAGCAGCGCAAGCTGGACGCCCGCGATCAGCGCGGCGAAGGCAAGCCAGACGGCGAAATAGCCCATGAGCACCCCGAGCCAGCCCGCCCGGGTGCCGTCGGCGCTGATCATCAGGTCCTCGTAGCTGCGCAGGGTCGGCACCATCGTGGGAAGCATCATCGCCGCCATCATCGCGCCCCACATCACGAACAGCGGCCAGAAGCTGGCCATGGGCATGAACATGTCCATGCGCGGGTCCATGCGGCGCATCATCTCGCCCGCCTGGCCGGGGCGGCCCAGCAGGTCGAGGTCCATGTCCATCGCCATCATGTACATCGTGACCCACGCCATCAGCACGAGGCCGAAGAACGCCAGCCAAAGGGTAGAACGCACCACAGGATTCATCGCCACACCGTGTCGGGTATCTGTCGTTTCATTTCAGATCCGGCACGCCGGGGCAATCCTGCCGCCCCGACACGCCTGCGGTCGCCGCGCGTTCAGTTGCGATCAAAGGTGATCGACCCTTCGAAGCTGCCCCATTTCGACGAGGTGACACCGTTGGCCGCGCTGCCGGCATAGCTGTCCAGCCCTTTGAGCCGGATCGCGGTGACACTGCCACCCGCCGCGTCGATGACCCCCGCATGGCGCGCGGCGCTGCAGATGTCGCTGTCCGCGGTATAGGGGCCGCTGCCCCAGACCGACTTGCTCACGGGTCCGTTTTCCGGGCAGACGCAAATCAGGCTTTCGGTATCCGGGGGCATGACATCGCAAGTGGCCTGAAGGGTCGTCGACGTCGTCGTAGCCGCCGCGACCTCGAAGCTTTGACCGTAGCTGCCCCAGCGGCTGGTCGTCACGCCGTTTCGGCTGGAGCCTTCGTAGGCCTCCAGCCCGGGTGCCGCGCTGACCCGGACCTGACCGCCGGTCGGCGGGATCGCACCCGCATGCACCGCGGCGCGGCAGACGTCGCTGTCGCCGGTGTAGGGGCCGCTGCCCCAGACGGACCCGCCGCTGTCGCTGCCCGCGGGGCAAGAACAGGTGTAGGGCGCGACGTCGGCGGAAAAGCCCGTGCAGGCGAGGACCGGCCCGCCGGAAGGCTCGGGCGCTGTCCCCTGCCCGGCCACCTGCGCCTGCATCACGTCGAAGCTGGACTGGTAGAGGCCCCAGCGCTTGGTCGAGATCCCGTTCGCCTCGGACCCTTCGTACGCGGTCTGTCCGGGACGGCCGGTCACGGCAAGCGTGCCGCCCTCGTCGCCGATGACACCCGCATGGCGCGCGGCTGTGCAGACGTCGGAATGGCCGGCGTAGGGGCCGCTCCCCCAGACGAAACGCTTGAAGGTCGTGGGCTTGCAGCTGCACAGCTGAACCGTGCCCTCCTCGATCCCGCGCCCCTTGCCGCAGGCGGGCGCGGCGGCGATTTCGGCCTCGGTGAAAACGGCGGCCTGCTGTGCAAAAGCGGGGGCGGATACGGCCGCAAGCACTCCGCCAAGGGCTAGGACGATGGTTCGCATGGCAAATTCCTTTTTGCTGAATGAGGAAAATCTAGCCAGCGCCGGCCCTTCTGCCAAGAAATATCGGTGCCGCGGCCCGCCGCACGCCCGCGTCAGACATTGATCTGTTCGGGAGGATGCTCCAGCAGGTGGCGCAGCCGCTCCATCGCGGCCTCGAAGCTTTTGAGCGACACGCCCGCGTTGATCGCCATGCGCAGGGCATGGGGCGCGTTGGCGTCGCGTGCCGCGAACTCCTCCGCCGCGCGGACCTGCACGCCGACCTTCTCCGCGGCCTGGCAGAAGGCACTGGCACGCCAGCCTTGCGGCAGGTTCAGCCAGACGAAGGGCACGTCGCGTCGCCAGTGCAGGTCGAAGCCGCCCAGCGTGTTGACGGCCACCTTGACGTATCGTTCGACGCCTTCGCGCGATGCCGCCATGATTTTCGGAAGGTCGGGGTGCCGCAGCAGCTTGGCGGTCAGGTCGATCATGGGCGTGGCAAGCCCGAAGAAGCTGTGTTCCGCGGTTCGGTGCAGCGCGCCCGCCATCCCCTTGGGCGGCACCACGCAGCCGATGCGCAAGGCGGGGGTGATTGATTTCGACAAGGAGGAGACATACCAGCCGCGTTCCGGCGCAAGCTGCCTGTACCCTTCCCCTTCGGCCCGCCCCATGCGGTAGCAGTCGTCCTCCAGTATCTGCAGGTCGTACCGGCGGGCCACCGCGAGGATCTCGGCCCGCCGTTCCATCGGCGTGAACCGGCAGGTCGGACTGTGCACTTCGGGAGACGTGCACAGCACCTGCGCCTCGGGGTGGCGCTCCGCCGCGGCGGCCAGTGCCTCGGGGAGAACCCCGTGCCCGTCCATCTCGATCGAGACCACGTCGGCGCGCAGCGCCTCCGCGGCGCGGCGGAAACCTGGATAGCAGAGCGACTCAACGAACACGGTGGGGCGTCGGCCCCGGAGCACGGTCTGGAATGCCAGCATGATTCCGTTCTGCCCGCCCAGGCTCAGCACGATGTCACCTTCGTCGACCGGACCGATCGGAGTGCCCTGCAGCCAATCCGCCATCGCCTCGCGCGCCGCCTGCGCACTGCGACGGGAGGGGTAGTGCATGACCCCCGAAGGCGGATCCTGCGCCACCTCGATCAGCAGCCGGCGTATCAGCTCCGCCTGCCCGCCGTTCGGCAGATGCGGGGAATAGAGATTGACCTCGTCCGTATCGCCGCCGGTGTTGTGCCGGACCGGATCAATCTCGATCAGGTTCAGGGGGCGCCCGACGACCTTGGGCGCCGCGACGAAGGTGCCACGCCCGACCTCCGCGCGCAGGGTGCCGTCATCCGTGAGGATGTTGTAGGCGCGCGCCACCGTACCGGGCGTGATCCCGAGCCGCCACGCCAGATCGCGCACGGGCGGCAGCCTGTCGTCCACCTGCAAAGCCTTTGTCGCGATGTGGTTACGGATCATTGTTACAACCGCTTTGTACTTCGGACCGGCCGATCCCAGCCCCTCCGGCGCCCAAATTGTATCCATTACAATGTTTCCCTAGCGTCCGCTTTCGACGTTTTGTATCAAAATAATGCAGCAATTACCCATATTGTGTCAATACAATAGATCGGAAGGAGTTTTTCCATGGCACAGACGAGACAGATGACACCCGATGCGCTGAGCCTTCTTGCGCAACCCGGCACGCCGATCGCGGCAAAGCTGGCGGTGGCCTTCGCTGTCCGCGTCACGGTATGGGCCACCCGTCGTCGCACCCGGCTCGCCCTCTCGCGGCTGGAGCCATGGCAGCTGACCGACGTGGGACTGACACCCGGGCAGGCCGAGATCGAGGCCTCCCGCGTGTTCTGGCGGGCCTGACGTCCCTGTGGGGCCAGCCAGACCTCTTCACTGGGCCGGAGCGATCCGGCCCATTTTTTTCGGCATATCGTAGGATTGTACCCGCTCAGGCCGCCTTGCGCGGCGGGATGGCGTAGGTCAGCGTCGCCCGCGCCACGGGTTCCGCCATGCCCGAGGAATAAAGCATCACGTCGGTCACCGACAATTGCTTGCCCAGTTTCAGCAGCCGCGCCTCGGCGACAAGATCGACCCCCGCCTTGGGCTTGCGCATGAAATCGATGGAACAATTCGTGGTCACGGCCAGCGCCTGCGGCCCGATCATCGCCAGCGTCGCCAGATAGGCAGACACATCCGCCAGCGCGAACATGGACGGCCCCGAGATGGTGCCCCCCGGCCGCAGGTGCCGGTCCTGGGTCAGCAACCGCATGGTCAATGTCCCCTCGCCCACCTCGTCCACGGCAAAGTCGTCGGCAACCTGCGCGAAGACCTCCTTCATGAAACGGCTCAATTCTTCTGCGGTCATGACGGCGGGCATACTTGTTCTCTCCTGCTATGCAGGGCAAAGTTGTCCCGATTGAGTGCGGAGGGCAAGATGGCAATTCTCGAGACGCGGCGTGACGGCGCGGTGATGAACCTGACGATGAACGCGCCCGAACGGCTGAACGCCCTGTCGGACGAGATGCTGGCGGCGCTCACCGATACGCTGGACGACTGCGCCTCGGATCCGGATATCCGGGTGATCACGCTTGCAGGCAGCGGCAAGGCCTTCTGCGCGGGACACGATCTGCGCCAGATGACTGCCATGCGGCAGGCGGAGGACGGCGGTGCCGCCGCTTTCAAGGACCTGTTCGACCGGTGCAGCCGGGTCATGGCCCGTATCCAGTCCATGCCGCAGCCGGTCATCGCGCAGGTTCACGGCATCGCCACGGCGGCGGGGTGCCAGCTCGTCGCCACCTGCGATCTGGCCGTCGCGGCCGAAGACACCCGGTTTGGCGTGAACGGCGTCAACATCGGGCTGTTCTGCTCGACACCCATGGTTGCGCTCAGCCGCAACATCCCGCGCAAGCAGGCGTTCGAGATGCTGACGACCGGTGATTTCATCGACGCCGACCGCGCCCGCGATCTGGGGCTGGTAAACCGCGTGGTGCCGGCGGAAGCGCTGTCCGACGAGACCGCAGCGCTCGCCGACAGGATTGCGGCCAAGCTCGGTGCCGCCGTCAAGATCGGCAAGGAGGCCTTCTATGCGCAGCTTCAGATGCCGGTGGCCGAAGCCTATGCCTACACCGGGGACGTCATGGTGCGGAACATGCTGCGCGACGATACCGCCGAGGGGATCGACGCGTTCCTGACCAAGCGGAGCCCGAACTGGGACCAGTGACCGTTTCCGCGCCCGCCACGCGTTGTTTCGCCAAGTTCCGGTGGAATCGGGGGTGGAAATTGGGCAGGCTCTTCCCGTAGGCCAAAAAGGGGAAAGCCGTGCGCGCGACCCTCGCGACAGTCCTGAGCGTCCTGCTGGCACAGGCGGTGCCGGCCGACCCCTTGCCGCCCCCTGTCACCGACGCCGACTTTCCCGCCTTTCCGATGGCGCAGGTTCTGCTGGGACGCGATCTATTCTTTGATCCGGTACTGTCGGGCAACCGCAACATCGCATGCGCCACTTGCCACCACCCTACACTCGGCACCGGCGATGGCATGTCGCTGTCCATCGGCGAAGGGGGCCTCGGACTTGGCATCCGGCGCCGCGAGGACGAAGCCAACCGGCCTCACGCCCGCATCCCCCGCAACGCCCCGGCCCTGTTCAACATCGGGGCGCGGGAATTCACCGTGATGTTTCACGACGGCCGGGTGGAGCGCGACCCAAGCGCGATGTTCGGCATCCGCATGCCCGAGGGGCGCACGCTGGAAAAACCCGTCGCTTCCGTTCTCGCGGCGCAGGCCCTGCTCCCGATCCTGTCGGCGGATGAAATGTCGGGCCAACCGGACGAGAACGACGTGGCCGGCGCGGTTGCGGCCGGGCGGATCCACGGCACCGACGGCGCATGGGCACGCCTGACCGCGCGGATCGCGGCGATCCCGGCATACCGCAGTCGGTTCGCCGAAATCGGCGTGCCGGAGTTGCACATCACCGACATCGGGCAAGCTCTTGCCGCCTTCATCACCCAAGAATTCCGCGCCACGGAAAGCCCGTTCGACCGCTATCTGCGCGACGGCACGCCGCTGACGCCGGGCCAGACCGCCGGCATGGCGCTGTTCTACGGCAAGGCGCGCTGCGCCGAGTGTCACAGCGGGCCGTTCCAGACCGATCACGGGTTCCACGCCATCGGCATCCCACAGTTCGGACCGGGCAAGAATACCGACAGCGCCTACGCGCGTTACGCGGATCTGGGCCGGGGCGCGGTTACGGGTGTCGCGGCGGACCATTACCGCTTTCGAACGCCGTCGCTTCGCAATGTCGCGCTGACGGCACCCTACGGCCACAACGGCGCCTTCGCCAGGCTGGAGGACATCCTGCGCCACCACCTCGATGCGCTTGCCGGGCTGACGGGCTACGACCGCAGCGCAGCGATCTTGCCCGGCGCCGCGCGGGATGACGATTTCGCGGCTCTCGACGACACCGAAGAGATGATTCGCATCGCTGCCGCGATCGAGATCGAGGACGTGACCCTGACCGACCCTGAAATCGCGGCGCTCCTGAGTTTCCTTGACGCACTGACGGACGACAGGCCGCCCGAAAGCGCCCTTGGCGCCCCCCTCCGTGTGCCATCGGGTCTCCCGATGGACCAGCCATAGACGGTGTTTCGCAATTCCGGGCATTGTTTCCGAAACGCCCCGTATTGTTGATGGTCTTTTTCCTTTCAAATCTGGCCGAATTGGGGCATAAATCTGACAGCGCACGAAAGTGCCCCTGTATTTGGGTCGCCGCCGGCGGAAGGTCCCTCCAGGTCAGCCTCTCACTGACCGACCATTCCCGCAGCGGCGACCCCAAATCCCCGACATCTTCCACCTTGCGACAGCCATTGCGTGCTGCGTCCGCCTGTCCTACATCCCTGCCATGACACAGACACTTCATATCGTGGGCGGCGGCATGGCCGGGTCCGAGGCCGCATGGCAGGCCGCAAACGCGGGCATCGACGTGGTTCTGCACGAAATGCGGCCCGAGGTCGGCACCTTTGCGCACCAGACGGGCCTCCTGGGCGAAATGGTGTGCTCCAACTCCTTCCGGTCGGACGATGACGAACAGAACGCCGTGGGCCTGCTGCACTGGGAAATGCGCGCCGCGAACGGGCTCGTCATGTCCTGTGGCGACAAGCACAAGCTGCCCGCCGGCGGCGCTCTGGCTGTGGATCGCGACCCCTTTGCCCAGTCGGTCACCGACGCGCTGATGGCGCATCCCAACGTCCGCGTGGAATACGGAGAGATCACCGATCTGCCCACGGAAGGGCACTGGATCATCGCGACCGGGCCGCTGACCTCGGGCAAGCTGGCGCAGGCCATCGCGCAGCGCACCGGTGCCGAGGCGCTGGCCTTTTTCGACGCCATCGCGCCGATCGTCTATTTCGACAGCATCGACATGAGCAAGGCGTGGATGCAGTCGCGCTACGACAAGGGCGAGACGGAGGAAGAGCGGACCGCCTACCTCAACTGCCCGATGGACCGCGACCAGTACGAAGCCTTCATCGACGCGCTGCTGGCCGCCGAGAAGACGGAATTCCGGGAAGGCGAAACGGCCGGCTACTTCGACGGGTGCCTGCCGATCGAGGTGATGGCCGAACGGGGCCGCGAGACGCTGCGCCACGGTCCGATGAAACCGGTGGGCCTGACCAATCCGCACCAGCCCGACGTCAAGGCGCATGCCGTTGTCCAACTGCGTCGCGACAACAAGCTCGGGACGCTCTACAACATCGTCGGCTTCCAGACCAAGATGAAGTACGGGGCGCAAACATCTGTTTTCAAGATGATTCCCGGCCTTGAGAACGCCAGCTTCGCGCGGCTGGGCGGCATTCACCGCAACTCCTTCATCAACTCGCCCACGCTCCTCGACGACCAGATGCGGCTGAGAACCCAGCCCAACCTGCGGTTTGCGGGGCAGATCACCGGCGTCGAAGGCTACGTGGAAAGTGCCGCAATGGGCCTTCTGGCGGGGCGTATGGCGACCGCCGAGATACTGGGCCGTGACATCGCACCGCCACCGGCGACGACCGCGATGGGTGCTCTGGTGACCCATATCACCGGCGGAGCCGAGGCCAAGACCTTCCAGCCGATGAACGTCAACTTCGGGCTGTTCCCCCCCGTCGAAGGGCTGCGCAGCGGCCGGCGCGGGCGCAAGGACCGCTACAAGGCCTATACCGATCGCGCCAAGGTCGACTGGCAAGGCTGGCTGGACAGCATGGCGGTCCCGGCTTAACCTTCGTGCATGGCGAAGACATTTCTCGACAAGGCATACGGCGGCCGGGACACGGCTGACACGCGCCAATTGTACGACGACTGGGCGGCAACCTACGAAGCCGAGATCGGCGAGAACGGCTATGCCACGCCCGGCCGCTGCGCCGAGGCGCTCAGGCGGTTCGCACCCGATCCCTGTGCCGCGATTCTCGATTTCGGCTGCGGCACCGGATTGTCCGGGCTGGCCCTGAAACTTGCCGGTTTCACCACGATCGACGGCATGGACCTTTCCGGCGAAATGCTGGCCGTGGCCCAAGAGAAGAACATCTATCGTGACCTTGTGCTGATCGACGGAACCGGCGCGCCGCCGGTCGCAAAGGGGCAATACGCCGCGATCGCGGCCATCGGCGTGATCGGTGTCGGCGCCGCACCGGTCGGCGTGCTGGATCACCTGATGCATGCCTTGCCCAAGGGCGGCCATTGCGTTTTTTCCTTCAATGACCACGCCTTGCAGGATCCGGTGCATGAAGCGCGCGTGATGGACTGGACCGATTGCGGCGCGGCGCGACTCCTGTTTCGCGAACACGGCGAGCACCTGCCGGGGACCGGTGTGAAGTCCAACGTCTACGTCCTTGAAAAATCGTGACATTCAGGACGAGGTTCGCCCCATCCCCAACCGGGCCCCTGCACCTGGGCCATGCCTATTCGGCCATACTTGCGCATGACATGGCCGTTGCGGCCGGCGGCGATTTCCTGCTCCGGATGGAGGATACCGACATGCAACGCAGCAAGCCGGAATGGGAGGCGCTGATCCTCGAGGATCTTGCCTGGCTCGGTCTTGCCTGGAAAGGGCCGGTTCTGCGCCAGTCGGACAGGCTGGAAAGTTACGAGCCCGCTCTGGACGACCTGCGTCGGATGGGGTTGCTCTACCCCTGCAGCTGCTCACGCAAGGATATCCGCGCCGCCGCCGCCGCCCCGCAGGAAGGCGCGATGCCCGATGTCTATCCGGGCACCTGCAAGCACCGCGACATGGCGTCGTGGCGCCCCGGCGACGCGCTTCGGCTTCACATGGATCGCGCCCTGACCGTCTTTGGCGATGACCTGCCGGGGTTCAGCGAAACCGGCACGAAGCACGCGGGATACCACCGTGTCTCGGCCGACCACGCGCTGTCGCGGATCGGGGATGTGGTCCTGTTTCGCAAGGATGACGGCATCATCGCCTATTTCCTGGCCTCCGCACTGGATGACGTGGCGCAGGACATCAGCCATGTGGTGCGCGGCGAGGATCTGTTCGATTTCACCCCGATCCAGGTGCTGCTGCTTTCCCTGCTGGGGTTACCGGTGCCCGCGTATCATCATCACGGGCTAATCCGGGATGGGAATGGCAGAAGACTGGCAAAGCGCGACGACGCGCGGGCCATCTCCCTGTTTCGCGCAGATGGCAAAACGCCGCAAGATATTCGTTCAATGATAGGGCTTTAGGCGACAGCCTTTATCTTCTGCATGAAGGCCGTTCACATCGGTTCCGCGATCTCGACCACCTCGCCATCTCTTACCGCGCGGTAAAAGCAGTTGCGCCGCCCGGTGTGGCAGGCGGGACCGGACTGGCGCACCATGACCAGCAGACAGTCTGAATCGCAGTCAAAGCGCAGCTCCACAAGCTCCTGCACGTTGCCGCTGGTCTCGCCCTTGACCCAGAACGCCTGACGCGACCTGCTCCAGTACGTCACGCGCCCGGTCGCCAGCGTGCGCCGGATGCTGTCCGCGTTCATCCAGGCCATCATCAGGACTTCGCCCGTCTCGGCCTCCTGCGCGATCGCGGGGATCAGGCCGGCGTCGTTGAAGGTCAGCGCATCGGGACTAAAGGACATGGGCACCTCGCGTAAAATTTTTTGCATCCTGGCTTTCGGTGTTTATGTAAGGACTGAGCGGCAAAGGGAACAGCATGTCGGACGAAACGGACCTGATCAAACTTTACTCCGCACGGATTCTGGCGCTTGCGGCGGATATTCCTCACCTCGGCCGGCTGGACGCGCCGGATGCCACGGTCAAGCGGCGCTCGCCGCTGTGCGGCTCCACCGTGACGGTGGACGTGGTGATGAAGGACGGTCGTGTTGCCCAGCTGGGTCAGGACGTGAAGGCCTGCGCATTGGGTCAGGCCGCGGCAGCCGTGACCGGCGCATCCGCCATGGGCGCGACGCCCGACCAGTTGGCCAAGGCGCGCGATCAGCTGCGCGCGATGCTGAAGGAGAACGGGCCCGTCCCGGAAGCGCCTTTCGACGGGTTCGAAGTGCTGACGCCGGCGACGGCCTACAAGAACAGGCACGCGTCCATTCTGCTGTCCATCGAAGCGTTGGCCGAAGCCGCCCAAAACGCCACAGAGGCCGAGCCGATCAGCGGCGCCTGACCCCCTTCCATCATCTGCAACGAAAAAAAGCGCCGCACATCCGAAGGATGGCGGCGCAGGGATCGCGTTACTCGCGTGGGACCCGGGTACGTTCGGCGGGGTGGCAAACCCCAGGCTGGCAGGACAGGCAAAGCCGCCAGCCGCATCTATTGGGACGGATGCGACGAACGTCCGGCGCGAGAGCGCAGGCAGTAATCAGATGAAAGACGGAAGATGCAGCCCCACGACCAGCATGACGACAAGGGCAGCGGCCCCCAGCGCATCCTGCAGCAGCGTGTCCTGTGACCGTGCGGCGATGGATTTGAGTGTCTTCAGCGTGGTCATCGGTGCCTCCGTCTCTGTTGCCTCTTTGTTCTCATTTTCTTCACGCCAAGTAAAGAACTTTTTAAGAACATTAGCGAACAAAAACGGGGTTTCTTGCTAACCTACTGAAATCAAACGGATCGCTTCATCCTGCCGCATCAGCCAGAGCAGAACACGCGCCGCCCGTCCCCTTGCGCCCTCGAGCGTTGGGTCTTCCGCCAGGAGCTTGCGGGCGTCCGACTGGGCAACCGCCATCAGCCCGGCCTGCCGCTCGAGGTCCGCGACCCGGAACTTCGGCACGCCGGATTGTGCCGTGCCGATCAGGTCGCCCGTCCCGCGCATCTTGAGGTCCGTTTCCGCGATCACGAAGCCGTCTTCCGTCTCGCGCAGCACTTCGAGACGCTGGCGGCCCGTCTCGCTCAGCGGGTTCTGGAACATCAGCAAGCAGGTGGACGCCCCCTGCCCGCGGCCGACCCGTCCGCGCAACTGGTGAAGCTGCGCCAGACCGAAGATCTCAGCACGCTCCACCACCATAATGGTCGCATTCGGAACGTCCACGCCCACCTCGATCACGGTGGTGGCCACCAGAACCTGCGTATCGCCTTGCTGAAAGGCGCGCATCGCCGCGTCCTTGTCCGCCGGCGGCATCTGGCCATGGACCAACCCCACGACCCCTTCACCAAGCGCCGCGCGCAGGCGTTTGAACCGCTCCTCCGCCGCGATCAGGTCGCTGACCTCGCTCTCTTCGACCAAGGGGCAGACCCAATAGCACTGCCGCCCCTCGGCGATGGCCGCGCGGAGCCTGCCGACCACTTCGTCGATCCGGTCGGTGCTGATCAGCGCGGTCTTGATCGGCTGCCGCCCCGGGGGCTTTTCATCAAGGATGGAAACATCCATGTCGCCGTATTGCGCCAGCGCCAGCGACCGCGGTATCGGCGTGGCGGTCATCACCAGCACGTCCGGCCGCTGCCCCTTGCGGCCCAGTTCGAGCCGCTGACGCACCCCGAACCGGTGCTGTTCGTCCACCACCGCCAGCCGCAGATCGGCAAATGCGACATCGGGCTGGAAGACCGCATGCGTCCCCACCAGCACCTGAATCGCTCCATCCTGCAGCGCCGACAGCTTGGCTTGCCGTTCGGCGCCCTTGTCGCGGCCCGTCAGGATTTCCAGCACCACGCCTGCCTCCTCCGCGAGGGGGCGCAGGCCCTGCAGGTGCTGCCGGGCAAGGATCTCGGTCGGTGCCATCAGCACGCCCTGACCGCCCGCTTCGACCGCGCAGAGCAGCGCGAGAAACGCCACGAGCGTTTTGCCCGCGCCCACATCCCCTTGCAGCAGGCGGTTCATACGGTGTTCGCTTGCCATGTCCTCGGCGATCTGGGCCACCGCACGCGTCTGCGCGCCGGTTGGCGCAAAGGGCAAGGACGCCAGCACGCGGGCCCTCAGTCGCCCGTCGCCCCGTGTCACGCGCCCCTTGGTGCGACGTTCCTTCTGCCGGGCCAGGGCAAGGGTGATCTGGTGCGCCAACAGCTCGTCATAGGCCAGACGCGCCCGCGCGGGTGCTGTGGCGGCAATGTCGGCGGGCGACTGTGGCGCATGGGCCATCTCGACGGCCGCGCGAAAGGCAGGCCAGTCCTCGCGGGCCATCTGCCCCGGATCGATCCATTCGACGAGGTCCGGCGTCCGGGCCAGCGCGGCGCGGGTCGCCTTGTACATCAGTTTCTGGGTGAGCCCGCCGGTCAGGGGATAAACGGGTTCGAACGCGGGTATGCCGGCCGCCTCCTCCTCGGGCACGGCGAAATCGGGATGCACCATTTGCGGAATGCCGTCGAAGAGTTCGACACGGCCCGACACGACACGCCGCGCGCCCGGCGGCAACTGGCGTTTCCAGTAGTCGCCGCGCGCATGGAAGAACACCAGTTGAAAGCTGGTCTCGGCATCCGCGACGTGAATCCGGTAGGCACCCCCCTTGCTGCGCGGGGGGTGGTGCGCCCCGACCGTGACCGCCACCGTCACGACGCCGGGCAGGACCGCGTCCCTGACCGTTCGGCGCAGGCTGCGATCGATCCCGGAATGGGGCAAGGTGAACAGCAGGTCACGGGGGGCGATGACAGAGATCTGCGCGAGGGTCTGCGCGGTCTTGGGGCCCACGCCCTCCAACGTTTCCAGACCGGCAAAAAGCGGAAACAGGGCTTCTGGCCTGCCCTTCATGAAGCGCCGATCAGCGTCAGCCACCCGTCCTCGTCGAGCGTTTCGACACCCAGTTCCGCCGCCTTCTTCGCCTTGGATCCGGCGCCGGGCCCGGCGACGAGGATATCCGTCTTGGCGCTGACCGATCCGGCCACCTTGGCGCCCAGCCTTTCGGCGCGGGCCTTGGCTTCGGCGCGGGTCATCTTTTCGAGCGTCCCGGTAAAGACCACCGTCTTGCCCGCGACCGGGCTGCCGGTGGTGTCGGCGCGCTTTGCCTCCTTCACGTCGAGATGGTCCACCAGACGGTCGATCGAGGCGCGCTCGCGCTCTTGCGCGAAGGTCTTGACCAGTGATCCGGCCATGACAGTTCCCACGCCATCAATGCCGATCAGGTCTTCCCAGGCGGCGCCGGTCCGGTCGGCGGCTGCATCCATCGCCTGCACGAAAACCGGCCAGTTGCCGTAATGCAGCGCGATCAGGTTGGACGCGGATTCGCCGACATGCCGAATTCCGAGGGAAAAAAGGAGCCTGCCGAAGGGAATTTCGCGCTTGTCCTCGATCGCCTGGAACAGGTTGCCGGCCGATTTCTCGCCCCAGCCTTCACGGTTCTTGAGCTGTTGCACACCGGAGCCGTAGCGCGCCTTGAGCGTGAAGATGTCGGCCGGCTCCGCGATCCAGCCGTCGGCATAGAACTGCTCCACCTGTTTCGCGCCCAGACCTTCGATGTCAAAGGCCGCGCGGGAAACGAAATGCTTCAGCTTCTCGACCGCCTGCGCGGGGCAGATCAGGCCGCCAGTGCAGCGCCGCACCGCATCGCCGGGTTCGCGCACGGCATCGGACCCGCATTCGGGGCAGGTGTCCGGAAACGTGAATGGCGCGCTGTCCTTCGGGCGCTTGGACAGATCGACGTCGGCGACCTTGGGGATAACGTCGCCCGCCCGATAGACCTGCACCCAGTCGCCCACACGGATGTCCTTGCCGCCGCGGATTTCGCCGCCCTTGCTGTCGAGCCCGCGGATGTAGTCTTCGTTGTGCAGAGTCGCGTTCGACACGACCACCCCTCCGACCGTGACCGGATGCAACCGCGCCACCGGAGACAGGGCGCCCGTCCGGCCCACCTGTATGTCGATGGCTTCGAGCCGGGTCCAGGCCAGCTCTGCGGGGAACTTGTGCGCGGTGGCCCAGCGGGGCGTGGTCGAACGATAGCCCAGCCGGTCCTGCAGCGCCAGGTCGTCGACCTTGTAGACCACGCCATCGATGTCGTAACCCAGTGTCGCGCGCTGTTCCTCGATCAAGGCATAGTGCGCCAGCATTTCCTCGGGCCCGTCGCACAGCCGGGTCAGCGGATTGGTGGCAAAGCCCAACTTTTCCAGCCGGTCGATTCCGCCCATCTGCGTATCGGCCAGCGGGGCACTCAGCGCGCCCCAGGCATAGGCGAAGAACCGCAGCGGACGCGCCTTGGTGATGGCGGAGTCCAGTTGGCGGAGCGATCCTGCGGCGGCATTGCGCGGGTTGGCAAAGGTCTTGGCCCCGGCCTCCGCCTGCCTGTCGTTCAGCGCCTCGAAATCCGCGTGGCTCATGTAGACCTCACCGCGCACCTCGAGCAGGTCGGGTGCGCCTTCGAGGGTCACGGGGATGTCGTCGATGGTGCGCGCGTTGGCGGTCACGTTCTCGCCCACGGCACCGTCGCCGCGGGTCGCCGCCTGCACCAGCCTGCCCCCCTCGTAGCGCAGGGACAGCGACAGCCCGTCGATCTTGGGCTCAGCGGTGTAGCGCAGGGGGTCGGAAGCCCCCAGGCCGAGATACTTGCGGACCCTCGCGTCAAACTCCGTGACCTCTTCGTCGTCGAACACGTTCGAGAGCGACAGCATCGCCACCGCATGGGTGACCTTGGAAAAGCCTTCCGCCGGGGCGGCTCCCACCCGGTCGGACGGGCTGTCCTCGCGTTTCAGATGGGGAAAGCGCGCCTCGATCCGGGCGTTGCGCTGCTTGAGGCGATCGTAGTCGGCGTCGGACATCTGCGGCGCGTCCTCGCCGTGGTATGCCGTGTTGGCATCGGCCAGGGCGCGGGCCAGCTCCGCAAGCGCCTCGCGCGCCTCGTCTTCCGTCAGTGTCTCGATGTCGGATGCCAAACGACCTGCCCCCCGGAACGTCCCCGTGTCCCGCACTAGATAGGTCGACCCGAAAGGCAGGTCTAGAAGATTTCGGACTTCGGCGGCTCAGCCCGTTGCGGCCAGGCTCCGCTGCGTCGGTTCGGGGTCGCGCAGGACGTACCCCCTGCCCCATACCGTCTCGATGTAGTTCTGCCCGCCGGTCGCCGTGCTGAGTTTCTTGCGCAGCTTGCAGATGAAGACATCGATGATCTTCAGTTCGGGCTCGTCCATCCCGCCGTAGAGATGGTTGAGGAACATCTCCTTGGTCAGGGTCGTGCCCTTGCGCAGCGAAAGCAGCTCGAACATCTGGTATTCCTTGCCGGTGAGGTGAACGGCCTGATCGTTCACCGTGACGGTCTTGGCATCCAGGTTCACCTTGATCTGGCCCGTCTCGATCACCGATTGGGAATGGCCCTTGGAGCGGCGGATGATCGCATGGATGCGCGCCACAAGCTCCTCGCGGTGGAAGGGCTTGGTCAGGTAATCGTCCGCGCCAAAGCCGAAACCCTTGATCTTGTTCTCCGTGTCGTCGGCGCCGGAAAGGATGAGAATGGGCGTGTCGATCCGGCTGACGCGCAGTTGCCGCAGCACGTCGTGCCCGTTCATGTCCGGCAGATCGAGATCGAGAAGAATGAGGTCGTAGTCATACAACTTGGCGAGGTCGATCCCCTCTTCCCCCAGATCGGTCGCATAGACGTTCAGATTTGCATGTGTCAGCATCAGTTCGATGCTGCGCGAGGTTGTAGGATCGTCTTCTACTAGCAAGACACGCATTCACAATCTCCGGCTCTGGCTCTTCATTCAGGAATGGATCGTGAACAAGAAAGGTTAACCACACGTTACCGCTTACTGCAGTTTACACCGAACAACTTAAAGTTGTCTATACTTTTGGACCGAGGTCGCCTTCAGCGCCGCCTCCCCGTGGCGGGTGATCGCGCGCAGCCATTCGATGAACTCTTCCTCGCTCAGATTGTAGCGTTCCAGCGCCTCGTCCCGACTGATCAGGCCGTACACCACGCCCCGCACTACCGCAGCCTTGCGGGACGCCACCCAGCGCCCGGTCCCCGGTGGCGGCAGATCTGCGCGGGACATGACCGAACCGTCAGGCAGCGTGATCGCGCGCGGTCCATCGACTTTCTTGAGATACATCTGCGTTTCCCTCGTTACACAGGCTCTCTGTGCCCCGATCCGGTTTAACGCGCAGTGAAGCGCCCCCTTGTGGGTTGGTCGCATTTTCCTATATTCCCCCCGAAACTCCGGAGAACCCGATGCCCCTCGACCAGACCCCGCCCCTCAATTCGCTCGGCTTTGCGAAGGCGCCCGCCGACACGCGCGTCGTGGTCGCGATGTCGGGCGGCGTGGACAGTTCCGTCGTGGCAGCGATGCTGGCCGAAGAAGGCTACGACGTCGTCGGGGTCACGCTGCAGCTTTACGACCATGGCGCGGCCTTGGCCAAAAAAGGCGCCTGCTGCGCCGGGATCGACATTCACGATGCCCGGCGCGTGGCAGAGGACATGGGGTTCCCCCACTACGTCCTCGACTACGAGAACGTCTTCAAGGATGCGGTCATCGACGAGTTCGCCGACAGCTACCTGGGCGGTGCGACGCCGGTGCCCTGCATCCGCTGCAACGAGAGGGTGAAGTTCAAGGATCTCCTGGAAACCGCCAAGGATCTCGACGCCGACTGCATGGCGACGGGCCATTACATCCAGCGCAAGATGGGGCCCAACGGACCCGAACTGCACGCCGCCGCGGACGCGAGCCGCGACCAGAGCTATTTCCTGTTCTCGACCACCCCCGAACAGCTGTCCTATCTGCGATTTCCCCTGGGCCACCTGCCCAGCAAGGACGACACCCGCGCCCTGGCGGCGAAATACGGGCTGGGCGTGGCGTTGAAACCCGATAGCCAGGACATCTGCTTCGTGCCGAACGGCGACTATGCCAGCGTGATCCGCAAGCTCCGTCCCGAGGCCGCCGACCCCGGCAATATCGTGGACATGGACGGAAATGTGCTGGCCCGGCACGACGGGGTGATCAACTACACCATCGGCCAGCGCCGCGGCCTAGGGATCGGCGGACTGGTCGATCCGCTCTACGTGGTAAAGCTGGATCCCGAGCGCAAGGAAGTCGTCGTCGGTCCCAAGGCGATGCTGGCCACGCGGACCGTCCCCGTCAAGGAGATCAACTGGCTTGGCGACGAGCCGCTGACCAGCCGGAAGGAATGGCCGATTGCCGTGCGCGTCCGATCCACCCGGCCGCCGCAGGACGCCATCCTGCGTCCCTTGTCGGAAACGACCGGCGAAGTGGAACTGGTCACGCCAGAGGAAGGCGTGTCTCCGGGTCAGGCCTGCGTGTTCTACGATCCCGACAGCAGCCGCATCTTCGGCGGGGGCTGGATCCACAAGGGCTGACGCCTGCGAGGCGTTGGCCCGCAGCCATCCGCGGGATCGATGGCGCCGCGCATCCGGCATCTCCGGGGTGCCCGCCTACATCGACACGACAGGTTCAGATCGCCGCAAGCACCGAGCGCGCCGCCCGCAGCCCCGGCGGCACGCCGCGGCGGCCGAGACGATCCATGGTGACCGCCATCGCGGCCTCCTGCGCTTCGGGATGCGCCAGCACGGCGCGCAGGCCTTCGGCGATACCCTCCGCCGTGCAGTCACGGCCCAGGTATTCCGGCACGACCCGCGTCTCGCTCACGAGATTGACCAGCGTCACCGTGTCGATCAGCGCGATCGCCTTGACGATGGCGAAGGTCAGCCAGTTCACCTTGTAGGCGATGACCATCGGCGTCGATGCCGCCGCCAGTTCCAGCGAAACCGTGCCGGAGGCTGCCAGCGCCACGTCGGCGGCGCGGAAAGCCGCGCGTTTGCGTGCCTTGGCATCGCCCGGATCGCGCGGATCGAGGACAAGAGGATCGCCCGGCCACCCGGCCACGGCCGCCCGCACGTCGTCGGCCACGGCATGGGCGGCCGGCACGACCACACGGATATCGGGCCTGCGCGCCAAGAGAAGCGTCAGTGCGTCGCCGAAGATGTCGGCGAGCCGCGCCACTTCGGCCTTGCGGGATCCGGGCAGCACCAGAAGGATCGGCGCGCCGCCGATGCCGTTTTCCTCGCGAAAGTCGTTGGCGTCGTCGTCGGAGGCCACGGGATCGGCGACCACCGGGTGCCCAACGAAATCACAGGTCATGCCGGCGGCTTCCATCAACGAAGGCTCGAACGGCAG
This sequence comes from Sulfitobacter alexandrii, assembly GCF_001886735.1. Classification (NCBI taxonomy): domain Bacteria; kingdom Pseudomonadati; phylum Pseudomonadota; class Alphaproteobacteria; order Rhodobacterales; family Roseobacteraceae; genus Sulfitobacter; species Sulfitobacter alexandrii. Next base: position 1,890,872 of record NZ_CP018076.1, read on the forward strand.
CAACGCGAGGACGTGGTCGATATAGGCCGCCATGCGCTTGGCCCGCCCCGGGCGCCAGGCCCAGACCGAGGGGGCGACGTAATGCACCGTGCGGATATCGCTGCCCGCCTTGACCAGCTTTGCGACCCGGAAGGAAAAGTCGGGGCTGTCGATGGTGATCAGCACGTCGGGCTGCGCATCCAGTACCGCCTGCGCGGTCTGCCGGATACGGGCCTTGAGCGCGCGGTATTTCGGCAGGATCTCAGCCAGCCCCATGACGCTCAGCTCCGACATGTCGAACAGGCTCTCCAGTCCCTCGGCCTGCATCTCGGGGCCGCCCACCCCTTTAAAGGTGACGTCCGGGCGCAGCGCCTTCAGCCCCGCCATCAGGTCACCGCCCAGCCTGTCGCCCGATGGCTCCCCCGCGACGAGAAAGACTTTCACCCCTCGCCCCCACGGCGGGACCACAGCACCATGCCGAACTGATCCGCAAGGCGCACGCATTCCTCGCGGTCGAGGATGATCACGTCGCCCGCGTCCACGATCACCCCTGCCAAGCCTGCCTCGTGAGCCGCGCGGAGCGTTTCGGGACCGATGGTCGGCATGTCGATCTCCCGGATCTGGCCGGTCTTGGGGCCCTTGCAGAGGATCGCATCCATGTCCCGCGCGCGCGATGGCAAGGTTTCCAGCAGGTGCGCCGTGCCGCCCAGGGCCTCGACCCCCAGAACCTGCTCTGCCCCGATGACGCAGGCCTGCCCGATGTCGAGCGGCGCCAGTCCCGCCAGCACCGCCTCCCCCTTGGCCGCGTCCCGGCGCATCTGCGCACTGGGCCACGACTCAGAAAGGACACCGGGCATGGCGACAAGGTCCGGCACCAGCGTATCGGCACCGACCACGTCAAAGCCGGTCTGTTCAAAGATTTCCTTGATCACCTGCAAAGCGCCGTTGTCGCCAGCGGCAAGGGCGCGTTCGAACATCAGTATCAACGGTTTCGTCTCTTCATCCAGCGCCGTCGGGTCCAGCACGGGCCGGTCCACGCCGCCGCAGAAACAGACGCGCGTCACGCCCCTCTCGCCCAGGGCGATCAGCAGCGACCCCAAGGTTTCGAGCCGGAACGACAGATCAACGGCCATGCTTTCCGGCTCGGACCCCTGCAATGCGCAGATAATCGGCAACCGGTCCTGCGCTTCGGCCACCTGCGCCGGCAGCCTGCCGCGCCCCGCGATCAGCGCCAGTGTCATTTCGGCGTCAGGAAATGGCGGTCGGTTTCCGCCGTGATGAACTCGGCGATCTGACGCACGTAGTCACTTTCCGTTTCCTCGCCCAGCCGGACCGCACGGTCCTGGAACGTGCCCTCGCCCTGTGCCAGCATCTGGTAAGCGGCCCTGAGCGCGGTGATATCTGACCGCGATACCCCCTTGCGCTTGAGCCCGATCAGATTCAGCCCTTCGAGTTCGCCCTTGGGCGCCTGCACCAGCGCATAGGGGATGACATCGTTGGTGATCTTGGTCATCGCACCGATGATGGCGCCACGGCCCAGCCGGACCCATTGGTGCACGCCCGACAGGCCGCCAAGGATCACGTCGTCCTGAACGACGCAGTGCCCCGCGAGGCCGGAATTGTTCACCATGACCACCCGGTCGCCCACGATGCAGTCGTGCGCCACGTGGCAACCCGCCATGAAGAGCCCGTCGTTGCCGACGCGGGTCACCCCGCCGCCGGCTTCCGTGCCACAGTTCATCGTCACGTGTTCGCGGATGCGGTTGCGTTCCCCGATCACCAGCGCGGTCTTCTCGCCCCGGAACTTGAGATCCTGCGGGATCTCCCCGATCACGGCGAAGGGAAATATCACGGTGCCCGCGCCGACCTCGGTGTTGCCGGTCACGACCGCGTGGCTTTTCAGGACCACGTCGGCCTTGAGCACGACCTCGGGACCGACCATGCAGTAGGGGCCGATCTGAACCGACGGATCGATCTGCGCGCCGTCCTCGATGATCGCGGATGGGTGGATGTTGCTCATGATGCCTCTTTCGGAAGATCGACCATCGCCATGAATTCGGCCTCTGCGGCCATTTCGCCGTCCACGGTCGCCACGCCACCGAAGCGCCAGATCTTGCCGCCCGCCTTGCCGCGCAGCGTCCTGACGTCCATCCGCAGCACATCGCCCGGCACCACCTTGCGCCGGAACTTGCAGTTGTCGATGGACATGAAATAGATCAGCATGTCGCGGTCCATGATATCCAGCGCAACGCCGAGCATCACCCCTGCGGTCTGCGCCATCGCCTCGACGATGGTGACACCCGGCATGATCGGCGTGCCGGGAAAATGGCCCTGGAAATGCGGCTCGTTCATCGTCACGTTCTTGAATCCCACGGCAGACGATGTGCCGTCGATGTCCGTCACCTTGTCTACCAGCAGAAAGGGATAGCGGTGCGGCAGGATGCGCTGGATGGTCTGGATATCAGCGCTTTGTTTTTCTTGGCTCATTCGGTGTCCTTCACGTGACGTGCCGGTAAGGGCTAGCAATTCTGCACGAGGGGGGCAACATCGGCTCAACGATCTTCGGCGGCGGTCCCGTCGCCCAGCGTCTCGTTCAGGAGTTCGATCGCCTCTTCCGTGATTTCCACCACGGTCGCGCTGGCAAAGACCGATCTGCGTTCAAGGATGACGGCCGCCCCCGCCTCGCGCATCAGCTGCTCGAACACGGGCGCCGCGGCCTGCTGGAACTTGACCCGCTCGCGGTCGAATTCCGCGCTCATCTCTCGCAGCTTGGTATCCTGCGCATTGCGGGTTTCCTGCACCTTGGCATCGAAGGCGTCGGCGAGAACGCGAAATTCTTCGGGGCTCATCTGCGACCGCCGTTCCGTCAGCGCGCGCTCTTCCTGCTCAAGCTGGGCCTCGATCTCGCGGTTTTCCGCCTCGAGCGCCGACAGCTTCTCGCGCTCTTCCGCCGCGACGCGCTGGCCGAAATCGCTTTGCTGGAAGATGCGCTCAGAGTCGATGGTCAGAACGGGGCTCACGACAGAGCCGCGCTCGGACGTGCTGCCACCCTGCGGCGCCTGCTGCGCAGCCAGAGGCGCGGCGCAGAAAAGCGCCAGCGCCACGGCCACCGTATGGGCCAGCCGCCCCATCAGCTTAGAATTCCGTGCGCAGCGTAAGCTCGAAACTCTGTTCCTTGTCGAAGACTTCCTTCTTGAGCGCCTTGGAGAAGTTGAACTGCAACGGGCCCACGGGCGTGTCCCAGAACAGCGAAACGCCGATGACGTGGCGGAACGAACCGCTCTCGCCGACGACCGTACCGCCGTTGTAGTTCACATCGCTGAGATCCCACAGGTTGCCCACATCGTAGAACAGGCCGCCGGAGATGCCGTATTCCTCCGGCAGACCCAGCGGGAACTCGACGTCGAAACGTGCCGCGATGTACAGGTTCCCGCCCAGCGGATCATCCGCTGCCCCCCCGATATCACGCGGCCCGATGCCGCCCGGCTCGAAACCCCGTAGGACGGAGGGCGACAGCACGAAACGGTCCACCACGCGGTTGTTGCCGCTGCGCCATGCGAGCGCGCCGCCTTCGAGGGTCGCGCGCAGGGTCACTTCCTCGTTCAGGATGCGTTTTTCCCCGATCACCTTGGCGGTGGTCTTGATGTATTCGTTGTCGCCACCGATGCCCGCGAAATCCTGCCCGAACTGCAACAGGACACCCGACGTCGGATCAAGCCCGGTCAACCGGGTGTCGTAGGTGTAGGTATACCCGATGGAGGAGGTGAACTGCGGCCCCGCCGCGATGTCGTCCGCGATGACGAGCCCGTTGGTCGGCGTTTCGCGCTGCAACATCTCGAGCTCTTCCGCCGTGTAGCGCACCTGCATCCGGCTGTTCTCGGACAGCGGGAATGTCAGCGACGGCCGGAAGATGAGGCGGTTGGTGTCGAACGACGTGTAGGACGAGTTCGTCTCGGCGTAGTCGAGGGTCAGGCCGAAGGAAAGGTCACGGCCCAGAAGCCGCGGCTCGACGAAGTTGATCCCGTACCGCGTCGCGTCCTCGGCGGTCGAGACCGTCAGCGACAGCCGCTGGCCCCGTCCCAGAAAGTTCTGCTCGGCAAAGCTGATGGCCACACCGATGCCGTCGTTGCTGGAGAAGGAGCCGCCGAAATTCAGCGAGCCGGTGGGCTTTTCCTCGACGTCCACGTCGACGACGACCTGTTCGCCGCTGCTGCCCTCGCGGGCGTTGACCTCTGCGGTCTCGAAGTACCCGAGCGCGCGGATACGCTCGGCCGCCTGCCGGATCTCACGCGGGTTGAAGGGGTCGCCTTCGACGCTGTCGAACTCGCGGCGGATCACACGGTCGAGGGTCGTGGTGTTGCCCTCGATGTCGATCCGTTCGACAAAGACGCGGGGGCCGCGGCTGATGACATAGGTCACGTTGAGGGTCAGATCGCGGTCATTGCGGTCGATTCGCGGCTCGACGCGCAGGAAATCGACGCCGTCGCGGATCGCCTGGCGTTCGATGCGGGCGATATCGTTCTCGACCAGCGTGGGCGAATAGACGACGCCGGGCCGGACCTTGATGATGTCGCGGTACGCCGCGGCGTTCACGCCGTTCATCTCGGATACCACGTTCACGTCGCCGAACCTGAACTGCTGGCCTTCCGTGATATTGTAGGACACGAAATAGCCGTCACGCTCTTCCGTCAGTTCCCCGTTCACGGCGGTGGTGCGCATGTCGACGTAGCCGCGCGACAGGTAGAAATCCCGCAGCATCTGCTTGTCGGCTTCGACCCGCCCTTCCACGAAGGTGTCACGCTTGACCAGCCGGCGGAAGAGGCCTGCCTGCTTGGTGCCGAGAACCCGGCGCAGACGCCGGTCGGAATAGACGCGGTTGCCGACGAAGCTCAGCCGCTCGATTTCGACGTTGTCGCCCTCGAAGATTTCGAACACGAGGTCGACCCGGTTCTGGTCGCGGCGGATGATCCGCGGCTCCACCCGTGCGGACAGACGGCCCTCGTTGCTGTAGGCTTCGGCGATGGCGGCGGCGTCCGCCTCCGCCTGCGTCGGGTTGAAGACGCGGCGCTCCTGCGACTTGACGATCTGGGTCAGGGTCTCGTCCTTGATGCGCCGGTTGCCCTCGAAGCTCACGCGGTTCAGCGTGGGCAGTTCCGTTACCGTGATGACCAGCGTCCCGCCCTGCGGTTCGATCGCGACGGACTCGAACAGCCCGGAATCCTGAAGCGCCTGGTAGGCGTCGTTCAACTGGCCGCCGCTGACGGTCTGGCCACGTCTGATTCCGGTCCGCGCGATAATGGCGCTGTCGCCGATACGCTCGTTCCCGTTGATCACGACGGAATTGAATTGATATTCCTGTGCGGCCAATTCCGCAGCGGGCGCCATCCAAGCCGCTGACAAGAGGGCATAAACCGATGCACCCCGCATGAACGCCCCAAAGCGCCCCGCCCTTGTCCGCTTTTCAGGACCACCGCCCTTGATCCTCAGTCTCATGGTTCAAACCCAATCTTGCGACATCATTGGGAACCTGAGTACGTAGATTATCCGCCTTTGTCAAAAGCGCAGAACCAAAAAATGCACCACATCATGCAGTGCATTTCAAACTTGTAACATCATTCAGTTGTGGATTGTTCCGCTCAGAGCGAGCCGACAAAGGCGCCGGCCGCCAGGGCGAGCGTGATCGTGCCCACATACAGCGCGCGGTCCCAGTTGAGGTCCAGCAAAAGGCTCAGGCCGCGGTAGGATCTTTGGATGGCTTGCATGGTGCATTCCTCTGGTTACGCCTGACACGTAACAAGGGAATACGGCGCTTTTCTGACGAATTGCGGCTTTTTCGTGGCAAGGCCCCCTTTTTACGCGGGCGCCCTGCCTTCAGGGGCAGAAAAGGTCGTTCCCGAGGGCAAAGACCATCAGCGACAGCACCAGCGCCAGCCCGATCGTCATCAGCACGCGCAGCGCACCGTCGCTGGGCGGTTTGCCCGCGACCGCCTCGTAGGCATAGAAGGTCAGATGTCCCCCATCCAGCGCGGGGATCGGAAAGAGATTGAGCAGACCGACCGCGGTGCTGAGTACCGCGATGAAGTAGATGAAGGACGTCGCCCCCTGGCTGGCCATCGCGCCCGACGCCTGCGCGATACCCACCGGACCGCTGAGGTTGCAGGTGCTGATGTTCCCGACGATCATCTGCTTGAGGCCCGATATGGACCCCGTGATGATCCGCCACGTGTTGGCGACGCCCGCGCTCAGCGCCGCGCCCAGTCCCGGCTTTTCGGTAGCCGGTTCAAAGGACATGCCGCCGGCGATTCCGATGCGCAGGTTGCGCACGAAGGTGCCGTCCGGCTGCGGTTCGTCCGTGGCCTTGGGCGTCATAGTGAAATCCAGCATCTCGCCGTCGCGCCAGACCGTCAGCGCCAGCGCGGCGCCATCCGATCCCTCGACCGCGTCCTTCAACTGGTCGAAGGCGAACACCGGCTCCGAGTCGATCGCGGTGATGACGTCACCGGCCTTCAGCCCGGCGTCGTATGCCGCGGACTGCGGAAGGACCTGGTTGACCAGCGGCGGCAGGATGAAGGGCCCCTCGACGCTGCGTTCGGTGCCGTCGCGCACCACGTCGTATGTCAGCCGCGGCTGGACCGGCAGGTTGTCGAAGAAGGCCCCGTAAGCCGCCGGATCGTCCTGCGGCAGCGCGGTGCCGTTGATGCCGATGATCTCGTCGCCCGGTGCCAGCCCCCGTTCCGCCTGCGGCAGCGGCCGCAACTCTCCCACCGTGAGAGGGGTACGCTCGACCCCGGTCGAGTAGGCGACAGCGAAGAACACGAGGATGGACATCGCGAAGTTGAACGCGGGACCGGCGGCGACGGTCAGGGCCCGCGCCCAGAGCGGCGCACCGTGCATCGTGTGGCGCAGCGCCGCGGGGTCGTCCGCCAGTGCCGCCATCGCCGTTTCGTCCTTGCCCGAGGCCGCGTTGGCATCGCCCGCGAACTTGACGTAGCCGCCGAAGGGCAGCGCGGCGACCTGCCACTTGGTCCCTCTCCGGTCCGTACCGGACCAGAGCACCGGACCGAAGCCGAGGCTGAAGACATCCGCCTTGATCCCGCACCAGCGCCCGACGATGTAGTGACCGTATTCATGGACCGCCACGATCACGGACAGCGCCACGACAAAGGCAAGCAACGTCCAGATCAGCCCGCCGAATTGCGGTATCAGCGCCATAATGTCCAAAACGTCACCCTGCTCTCTTGTCCATCGCGGCTTTTGCCGCCTCTCGTGCCAGATGGTCAACCCGCAGGACGTTATCAAGTGACATCGTGGCACCAATGAGGCCATCTGACGCATTCTTGTCCTCTAGGGTTCGCGCGACGACATCGGCCATCTCGGTGAACCCGATACGGCCCGCGATGAAACCGTCCAGCGCGGTTTCCTTGGCCGCGTTGAAGACCGCCCCGGTCAGCCCGCCCGCTTCGATGGTCTCTCTCGCCAGCCGCAGCGCGGGCCAGCGCCGCTCGTCCGGGGCGCGGAAATCGAACCGGCCGATGGCGGCGAGGTCCAGACGCTCGACCGGAAGATCCCGCCGCTGCGGATGATGCAGCGCGAAGCCGATGGCGTGGCGCATGTCCGGTGGCCCCACATGGGCCATGAGCGCCCCGTCGTTGAACCCGACCAGTGCATGGATCATCGACTGGGGGTGCACCAGAACCTCGATCCGGTCCGCCGCGATGTCGAAGAATTCGTGGGTCTCGATGACCTCCATCGCCTTGTTGAACATCGACGCGCTGTCGATCGTGATGCGCTGGCCCATGTCCCAGTTGGGATGGCTCGACGCCTGCTCCGGCGTCGCCTCGGCCAGCCGCTCGAGCGGCCAGTCGCGAAAGGCGCCGCCGGACGCGGTGATGATGATCCGCTCGACCGTGGCGGTGTCCTCGCCGATCATGGCCTGAAAGATGGCCGAGTGTTCGCTGTCGACCGGCAGAATGCGCGCCCCGTGGGCGTGCGCTGTCCGCAGCATCAACGCCCCGGCGCAGACCAGTGATTCCTTGTTGGCCAGTGCCAGCGTGGTGCCGTTGCGCAGCGCCGCGAGCCCCGGCGCCAGCCCCGCCGCACCGACGATGGCCGACATGGTCCAGTCTGCCGGGCGCGCCGCCGCCTCGCAGATGGCAGCCGCGCCCGCCGCCGCCTCCACCCCGCTGCCTGCCAGCGCGTCACGCAGTTCCGGCAGCAGGTCCTCGCGGCCCGTGACCGCGATCTCGGCCTTCAGGTCGATGGCATCCCGCGCCAGTTGCGCCACGTTTCCCGCGCCCGTCAGCGCCACGACGCGGTATTCCGAAGGCGCTCGGCGGATCAGATCGATGGTGTTCTGCCCGATGGAGCCGGTGGCCCCCAGGATCGAGACTCGCCGGACCACGCGTCAGCTCACACCGAACGGCAGACCGATGAACTGTCCGATCACCAGCAGGAACATGGACGCGCCCAGCATGCCGTCGAAACGGTCCATCAGGCCGCCGTGGCCGGGAATGAGGTTGGAACTATCCTTGACGCCCATCTTGCGCTTCATGCCGGATTCGGCCATGTCGCCCATCTGCGACGCCATGGACAGCGCGACGGAAACACCCACCAGTTCCAGCCCGATGCCGGTGTTGAAGGAGAACAGGAACCCGACGACCGCGGCCCCCACCCAACCGCCGGCTGTGCCGGACCAGGTCTTCTTGGGGCTCACACGGGGCCAGAACTTGGGCCCGCCGATGGCGCGGCCGGCGAAGTAGCCCACGACGTCGGTGGTGACCACAACGACCACCAGCCACAACAGCCAGCCGACGCCGAAATCGTCACGGACCATCATCAGCCCGTAGCCCGCCAGCAGGATCATGGCCGTGAAACTGAGATAGATCGTCCGGTGCTGAGTCAGCTGGCCGAACCCGACCAGCGCGGGCGCCAGCAGGATCGGCAGGGCGAAACCGACTGGCAGATAGACGGATATCAGCACGGCGATACCTGTCAGCCCCCCCAGCTTGAGCGGCAGCCAGCCATCGCCCGGTCGCAGCATGCCGACGAGTTCCCACACCATGATGCCGCAGATCAGCGCCACCAGCAGGTGGAAGACGTGCCCGCCCAGCCAGATGCCGATGATGCCGATCAGGACCATGACGGCACCCGCGCCCATCCGCGCTTTCAGATCAGACCATTGATCGCTTCTGTCGGCCATGTCTTGTTTCCTCGTATCAGGTTTTCACCGCGCCGAAGCGCCGGTCGCGGCCGCCGTAGGCGGCGCAGAGGCTGCCGAATTCGGCCTTCGTGAAATCGGGCCACAGCGTATCAATGAATTCGTATTCCGCATAGGCCGATTGCCACAGCAGGAAGTTCGAAATGCGGGCCTCGCCGCTCGTGCGTATCACCAGGTCCGGGTCGGGCAGGACATAGGTGTCGAGATAGCGCGGCAGGGTTTCCTCGTCCACGTCGGCGGGATCGAGCCGCCCCTCCGCCACGTCCCGCGCCAGACGCTGGGTGGCGCGCGCCACCTCGTCGCGACCGCCGTAGTTCAGGGCGATGGTCAGGTGCACGCGGGTGTTGTGGGCCGTGGCCGCCTCCAGTTCGTTCATCAGGCGGATCAGCTTGGCATCGAGCCGGACACGGTCGCCGATGAACCGGACCCGCACCCCGAACTCGCTCAGGCTCCGGGTTTCCTTGGAGATATAGCGCCGGAACAGGCTCATCAGCCCGGCGACCTCGACCTGCGTGCGCTTCCAGTTTTCCGTGGAGAAGGCAAAGATGGTCAGGTACTCGACGCCGAAATCGGGGCAGGACTCGACGATCTCGCGCACCCGCTTGGCCCCCGCGTGGTGCCCGAACAGGCGCGGCCGGCCGCGCTGCGTCGCCCAGCGTCCGTTCCCGTCCATGATGATCGCGACGTGGCGCGGACCGCCCGTGGCGGGTGATGCTGGTTGCGGCTGGCCGATCATGCGCGGGCTTTCATGGGTTGGTCCTCGTGCTCAAGCCGCGGTGCGCCTCGGTCGTCTGGTGTGATCCTGAGCGGCGCCCTCGCGGCGCCGCCTTTGACACGGCGGGCCCATCCGGCAGGCCCGTGCGATGCCGCTCTCGACGCCCCGGCGTCAGACCTGCATGATCTCCGTCTGCTTGGTCTCCAGCGTTTCGTCGATCTGGGCAATGTACTTGTTCGTCAGATCCTGCATCTCGCTTTCCCAGAGTTTCTGGTCGTCTTCCGACATGCCGTCGGCCTTGGCCTTCTTGATCTGGTCCATCCCGTCGCGGCGGATGTTCCGGATGGAGACACGGGCATGTTCGGCGTAGGTGCCCGCGACCTTGGTCAGCTCGCGGCGGCGCTCCTCGTTCAGTTCGGGAATCGGCAGCATGATGATCGTGCCGTTCATCTGGGGATTGATGCCCAGCCCGCTCTCGCGGATCGCCTTCTCGACCTTGTTGACCAGCGCCTTGTCCCAGACGTTGATGGTGACCATGCGCGGTTCGGGAACGTTCACGGTACCGACCTGGTTGATCGGCGTGGACTGCCCGTAGGCATCCACCATCACGGGTTCCAGCATGGAGGCAGACGCGCGGCCGGTGCGCAGAGAGGCGAATTCGGTTCTCAGCGACGCGATGGCGCCCTTCATGCGGCGCTCAAGATCGTCGGTGTCGAGCATAAAGTCGTCGGACATGTGGTCTCCGGTGGTGGATGGGTCAATTCTCGGTTCGGACCCGATATAACGTCAACCGCCGCGGATTGTATAGATGCGGCATCCGCCGACGGCCATGCCGATGCGATCGGCTGGAAATCCGGCAAACATGTGCCATATTACCCGCAATTGCATTTTTGCGTGAATTAGTTAGCAAGTCTTGACGACGCCAGCCGGGTCAACCACTGGCGACAGCCGATACGCCCAGCGAGGAGAACGCAGCGACATGGCCGATGGCGAAAAGGTCCCCGTAAGCGAAATGCCGACGAACGTGGCTGTCGCCGCGATGACGCGCGCGCCCTTCGCCCTCGTTTTGACCAACCCCCAGTTGCCCGACAATCCCATCGTCTACGTGAACCGCGCGTTCGAGGAGATGACGGGATACCACAGCGATGTGGTGCTTGGGCGGAATTGCCGCTTTCTGCAGGGCGACGACACCGACCAGCGTGGGGTCGCCAAGCTTCGCGAGGCCATCGAGAAGCGGGAGGAAGTGACCGTCATCCTGCGCAACTACCGCGCCGACGGCACCAAGTTCCTGAACCGCCTGATGATCGCCCCGCTTTACGATCAGGAGGACGAAGTCCCCTACTTCATGGGGGTCCAGACTCTCTACGATGACGGCGAACCAGAGGACGAAGATACGCTCGAGGCGCTGGAGGAAGTCCAGCACCGGGTCAAGAATCACCTGTCGATGATCGTCGGGATGATCCGGATGCAGGCCCGCGACTCGAAATCCACCCCGAACCGCGAGTTCGACACGCTCGCGCGCCGGATCGAGACGCTGCAATTGCTCTACGAGGAAATGAGCGCCGACACCGGGGGCAAGAACGCCGGCAAGGACAGGATCAACCTTGGCGCGTACCTGACACGCGTCGCGAACGCTATCGCCTACATCGACGGGCGCAGTGGCGTGCGGGTCAACATCGACGCGGACGAGATGGACGTGCCGCTCAATACCGCCACCCAGCTGGGCCTTGTGCTGTCCGAGATCATGACCAACTCGATGCAGCATGCCTTTGACGGACGCGAGTCCGGGCTCGTGGAAGTCAGGATCAAGAACCTGAGCGAGGGAGTGATGCGGCTTCAGGTGGCGGATGACGGCACGGGCATCCCCGAAGGCGTGGAATGGCCCAAGAGCAACTCGCTGGGGGGGCGCATCGTGTCGCAGCTCGCGCGCAGTCTCGACGCGAAGATTTCGGTGGAAAGGGCCTTGTCGGGGACGATGATCGTGATCGACATCCCCGGCAATCACACCGTGACGGAGTGATCCGCGTCTCAGCCCTGGACGCGGGTGTAGGTGCCCTGCCCGGCCAGAATGCCGCGGAACCCGCCCGGCTCGTCCAGTGAAAAGACGATGATGGGCAAGTTGTTGTCCCGCGCGAGGGCGATGGCGGACGCGTCCATGACGCCAAGCCGCTTCTGCAGCACGTCGTCGTAGCTGACGGTGTCGTAGCGGGTGGCGTCGTCGAACCTTGCCGGGTCCTTGTCGTAGACGCCGTCGACCTTGGTGCCCTTGAAGATCGCCTCGCAGGACATCTCGTTCGCCCGCAGCGTCGCCGCCGTGTCGGTGGTGAAATAGGGGTTGCCCGTGCCCGCGGCAAAGATGCAGACCCGCTTCTTCTCCAGGTGTCGAACCGCGCGGCGGCGGATGTAGGGCTCGGCGACCTCGTTCATCGTGATGGCCGAGATCACCCGCGTGTGGATCCCGAGGCTCTCCAGCGCGGACTGCATCGCCAGCGCGTTCATCACCGTCGCCAGCATCCCCATGTAGTCCGCCGTCGTCCGTTCCATCCCCTGTGCCGAGCCCTGCAACCCGCGAAAGATGTTGCCGCCGCCGATCACCATGCAGATCTCCACACCCAGGTCGTGCACGCTTTGCACTTCGCGGGCGATCCGCTCCACCGTCGGGGGATGCAGGCCGAAGCCGAGGTCGCCCATCAGGGCCTCACCCGAGATTTTCAGCATCACGCGTTTGAAGGTGACGTTGGGCGCGTCCTGGGGCATGAGCGGAACCTTTCGGGAGGGGGTATGGCATTGTCGGTTTTACTTCGCCGCAAAATGTCGCAAATGGAGGGAAGGATCAATGCACGGCGGAAGGGTTCAGACAAGAAATGTCCATGACCGACGCTTTGAATGACCTGCCCGCGGACATGCCCGTGCTGATCGCCGGCCCGACCGCGAGCGGCAAATCCGCCCTGGCGCTGCGGATCGCCCGGGAACAGGGCGGCGTGATCGTCAACGCCGACGCGAGCCAGGTTTTCGACTGCTGGCGTATCATCACGGCCCGTCCGGACCCGGCGGAAGAGGCGTTGGCGCCGCACATGCTGTACGGCCACGTGGCGCCGACCCAGCCCTATTCCACCGGTCACTGGCTGCGCGAGGTCGCGGCGATCCTCGACGGCGGCGCAAGGCCGATCATCACCGGCGGGACCGGGCTGTACTTCAAGGCGCTGACGGAAGGACTGGCCGAAATCCCCCCGACGCCACCGGCCATCCGCTCGGCGGGCGACAGGCTGTCGCTCGACGCGCTGCTGGCGGCGCTGGATGCGCCCACCGCCCGGACCCTCGACACCCGCAACCGCGCCCGCGTCCAGCGCGCGTGGGAGGTGCTGAAGGCCACCGGACGCGGGCTGGTGGCCTGGCAGGCGGACACGCCCGCGCCGCTGCTCCCCGCCAAACGCGCCCGCCGGATCGTCTTTGACGTGGACCGCGACTGGCTGAACGACCGGATCGCCGACCGCTTCGATCAGATGCTGGAGGCAGGTGCGCTCGAAGAAGTGCGCAAGGAGGCCCCCCACTACGACCCGGCCCTGCCCGCTCATCGGGCCATCGGCGTGCCGGAACTGATGGCGCATCTCGCCGGCGACATGACGCTGGACGCGGCCCGCGCGCGCGCCGTCATCGCCACCCGCCAGTTCGCCAAGCGACAGCGCACCTGGATGCGATCCAAGATGGCGGACTGGATACGTGTCACACCCGGTTGAAAACGGCGTGACTTTACATTTTTCAACTTTGCAGGATCCCGACCGGGTGCAAGACTGGGCCCTACCGAAACAAATGCGATAGCACGATGAGCTTTGCCGCCGCCGACATCAACGTGATCACCCTGCCGCAGCTGACCGGCGGACAGGACTGGCGACTGCACCTCGCGCAGGACCGTCCGCACCACCTTCTGATCTGGGTGACCCGTGGTCAGGGCCGTGCGCTGCTGGACGGCCTGCGGCGCGGGGTCGGCACGCACAACGCGCTCTGGGTGCCGCAGGGGTCGCTCTTTGCGCTGGACCTCGGGCGTCAGGGCATGGCGCAGGCCGTGGTGATCCCGCCCGGCACCCCGCTGCGCCTGCCCGAGATGCCGCGCCACCTGCGCATCCGCGACGTGGCGGTCCAGTCGGAACTCAGCGGCCTGATCGAGGCCGCCGCGCGCGAACAGCAAAAGCACCGCCCCCTGTCGCAGGACGCCGCCGAAGCACATGCGGCGCTGATCTCGGTCTGGCTGCGGCGGCAGATCATGCTGGACGAACACGTGCCTCCCCGCCGGAACGCGGCCGGGCGTCTGAGCAAGCTGTACTGCGATCTTCTTCCACACCGATACCGCAGCGGGGCACCGATGGCGGCCTACGCGGAAACGCTCGATGTCACCCCCACGCATCTCACCCGCGCGGTCAAGGCCGCGACCGGCAAGACCGCGGCGGAACTTCTGACGGAACGCGTGCTGGCAGAAGCGCGGCGCCTGCTTCTGGAAACACGGCAGCCGGCTCAGGATATCGCGCGCCACCTCGGGTTCGGCTCTGCCGCCTATTTCACCCGCTTCATGCAGCAGCACACCGGACAGCCGCCCACCGGCCTGCGGGGCCCCGCGCGCTAGGGCCCGTTTTCCGGCATCCGAAGGTCGCATTTGGCAAAGGGTCATGTCGCAAAAAGAGCGCGAAGCGGCGGAACACGACATTGACCTTTCGGTCGCCTTCATGCCTTCATGACTTTGTGGACTAACCGCGAAAGACAGCAGGAACGGGCGGAACGCGTCCTCGCGCCGGGGAAAAGACCCGAGGGAGATTCGTCCCCCACTGGCGTGAAACGGACGGTCCGAACGCCGGACAGGCCGCAAGGCCAAAACAAGAACCGGTGGGGCAAACCCGCCGCGCCACCAACAGGGGCACCAAATGGGACTTTTTATCTTACGTCGTCTGGGCGTGATGTTGCTGACGGCGCTGTGCCTGACCTTTATCGTGTTCTGGCTCACCAACCTCTACCCGAACCTCGAAAAGCTGGCCAAGACCCAGGGCAACTTCCGCATGTCGGACGAAGCCGTGACGTCCTACCTCGAGAACCGCGGCTATCTGCAGCCCTTGCCGGTGAAATTCGGCCAATGGCTGGGCGTGCTGCCCGGCTGGGTCACCGAACGGCCCGACGGCGAAACCTTCGGCCGCTGCTTTGCCGCCGGCACGCCCGAACTCGCCCGCCCCACACGCTGCGGCATCCTGCAGGGAGACTGGGGGTTTTCCACCGTGTTCAAGGAGCCGGTGGGCTCGACGGTGCTCACGCGGCTCGCCCTGACCGGAAAGCTGATGCTCTGCGTGCTGCTTCTGATGGTGCCCTCCGCGCTGCTGGTCGGCGTGCTTGCCGGGATGCGCGAGGGATCCAAGCTGGACCGATCCCTTTCGACCTTTTCCATCGCCACGACGGCGACCCCCGAATACGTCTCGGGCGTCATCTTCATCGCCGTCCTTGCCTCGTCGCGCTTCGGCCTGTCGCCGTTGCTGAACGAATGGGGTTTGATGGAAAGCAAGACTTTGTTCCTCGGCTCCGCCACATCGGCCATGGACGACGCGAATTTCTGGAACTTCTTCCTCCCGGTGCTCACGATCTCGCTTTACGGGATGGGCTACATCGCGCGGATGACGCGCGCGTCGATGACCGAGGTGATGACGGCACAGTACATCCGCACCGCCCGGCTCAAGGGGGTCAAGTTCAGCGACATCGTTCTGAAACACGCGCTGCGCAATGCGCTGATCGCGCCCTTCACCGTGATCATGCTCCAGATCCCATGGCTGCTGAACGGCGTGGTGATCGTGGAAACACTGTTCAACTACAAGGGCTTCGGCTGGCTTCTGGTGCAGGCGGCAGGCAACAACGACATCGAATTGCTGCTTGCGGTCTCGGTGGTTTCGGTGGCGGTGGTGCTGCTGACGCAGCTGATCTCCGACATCGGCTACGTCTATCTCAACCCGCGCATCCGCATCTCGTGAAGGAGCTTTGACATGGAACCATTGACATGGACGGGCGCTCTTTCGGGTCTCAACATCGTCTTCTACCTTCTGGTCGGCCTGCTGGCGCTGGCGATTGTCGTCCAGATCCTCGTCTCCTTCGTGCCGGACAGTTCGGCGCGCGCGGTCAGCGCCGACGGGACGCTGGCGGGGACCACCGGCATCGCGGGAGCCCTGAACCGATTGATCGGCTGGCTTTTCTACGGGGTGATCGCGCTGATCCTCGTCTACCTCGTCGGGGGTATCTTCATGGGGCCCGCGGCCGGCATCTTCGGCGGCATGGCACAACAACTGATCCCTGTCTGGATCGCGCTGGTCCTCACCTTTGCAGTTTCCATCACCTACAAGCGCAAGCTGGGTCTCTATGGCAAGCTGTTCGACAGCACCGTGGGCATGATCGGCTTTGCCATCGTGATGTTCTGGGTCTTCACCGGGGTCTTCGGCGGCGCCTTCGACATGCTGGTCACCCATGACAGCCTGAGCCAAGTCTCGGGCATGAAGAACGAGTTGCCGGGCACGCCACTGGCCCGCGCCGAGGAAGGCGATTACCCTTGGTTCCTGCTGGGCGGGGACAATCTGGCCCGTGACGTGTTCTCGCGCCTGATCAAGGGGTCCTGGGTGGTGGTGAAGATCGCGCCTTTCGCCACCCTCTTCGCCTTCATGGTCGGCATCACGCTGGGTCTGCCCGCCGGCTACTATGGCGGCAAGCTGGACACGATCCTGAGCTTCCTCGCCAACCTGATCCTGGCCTTCCCCGTGATCCTGCTGTTCTACCTTCTGGTGACGCCCGAGATCGTGCTGACCGGCATCCCGAACTACATGGCGCTGTTCCTGTTCATCTTCCCGCTGATCTTTCTCACCGTCTTGCTGAACTCGCGCTACTACACGCAGCCGTCCTTCCGTACGCCGCTGCTGATCGTCGTGCTGGGTGTCGGCGCGTGGTTCTATCTTGCCATGGTGTCGAGCAACGGAACGATCGTGGAAACGCCGACCTACACCATTCCGGGCCTGCCCACCTTCCTCGATCCCTTCGATCTGGGGCCGGGTATCCTCGTGGTCTTCGTCTCCGTGGTCTTCGTGAACGCCCCGACGGTGTTCCGGATCGTTCGGGGCCTCGCGCTCGATATCAAGACGCGGGACTACGTGGCGGCGGCGCAGACCCGGGGCGAAGGGCCGTGGTACATCATGCTGTGGGAAATCCTGCCGAACGCGCGCGGTCCGCTGATCGTCGATTTCTGCCTGCGGATCGGCTACACCACGATCCTTCTCGGCACGCTCGGCTTTTTCGGGCTGGGTCTCGAATCCGAGAGCCCGGATTGGGGCAGCACGATCAACGCGGGCCGGCGGCTTCTGTCGCTCTATCCGCACGCAGCCATCGCACCGGCGCTTGCCCTGCTGACGCTGGTGCTTGGCCTGAACCTGCTGGCGGACGGGCTGCGTGAAGAGAGCTTGAGGGATTGATTGAAACGGTGGGACCAAGGGTTCTACCCGTCGCGCCCGAGGCGCGCATGACAATACGGGAGGATGCGCCGCAGGCGCGACCCCCCGGGCATATTTCCGGAACAGTGAATGCAGGGCGAAGCCGCCCGGCGAGCGGGAGATGAAGATGGCGAAAGAAAAGTATGACGGGCCGATCCTCGAGATCGACAAGCTGTCGATCTCGTTTTTCACCCGGCTGCGCGAGATCCCCGCGGTGATGGATTTCTCTGCCAGTGTCATGCCGGGCGAGGCTTTGGGGCTCGTGGGTGAATCCGGTTGCGGCAAATCCACCGTGGCGCTGGGCGTGATGCAGGATCTGGGAAAGAACGGCCGCATCGTCGGCGGTTCCATCAAGTTCAAGGGCCGCGACCTCGGCGAGATGAGCGATGACGAACTGCGCGACATCCGGGGCAGCGAAATCGCGATGATCTACCAGGAACCCATGGCGAGCCTCAATCCCGCCATGCGGATCGGCAAGCAGCTGATGGAAGTGCCGATGATCCACGCCGGCATGTCCGAAAAGGACGCATATGCGCGGGCCCTTCAGGTGGTGACCGACGTGAAGCTGCCCGACCCGGAGCGCATCCTCAAGGCCTATCCCCACCAGCTTTCGGGTGGTCAGCAGCAGCGCATCGTGATCGCCATGGCATTGATGAGCGAACCCTCGCTCCTGATCCTGGACGAGCCGACCACCGCGCTCGATGTGACGGTCGAGGCGGCGGTCGTGGAACTGGTCAAGGACCTGGGCAAGAAATACGGCACCTCGATGCTTTTCATCAGCCACAACCTCGGCCTCGTTCTGGAAACCTGCGACAGGATCTGCGTCATGTATTCCGGCGAGGCGGTGGAACGCGGCACCATCGGGGACGTCTTCGACAAGATGCAGCATCCCTACACGCAGGCGCTGTTCCGCTCGATCCCCCTGCCCGGCGCGGACAAGAACGCCCGCCCGCTGGTGGCCATTCCCGGCAACTTCCCCCTGCCGCACGAACGTCCGCCGGGGTGCAACTTCGGCCCGCGCTGCGACTACTTCGAGGCCGGCCGTTGTGACCAGGGCTATATCCCGATGGAAACCGTACCGGGGAACGACCGACACGAAACCCGCTGCCTGCGCTTTGACGAGATAGACTGGTCCTCGCCGCCTCAGGCCGCGCAGACCAAACAGAAGGGCGAGGTCGGGGACGTCATCCTGAAGATGGACAAGCTCAAGAAGTACTACAAGGTCGCGGCCAACGCCATGTTCGGCGGCGGCGACACCAAGGTGGTCAAGGCGAACGAGGAACTGAGCTTCGAGGCGCGCGAGAGCGAGACCCTCGCCATCGTGGGCGAATCGGGCTGCGGCAAGTCCACTTTCGCGAAGGTCCTGATGGGTCTGGAGACCGCGACGGAAGGCCAGATCCTGCTGGACAACCAGAACATCGGCGACGTGCCGATCGAGGAGCGAAGCACGAAGAACGTCGCGGACGTGCAGATGGTGTTCCAGAACCCCTTCGACACGCTCAACCCGTCCATGACGGTGGGGCGTCAGATCGTCCGCGCGCTCGAAATTTTCCGTGTGGGCAAGAACGAGAAGGACCGCTGGCAGCGCATGCTGGAACTGCTCGACCTCGTGAAATTGCCCCGCGAGTTCGCTACGCGGATGCCGCGCCAGCTTTCCGGTGGCCAGAAGCAGCGCGTCGGCATTGCCCGTGCCTTCGCAGGCGACGCGCGGATCGTCGTGGCGGACGAACCGGTTTCGGCGCTCGACGTCTCGGTACAGGCCGCCGTCACCGACCTGCTGATGGAAATCCAGCGCAAGCAGAAGACCACGCTGCTTTTCATCAGCCACGACCTGTCGATCGTGCGCTACCTCAGCGACCGCGTGATGGTGATGTACCTCGGCCACGTTGTCGAACTGGGAACCACGGAACAGGTATTCTCGCCGCCCTATCATCCCTACACCGAGGCGCTGCTTTCCGCCGTGCCCATTGCCGATACGCGCGTGAAGAAGAAGCACATCGTGCTCGAAGGCGATGTGCCTTCGGCCATGAATCCGCCGCCGGGATGCCCGTTCCAGACGCGCTGTCGCTGGAAGAGCAAGGTGCCCGGAAACCTGTGCGAGACAGAGGTGCCACCCCAGCGCCGGATGGCGAACGGCCATCAGATCAAGTGCCATCTCTCCGACGCGGAGTTCGATGCGATGGAACCGGTGATCGAGGTGGGCGTCGCCGCGGAATGACCGCAAAAAAATGGCGCGAACCGGGGGGAGACGGTTCGCGCCTGAGGCTTGGGAAAGCCCCTGATCAGGCAGGCGCGGGGAACATGCGCCGGTCTGAATGGCATTGCGGCGTTACTTGGTGACGGTGTCGCCGCTGGTGTTCACGTTGCCGAGCTCGATCGCCACGCGATCAGCGAAAGCCGCGATCATGACGTCGTAGAAATCTTCGGTCGACGGCTGGATCACGTAGGTGCCCTCCGGCACGGGCGTGTCGGCCGCCAGCGCGGCGATGCTCACCGGGAAGGACCGGTTGCTGCTGCTCGTGGTCGGATCCATGATCGACACGACACCCTCAAGCTCGTTGAATTCGCCTGCTTCGTTCAACATCATGTTGCCGTTGAGGGAGATCTTGCGGATGTCGACCTTGATGCGGGGGTCGCCTGCATCGGTGGAGGTGGGCACGCGTTCCGCGATGGCGGCCTGCAGGTCCGTCGTGATCTCGGGGAATTTCTCGGCGGCGTTGGTGTCGGTCGCGGCGGCATAGGTCGTACCCACGTCGATCTCGGAAATGAGCGGCAGCTCGGCTGCGGTGACGCTGCTGGTCAGGGCGAACAGGCTGACGCCGGCGGCAAGACCGAATTTTTTCATGTTGTTGAACATCTTGTGCTCCTATTGTTGTTGCGCGGTGCGAACCGGGACATCCGGACCCGCGGCGCTCTGAGCAGACAACACCGGCATGATCGCAAAGGTTCCCCGAGCGGGGGCCTTTCGCGTTTCAGCTTTGAAACAATTGGTAAAAGCGCAGGTTTAACAGCCAGTTACTGGCCGTAGATCACCTTGACGTAGTTCAGCGTCTCGGCGTAGGGCGGCACGCCACCGTACTTTTGCACCGCACCGGGGCCGGCATTGTAGGCCGCCAGCGCCAGCCGCCAGTCTCCGAAGGTGCTGTATTGCTGCTTGAGATAGCGTGCGCCGCCCTCGAGGTTCTGCGCCGGATCGGCCGGGTCCACGCGCAGGCGCGCGGCCGTGCCCGGCATGAGCTGCGCCAGTCCCAGTGCGCCCTTGTGCGACACCGCGTTGTGGTTCCATCCGCTTTCCTGCTGAACGAGGCGCAGGAACAAGTCCACGGGCACGCCATGCCGGGTCGCCGCGTCGCGCGCGACGGCGAGGAACTGGCCCTTGTACTTGCCGGTATACTTCGGCGTGTCCCACTTTGTCGGCGTGTTGACGGTGGGCGGCTGCAGCCGAACCGAGGCCGAGTACTGCTTGGCCGCGCGGTTATCCAGAAGGCTCTTTTGCGACTTGAACAGCGCGCGCCGGTTGCTGGAAGAAAAGACATCGGCACTCGCCAGCGGCACATTGCCAATCACAAGGGCGGCGGCGCCGAGCGCGGCCACAAAGATCGTTCTGCGCATTCCCCCGCGCTCCCGCCTGTTTGTTTGGGGAACCCTATACCAAAAAACGACCCTCGTGCCAGTCCCTCTTTCAAGGGAAACCGGACCGGCCCGGCGTCGGAAACCTGATGTTAACCATGGCGCACCCAGTTTATAAGCGTCCCGTTGCCCCCTTGCGGATTCGCGCGTGGGCATGCGAAACAGGCTGCGACAACAAAGGGGGCAACATGGCCGGCTCAGTGAACAAAGTGATACTCATCGGCAATCTCGGGCGCGATCCCGAGGTGCGGTCGTTCCAGAACGGCGGCAAGGTGTGCAACCTGCGGATCGCCACCTCGGAAACGTGGAAAGACCGCAATACCGGCGAGCGCCGCGAACGCACGGAATGGCATTCCGTCGCCATCTTTTCCGAACCGCTGGCCCGCGTGGCCGAGCAGTACCTCAAGAAGGGCTCGAAGGTGTACATCGAAGGCCAGCTCGAGACGCGCAAGTGGCAGGATCAGTCCGGGCAGGATCGCTACAGCACCGAGGTCGTTCTGCGCCCCTACCGGTCCGAACTGACGATGCTCGACGGTCGCGACGGCGGCGGGTCGGGCGGCGGCGGCTATGGCGGCGGATCCTCAGGCGGGGACTACGGCGGCGGCTACGAGGGCGGCAATTACGACAGCGGCCCGTCCTCGGGTGGCGGCGGCGGTTCCTCGCGCGATCTGGACGACGAAATTCCGTTCTGAACACAGGCGCCGTTCGCGCCGGGCGGCGCGGGCGGCCCTCCCGGCCGCAGTTCTAGCGCAGGCCGTCTTCCAGCAGCTTCAGCACGCTCTCCCGCGGCACCTCCGCCGTGACAAAGGCATCGCCGATGCCACGGGCGAGGATGAAACGCAGCTGGCCATCCACCACCTTCTTGTCCTGGCCCATCAGGTCCAGCAAGGCGTCCGCGCCCGGCAGTTGCCCCGGTATGTCCGCCATGTCGGTCTTCATCCCCATCTCGCGCAGGTGCGCGCGCACACGGCTGGGATCTTCCTGCGGGCAGATCCCCAGCCGCGCCGACAGTTCGAACGCCAACGCACAACCGATCGCGACACCTTCGCCGTGCAGCAGCCGGTCGGAATACCCCGTCGCCGCCTCGAGCGCGTGACAGAAAGTGTGGCCGAGATTCAGCAGGGCGCGGTCGCCCTGCTCGGTCTCGTCCCGGATCACGATATCTGCCTTCATCTGCACCGCACGGCGGACCGCCTCGACCCGTGCCGCGCCATCGCCGCGCGCCAACGCGGGGCCCTGCGTCTCCAGCCAGCCAAAGAACGCGGCATCGCCCAGCAGCCCGTATTTCACGACCTCGCCATATCCTGCGAGGAAATCGCGCGGCGGCAGTGTCTCCAGCAGCCCCGTGTCGGCCAGCACCAGTGACGGCTGGTGAAAGGCACCGACAAGGTTCTTGCCATGGGCCGTGTTGATGCCGGTCTTGCCCCCGACGGAGCTGTCCACCTGAGCCAGCAGCGACGTGGGGATCTGGACGAAGCGCACGCCACGCCGCAGCACGGCGGCGGCGAAACCGACGAGATCCCCGATCACGCCGCCGCCGAAGGCGATCACCACGTCCTGCCGTTCGACCTTCTGATCCAGCAGCCAATCGACGCAGCGGGTCAGGTTGGCCCAACTCTTGGTCCCCTCGCCCGGCGGCAGCGCCAGCGCCTCCATCGCGATTCCGGCAGCCGAAAGGCCCGCGCGCAAGGCATCCAGATGCAGCCCCGCCACCGTCTCGTCCGAGATGACGGTGACCCGCGGGCGTCGCAACAGCGGCCCGACCAGCGCGCCGGCCTCATGGATCAGGCCGGGCCCGATGACCACGTCGTAGGACCGCCCCGGCAGGGCGACATTCACGGTCTCATGCATCGGGAACCTCCAAAACATCGGGCCGGGCGGCAAGCGCGTCAAGCACCCTCGACGCCGTCGCGTCGATGCTCAGGGACGGATCGCAAATGACCGAGACATCGGCCTGCCGGTAGATCGGCACCCGTGCGCGGTAGATTTCCGCCAGCGTCCCGTAGGGATCGGCGGTGCGCAGCAGCGGACGGCTGTCCTTGTGACGCACCCGCTGCCACAGCAACGACAGCTCGGCGTTGAGCCACACCGAAACGCCATGACGGCTGATCTGAGCGCGGTTTTCCTCGGCCAGGAAGGCGCCGCCGCCCGTGGACAGGATGCAGCGCTCCTGCCGCAGGAGCCGTGCGATCACCTCGGATTCGCGCTTGCGAAAGAATACCTCGCCGTCGCGCTCGAATATCTCGGGCACGCTCAGGTTGGCGGCGGCCTCGATCTCCGCATCGCTGTCCAGAAACGACACGCCCAGACGTGCCGCGAGCGCCCGCCCCACGGCCGTCTTGCCCGCGCCCATCATGCCGACCATCACGACGGTCTTCTTCAGTCGGTATTCGGTGTGGTTCCTCTCGCCGTCGGCCATGCTTTGCTCAATTCCGATCATTTTTCCTTGAATGACGTGATCTCGGCCAAAAGGCCATATATAGATTGCACAACAAATCGGGAACCGAGCGGGCAGAACACATGGGCAGATTGATCAAGTTTTTGATATTCCTACTGATTGTCGGATTTATCGGGCTGGTTGGTTATGCCTACGTCGGTCCTTTCTTCGGCGCCGAGTTCGCACCACCGCAGGTAGAAACCCGTGAACCGGTCACTCTCTCAGGTGAGTAGCCCCGTCCAACGCGGCAGGGTTTCGCGCATCGCCCTGGGCATGACCGCTCTTGTTGTCGCGGCGCTGGGAACGGCGCCGGCCATGGCGCAGACGGCGACGCAGGAGTCGCCATTGTCCGTCATCGATTGGCTGGGCACGCAGCTGAACCCCCAGCCCGCAACGCGCGAACCCGCCCCGCGGCGTGACCCGAACGAAGCGCCGGTGGCCACGTCCGCCCTGCCGCCCAAGGTTACTGTCTCGCCCCTGGGCGAGGGATCGCCGCGCGCCATCGGGCTGGTCCCCGGCACCGTCACCGGCCTGCCGCAGGATCTGTGGTCGGGCAGTCCGGCGGACGCGCTGATCGACCGGATCGAGGCGCTGCCGGAACTGCGCCTGCCCGCGGCGCAATCGCTGCTCTACACCGTGCTGCTGGCCGAGGCATATGCCCCGCAGGGCGGCATCGGGGCGGGCGACGCACTGGCGCGGGCGCGGGTGGAAAAGCTGATGCGCCTCGGGGCGCTGGACCCTGCCCTGTCGCTGATCGAACAGGCCGGCGTGACCACATCGCCCGATCACTACGACCTGTGGATGGAAATCAGCCTGCTGACCGGAACCGAGGATCGGGCCTGCGACGTGCTCGGATCCTCGCCCCACCTGACCCGCAGCTACGGCGTCCGCATTTTTTGCGCCGCCCGCGCGGGCAACTGGGACAACGCCGCGCTCACCTTCGGCTCCGCCCAGGCGCTTGGGCTGCTCCCGCAGGAGCAGCTGGCCCTGCTCGACCGGTTTCTTCATCCCGAAACCTTCGAGGGGCTCGCGCCGCTGCCCGTGCCGCGCAGCATGGATCCGCTCAGTTTCCGCCTGTTCGAAAGCATCGGTGAACCGATGCCCACCGGCACGCTCCCCCGTGCCTTCGCGGTCGCGGACCTGCGCGACATCGCAGGCTGGAAGGCGCAGCTCGAAGCCGCGGAACGGTTGACCCGCGCCGGCGCCCTTCCCGACAATCGCCTGCTGGGCCTTTACACCGATCGCGCACCGGCAGCCTCTGGCGGGGTCTGGGACCGGGTGCGCGCCCTGCAGAGGTTCGAAACCGCCCTCGACACGGGCAGCCCGGATGCCGTGGCCAAGACCCTGCCGACCGCGTGGATCGCGATGCAGGACGCGGGACTGGAGGTCGCCTTTGCCGGGCTTTTCGCGGAACGTCTTGCAGACCTGCCGCTGGAAGGGCGGGCAGCGCGTATCGCCTTCGAGGTCTGCATGCTGTCGCCCTTCTACGAGGCCGCCGCCGCCGACCCTTCAAAGGAGGTGGCGAATACCGACCTGCTGCGTGCCATCGCCCGGGGCGAGGTGCCGCAGACCCGACCCGAAGGCGCCCTGCCCGGCGCGATCTACGACGCCTTCAACGGCGCGGCCCCGCGGGAACACATGGTCGCTGCCGCGCGCGACGGTCAGCTCGGAGAAGTCATCCTGCAGGTGCTGGCCATGCTGCAGAAGGGCTCCCAGGGCGATACCACGGCCATGCGGGATGCCCTGTCCACGCTGCGTGCCCTCGGGCTCGAAGACACGGCCCGCCGCGCGGCGCTCCAGACCATTCTGCTTGAGCGGTGACCGCCATGCCCACACCGACCTTTCACTGGATATCCACCTTTCTCGAGGCTCAGGCCGCTGAACTGGGGGCCGCGACCAACACGCAACTTGCCTACGGGCGCGATCTCAAGGATTTCGACGGCTTTTTGGCCCGCAAGCACCTCGATTTCGCCTCTGCCAACCGGTCGGCGGTGGAAGACTATCTCGTGTACTGCGATTCCCAGGGGCTGGCGAAATCGACCCGCGCACGCCGCCTGTCGGCGATCAAGCAGCTTTATCGTTTCGCCTTCGAGGAAGGGTTGCGCAGCGACAATCCCGCGATCCAGATTTCCGGCCCCGGTCAGGAAAAGCGGCTGCCGAAAATCCTTTCGGAAACCGAAGTTGACGCCCTGCTGGAAGCCGCCCGCGCGTCGGGCCGGTCGCAGTCAGACCAGACCCGCAACACCTGCCTCATGGAACTGCTCTATGCCACCGGCATGCGGGTCAGCGAACTGGTGAGCCTGCCCATCGCGGCGACCCGGGGCGATCCCCGCCTTCTGCTCATCATGGGCAAAGGCGGCAAGGAGCGCATGGTGCCGCTTTCGCCGCCGGCGCGGGCGGCGCTTGCGGAATGGCTGGTCCTTCGCGACGTGCTGGACGAACAGGCGCGCGCCCGCAGGCAGCCGCCTTCGCGCTTTCTGTTCCCGTCGCGCGGCAAGCTGGGTCATCTGACCCGGCATCGGTTCTACCTGCTGATCAAGGAATTCGCCGTGTCCGCCGGCGTGGATCCCAAGAAGGTGACCCCGCATACCCTGCGCCATGCCTTCGCCACCCACCTGCTGGCGAACGGTGCCGATCTGCGGGCCATCCAGACGATGCTGGGCCATGCGGACGTCGCCACCACGGAAATCTACACGCACGTTCTCGAGGAACGGCTTTCCGAACTGGTGCTGGAGCATCATCCGCTGGCCGACGCCGGCACGCCCGGATCGGGGCGCAAGGTGCGTGGCGACGGCCACTAGACGTTTCTTCGACAACCTTGTCTGACGCCCTTGAATGGGGCATGGCGGACCATCATACTTCGACAAACGCATTTTATTGGACACCGACCGACATGGACACCGGCACGACGCTGCTTGACGGCGCATTCTGGGCAAGCTGCGGCATCATCCTGTTTCTGCTCGTGCTCTCGGGCTTCTTCTCCGGCTCCGAAACCGCGCTCACCGCGGCCTCGCGCGGCAAGCTGCGGGCGCAGGCGGACAAGGGTTCGCGGGGGCGGAACGCGCGCTCAAGATCACCGAGGACAACGAACGCCTGATCGGGTCGGTTCTGCTGGGCAACAACCTCGTCAACATCCTCGCGGCATCGCTGGCCACGGCGCTGTTCACCCGGCTGTTCGGGGAAAGCGGTGTCGCGCTGGCCACGTTGGTGATGACGCTTCTCGTGCTCGTTTTCGCCGAGGTGCTGCCCAAGACCTATGCGATCACCAATGCCGAGACAGCCGCCGCGCTGGTGTCGCGGCCCATCGCGCTGGTGGTCCTTGTCTTCTCGCCCATGGTGACCGCCGTGCGTTTCTTCGTGCGCGGGGTTCTCAGGTTGCTTGGCGTGCAGGTGGACCCCGACAGCAACATCCTTGCCGTGCGCGAGGAAATCGCGGGCGCGCTGCAACTGGGTCATTCCGAGGGCGTGGTCGAAAAGGAGGACCGGGACCGCATCCTGGGTGCGCTGGACCTGCGCGAACGCGTGGTCGAGGAGATCATGCTGCACCGCTCGGGGATCGAGATGATCGACGCGGACATGCCGCCCGAGGAGATCCTCAAGCAATGTCTTGCCTCCAGCCATACCCGGCTGCCGGTGTTCCGTGACGATCAGGAGAACATCATCGGCGTGATCCACGCCAAGGATCTGCTGCGGTCGATGTACAAGCTGATCGGCGGCCCGGAAGGCGATGCATCGGCGCTGAAGAACTTCGATGTCGCCACTGTCGCCATGAAGCCCTACTTCGTGCCCGAAACCTCGACCCTCGACGAACAGATGCGCCAGTTCCTGCGCCGCCGGACGCACTTTGCGCTGGTGGTGGATGAATACGGCTCGCTTCAGGGGCTCATCACGCTCGAGGACATTCTCGAGGAAATCGTGGGCGAGATCACCGACGAGTTCGATCCCGATGCGGAACACCCGCTGGCACCGGGCGAAGACGGTCATTATTACGTCGATGGCGCGATGACGATCCGGGACCTCAACCGCGCGACGGACTGGTCGCTGCCCGACGACGAGGCGAACACGCTGGCCGGGCTGGTCATCCACGAGGCGCAGATGATCCCGACGCCGGGCCAGGTCTTCTCCTTCCACGGGTTCCGCTTCGAGGTCATGGGCCGCGACGGGAACCGGATCACGCAGCTCAAGATCCGCCCGCTCTAGAAAATCACGGCCGCGCCGCCGCGTGCCTTAGGCGGGGACCGGGCGGGGCGCGCGCCGGACCCGGAATTGGGGTTGCCCCCGGCGGCGGACGCGATAGGTCTCCCCCCGAAGGCAAGGGGACGGCGCGATGACCGGGGCGGACATCTTCAAGATCAGCAGGCCGGGCCGGTGTCGCCTGTCCCACCGCCCGGACGGGTGGTGCGCGCCATGAGCGAACCGTCCCCTCCTCCGTCCCGCGATGTTTCCCTGCTTCAGCTTCTGCCGAACATTCTGACGATCACGGCGATCTGCGCGGGCCTGTCCGCGATCCGGTTCGGCGTGCAGGGCAATTACGTGCTCGCGGTCCAGTTGATCGTGGCGGCCTGCGTGCTGGACGGCGTGGACGGTCACCTCGCGCGGTTGCTCAAGAGCGACAGCAAGATCGGTGCCGAGCTCGACTCCCTCGCCGATTTCGTGAACTTCGGCGTGGCCCCGCCGCTGGTGCTGTACTTCTGGGCCCTGCAGGATCTGCGCAGCGCCGCATGGCTCGCCGTGCTGTTCTACGCGATCTGCTGCGTGCTGCGGCTGGCCCGGTTCAACGTGGCCTCGCGCGAGCCGCCGTCGTCCGAAGCGCAGGTGCCGCCGGGATATTTCACCGGCATCCCCTCGCCCGCGGGCGCGCTGCTGGTGCTGCTGCCACTGTCGATCTCCTTCGCGTTCGCGAACGGGCCGCTGCTGCCCGATCTCGTGATCTGCCTGCACATGGTGGTGATCGGGCTGCTCATGATCAGCCGCGTGCCCACGTGGTCGATCAAGGCGCTGCGCATCCGTCGTGCGCAGGCGCCCTATGTCACCCTTTGCGCGGTGCTGCTGGCCGCCGCGCTGCTGACCTTCGCCTGGATCACCCTCGTGATCCTCTGCCTTGCCTACATCGCCATGGTGGTCTGGACGCTGATCGCCGCCGCCCCCCGCTTTTCTCGAAAGGACAGTTGAAATGGAACTCGACGCAGTCACCCGCTCCTACGCCCGCTGGGCCCCGGTCTATGACCGGACCTTCGGCGCCATCACGCAGGCGGGACGCAAACGCGCGGTCGCCCATATCAACCGCCGCACCGGCAGTGTGCTCGAGGTCGGCGTCGGGACCGGGCTGTCCTTGCAGAACTACGCGTCGCACCTGTCGGTCACCGGCATCGATTTCTCGGACGAGATGCTGGACAAGGCCCGCGCCCGCGTGAAGGCGCAGCGGCTCGACCACGTCACCGAACTGCGTCAGATGGATGCGCGGCAACTGGATTTTCCGGATGCGTCCTTCGACACCGTGGCGGCGATGCACGTGCTCTCTGTCGTTCCCGAGCCGGAACAGGTCATGGCGGAAATCGCACGGGTGCTGAAGCCGGGGGGCCAGGTGGTCATCACCAACCACTTCACACGGGAAAAGGGCGTGCTGGGCAAGATCGAGCGGCTGTCCGCACCCTTTGCGGACACGCTGGGCTGGCATTCGGATTTTTCCATCGACACCGTGCTGCAACAGCCCACCCTGCGCATCGTCGCGCAGGGCGGGCTGCCCCCGCTGGGCATGA